>NZ_SCMX01000042.1 GCF_005503625.1 Cupriavidus sp. 2SB | reverse complement strand
TGACACTTCCTTCCACGGCATGGCAGGTCTCCCAAAAGACACTGCCAGCCAGTCTAGATGTGTTACCCATGTCTCCGAACAGGTGTTACCTATGTGTCCGGGCTATACACCGCTCGCGGGAGAGGGGAGCAAACAAGTGGTCGAGCAAAAGCTGCTTACCCCTCCAACCCCATCGGCATCGCCCTTCTCCGCTTCTTCGTCGCCTGATACAACGCATGCGCCACAGCCGGCGCCGTTGGCCCTAACGACACCTCGCCACACCCTTGCGGCGGACGATCACTCTCCACGATCACCGTCTCGATCTTTGGCATCTCCGACAACTGCAGCAGCGGGTAGTCGTGGAAATTGCTCTGCTGCACCACGCCGCCCTTGAACGTGATTTCGCTCTTGAGCGTGTTGGTCAGCGCAAATCCGATGCCGCCCTCGATATTGGCGCGGATCAGATTCGGATTGATCGAGCGTCCGCACTCCACCGCGCACACCACGCGCCGCACCTTGAATGCCTTGCCAGCACGCTCCAGTTCCAGCGCCATCGCCACGTAGGTCTGGAATGCCTCGCCGCGTCCCGTGTAGAGATTGAACGTGAAGCCGCGCGTCACGCCCGGTGCAGGTTTGCGATCCCAGTTCGCCGCCTTGGCCGCCGCATCGAGCGTACGCACGGCCAGCGGGTTATGCGCGAGCAGCGCGCGGCGATAGCGATACGGGTCCATGCCCGCCGCGTCGGCCATCTCGTTGACGAAACTCTCCAGCATGAAAATGCTCGACGTCGATCCCACACTACGCATGAAGCTGACCGGAATCGGCTGCTTCACGTCGATCATATCGACCTTGAGGTTCGGCACGCGATAGACGCAATCGTAGATCGCCTCCAGCATCGTCTCGTCCCAGCCGCCGTGCTGCGCCATGCGCTCGGCCTTGATGACGCCGTACAGCGATTGCCCGGTCAGCCGCGCATGCATCGCCTTCGGCATGCCCTTCTCGTCGAGCACCGCGCGGAAGCGGCCCGACACGCCAGGACGATAGAAGCCATGGCGGATATCGTCTTCGCGCGAGCGAATCACCTTGACGGGCTTGCCCACCGCTGCCGATGCCCGCGCGGCATGCACCACAAAATCCGGCAGGAACTTGCGACCGAAGCTGCCGCCGAGAAACGTTGTGTGGACGATGATCGTTTCGGGCTTGCGCTGGTACAGCTTGCCCAGAGCATTACGCACAAAATCCTGCCCCTGGATCGGACCCCATACCTCGATGGCATCGTCGCGCACATGGACGGTGGCGTTCACCGATTCCATCGTGGCATGCACGATGTATGGCGTGTGATAGTCCGCTTCCACGCGCTTGCCGCCCGCCGCCAGGACGGCATCGGGTTCGCCGAGTGTCGTGGCGACCACGGCCTCGGGCGCACCGAGCGCGGCCACGCGTGCGGCCATGATCTTGTCGCTGTCGAGATCGCGCGACGCACCGGGATCGACTTCCAGTTCCAGTGCATCCGCACCCTTCTTCGCCAGCCAGTAGCTCGTTGCCACCACGATGGCCGCATCCGGCGCCTGCACCACGGCCTGCACACCGGGCATGGCCTTCACCACATCGGCATTGCGAATGCCCGTGACCTTGCCGGTCACGGTGGGCGGCATCTTCAATGCGCCGTAGAGCATGCCGGGCACGCGCACGTCGATGCCGAACTCTGCCGAGCCATCGACCTTGGCCGGTGTATCGAGCCGCAGCAGATTCTTTCCGATCAGCTTGTGGTCGGCTTCGGCCTTGAGGCGCGGCGTCGGATTGAGTGGAAGTTTCGCCGCCGCTTCGGCCAGTTCGCCATAACCGATCGACCGCCCGGTGGCGCCGTGAAACACGCGGCCTTTCTCCGTGTAGCACTGGCCGGGTCGCACATGCAACTGCTTCGCCGCTGCGATCGTCAGCACTTCACGCGCCTGTGCGCCAGCGATACGCAACCGCTGATAGAACAGCGTGGCCGACATCGATGCGCCAACAAACTGCTGCGGTTCCTCGTAGGCGGCGCCGGTGCGATACGCATCGCGTCCGGTGACGAAGGTCACGGTGATGTTCTCCCAGTCCGCGTCGAGTTCGTCGGCCAGTATCTGCGGCATCCCCGTGTAGACGCCCTGCCCGCATTCGCATTGCGACAGACCGAGCGTGATCTTGCCGTTCGGCTCGATCCAGATCCAGTCCGTGATTTCGTTCGTGCCATGCGGACCGCTATCGACGGTTCGCCCCGATGCGAGTACCGGCAGCGGAATGCACAGTGCACCGGCCAGCGCCGCGCTGCCTTTCAGGAAGCCACGACGCGACACATTCACGGCATGTTCACTTTGCTGCAGCATGGACGGCCTCCCGGATGCGGTGATAGGTGGCGCAGCGGCACAGGTTGCTGACTGCGGCATCGATGTCGCGGTCAGTGGGATGCGGGTTCTGCTTGAGCAATGCCGTGACCGCCATCACCATGCCCGACTGGCAGTAGCCGCACTGCGGCACGTCCTTGGCGATCCACGCCTTCTGGACCTTGCTCGACCGATCGGGCGATAGCCCTTCAATCGTCGTCACGTTGCGTCCCGCCACGGTCGAGACCGGCGTGACACAGGACCGCTGCGCATTGCCATCCACATGCACGGTACAGGCGCCGCATGCGCCAATGCCGCATCCGTACTTGGTGCCGGTCAACCCGGCATCGTCTCGAATCACCCACAGCAGCGGCGTATCGCCGTCGCCGTCGAAGCGGGTCGTCTTTCCGTTCAACACAAAGTCCATGGTTGCCCCGTATGTGCAGGAAAAAAACGGCCGCACGCCCCCCTGCACGGCATGGGTGCGACCAGATACAGCACTGGTGAGTAAGAGATGAATGCGATGGGTGCGCCTGACCAGGCGCCGAGGCTATTCCGCCGTGATGTGGTACGTGCGGATCAGCGTGGTCCACGCCGCGGTGTCTTCGCGGATGCGTGCGGCCAACGCTTCGGGAGTACTCGCCACGGGCTCCAGCCCCTGACGCTGCAGATCACTGCGTACGGTTGCCGAACCGAACAGCGTCTGGATCTCGACGGACAATGCATCGGCCATCGGCTTCGGCGTGGCCGACGGCACGAGCAACGCATACCAGGAACTGACGTCGATACCGGGCATGCCCTGCTCCGCCATGGATGGCACATCGGGCGCAGCCGGCGAACGCTTCGACTGCGTGACCGCAATCGCACGCAACGCGCCAGACTGGATGAATGGCGCCAGCGTCGGCCACGTACCGAACAGCACGGGCACCTGCCCGCCCGCGACATCGGTCATGGCTTGCGCGGTGCCCTTGTACGGGACGTGCAGCATGTTCACGCCGGCCTTGTTGCGGAATAGTTCGCCAGCGAGATGGAGGCCACTGCCTACACCGGGACTGGCATAGCCGAGCGGCGACTTGTTGCGATCCGCTTCCTTCGCCAGTGCAACAAGTTCAGGCACGGTGCGCGCCTTGACCGAAGGATGCACGGCCAGCACATTGGGCGAACTGGCCAGCAGCGAGACTGGCCGGAAATCGCGCGCCACCTGATAAGACAGCGCGGGGAATAACGTGGGATTGATCGTCAGGTTGCCAGCCGGCACCACCAGCCAGGTACATCCATCACCCGCCGCGCGACGCACCGCATCGATACCGATATTGCCGTTCGCGCCGGGCTTGTTATCCACGACGATCGGCACACCCTTGCGCGGTTGCAACCCTTGCGAGACCGTGCGAGCCAGTTGATCCGCCGGCCCTCCAGCGGGAAACGGCACCACGATGCGCACTGTCGTGCAGGCCGCATGTGCCGCGCCTGCGCTCAGCACTACGGTTGTCGCCGCGATGCCTGCGAGACCTGCGACGCTGCGTAGCCATCGAAACGCACTGCGCCGAATCTGGATGTGGCTGCCGTCCTGCATGTTTCTCTTCCTGCCTGTGGTGGATGCGGCGATATCAAGCGCCGGCCACCCTGCCGCTCAGGCCTGGCCGGTAATCCAGCAATCGCGACAACTCCGCGGCGGCTTCGCGCACCTGCTCCACCATCGGGTCGAGCAGCGTGGTTTCAATCCGTGCCGCCGGAATCGTCGCACCAAGAGCCGCCACCACTCGCGTGGTGCGATCACGCACCGGCGCGGCGATGGTGGAGATGCTGGCCTCGAAAAAACCTTCATGCAGTACGTAACCGCGCTCGCGGTCGCGCTGCACCATCTCGTACAACTCTTCCACCGTGCGCGGCGTGCTGTCCGAAAACACTTCCAAACGCGGCTCCGGATACAACTCCCGCAACTCGCCCAGCGTCAGGTCCTCCAGCAGGATGCGTCCCAGCACGGTGGCATGCGCTGGCAGGCGCGTGCCCACATTGACCGTGCTCGTGAACGGACGCGCCGCCACGGACTTCGCCACATACACGATCGACCGCCCATCCCGGACCACCAGGTTGCAGGGGTAGTGGATCTCGTCCCGCAACCGGTCCAGCAACGGCCGCCCGAGTTCCGTCAGCTCCAGCGATGCCAGATAGTCGAACCCCAACCGCAACACCGCCATGCCAAGCCGGAACTCGCGCCCACCATCGGTGCGTTCGACAAACCCCATCATTTCCAGCGTCGCGAGCAATCGGAACACGGTCGAGCGCGGCACCTTCAACCGGCGAGCCAGCTCCGCCGCCGACAGCGTCCGGTCCTTGCTGCTGAATTCGCCCAGCAGCCGCAACCCCCGTTCCAGGCCCGGCACGATGTACTTGTCCTGCGAATCCTGTGTCTCCTCTGCGGGAGTGTCCTTGCTCATGGTCTCTCTCTACCTCACGTTCGGTTAGCCATTCAGCCAATGCACGGCAACGGATCGATATAACATGCTTCCCCGTTACCGCACGCGCCAAGGCGCACTGGTGCAGTTCGAACACTAGCAGATGTGTTTTATATATAAAACCAAGATTCACAACAGGAACGATTTGAATGTAGGTTAGCGTTGTTGATGACTCAACTTAAGATAACTCCGGATTGACAGTTGCTGCGCGGTAGGTAAATGTCCTTTCGCAGCACAAAGTTGCGAACAACAATTCATATGAGACAATCGCGTAGCCCGTTCGGGTGAGCCCCCAAACTTTTCTGTCACGCAGTTTCTGCGCACGCCTTATGTCCAGCACCCCCCACATCGCCCCCATCGACGTCGAACCGGTCGACCCCTGGTCGAGCCTGGACGAAGCCGGCAACGGCCTGACCGTCAATGACTTCCTCACGACGATGCTGAGCCAGTTGGTGACGGCCCTGCGCAACAGCGTGACAGAGCCATACGCCACCCAGTTCGACCTGACCGTGCCCGAGTGGCGCATCCTCGCGCTGCTGGCTGCCGATGGCGAAGCGATGTCCTTCGCCGAACTCGTCAAGCAATCCACCTCGGACAAGGCGCTGGTCAGCCGCACGCTTCGCCTGCTCGAAGACCGTGGACTTGTGATCCTTGAATCCGAAGGCAGCACGCCGCGCAAACGTCTCGCCTGCAAGATCAGCGAGCAAGGCGCCGCGCTGCATGCGCAAGTCATCCCCCTAGCCCGACGCGGCCAGGCATCGGTCATCCGGCTGCTGTCGCCGGAAGAGCGGCAAGGTCTCTATACGGGACTGCGCAAGCTGCATGGGATTTGCACGGGCTCGGGGAAGGAGTGATGTCGTAGGGTGGCTAGCGTCGCCTCGATTGGGACTCCAGGACGCGGTCGAGCTTGTCGTGCACTCTCTCAAACTCGTTGCGTATGTGTGCGTCCATCCTGTCCAGCCGCTTCTCGACTCCGTCGGCACGGTGAGTTAGCCCTTTAGCCGTCCCGTTCAACTCGGCGAGTTCCTTTACCGTCTGCGCCGATGTACCCTCCAACCGAGCGATCCGCGCGTTGCCAGCATCGATGGCCTGAGCGGTAGGCGCCACCTTCTCGTTCATGTTTCCGTTGATGAACATGAACATGGACAGAATAAAACTGACGCCTGCACCAATCATGCTCGCTGTCAGCCGCCATCCAACATCACCGGCATTGCCGCCCGGCCTGCTGCTTTCGTTCTCACGTTCCATCTCTAAAACCCCTTTCCCGAAACATTGACCTCCGGCTGACTTTGCATCGCCCGTACCGGTCAAACTCATCGTCGTCATCGATTGACCCTTGCGTTGTTGAACACGCTTCCGTTGTCACCTGCGGTCATCCCATGCCCAGACCCAGACACCGTTGACCGTCCCCACAACTTAAAGGATCAACTTCCGAAATACCATTGGATTTCAGGCGCCAAGCGCGCTTTCAGATTCGTCTCATTACAAAACACGCACCAACAAAAAAGCCCCGCCACCGGGAAAGTCGGTGGCGGGGCGCAGCGACAACAACCACTGTGCGAATCAGACCTCGAGTTCTTCGAGCACCTGTCCTTTTGTTTCGATGCCGAGCCAGAACACGGTTGCGGCGGCCAGCAGCGGCACCACGGCCAGGCCGTAGAACGCCACGCTGAGATTGCCGGTGCCGATGGTCGCGCCGATCAGGCCCGGCGCGAAGATCGCCGCGATCTTGAGCCATGCGCCGCCCAGGCCGCAGCCCATCGCGCGGATGCTGGTCGGATACAACTCCGGCGTGTAGACGTAGGCCGTGATGAAGCCGCACGCGAGGAAGCCCATCGCCAGCGAGCAGAACGTGGCCACCACGTACACCGACGAAGCGTGGAACACACCAGCGAGCAGCAGCGACACCGCGCACAGCACGAACGACACGTTTATCACCGGCTTGCGTCCCACGCGATCCACGATCATCGCGCAGACCAGCGAACCGACCACACCGAGCACCGATGCGCCTGCCGCGAGGTTCAGCGCGAGTTGCAGCGGGGCGTGATAAACCGTCTTGTAGACCGTGGGCAGCCACGTCGACAATCCGTACTGGATAAAGCCGCACGTCGCCCACAGCATCCACACGGCCACCGTGCGGCCGAGATACGCGCCGCTTACCAGATCGCGCACACGGCGTTTTGGATGCTTGCTCGCCATCGCATCGAAGCGCGAGGTATCACCCACCGGCGGCAGCGGTGTCTTCGCACGCGCCTCGAACTGGCGCAATGCGTCATCGGCCTCGGCCATGCGGCCCTTCTCGGCCAGCCAGCGCGGCGACTCGGGCACCAGACGCCGCAACACAAAGAACAGCACCAGCGGCACGCCACCGAGAAAGTACATCACCTCCCAGCCATAGCGCGGCACGAGCACGGCGCCCAGTCCGTTCGACACCATCAGGCCGATGGGGAACACCACTTCGTACAGCAGCACAAAGCGGCCACGTCCATGCGCGCGCGTGACCTCGTTGATGTAGGTCGCGGCCACGGGCAACTCGCCGCCGAGCCCCAGACCCTGCACGATGCGCAGCAGCAAAAAGATCTCGAACGATGGTGCGAAACCGCAGAGCAAACTCATCAGGCCGATGATGCCCGCACTCCAACCAATCGAGCGCAAGCGGCCAAAGCGTTCGGCCAATGCGGGGAACAGCAGTGCACCCACGAGTTGTCCCACCGAGGGCGCGGCAATCAGAATACCGATCTGCGCGGGCGTCAGCGACCAGTGCCCGATCAGCAGCGGCAGCGTGGCGGCAATCGCAATCACGTCGAAGCCATCGAAGAACGTGGCAAGGCCAATCAGCAATCGCGCACGCACATGCATCATGTTGCCGGGCATGCGTTCGATGCGCGCGACGATCTGGCCGCGCGTGACGTTGCCTGGCGAATGATGCGTGGTGTGCGTACCGGCGAAAGGGGTTGCAGCGCCGGGGGCGGCCACTGCGGACGCGTGCGCGCCTGCCGCTGAAATCGCGGCGTCGTCTCTATCGATCAACACGTTATGCATTTCCGAATCGTGTGGGGCAGGTTGCCCGGCGCGCGGCCGCTGGAGCGGCTCGAATGAGCGGGGGGCGAACTTCGAAGAGCCGCGAGCAAGCAGGTCGCGGCGCGTACATCAGGGGAACATCAAAGATCCGTCACAGGTCGAGCACCAGGCGTTGCCCCTTGCAACCGGATACGCAGACCATCATCGTCTTGTTCGACGCCCGCTCGCTGTTGCTGAGCACGCTGTCGCGATGTTCGGGGCAGCCTTCGATCACGGCCGTTTCGCAGGAGCCGCACACGCCTTCGCGGCAGCTGTACTCCACCTGCACGCCCGACTCGAGCAGCGCATCGAGCAGCGACTTGCCGGGCGGCACGCTCACCTGCTTGCCGGTCCGTTGCAGCATGACGCTGTACTCGCCTTCCTGCACTGTTTGCGTAGCCGGGTCAGCGGCAAAGCGCTCGATATGAACGTTCGGATAGCCGTGCGCTTCGCACGCGGCCTCGAAGGCATTCAGCATCGGTCCGGGACCGCAGCAGTAGAAATGCGTGGTAGCGTCCTGCCCGGCCAGCATCGCCTTCATATCGGGCGGCACGCCGGCTTCGTCGTCGAAATGAAAACGCACGGCATCGCCGTAGGCCGACAACTGTTCGACGAAACCCGCTTCCTCGCGCGAGCGTGCGCAGTAGAGCAGCGTGAACGGCTTGCCGCGCTCCGCCAGACGGCGTGCCATGCAGACGATGGGCGTCACGCCGATACCACCGGCCACGAGCACCGTATGCGCGGCATCCTCGTCCAGCGCAAAGTGATTGCGCGGCACGGCCACAGTGAGCGTGGCGCCCACGCGCAGTTGCTCATGCACGTAGCGCGAACCACCACGGCTGTTGCGGTCCTGCAGCACGCCCACCGTGTAGCGGTCACGCTGCTCCGGCGCACCGCACAGCGAGTAGCTGCGCACCAGGCCGTTGGCAAGATGCAAATCGATATGCGCACCCGGTGCGAACTCGGGCAATTGCGCACCGTTGGGGTCACGCAGTTCGACGCTGACGACGTTGCGTGCTTCGAAACGCATGGCCTGCACGCGCAGGGTCAGGGATTGGCTGGCACTCATCACTCGATCCTTCCTTCTACAGCTTCAACACTTCGACGCTTACACGACTCAACGCTTTTCCGTCAGGAACTTGCCTTCCGGACCACCGGCGTTCTTCTGCCGGCGCGTGTTGCCATCGAGGCCGCCTTCGATGGCCCACTCCGCAAACATCGTCGGGCCCGGTTCGAATGCACGCGGCTCCCAGTGCGCATCGAGCTGGTCTTCGTCGGCGTAGTACTCGATCAGTCCGCCGGCCGGATTCTTGAAGTACCAGAAGTACGCCGAAGAAATCGGATGGCGGCCCGGGCCGAGTTGCGTATCCCATCCAGTGCGCGACATATGCATGCCACCGCCGAACACCTCGTGGATATCGCGCACGGTGAACGCCACGTGATTGAGACCGGCCTTGCCATGCGGCAACTGCAGCAGGAACAGGTCATGGTGACCGCCCTCCGCCGTGCAGCGCAGGAACGCGCCGCGGTCCGGGTAGTTGTCCGATTGCACGAAGCCGAACTTCTCGATGTAGAACTGTTCCGTCGCCTTCACATCCTTGACGAAGAACACCACGTGGCCCACTTCGATCGGCACCGCACGTTCGTAGATCGGGCTGCGCTGGTTCATGCGCGGCTTCTCGTTCCACGTATTCATCAGCGCGCAATCCACCTGCACGTCATGCTTGCGCGACACCTGGAAGCGCACGGCCAGGCCGTTCGGATCGGTGCAGCCAATGCGTGCACCACCCTGTTGCGAGACGAACGTCGCCTCGCCCGCGATGGCTTCGCGCAGTTCGCGCAGCGATGCCTCGTTATCCACGCCCCACACCACTTCGCGCAGGGTCGGGCCGTCTTCGATGGCCGGTGCCAGTGCTGCGTCACCCATCTTGCGCACCAGCACGCGGCAGCCGTTCAACGTTTCAAAGTCCAGACCGTCGGCATCGTCGCGCTTGATGGTCAGGCCCCAGTCGCTGAAGAAGCCACGGCATGCATCGAAATCATCGGCACCGTAGACGATCTCGTCGATTCCCAATACTTTCATTTCCAGTCTCCGTCGCGCCGTCGGCTCAGTTGCCGGCCCACGGCAGCGGTTGTTCGTTCAGGCCCCAGTACACGCTCTTTTGTTCCATGTACTGCAGGATGCCCAGCCGTCCCTTCTCGCGACCCAGGCCGCTGTCCCGCCAGCCGCCGAACGGGGTCGAGATCGAGAACTGCTTGTACGTGTTGATCCATACGTTACCGGCTTGCACGGATCGTGCCACGCGCCATGCGCGCTTGTAGTCGCGCGTCCAGATGCCCGCCGCCAGCGCATACACACTGTCGTTGGCCTGTTCGATCAGATCGTCTTCGTCATCGAACGGCATCGCCACCAGCACCGGCCCGAAAATTTCTTCCTGGCAGATACGCGCATTGTTATCGAGGCCTTCGATGATGGTCGGGCGATAGAAGTAACCGTTCGACAAGCCCGACACCTCGGGACGCACGCCACCCGTACGCAACTGGCCGCCTTCGGCCACGCCCGCTGCCACATACGATTCGATGCTGTCGCGGTGCCGATCGGTAATCAGCGGCCCCATTTGCGTGCGTTCATCGGCGGGATCGCCCACGCGCAGCTTTGCGGCACCGGCGGCCAAACGGTCGATGAACGCCTCGTACTGCGAACGCGCCACAAACAGACGCGAACCCGCGATGCACGATTCGCCCGACGAACTGAAGATGCCGTACAGCACACCATTCACCGCATGATCGAGATCGGCATCGTCGAAGACCATGGTCGGCGACTTGCCACCCAGTTCCAGCGACACCGGCATCATCTTGTCGGCAGCGATATGCGCGATGTGCTTGCCCGTGGTGGTGCCGCCCGTGAACGACACGCGACGCACCAGTGGATGCTTGGTGATGGCATCGCCGATGACCGAACCCTTGCCCGGCAGCACGCTGATCAGGCCCTTGGGCACGCCAGCTTCCTCGCAGATCAGTGCGAGTTCCAGCGCCATCAGCGGCGTGACTTCCGCAGGCTTGACAATCACCGCATTGCCAGCGGCCAGTGCCGGCGCCATCTTCTGCGCTTCGCTCGCAATCGGCGAGTTCCACGGCGTGATGGCCGCTACAACGCCCATCGGCTCGTACACGCTCATCGTCAGGCAGTCGCCACGCTGCGGCGTGATCTGCTCTTCCAACGTTTCGAGTGCCGCACCGAAGAACTGGAACGTACTGGCGGCGCTGGCTACCAGTGCGCGCGTTTCGCTGATGGGCTTGCCGTTATCCAGGCGCTGTCGCTGGGCCAGTGCCTCGGACTTCGCGCGAATCAGGTCGGCCACGCGATACAGCACGGCGGCGCGCTCATGCGGCTTGCGCTGTGCCCAGCCACTGATACGGAAGGCACGCCACGCACCCTCGATGGCTTCCTCCACATCGGCCAGGCTGGCCGCGTTGAGTTCGGCCACGACCTCGCCCGTGGCGGGATAGCGCGTGGCATAGCGGTCTCCCGTGCCCAGGCGCCATTCGCCGGCGATGCAGATTGGAAGGACTTGTTGCGTCGTCATGAGGAAGTCTCGGTAAATCTCGTTATCGGATCAGATCGACACCGCGTGCGCGCGGTTGCCGAGTGCGCGGACCACGCTGAACACGGTCAGTGCGGACGTCTTGGGGTTCGCCGCCAGCGGCTTGCCGCGCATCGTCAGTTCGAAGCCACCGAATGCGCCGCGTGCTTCCACGTGGTGCACGTTCTCCACTGCGGACGGGTCCGCCAGCAGCTTCACCGATGTGCGATCCAGACCCAGCCCGGCCAGCGATACCGTAGCCGCCACGTTCGCATTCTTCGGATACAGACGCGCCGCATCGCGTGCCGTGCCTTCGAAGATCACAGTCGGCTCCTTCAGCCCGGCCAGATCGAACAGGTCCGCTGCGGGCGTGCCTTCCCATGCGCGCGCCGGCTTGCGGCCCGTGTAGATCACCTCGTCCAGACCGCCCACTCGCGCAGCGGCCAATGCGTCGATGGCACCGATGGCACCGGACAGCAACTGCACCTGCGTGTTGCCACGCCGTGCCGCCGCTTCCAGCCGTTCGGCCACGCCCGGTTCGGAGAGTGCGCCGACCGACACCACCATGCACGGAATGCCGCGTTCGAGCGCCGGGATGATGTGCTCTTCCAGCGCGCGGTGTCCTGCGCATTCGACGAGCAGATCCGGACGCGCCCCATCGGCGAGCCGCGTGGCCACGCGCGCGTTGGGCGCGAGGGCAGACAGCGCACCACGCGCCTCGTCCATCGTGCCTTCGGGCACGATCACCACATCGAACACGACATCGCGGTCAGCCTTCAGCAACTCCAGCACGCCGCGGCCAATCGCCCCGCAACCCACCATCGACACATGCAGCATGGACGTTTCTCCTCAGGCCAGCGCGGCGGTGTTCGCCATCTCGGCCTGCTTGTTGACCGGCGGGCCGGCAAACACGGTCTTGAACGTGCCGATCGACAGCATGTCGATTTCCAGCATGAACGGACCCGGCTCGATCGTGGCTTCTTCCAGTGCGGCACCCACATCGGCCAGGCTGCTCACGCGGCGATGGCGCAGCGCCAGCGACTGGCACAGTTGTGCATAGTCGGGCGTATGCAGATCGACATAGTGGCGGCGGCCGCCGTACTGCGCGTCCTGGATGTTCTTGATCACGCCGTAGCCTTTGTCGTTCATCAGCACGATGACCATGTCGGCGCGTTCCTGCACAGCCGTTGCCAGTTCACCGAGGTTCAGGATGAAGCCACCGTCGCCAGCCAGCATGAACGTCTTCTTGCCCGACACCGTGGCCGCAGCGCCCACTGCCGCGCCGATACCCATCGCCAGGCCCTGGCCGATACCACCGCCCAGTGCATGCACGCCTGCACGCGAATCGAAGATCTGCAGATGACGATTGCCCCAGGTGCTGTTCGACACCGTGACGTCGCGCACCCAGTTGAAGTTGCGGCCCACGGATTGCTGCAGCGCCTGCACCAGCGCGCTGTACGGACCGAGTCCATCGACCAGTGCACCGACGGCCACGTCATGCGCGCGGCGCAGATCATCGGCAAACGTGGCGTCAATCTGCATGCGGCCTGCGAGGCGATCAGCCAGACCGTCGAGTGCGAGCGCGGCATCGCCACTGACGAAGTAATCGCTCTGGTAGCAGCGGCCTTCCGATGCCGGATCTGCGTCGATACGCAGCAGCGGACGCGGCAGCTTCAATTCGTACTTCAGCGTTTCATTGCCACGCAGACGCGAACCCACCACAACCATCGCATCGCACGTCTGATAGAACGTCTCCACGGGCTTGTGCAGGTTGTACGCACCCAGCGAACGGGGATCGTCTTCCGCCACGATGCCGCGACCCTGCGTGGACGTCACCACGCCAAAGCCCATGTCCATCAGACGCTTCACCTGCTTGCTGGCATGACGGGCGCCACCACCGAGCCACAACATCGGACGCTTGGCTTTGATCAGTCGTTCGGCCAGTGCGTCGAGTGCATGCGCCGACGGTTGGTGCACAGGCACCGGCAGCGGCTTGAGGTCGCTCGGCATCGGGATCAGTGCGGCCTGGATGTCGATGGGAATCTCCACGCTGACGGGGCCGGTCGGCGCGGTCAGCGCGGTCTGCACGGCCAGTTTGATCGTGGAGATGGCGGTGTCGGCGCTGCGGATGCGGAACGCAGCCTTAGACACGGCCTTCAGCATCGTGAGCTGGTCCGGTGCTTCGTGGATGTAAGCGAGGCTCTGGTCCAGGTACGGCGTTTCGATCTGGCCCGTGATGTGCAGCATCGGCGTGCCTGCGGTCAGCGCTTCCACCATCGCACCGGCTGCGTTGCCTGCGGCAGTGCCCGTACTCGTCAGGCACACGCCGAGGCTGCCCGTGGTGCGTGCGTACGCATCGGCCATGTTCGTGCCGCCTGCTTCGCCGCGCGCGGGAACGAAGCGGATCTTGCCGCGCTCGCCCATCGCATCGAGGATGGGCATGTTGTGGATCGAGATCACGCCGAAGGCGGCCTTGACGCCGCACTGCTCCAGGAAGGCTGCAATGGCGCAGCCCACGGTGACTTGTTGTTGCTCGTTACGCATGACGGGAGAGTCCTCCGGAAATATCGATATGGCTGCCCGTGGTGTACGAAGACAACGGCGAGGCAAGGAACAGGATGGCGCGGGCGGCTTCCTGTGGCAGGCCAAGACGGCCCAGTTGAATGTGTTTCTGTTTGGCGAGGCGCGCGGTCCATGCGGCCCAGTCCAGGTGTTGGTCTTCCTGCGGACGCGCTTCGAAGCGGCGGCGCCACTGGCCCGATTCCACCAGACCGATCAGGATGCCGTTCACGCGCACGCCCTTCGGCGCAAACTCCGTTGCGAGCGAGCGCACCAGGTTGTGTACGCCAGCGCGTGCCGCCGATGTGGCCACCATATGCGGCTCCGGCTGCGTAGCGAGCAGCGAGTTCACGCACACCACTGCACCCTGCCTGGACTGTTCGAGCTGCGGCAGGAAAGCACGCGTCGGGTGAATCACCGAGAAGAACTTGAGTTGCAGTTCTTCAACCCATGCGGTGTCCTCTGTGGTGGCGAACGTCGACACGCGGCCCTGGCCGGCGTTGTTGACGAGCATGTCCACGGGTCCGAGCTCGCGCGCCACGTCGGCGGCGAATGCGTTGACCTGTTCGGGCTTCAGTACGTCGCACGGTGCCGCGTACAGCTTGCAGCCTGCGAAGCGTTCGCGCAGTGCGGCTTCTGCGCTGCGCAGGCGCGCCTCATCGCGGCCACACATCGCAACGGCAGCACCCGCTTCCAGCAGCAACTCGACCGTGGCGAGTCCGATGCCGGAGGACCCACCGGTGACGACGGCAACCTTGCCATCGAGTTCAATCATGGACATCGTCCCCTTCCCTTTTCTAGTCTCGGACCATCGATACGACCCGGGCCTGCATCGCCTTTGCGTGGCGATGTGCCCGATAGCCCAGCAGGCGCGACAGCTCGCCCGCCGATTCCCTCACCTTGTCTGTCATGCCCTGCAACTCTTCTGCGGGCAGCCGCGACGCAGGCACAGTCGTGCCCAGCGCCGCCACGACCTTGCCCGTGCGATCACGCACCGGCGCAGCAATCGTGGAGATGCTGGTTTCGAAGAAGCCTTCCTGCAGGTCATAACCGCGCTGCTGCACTTGTTGCACCAGTGCGAACAGGGCTTCCACGGTGCGTGGCGTGTTGTCCGAATAGACCTGCAACTGCGCTTCCGGATACAGCTCGCGCAATTGCGCAATGCTCAGGTCTTCCAGCAAGACGTGACCCAGTACCGTGGCATGCGCGGGCAGGCGCGCGCCGACGTTGACGTTGCTCGCAAACGGACGCGATGCCGCAGCCTTGGCCACGTACACCACCGAGCGGCCATCGCGCACCACGAGGTTGCACGGGTACTCGATGTCGTCGCGCAAGCGATTCAGCAGCGGCGCGCCCAGTTCGGTCAGTTCCAGCGATGCGAGATAGTCGAAGCCGAGCCGCAGCACCGCGAGCCCCAGCCGGTATTCACGGCCACCATCGGCACGCTCCACATAGCCCGTGGATTCCAGCGTGGCCAGCAGGCGGAACACCGTGGAGCGCGGCACATCGAGTCGGCGCGACAGGTCCGCTGCGGACAGCACACGATCGCGCGCGCTGAACTCGGCCAGCAGACGCAGGCCGCGTTCCAGGCCCGGAACGATGTAGCGTTCCAGGTTGTCCTCTGGCGTCGATGCTGCAACCTCGATGTCGGCAACAGCGGATGGATTGGCGCTCATGATGTGGGGTCGGCTTCTTCTGTCTCTATCGCGTGATCGAGCGGCTTAACGCTTGACCTTGGTCAGCGGGTGCTCGGGCGGATACGTCGGCGTGATGGGCTTCTTGGCGCCGAGCATCACGCACATCAGCGCGTCTTCCTCGCCGATATTGATTTCTTCGCGATACACGCCCGGCGGCACCGACACGAGATCGCGGTCCGTCAGGATCGTCTCGAAGCGCTCGCCGTCTTTTTCCAGGATCAGCTTGATCTTGCCGCGCAGGATGAAGAACACTTCTTCCACGTCGGTGTGCAGGTGCGACGGGCCTTCATGACCGGCCGGGATGATCATGGTCGAGAATGTGAAGTGCTCCGACGGCACCGTGTTGGTGTCGGTAGACACGCCCGTGCCGCCCGTACCGAGATAGCGCATCTGCGCACGGCGATACTTGGGGTCGTAGTCGGCCTGGAACTTCAGGGCGTCCCAGTCATAGCGGCGGGTGCTGAAGCGCGCCACGCGCGATTCCATCCACTGGTCGAACGATGCGCCCTCGGGTTGTTCCCACGTGCGCTTGATGTTTTGCTGTTGCGACAGATCGCTCATTTGGATTCCTCGGATTCTCTGGTTTCAGTGCATGACAAAGCCGCCGTTGACCGCCAGCGTCTGGCCGGTCACGAAACGGGCGAGGTCGGACAGCGCGAACAGCACGGCGCCGCTGACGTCATCGGGTACTTGTTCGCGCTGGATGGCGCGCTGGTTGCGATACAGGTCGTGGCGATGCTGCGGCACGTATTCAGTGGCTTCCACCAGCGTCAGGCCCGGCGCCACGGCGTTGACCGTGACGTTGCCGTCGCCGAGTTCACGTGCCAGCGAGCGGGTCATGGCGATGATCGCGCCCTTGCTTGCCACATAGGCCAGCAGGTTCGGTGCGCCCCACAGCGGCGTGTCCGATGCGAGATTGATCACGGCACCGCGTCCGCTTTCACGCAGCGCCGCCGTGCAAGCGGCAGTCATCAGCCAGGTGCCACGTACGTTCACGTTCATCACGCGATCCCACGTTGCCACCTCCAAACCCGTTAGGTCACGGCCACCGGAGTCGGTTACTGCGCCGTTGTTCACCAGTCCATCGAGACCGCCGAGCGCTTCGATGGCAGCATCGGCACACGCTTGCACCGATGCGGGATCGTTGAGGTCCAGCTGCAATGCCACCACATCGAAACCGCGCGCCTTCAATACGGCGGCCGATTCGTTGACGCGATCCGCAAGGATGTCGGCCATCGCGACGCGACCGCCCGCTTCGGCAATCGCCGTGGCAAACGCCAGGCCCAGTCCGCGTGCGGCGCCCGTCACGAGTACGCGTCGGCCAGCGAGCAAGTTGGCCTTCGATGGCGCGTTCGAGAAATCAGGCATGGGTCGCGGCTCCGGACACCGGTTGCAGCATCGCCACCGGTTCGTCTGCCACCTCGGCATCGGCGCGACGCTTCAGCAGGCGACGCACGCGCGTGATGCCGGCATCGTGCGCATAGAGCATTTCGTGATCGCGTGCCTGCGGGGCCATCGATTCGAGTACCACGCGGTCCTGCTCCAGCACGTCCCAGTGCAGACCTTCCAGACGATTGCGATACAGGAAGCGCCACACGTCGCGCTCCCAGCCCTGCACATGACGGGTACGCCAGAAGTACACCATGCAGTGTTCTTCATCGACCGGCGTGGCAATACCAACGATGCCGAACGGACCGCCGGGGCCAGCCTTGTCGCGATACGGAATCGACAGACGCAGCCACATCGTGCCGGTCTCGCCAAACTCCACCCAGTCGAAGTTCACGCCGCGCTGGCCGGTCTTCTCGAAGACCAGACCGTGATCCGTTTCCACGACCTGCATCACCGCCGACTTCTCGCCGCTGGCCATCGAGTGCGACACCGCATGCAGGTAGGCACCGTGCATCGGGTCCATCACGTTGTCGATGGCGTAGCGGTAGTTGCAATCCCAGTGCGCCACGCACAGGAAGTTGCTGTGTTCGTCGCTGACCAGTTCCTCGGGCAGTTGCAGGGCGTCGGCATCCGTCGGTGCGCGGTCGCCGAACCACAGGAAGATCGCACCGGCCAGCTCTTGCACCGGATAGCTGCGCACGCAGGTGCGGCCTTCGAGCGGGCAGTTGTCCACGGCCGGTACGCTCTTGACCTGGCCGTCGCCACCCACTTCCACGCCGTGATACCAGCAGGCCACGCGGTCGCCGAGGTTCCAGCCCATCGACAGACGCGCGCCACGGTGCGGGCAACGGTCTTCCAGTGCGCTGACGCGGCCCTCGCTGTCACGCCACACCACGATGTTCTGGCTCAGGCGCGTGATGCCGATGGGTGCCGCGCCCACTTGCCACGACGCCACCACCGGATACCAGTAGTTGCGCAGGCCGCTGTTCAGTCGCGCTTCGGCGCGTGCTTGCTTGTTCGATTCCATGTCTGTGCTCTCGCTTGTATGTCGCTGCGTTGGCTGGGCCGGTCAGGCGCCCAGGCGGCGCATTTCGGAGAGGAAGGCGGCTTCGGTCCATGGCTGGCCGTCCGCACTCAGAAAATTCGCACGGTTGAATGCACGCACGATGTCTTCCGGAGATTTCGCACCGCCTTCGAAGGCGGCTTCGAGCGCATCGCCCAGCGCGTTCTCATAGGCGGTGGGTGCGGCGGCGCGCGTTTGCCAGACGATGTTCTGAACATGGCCGGGCTTCTCGATATGACCCTTGCCGGCCACGTTGTTGGGTGCGGGACGCTCCCAGGGCACCAGGTTCGGGTTGTACGCGAGGCTTTCCATTGCGCTTTGCTCCATGGCTTTGCTTTGTGTGGGACGGCTGGCTCAATCGGCTGTCGCGTTCGAAGGTCTTCGCGCTCCCTGCGTTTTACCTATGAAACACGAGTTTAAATATTGAACACAGGTACGACTATAGACAACGACGCTTTAAAAATAGACTGGGGTTAACCCGTGACGAAGAAGACGCCGACCGATAGTCGGCCAGCGTTCGTGACGGCGAAGAAACTCAGAGGGGAGGCAGTGCTGCGCGCACCACCCGTGCGACGGCTTGAGGTTGCTCGATATAGCAGGCGTGACCTGCATCGGCGATGGCGTGGAACGGCAATGCAAAGCGGTCGGCAAGTGCGGACGATGCAACCGGCGTGGTCACCACATCCTCACTGCCGCAGCCAATCTCGACCGGCACCTGGCGCTGATCGAGATAGCGATGGATATCATCGCCACACAGCAGCGCCACGGCCTGGCGATAGCCATCGGGATTGAGCCGCGCCATGTTCCATCGCACCCATGCCTGCGCATCGGCGGTGGCCGCCGGACTCAGCAGACGCGTGGGGCCGCGTTGCGCAAGACCTTCGACGCCGAGCGATTCCAATGCATCGATACGCTGTTGCGCCACGGCGCGTGACTTTTCTTCATTGCCTGCCGCACCGTATCCCAACGCCGGACTCAGCAACAGGAAACGTCCGGGCTGCATATCGTTCGGTGCATGCGCGGCGTAGGCGGATGCCATCAATGCGCCAAGCGAATGTCCGACGATCAGGTCGGGACGGACTTTCAGCGCGCCCAGCAGTTGCTCGAGTCGCAACGCATAGTCGCGTGCGGTGGGATTCGGCATCGGTAACGGCGTGGACCGGCCGTAGCCCGGAGCATCCCACGCAATGACTCGCGCGCCAGCAGCCAGCAGACTCGCGCACGGCAGCCACGATGCCGCACCGGAGCTGATGCCATGCAGCAGCACGACAACCGGACCCCGTGTGCCGCCGATCCGACACGCCACGCGCGTGGCGTCATTGCCCACCAAGACTTCGCGCTCGGCGAAATGGGTATCGAGCACGGCCAGCAAATCAGGCTGCTGGCCGGTATCGGCGCGATATGTCGTATTGGGCGCGTTTTGTTCCATATATGAAATAGAGATTCGCAAATAAAACCTCTCGACTATAGGCCCGGAATTCCTGTCCGCGGCATCAGGGTAAACAGGGAGATCGCAACGTCAAATCCGTGGCTGACGGAGCAGCCGGATCGAGTCTTATTGCCACGCCCCACAACAGGGAAAACATTCGATTCGCCGCCGATCCCCACCACCAGTGGCGCGGATGGCGATTGCACCGAACCACGTGTCCATGCCTTGCGCAGCGACGGTGCGGCATGCACCACCCCGTTCCGGATCGTGTCCCCACGAGAGGATGGCCTGCGCTATCCACATCGGCGTCCACACCAAGCCTCACTAGGGTTCGCCCTGATCTACGTCCTTGCCGACCGTGTCTATATTTCGTTCGAACGTTTCCTATGTAGTTCAGTGTTTTACTAATGAAACAGTAAAGCGACACAGGACGACATGGCAGCCCCCATACCGTTGCCTCCGGAAACGTCCCACGAGCCCACAAGACTAGAGAAGGAAACGGTAGATGAAGATCGCAAAATACGCGGCAGCCCTGCTCGCCGCCGCGCCCGTGCTGGCTACTGCCCAATCGTCCGTCACCATGTATGGCGTGGTGGACACGGGTATCGAGTACGTCAACAACGTTGGCACCGCGGGAAACAGCGTGGTGCGCATGAATACGCTGACCGGCACGGTGCCGTCGCGCTGGGGCATGCGTGGGTCCGAAGACCTCGGCAACGGCCTCAAGAGCATATTCGTGCTCGAAGGCGGCTTCGCTCCCGATTCCGGCACGGCCAACCAGGGCGGCCGACTGTTCGGCCGTCAGGCGCTGGTGGGCCTGCAATCGAACAAGTACGGCCAGGTCTCGTTCGGCCGCCAGTACACGATGCTCTTCTGGGCCGTGCTCGATCCGGACATCCTCGGGCCCAACGCCTTTGGCTCCGGCTCGCTCGACAGCTACATTCCCAATACGCGCGCTGACAATTCCATCGCGTACAAGGGCAGCTTCGGCGGCCTGCAGGTGGGTGCCACGTACAGCTTTGGCCGTGATGTGGCCAACGCGGGGCCGAGTCCTGCGGGCACCAACTGCGCGGGCGAGAACCCGGCAGACAAGAGCCAGTGCCGCGAGTGGTCCGCCATGGTCGGCTGGGATACCAAGACGTGGGGCGTCTATGCCGCGTACGACTCGCAACGCGGTGGCCCCGGTGCATTCGGCGGCCTGACCAGCAGCAGCTTGCGCGACGATCGCGCCTCGCTGTCCGGTTATGTGCTGCTCGACAAGACCAAGATCGGTGCCGGCGTGATCCGCCGCGAGAATCAGGCCAGCGCCACGCCGCTCTCCGAGCTTTACTACGTAGGTGTGGCCCACGATCTCACGCCGGCCTTCACGCTGTCCGGCCAGGTCTATTACCTGAACTACCAGAACAGCGACAACAAATCGATGCTGTACGCCGTCCGCGGCATGTACAACTTCAGCAAGCGCACCGCCGTGTACGCCACCGCTGGCTACATCAACAACGATGGCAACCTGACGCTGTCCGTCAGCGGTGCATCGGCCGGTGCCAACACCAAGCCGGGCGGCCAGCAGTTTGGCGCCATGGTCGGCGTCAAGCACGTTTTCTAAGCAGGAGAGCCACATGAACCGATTTACGCTCCGCCGCATCGTCATCGCCGCCATCGGCGCTGCCGTCGGCACCGCTGCCCTGCTCGGCACTGCGCCCGCCATGGCGCAGAACGGCTATCCGAACAAGCCGATCACCATCGTCGTGGCCTATCCTGCTGGCGGCGATACCGATGTACTGGCCCGCTTGATGGCCGAGAAACTCTCGTCCCGTCTCAAGCAATCCGTCGTTGTAGAAAACCGCACGGGCGCAGCCGGCACCATCGGCAGCGCCTACGTGGCCCGCGCCGCCGCCGATGGCTACACGCTGCTGCTGGCACCGAACACCGTGTCGATTGCACCGCTCGTGCTGAAGGCCGGCACCGGCGCCACCTACGACGTGATGAACGACCTCACGCCCATCGCCGAACTCGGCACGCAATCGCTGTTCGTCGTGGTGAACAAGAACAGCGGCATCGCCAAGATGAGCGACCTCGTGGCGCGCGCCAAGGCTGGCAAGGTGGAAACCTACGCCACGCCGGGCAACGGATCACCCATGCACATCATGGGTGAACTGTTCAACAAGTCCGCCAACGTCAAGCTGTCGCAGGTGCCTTACCGTGGCACGGCACCGGCCATCGTCGACGTGCTCGGCGGCCAGGTGCCGATGACGTACGTCACGTACGGCGCCGTGGCGCAATACGTGGGCAACGGCACGCTGCTGCCGCTGGCCGTGGCAGACACCAAGCGCTCGCCGTTCGCGCCCAACGTCCCTACGCTGGCGGAACTCGGCTACAAGGATGTGGAAATCGGCGCGTGGCAGGCCCTGCTGGGCCCGAAGAATCTGCCGCAGGACATCGTTCGCACGCTGAACACGCATGTGAACGAGATCCTCAAGCAGCCCGACGTGGTAGCCCGCATGGCAACCATCGCCGTGACGCCAGTCGGTGGTGAGCCCGCCGTGCTGCAAAAGCTGATCGCCACGGACTACGCGCGCTATGCAAAGCTGGTGAAGGAGTTTGGCATCCAGGCCGATTGATGCGATTTCAACATTCGACCTGAACACATCTGGTAGTACTGCAGCCCGGCGTTTTGCCGGGCTTTTTTATGGCGCTGCCTCGCGGGCAATCATGCCCTGACCCAAGCGTCACCGCATGCGGATGATGTAAGAAGGTTGATCCTGGAAGGTCCTGGCGGTCTCCTACTTCAGCAGTTTCGCGGTTTCGTTGCCTTCGGTGCGGCCATCGGGCCAGCGGTGCAGATAGTCGAAGACTTCCGCCTGTTGAACATCCACGATCTGCCCTGCTTTCAGGCTGGGAACAAAGCGCGGATCGCTGCGCAGCATGCCCTTGATCTGCTCGCCCGTCCATTCCATCACCTCGACCCACATGAATTCCCGTCTGTCGTCTGTCGTGGCAAACGGCGCCTTGACCAGCAGCAGTTCACCAGGCGACAAGCCACGCTGAAACGCTTTCTGAAGTGCGGGGAGTTGCAGACGCGCACGCTCGCTTGCCTCGCGCAATGCGTTGTTGGGACGCACGCCGATCACTTCATCGGGTTTTGCGCCGAACACTGCCTTGACGAAATTGGTTTGGCGTTCGGTTGTGCCGCTGCCTGGATAGGTATCGAAATGCAGGGCGACGAGCGTATTGTCCGGGTCGCCTTCTTCCGCCGGTGCTTCCAGCAGACGCACGCGACCTTGTCCGCTACCACCAGCGAGAACGCCTTCGCGTAGACGCTTGCGTGCCCCAGCGTGGCGGAATCCCGAGATCCTGAATTCGAGCAGGCCCTTGTCATTGGCCGGTCCGCTTTCCACCAACTGCTGCCCCACGCTGCTCATGGCGGTGCCCAATGGGGTATTCAACGACCACACCGTATCGTTGATCACCAGATCGGGAAGGCCGAACTTTGCCATGCCGAGAGAGATCACGCGCGTCTGGCCGTCATTGTTGTACGCGTGATAGACGATCTGGCGCGCAACGTCGGGGGTATCGGCCTCCCATGACCGCAGTCGGGACGATTCCCATACCTGAGGCGTGAATGCCTCGCGTGTTTCCTCATCCCAGATAATCGCCTGCCCTTGCCGCACCAGTTCCGCGACAAACGCTTCGGCGCGTCGCAAGTGGGCGGTGGCCTGGCTGGCGGGATGCGCGAAGGTCAGGATGATGACGCGTGGTGCTTTTTGTAGTGCCTGCGCTTGTTCCATCGTCAGCCCCCGCCCGAAATAGCGCAGCGATTCGAGCGACGGTGGCGTGTAGTCACGCGCAGCGTTGCGACTGTCAGCAACCTGCAGCAAAGCATGATCCTGCGCGGCCTTGCTGGGCTTCTCCACAACCTTCATCGCGAACCTCGGGTCCGCGGCCAGAGTTCTTGCAGCCTTTGCCGGGTCTGCCGATGGCGGCGACAGGTAGTACAGGGCGACGGAGAACGTGACGACCTGGCGCTGCCAGCCCTGTGCCGATAATGGCTGGCCCGGTGTGGCGTAAGTCTGGCTGGTAAAGAAAAAGACCAGGAGCAGGAGGATACTGCGAACGCGTTTCGTCTTGTTATTCGGTTCAAGGTCGGACGTGGCCGCCGGGCCACGCAACATCCATCTCAATCGGCGTCGCGCACCGATGGCTCCCACAGCATCTCGCCCAGCGGACGGCGCTGGCGCCAGCCTTCCTGTTCCAGCATGGGTGCGTCGTAGAACGCGGGGACCGGCCCGATGCAAAGCAGCCCGAACGGTGTAGCACCGTCAGGGAGCGCCAGTTCTTGCGCGAGGGCATCGGGATCGAACATCGAAACCCAGCCGAGGCCGAGATTCTCTGCGCGGGCGGCGAGCCAGAGGTTTTGCACAGCGCAGGCGGCGGAAGCCCATGCCATTTCGCGCGGCATGCTGCGGCGGCCGAAGACCGTGCCGTCGTCGGGCGCGAGGATGACGGCGAGCAGTTCGGCACAGTCGCGGATGCCTTCGACCTTGAGCCGAAGAAATTCCCCGGCGCGTTCGCCAAGGGCCTGCGCCGTGGCCTGCCGCTCTGCCTCCACGAGCGGGGCGAGGCGTGTACGCCATTCCGGCGTGCTCAGGCGCATGAAGCGCCACGGTTGCATCAGGCCCACCGAGGGTGCCTGGTTCGCGGCATGCAGAAGCCGCTCCAACTGCGCGTCGGGAAGCCGCGGCCCGGGTGTGAAGTGACGGCAGTCGCGCCGCAACGCAATCACGCGGTAGATGGCATCGCGTTCAATGTCGCCGATCAGAGTGGCGGACCCGGTGGTTTCCATGGTTGAGCAGGTAGCGGAGGCATGTCGTTGTAGCACAGGTAGTGCGCCAGTGACCATGCGTGCGCTTGCGGGTCAAAGTTACAAGCACCGGTAAGTTTTTGGCGTGTGCAACGTCGCGCCAGCGTGAAGGCGCCCGCGCGGACTTGCAGCGCGCGCTGGTACGGAACGTGCGCAGGGGGTGGATTCAACCTGACCACAGTGGAGGTCCCATGCCCAACGATCCGTACGATCCCAATGACATCAATCCGTCGGACCCGCAGCAACGCTTGCGGGCCGACTCCCGGCAGCTGGCACAGGACCTGGACGACCTGCTGGCCAAGCTGCCCAACCTGACGGGCGACGCCATCGAGTCCGCCAAGCAGACGTTCCTGACCAAGGCATCGCAAGGCTCGGACAAGCTGGCGTCGATCAAGTCGTCGGTGACCGATAGCTACGCACGCGGACAGGAGTGCGTGACGGAATACGTCCACCAGCAGCCGGTGCGTGCCGTCGGCATGGCGCTCGGCATCGGCTTCCTGCTTGGCGCCCTGCTCTGCCGGCCGTCCAGTCGCGGCTATCACGACTGAACGACGACTGACCGCTGAACGCGCTTAGTAGTTCAGCACGACATTGAGCATCGCTACGCGCGGGTTGCCCACAGGCAGCACATTGTTGTTCAGCCCGCCCGCGTAGTAAGCCTTGTCGAACACGTTCTTGACGTTGAACGCTGCACGCCAGTGCCGGGCGGTATAGCCGAAACCGAGGTCGGCCACGGCATATCCCGGCACCGTGTAGTTGAAGCTGTAGCCGCGCTTGGCGCTCTCGCCCCGCACACCGGCGCCGACGAACCAGCCGGCCAGTGCACCGCGGAAACGGTACTGACTCCACACCGAGAAGCTGTGGCGCGGCACGGCGTTGAGTGACTTGCCGACGTTCGCAGCAGTCGTATCGTCCGTGACTTCGCTCGCGATATACGCATAGGCACCGGTCACGCTAATGCCATTGCCAAAGTCCTGCATCACCTCGAACTCGAAACCCCGGCTGCGCTGTTCGCCCACGGCGACGCTGAACCCTGTGTTGATCGGATCGCTGCTCAGCACATTGCGGCGAGTCAGGTCGAACGCTGCCAGCGTCACGAGCCCAGCCTTGCCCGGTGTGTCGAATTTCACACCCACTTCGTACTGCCGGCCTTTCTCGGGCTTGAACGAGTTGCCGCTCACGTCGGTGCCCGCATTGGGCAGGAAGGACGTGGCGAAGCTCACATAGGGTCGCGCCCAGTGCGTGAGGTCATACATGACTGCGGCACTGCCGGAGACCGCGTTGTCATCGGTATCGACGCGTGAGTTGGTCAGATGGTTGCGCGATGCGGTGCGCGCCGATTCGTAGCGCAGGCCGCCGGTCAGCGTCCAGCGATCGGCCACGCGGACCTGGTCGCGCGCATAGAGGCCGATGGCGTTGAGCGTATCGTTGGAATCGGTGCTGAAGTTGCCCGGGCAGTTGATCGCCGCACCATACACCGGGTTGTACACGTTCAACGCTCCCACGCGGCACGTCTTCTGCAGACGATCCTCGTTGGTATGCCGATAGTCGATACCAAACGTCAGGCTGTGCTGATGGCTGGCGAATGCGAACGTCTTCTGCACGTTGGTGTCCACGCCAAAGCTATCGCCCTTGAAGCTTTGCTGCGTGCCGCTGCGCGCCATCGTCTGGCTGTTGACCGCCATCGCGCCTGCCGTGACGAACATCCCGGTCAGCGATGACGTCTGGTAGCGCAGGTTCTGGTTGACCGTCCAGCCCGAATCGAAGCGGTGCGTCAGCGCGTATCCAATCCGGTTCTGCTCGCCGTCATACGGCGTGGCATTCGGCTCGCCGATGAAGCGCGAGTTCGGCACCACGCCGTTGATGTTCGACACCAGCGTGCCATTGACCGGCAGGCCCTGCTGGCGAATATAGTGGCGCTCGTTGTGGCTGGCGAGAATCGTGAAATCCGTACGCTCGCCAAAGTCCAGCGTCAGCGACGGCGCCACATAGCGGTTGCGATACCACACGTAGTCAGTGGGATCGTCGCTATCCATGGCCAGCGCGGTCAGGCGGAATGCCGCCTTGCTGTCGGGCTTGAGCGGCGTGCCCACGTCGGCGGTGACCTGCCGGAGTCCATAGTTGCCCACGGTCAGACCCAACTCGCCGAACAATTCCGGACGCGGCCGCTTGGTCACCATGTTGACCAGGCCACCCGGCTGCACCGCGCCGAACAGCACCGAGGCCGGACCCTTGAAGACTTCGACGCGCTCCATGCCGAACACTTCCTGCGCCACGCGGTTGTTCGTGTCGACGAGCAGGCCATCCGCAAACAGCGATTCCGACGCCCGCTGGCCGCGGATGATGAAGTCGTCCCATCCGCGACGGCCGTAGGTATTGGTCGATACCCCCGCCGAGTTCTGCAGCACGTCACTCAGGTTCTGCGACTGCTGGCTGTCCATCAGGTCGCGCGTGATCACGGTGATTGACTGCGGTGTGTCGGCCACCGCCTCGTTGGACTTGGTGACGCCGGCCGGACGGCGCGTGGCGAAACCGACATCGACATACGGATCGGTCGCGGCCTTGACCGTGACGGCGGGCAGCGAAGTCACGTTATCGGCTACTGGCTCCTCGGCGGCCATGACAGGCACGACGGGCAGCGTGAATGAAGCGGCAACCAGCGTGCGGGCTGCAATAGCGAGAGGACGGCGGCGGAAAGACATCGAATGCGGCAGGATGCGGGAAAACCCGCAGTCAGGAGGAGGAAGGGCCGCATACTAATTGAGAATTATTTCTATTTGCAGTCACCCGTGTCTGTTTGTCGCTTTATCGATACAAGCCCGCCGCGCGATCTCAGCGCACCGGGCGTTTAATAAATTTGAATGACTATGACACCGATAGCCGACTTTGGGCGGGGAGCCCGTCGGTATAGTGCTGCACATGGACAGCGCAGCGGAAGGCGGGGTGACAGCAGCCACGCCGAAGCCCTGGCCACCACCCTTCAAACCAATTGAACTTAACTAACCGTTAGCAAGGCAGCGAGCCATGACCCGCCCCCAACACAGCCACCGTGACGCCCACCATCTGAAGATGGCCGCCTACGCATTCGCGGCCGGGTTCTCCTCGCATGCGCAGACCTCGTCGGCGCTGGGCCTGCTCACCGGCACGCTGGCGGTGTGCACGCTGGCTGCGCAAGCCATCGCGCCGGGCGGCTTGCGCATCCCGGCGCTGGTGCGTTGAATCAACCCGCCACGGAATCCGACAGGCGGTTGCCGTTTTCCTGTTCCGCTTCCTCGTCGGGCCAGTTACGGCCCACCATCCACTCGTAGAGCGTAGGCAACACGATCAGCGTCAGCATCGTGGCCGTGATCAGGCCGCCGATGATGACGATGGCCAGCGGGCGCTGTGTTTCCGAACCAATCGCACGCGAGACGGCCATCGGGAACAGACCCAGCATGGCGAGCATCGCGGTCATCAGCACGGTGCGCAGGCGATCCATCGAACCGGTCAGCACGGCCTGCCGCACGGACAGCCCTTCACCGCGTAGCTGATTGAAGTACGTCACCATCACCACGCCGTTCAGCACGGCCTGCCCGAACAGCGCGATGAAGCCGATGGCCGCCGACACCGACAGCGGAATGCCCGTCAAGAACAGCGCGAACACGCCACCGATCAACGCGAACGGAATGTTCGAGATGATCAGCGCCGCGCTCTTGAACGACTGGAACGCGTTGAACAGCAGCAGGAAGATCACCAGCACCGACAGCGGCACCACGATCGACAGTCGTGCCATGGCGCGTTCCTGATTCTCGAACTCGCCCGACCAGCTGATCTTCACATCCTCGGCATTGACGTTCTTCTTCACCAGCGCCTGCATGTCTTTCACCACGCTACCCATATCGCGGTCGTGGATGAAGATGCCGATCGACGTGGTGCGCTGGCCGTTCTCGCGGCTGATGTTCATGGCACCAGACGCCGTGCGGAACGTCACCAGTTGCGACAACGGCACCTGCGCGCCTTCGGCGGTCTGCATGAAGATGTTCGGCAGGTTCGGCAGTTCGCGCTCGTTCGGCTTCAGGCGGATCACTACACTGAAGTGCTTCTCGCCCTCCCACAATTCGGTGGCAGCCTTGCCGGCCAGTGCGCTCTCCATCAGGTCCTGCACATCGGCCACGTTGATGCCATAACGGGCGGCCTGGGCACGATCGAATTCCAGCACGTACTGCGGCAGTTCCCCGTCACGGTCGATGAAGGCGCGCATCACGCCCTTCACGGACTGCACGTTGGCCAGGATCTGGTCGGCCACTGCCTTGTTGTGTTCCAGGCTGTCGCTCTGCACCTTGATCACGATCTGGCCCTTGATCTGCGAGATGCTCTCCAGAATGTTGTCGCGCACCGGCTGCGAGAAGTTCGGCTCGATGCCCGGCAACTGTCGCAGGTTGTGATTGATTTCCTCGATGATGCGGCGCTTGGTGAACCCATCGCGCCACTGCTTCTCGCCCTTCAGGTCCACCAGGATTTCCACGGTGTTGATCAGCTTGGGATCGGTGCCATCGTCCGGGCGGCCCACCTTCGAGATCGTGGTGTTCACCTCGGGCGTCTTGCGGATCACGGTACGCAGCATGCGCGCCTGCTCGCGGGCTTCGGTCAGGGAGACCGAGGCCGGCAGGTCGAAGCTGACCCACATCGAACCCTCGTCGAGTTCGGGCAGGAATTCGCTGCCGAGGAACTTGCCCACACCTACCGTGGCCACCAGCAGGCCCAGCGCGACACCAACCACCTTTTTCTTGTTGTCGAGCGCCCAGCGCAGCATCGGTTCGTAGAGCCGCTTGCAGTGACGCACCACGAAGTTGTCCTCGTGCGCGATGTTCTTCTTGAGCAGCAGGTGGCACAGCAGCGGCACCACGGTCAGCGACAGGATCAGCGAACCGATCAGCGCGCCCGTCACCGTGTAGGCCATCGGCGCGAAGATCTTGCCCTCGTGGCGCTGCAGCGTGAAGATCGGAATGTGCGCCGCGATGATGATGACCATCGAGAACACGGTAGGACGCCCCACTTCGGTCGTGGCCTGCAGGATGGCGTCGAGCCGCGCACGGCTGTCCTTGATCTGCTGTTCCTTCAGTTCGCCCAGCCGCTTGAAGATGTTCTCGACGACGATCACCGCGCCGTCGACGATGATGCCGAAGTCCATCGCGCCGAGCGACAGCAGGTTGGCGGGAATGCCAACCCAGGTCAGGCCGATAAACGTCGAGAGCAGCGACAGCGGAATCACCAGCGCCACGATGGCCGCCGCGCGCACGTTCGCCAGGAACAGGTACAGCACGGCCATCACCAGCAGGGCACCTTCCACCAGATTGCCGAACACCGTGTGCAGCGTCTTGTCGATCAGCGTGGAGCGGTCGTAGTACGGCACGATCTTCACGCCCTTGGGCAGGATCTGCGAGTCGAGCAGTTCGATCTTCTGCTTGAGCGCCTCCAGCACCACCGACGGGTTCTCGCCCTTGCGCATCACCACGATGCCGGACACGATATTGTCCTCGTCATCCTGGCCCATCAAACCCTGCGGCGGCGCAGCACCTACGCGCACCTCGGCGATGTCCTTCACCAGAATCGGCGTGCCGTTGTTCTCGGCCACCACCACGTTGGCGATATCCGCCGAAGTACGGAAACTGCCCAGCGAACGCAGCAGATACTGCTGGCGGCCATACGTGACGGCACCGCCGCCCGCATTCGAGTTGCCGCGCTGCAACGCCGTGAACAGTTGCGCCATCGAGATCTTGGCGTCGCGCATGCGGCCAAGGTTCGGATTCACCTCGTATTGGCGCACCGATCCGCCGATGGTCACCACGTCCGCCACACCCGGCACCTGACGCAGGTTCTTCTCCACGACCCAGTCCTGCAGCGTGCGCAGTTCCTGCGGCGTATAGCCCTTGCCGGCCAGACGGAAGCGGAAGATTTCGCCGATGGCCGTAGAGAGCGGCGCCAGTTCGGGCTGCACGCCATCGGGCAGGTCAACGGCGCGCAGGCGCTCGATGATCTGCTGGCGCGCGGTCACGTCCGTGGCCTTGTCGTTGAACGTCACCATCATGAACGACAGGCCGAACTGCGTATGCGAGAACACGCGCACGGAATTCGGCGTACCGGCCAGCGCCGTTTCGATGGGAATCGTGACCTGACGTTCCACTTCCTCCGCGGCGCGGCCCGGGTACAACGTGATCACGTTGACCTGGATGTCCGACACATCGGGAAATGCCTCGATTGGCAGGTTCTTGAAGGCGGCCAGGCCGCCGGCGACGAAAATAATGAGGCCGAGCCAGACGAACAGCTTCTGGTGCAGCGAGAAATGAACGATTCGGGAAATCATGTATCTGTCGTCCCCGCCTTACTTCGCCGACGCACGCGCGTTGTTCACGGCCGTGGCGTCGCGCAGGATGTCCTGCAGATACAGGTTGCCGTCGGTGATCACCACATCGCCGGCAGACAGCCCCGACACCACTTCGGAGGTGCCCGGCATGGTCACGCCCAGCTTGACTTCGCGACGCTCGAACACGATCGGTGCAGCAGACTTGCGCACGAACACGTAATTTTTGTTGTCCGCCAGGAAGATGGCCTTTGCCGGCACCGAGATCCCCTGGAACGACGCGGCCTGCACCTTGGCCGTCACGTACATCTCGGCTTTCAGCCTGCGGTCGGCATTGGGCACCGACAGTCGCACCTTCACACTGCGCGAGGCCGGGTCCACATAGTCGGCGATCTTGACCACGGTGCCCTTGAACGTTTCGCCGGGATACGCGGCACTCGCCAGTTGCACCTCGATACCCGGCTTGAACAGGCCGAGATCGGCTTCGGCGGCGTCGAGTTGTGCCCACAGCGTGGTGGGATCGGTGATCAGGAACAGCGGTGCGGTGGGTTGCTGGTCAGGGCGCACTTCCATGCCCGGATTGATATTGCGTTCCACCACGAGGCCGTCGATGGGGCTGCGCAGCGCAAAGCGCTGGTTCACCGCGTCGCCGCCCGCACCGTACATGCGCAGCGCGGCCTGCGTGCGCTGCGTATCGGCCGAAGCGCGCGCGCTGTCGGCCTGCGCCTGTTCGAAATCCTTCTGCGAGATGATGCCGGCGTCGTAGAGTTCGCGCTGGCGGGCCAGCGACTTCGACGCCACGGCACTGTCGGCGGCGGCCTTGCGTGCATCGGCTTGCGCGAGACCGAAGTCCGGCGAGGTCAGCATTGCCAGCGGCTGGTTGGCTTTCACCGTGGCGCCGGGCTGCACGAGGATTTCCATCACGCGGCCCGTGAACGGCGTGGCCACGCGCACCGTCTTGTCCTCGTTCCAGACCAGACGCCCTGGCATCTGCAGCATGCGGTCACCGCCGCTCTGCACAGGCTGGCCCACGATGCCGGCGAGCGTCTTCACGCTGGCCGGGTAGGAAATCGTCTGGCCCGAGATCTTCGGATCGTCATCGTTCTCGGGGGCTTCCTTCTTGCCGCAGCCCGCCAGGGCAAGCGTGCACAACGCCACCACGGCGGCCATTCGTACCGCAGCGGTACGAGTCAGACGGAAATCGCTGGAAATACGCATATCAAGGGCGCGACGCATCGGTACGAACCTGGGGAAGCTTGTTGAGATCGGAACTGGTAGCTTGCAGCGCCGTGAGATAGGCCGAAAGGGCCTTGGCATAGTTGCCTTGCGCCTCGAGTGCATCCACCCGGGTCTGACGCAACGCGCGGCGCGCGTCGAGCAGATCCAGCACGCCGCTGGCGCCCTTGGTATAGGCAAACTCAGCACTATTGGCCACGCTTTCGGCAGCGGGCAGTACGGATTCGCGCATCTGCTGCAGCGACGCGCGGGCCGCTTCGAGCTGGGCACGCAGCCGGCCGATGTCGTTCTGTGCTTCGAGCAAGATGCGGTTGCGGTCGTCGAGTGCCGCGTAGTAGTCGACTTCCGCGCGGCGTGCCTCGCCACCATAGCTATGGCGCACGAACAGCGGGATCGACACGAACGCGCCGTAGCTGTTGCCGCTGCCCGTGGTATTGGCTTCGGAAATCGGATAGTGCTCGTACTGGACGCCTACGGTCACATCAGGCACCCGGCCCGCACGGGCGAGGTCGCGCTGCGATGCCGCAGCCGCCAGCCGCGCTTCGGCGGCGGTCACATCGGGCCGGCGCTGGAGCACTTCGGGATCGACCGGCGGCACGGGCGCGTCCGGCGCCGGCCAGTCCGCCACGAGGCGGTTGTCCATCAGCGTGCCGGGCACGCCCATGGCGGCGGCCAGTGCGGCCTTGTCACTGGCGTGATCGGCCAGCGCGTTGCGCAGGTCGCTCTGCGCGCGCAACGTTTCAAGCTGGAGCTTGGTCACATCGGCGCGCGATACGTCGCCCGACTTGAGCCGCGTTTCGTTGGCCTGCTGCGTCCGTCCGTAGAGGCCAACCATTTCGGTCAGCACTTCCACGCGCGTCTGGCTGACCAGCGCCTCGTACCACGCCTGATCCACGCTGCCGAGCTGCTGGGCCACGATGGCCTGGGTCTGCTCGCCCGCAGCCACACTGGCCTTGCGCGCCGCGTCGGTACGCAGATTGCCCTTGTTGGCGGTTTCGATGACCTGATCCACGCGCACCGTGGAGTCCACGGTCTTGCTGCGCCAGTTGCCAGCCCCCACGCCCAGATGCGGGTTGATGTTCGCCACACCCAGGCTCAGCACCGGGTTCGGTCGTTGCGACGCAATCTGGATATCGGCCTGACTGGCCTCTTCGCTGCGGCGCGCGGCAATGATGTCGCGATTGCAGCGCAGGGCATCGAGACGAGCCTGCGAGAGTGTCAGGGCGGCCTTGGCAGGCGGCGGCACACAAGGGCCATCCGGGGGCATTGGCTCGCTGGCCGCGTGGCCCGCGCTTGCCGCCAGGGCAAGCAGCGTTACCGCGGCAGCTTTGGAAACAACAGAAAAATGCACGATCAATCAGGCTCGATTCGCTAGCGGTCTGCAGTAAACGACCGTGCCAACCGAACGGTGCACCGGGCATGAGACTTTTTATGATTCTGGCCGCCCGGGACACGCGGCCTGCCCGAAGGCGGATGCGCACGATCTCCCACGCGCATTTGATCCCAACGTGATTTCAAATGGCTTACATATTCACGCAAGCCACCGCAATTTCTGCGAACCGTCCGGTCAGGGAAAACACCGATTGGCGGCGCGGGCCCTGCCGTCGCCAAAGGCTTGCCGCGCCACTTTTTGCAGGATTCAAAGCATGCGAGCGGTTTCCGCTGCGGCCACGATGCGTTGCGCGCGATCGAGCACGGGGCGGTCCACCATCTTCCCGTCCACCGCAATCGCGGCACCGTTCGACGCGGCAGCCTGCTGCACCACCCGCGTGGCCCAGGCCAGTTCCTCGGCGCTCGGCGCCAGCCCCGCGTGGACCCCTTCGATCTGGTTGGGATGAATCAGCAGCTTGGCGCCAAAGCCGAAACGCCGGCCGCGCGCGGTATCCGCCGCCAGCGCCTGCGCGTCGCCAATGGCCGTGCACACACCATCGACAGGCGCCGGCAGGCCGGCCGCCCTCGAATGCATCACCAGCGCACTGCGGAATGCGTGCAGCGGCAGATCGTCATCGGCCACATCGAGGTCGAACATCAGGTCGATGCTGCCAAACAGCAGCCGCGTGACGCCGGGGGCGCGAGCTACTTCGTGGAGGTCCGCAAACCCTGCCGCACTCTCTAGCAGGGCGTGGCAAGGAATGTCCGGCAGCGTCTTGCGGAGCGCGGCCAGCGAAACCGCGTCTGCCTTGGGCAGGACGATGGCCTGCACATGTTGCATTGCGCAAAAATCGAGATCGTCCGCAAAATACGCGGTATCGGCACCATTCACACGCAGCAGCAACGCCACGCCTGCGGCGTCGGCCTGTGCCTGCAACGGTTGCCAGGGCGCCGTCAGGCCATCGCGCGCAGTGGCCTTGGCATCGGGCGCCACGGCGTCTTCCAGGTCGACGATCACGGCATCGGCGCCCGCCGCAATGGCCTTGCCAATGCGCTCTGGGCGCGATGCGGGGACGAACAGATAGCTGCGGGGCACGCGCGCTGCTTTTTTCGTGGAAGTCATCGCGCGTCCTCAGACCACGCCATCGGTATGCAGGCGCGCGATCTGCTCGGCGCTGTAGCCAAACTCGGCCAGCAGGGCATCGGTATGCTGGCCGACTGCCGGCACCGCGTCCATGCGGGCATCGGTCAGGCCGGGCGGCAACAAGGCGGGTACGCTGCCTACCGGTGTCTCGATCTGGCGCCAGCGATTGCGCGCCGCCAGTTGCGGATGATTCCAGACGTCGGCCATGGTGTTGACGTTGGCATTGGCGATGCTCGCCGCCTCCAGGCGTTCCACCACCTCGGCTGCAGTCAATCGACTGAACGCCTCGACGATCCGTGCGCGCAACTGCGCACGGTTGGCGCTACGCAGGCTGTTGGTGGCAAACGGCGCATGCGTGGCCAGTTCGGGTTCCTGCAGCACCACCTTGCAGAACATCGCCCATTCGCGCTCGTTCTGCAAACCCAGCATCACGGTCTTGCCGTCGCCGGTCGGGAACGGGCCATAGGGATAGATCGTGGCGTGCGCGGCCCCGGCGCGCGGCGGCGGCTCGGCGCCGTCGAACGCGTAGTACATCGGAAAATTCATCCACTCGACCATCGATTCGAGCATCGACACGTCGATGCACTTGCCCCGGCCAGTCTGCCCCCGCTCGATCAGCGCCGCGAGGATGTTGCTATAGGCATACATGCCGGCGGCAATATCCGCCACGGATGCGCCGGCCTTGACGCCTTCCTCGGGCGTGCCGGTCACCGATACAAAGCCCGATTCGCTCTGTACCAGCAGGTCATAGGCCTTCTTGTCCCGATAGGGGCCATCGGCGCCATATCCCGAGATATCGCAGACGATCAGCCGCGGGTAGCGCTTCGACAGCGTTTCGTAGTCCAGCCCCAGCCGGGCTGATGCCCCCGGCGCCAGGTTCTGCACCAGCACATCGGTGGTCTCCAGCAACGCGGCCAGCACCGGCGCTGCATCGGGCGCCTTGACGTCCAGCGTCAGGCTCTCCTTGGAACGGTTGGTCCAGACGAAGTGCGACGACATCCCGCGCACGCGGCCATCGTAGGCACGGGCGAAATCTCCGGGACCGGGACGCTCGATCTTGATGACGCGCGCGCCCAGATCAGCCAGTTGACGCGTGCAGAACGGCGCGGCAATGGCCTGTTCGAGCGAGAGTACGGTAATGCCTTCGAGCGGTCTGGACATGGCGGTATGCGGGGCGTTGTGAGCTTTCACGATGCCGCCAATCTACCCGCCAGTGCCGGCCCTGTGAACTTGGCTTTGCGAAAGGGGGCATAAACGGATTCGATAGCCTGCCCCTCCGAATGACACCTCATCACCCGTGCGCCCCGCGACCGACACCACATCGGTAGTTTCCCGAATGTCTGCCCGATGTCCGCGTATCATCGCAGGCTTGGCTGCGCCCCCCGCCCCCACGTTCAACCCGCCGATTCACGATGCCTGACCACTCGCTGCTCTCCGCCCTGCTCATCTTCGGACTTGGAGGGCTGCTCGGCGGCGTGGGAGGCCTGTTTGGCATCGGCGGCGGACTGATCGCGATTCCGGCGCTGGGCCTGCTGTTCGGCATGGACCAGCAACTGGCGCAGGGCACCTCGCTGGTCATGATCGCGCCGAATGTGCTGATCGGCTTCTGGCAATACCGCAAGCGCGCCGATATCGAACTGAAGACCGCGCTGATCCTTGGCCTCTCCGCCGTCCTCGCTACCTATCTCTCCGCCAAGGTCGCCACGTCGATGGACGCCGTACTGCTGCGTCGCATCTTCGCGCTGTTCATGATCGGCATGGCGATCTACTTTCTCTGGCGCCTGCTGCCCGGCAAATCCGTCACGCAACAACAGGCGCGTGTCTCCACCGCGTGGATTCCAGCGGTCGGCGTGGTCGGCGGCGCGTTCTCGGGATTCTTCAGCGTCGGCGGCGGCGTCGTGGCCGCGCCCGCGCTCGTCGGCCTGTTCGGCATGCGACAGGCCGCGGCACAGGGACTCGCCCTCGCATTGGTGACCCCAGGCGCAGTCGTGGCGCTGTTCACCTATGCCCAAGCCGGACATGTGGACTGGTACGCAGGCATCCCGCTTTCGCTCGGCGGCATGCTGACCATTTCCTGGGGCGTCGCCCTCGCCCACCGCATGCCCGAACGCCGCCTGCGCGCCGCGTTTGCGGTGTGTCTGATTGCGACGGCGGTGGTGATGCTGGTGCGGGGTTAAGAACCCACCTCGACGGAGGTCAACTAACCTGCCGCGGAACATGCGGGACTAGCATCGCCCTCCCACGCCGTACATCGGCAAACATTGATTTTGCAGTTTCGTATTGGACGCGTTGCAAACACCACGAATCGCACATTCACGGCTCGATGAAATCGGCGTAACGTGCGCCCACAGGTGGTACATCAATTACCGCTGGCCCCCGCCGAATATTCAGTCACGCCGATAACGGAGCGCGAAGTCATGGCGAGTAGGGTGGAGGGAGAAAAGGAAGTCGGGAGTGGGGTGCAAAGAAAGACCACTCCCGAAGATATTTTCCAACGCATGGAAGAGTCGGTTTTGCGCGGCCAGATGGGCGGCAAAATGGACTGTCGATTCTGCAAACACAAGGGATACACCTTCCTGCCCCTGCGCTATGCCGTGGTGTGCAATGCCTCAGCCAGCCAATGGCCTGATCTGGGGTCCACACTGGGCGCGAACGTTGCCGACAAGGCGCCAGGCCAGTCGCGTTATACCGTTCGCCTGCTGCGTGAAGGCTATCTGTACGTCCTGGTCGAGCGAAAGCGCGGCCCGCAATGGCAGGGCTACGCCGTCACCCCCGGCGGCATGCTGGCGCAGTTCCCGATTAGATTTCCACCCAATGTGCCGGTGCCATTTACGTGCGATCTGGCCACCGATGGCGTGGGCGCCTCTCTGGTCTCGATCGACAAGATCGAAGACGTCTCGGCCATCCACATGCTGTTCTCGCCCGATGTGGTGCCGATTGCCATGCTCGACCAGCGCGCCAGGGACAGGCTTGGCATGCAGACATTGTCTCCCAAGGCATGGAAAGGCCAGGCTCACACGCTGCAGGCGAACGAACTGACGCAATGGGTGGCGGAGTTCAAGCTGAACATGGAAGGGATTGGCGAGATCGACACGAAAGATCCGCGCCAGACCGGACAGAATCAAATTTCGCGTCAACTGTATCCACTGATGGGCGGCCCCGGGGTGGACGTGCCCGATTTCAACCTCCACGGCAAGCGCCTCACGAACCTGATCCAGCGGCTGGAGGATACGAAGTCACCGGCCGTCGTGCTGTGGGACCCCATCGGCATCACCCAGGAGCTGAACCGCTCGCTGCGCGCAGTCGAGGAGGATATCGAGACAACCATCAGGCCGCATGAATGGGCGCTGCAAACCTCGTTCCAGATCGAAGGAATCAAGGATCAGGTGATGATGCAGGCTGCGGTGCCACCCTCGCGCCTTCGTGCCAATCCCTACGAACTCACCGGCGTTGAGGCAGAGAGCGAGTACCGACAATGGGAGCGCGATCCTGAAGGCTGGGTCAGGCTCAATCAGAAGCGTGCCTGGGCCCGTTACGACGCCTGTTACGACGAGGTGGCCCGCGTCGAACTAGTCGCGAGGGTTCGCCGCCTGATCCAGTCCAGGCTGGAGGTTGCCGAGCGGCGATTCACTGACCTGAAAGCGTGGATGGCCAGCTCCGCGCTACTGAACGCGCTGGAATGGTATGCCCAGGATGATGCGAACTGTGGCGTACTGTTCGAGTATCAGGTCACGTTGTGTACCTACGGGATGGGGATCGCCCGAGGCGGACAGGTGTTGCTCAGGGCATGGACTTCGGATGTCGACGGCGGTAGAGACAACCTGATCCTGCGGCAGTTGCTGTTCAACCAACAGGCGGCGCTCGATGAGTTCCGAACCATCGCAAAGGGTCTGAAGGGCAAGCGCGATATCGACACGGCGACCTTGCAAACGATGGTATCGCACATCGCCAGTACGTTCGACAAGGCGGCAGCGATTGCCGCAATGGGCGAAGGGGGGATGGTGCCAGTCGGCATGGGTGGCGTTGCCGCCAAGTTCGTACTCGCCCAACAGATGTACGCGACCATCGGGCAATCCGCGTTGCAACCGCTCAACCCGGTGGTGACCAAGTTCTATTCGCTGTTGCTGTACATGCGCGGCAGCGCCCGAGCCTACGCGCAAGGGGTGTCCGATGCGGTGTTTGGCATATTCGACGCGGCTCATGCATCCCGGGCCCACCTGCCGCTGGAACAAGCGGATCGATATAGAAAGGTGCTGGCGGAAGCCGCTGCCACTGACAACAGACGAAACGCCAACTACATCGCGTTGCGGTTTTCGACAGGACTGGCTTGCGTCGAACTCCTGAATCTTGGAATGAAACTCCATGCATCGCAGGGGCGGGATCTGAATCAGCGCGAGCAACGGGAACTCATTGCAGCAACTGCCGCGACGTCCGGCGCCATCGCAATCTCGGTCGCCCAACTACCGAAGGTGGTACGCAACGGGACAAAGTGGATTGACCATCTGTCGCTGGGAAGCGGAGTGCTGGGCGGATTTGCTGCGGGGTTGATGGCAGTTCAGGCTCTTGAGGATGCCAGGGGCGCCCGGGAGGACAGTCGCATGATTGCTGCCAACGTGTTGTATGTGAAAGGCGCACTGGCCGCAACGGCTGCGGCCGGGTCAACGTTTGTGGGGCTGCTATTTAGCGGGCCACTGTTGCAAGCAGTGGGGAAGTTCATCAGCGGCAGCAATTACGGAGCTGTTGTCGAGAATTTCGGGAAACATATCGCCGCCTTCGCAGAGCGCAAGATTGCCCATCGCGCATTGGCCGGTGTGACAATCAGAGCCGCAGCGACAACGGCGGCGGGTTTCGTTGGCTGGGTCCTGGTCCTGTATCAAATGGGCGAGTTTGCAATCATGTCATCGAAGGACAATCCGGTGCAGGTGTGGTTGACGCGCTGTCGCTTCCGCAAGCCGATCGCAGCCTATCGAGGTTTCTGGACCGAGATCATGCATCGAGAACAGGCTGGCAAACCTTACGTCAGTCATGACGAGGAGGAAGATGAGTTCAAGAAGGCGCTGCAGGGGATGAGGCCCACAGACATGCATGCGCAGGAAATCCCATCAAGTGCGTTGCCTGCGTTGCCTGCGTTGCCTGCGTTGCCACGATCGTCATACGGACTTCGCTGATGTTCGTAGAAGAAACCATCGCTATCGGGTTGAAGGAGTGCCCCGAACTGAATACCAGCTTGCCCACCGGTGGGATGCCGCATGACGAGCACGCTGCGGAACGGCCAATTTCCAACCTGTCGGTCTTCAAGAAGAACGACACCTATCTGGAGGTATGCGGACAATTCGAAGCGCATCGTGGATTGCTCGGCTTTGCATTGGGCGCGATTCCGACGTGGGTGATCGTCTACAGCATTTCTGAATTGCTCGCCATCGCGCTGGACCTGGTCTATTTTATGGTCACCGACGAACCTGTCAGATTGGGGGATTACATATTCACTCTCATATTTAGGTCGCTGATCCTGTGGGCCATTCTCTGGGCCTGCATACGCTTCGCCCTCCCACTGATCCGCAGAGACTATTTCACCTCGCGCCGCACGGTTATTCGCTTCAATCGTGTCACGCGCAAGGTCTATGTCCATCAGCCGCCTCATGCAGGCGGCATCCAGATCCACGACTGGGACGGTGCCACCGCACTGCTCGACGATGCCGTGCCGGACCATGGCGATGGCCGGCTATTGATGGGCTGGCAAGATACCGAAGGCGAGAAAGCGACGGGCCTGATCTTCGTGGGCCGCGCCGCGGGTAACGCTGCCCGTGGTCGCGCCTGGTGGGAGTACATCCGCCGATATATGGAAGAAGGCCCCCACAGCGTACCTAGGCCTCGCCTGCGGCTGTGGAAAGGCGTCTGGCCGCACATGTCGCTTCTGGAAATTTTTTATATCTACCCGGAACGGCTGATACACGGTGGCCCGTTGTGGTGGTTGCTGCTGATCGGACTTGCTCCCATTGATCTGGCTCGCGCCGCATTGCACTGGCTGGCTATGCTGCTGTGCATAGAACCGAAGTTCCCGCCCGAAATCGAGCACGCAGGGCAGAACCTCCCAACTACCCCTTCCGAAACACCAGACTAAAGTTATTCGCCGGCATCGCCACCGGTTCATCGCAAGTCAGCCCTTGTGCCGCGCCAAGCGCGACGACGGCTTCCATATCCCGCACACCCCACTCTGCATCGGCAAGGCGTAGCTGGCGGTCGAATGCCTCGTTGCTCGGCGCGGTGTGGGCGTCGTGCCGGCGATACGGACCATAGAGGTAGAGCACGCCGCCCGGTGCCAGGCGCTTGCCGGCGCCGGCGAACAGTGCTTCGGCGGCGGCCCAGGGGGCGATGTGGATCATGTTGATGCAGACGATGGCGTCCACGCGATCGATGACGCCCGGCGCGGCCCATGGTTCGCGGCGGACGTCGATGTCCAGCGGCGCGGGCACGTTCTGCAGTTGTGCGTGGGCGGTCCACGCGGCGATGGATTCGCGGTGCGTGGCATCGGGGTCGCTGGGCTGCCAGGTCAACGTCGGCAGCGCCTTGGCGAAATGCACCGCGTGCTGTCCTGTGCCGCTGGCGATCTCCAGCACCGTGCCCGAAGCCGGCAATGCCTCGCGCAATACGGCCAGGATGGCCTCGCGGTTGCGGTCGGTGGCGGGCGCCATGCGGCGCGCGTTGAGGTCTGCGGCGGGCTGGGTCATGCATTCTCCTTGGGGGTCGGTCTCGCGATGCGTCCGGATGACGACGGCGCACAGGCCACAGGTTAGCAGCACCTGGGTCTCTGCGGCGTCAGCCACCGCGCGGCTGCGCTACACTCGCCGTCTGCCTGTTGCCTGCCTGTTTCCAGACCTTGCCCACCTACACGCTTGCCGCCCCGGTTCACGCCGAGATCGAGATCCGCAAGAGCCGCTTCATCGCACTGGCCGTACCGGTTCCCGATCGCGATGCGGCCATGGCCGTGATCCATGACCTGCGCACCACCCACCCCACCGCCACGCATGTCTGCTGGGCGCTGCTGGCGGGTGGACAGTCGGGCATGTCCGACGACGGCGAGCCCTCGGGCACCGCCGGGCGGCCGATTCTCGAAGTGCTGCGTCATCACGACCTCGACGGCGTGCTCGCTGCGGTGGTGCGCTACTACGGTGGGGTCAAACTGGGTGCAGGTGGATTGGTGCGGGCCTACACCGATGCCATCGCCGGTGCGCTCAAGGATGCGCCGCGCGTCGAGCGCATCGCGTTTGCCACGCTGGCCGTGCTGGTGGACTATGCCGACGAGCCGCGCGTGCGCCGCTGGATCGATCAGGCCGCTGCGGACAATTGCTCGCTGATCGATACGGAATACGGCGCGCTGGCGAAGCTCGTTATCCGGCTGCCGGTCACTATGCGCGAATCCGCCATCGCAACGCTACGCGATGCCACGCATGGACGCGCGGCATTTCCGGATGCCGAGGCATGAGCGCAGCAAAGGAAATCGCACACGATGGCGTGGACGACTGCGAATACATCGCCCACCTGCTGCCCGCCAACACCCGGTTTGCAGCGCCGGCGTCCCTCAGCCTGCTCGAAGCGGCGTTGCTCGAAGGATTGCCGCTGCCCAGCTCCTGCCGCAATGGCACATGCCGCGCCTGCCTGAGCAAGCTCCACGCGGGCAGCGTCCGGTATCGGATCGAATGGCCGGGCCTGAGCCTCGACGAGAAGGAAGACGGCTACATCCTGCCGTGCGTGGCGTGTCCCACGAGCGACGTCACGTTCGAACCCGTCGGCACACGTTGAATCACGCGGGATGTTGGCCGCTGACCGAAAAGAAGCGCAGCGCGATTTTCAGGGCATCGGGGCCGGACGGGTCCGAGAACGCCTGCCCCGGCGTGCCGCCGCTCCACGCGTGGCGCAAGCCCTCCACCCGGACCAGCCTCATGTACGGTCTCTCCCCTGCCTGCCAGTCGAACACATCCACCGCACGCCGCGTGCCACGCCGCACGCGCCTGGCGGCCTGTGCCTCGGGCTTTGGCGTGCCCGCCGGTGTCAGTTCCAGCCACATGGCAGCCGTGGCCGTGGCGTTGTCGTAGGTGACCACGTTGTCTGCGTCGCCATGCAATAGCAGCAACGGCGGCGCGCGGCGGCCGGCCAGTGCCACCTTCGCCGCGAGGATGTCGGGACCGCGTTCGCCGCGCATGGCCTTGCCGGCCTGCGTCGCGTTCAATGCGCTGTAGGGCGCGGCGCCCGAGTGGGAGCCGATGGCGGCAAAGCGGTCGGGGTGGTTCAGTCCCAGCATCGTTGCCATGGCGCCACCCGCCGAGAGACCGAATGCGCAGACGCGATCCGCTACGACGGGATAGCGTCGGATAACGTGGTCGATCATCGCCATCAGCAGCGCGGTTTCGGAGGCGCCGCGCACCGTGGGTCGGAACCAGTTCCAGCAACGCTGGTGATTGGCGTGCGACGACTGTTCGGGCATCAACACCACCCAGCGCGCATCGCGGGCAACGGTCGCCACGCGCGTGCAGGCGGCAAAGCTGGCCGCATCCTGGCCGCAGCCGTGCAGCAGCACGAGCAGCGGTGCGGGCCGGGCCACGGTGACGCCGGGCGGCACGAACACGCGGTAGCGGCGTTGTGCCAGGCGCCCAATGCCGAGGCCGAAGCCCCACTGTCCTTCCTCCCAGGCCCCGCCGCCACGGCTGACCGGTGCCCGGGCAGGCGTCACCACGCCGGTCAGCGCCTGCCGGGCTGCCTTGCCGACCGCCTCGCCCACGGCCTTGCTGACCGACTGGCTTTGCTTCTGCGCGGCCCGCATCATCGGATCGGTCACCGTGCGCGCCATGGTGCGCTGAAGCTGGCGCGCACTGCGTGTCGCCTGCTTGCTCAACGTCGTCCACAACTTCATGCCACCGGTGCGCCGCTTCATGCCGATCAGCCCTTTCGTTTCGTGCTGTCACACATCCGTTGCGATGATGCACGAGTATGGCGGGCAATTGTGTCAGCTTCTCGCGGACGCCGGTGTCAGAACGCGCCGCGCAGGGCCAGTTCGGCACCGAGCAGCAGCAAGCCACAGAAAAACAGCTTGCGGAACCGTTCGGCACTGATCCGGTGCCGCAGCCACTGGCCGAGGAACATGCCGCCCAACGCGGGTACCAGCGCCAGCGCCGACGCGCCCAGCACCGGCGTGTGCAGCAATGCGCCGCCCAGCGCCAGACTCACAGCCAGGGCAATCGTCGAAACCGTGAAGGACAGCCCCAGCGCCTGCACCATGCTTTCCTTGTCGAGCCCCAAACCCTGCAGATAGGGCACGGCGGGAATCACGAACACCCCGGTCACGGCCGTGATGGCGCCGGTCACCAGCCCGGCCAGCGGCCCCATCCAGCGCTCGGCACGCGGCGGCACCGTCAACTTGACCGCCGCCAGTCCGAGCACCCCGTAGGCGATTAACGCCACGCCCAGTGCGTTGGTCGCATGCGCCATCAGCTTGGCGGGCACCAGGGCCGCGCAAACCCAGGTGCCGACGCAGATCGTCACCAGCAACGGCCACAGCCGCCGGACAAGTTGGCCAAAGCGTGGTCCGCTGAACAGTTGCACGACGTTGGTCACCATCGAAGGCGCCACCAGCAGCGCGGCGGCCTGGGCGGGTGGCATGACCAGCCCGAGCAGTCCCACCGCCACCGTGGGCAGGCCGAGACCCACCACGCCTTTGACGAATCCGGCCAGCAGGAAGGTCAGCCCGATGAACGCGATCTCGTGGCTCGCTTGCAGCATGGTCATGCGAATCGGCTCCCTGTATCAGTGTTCGTGCGCGTCGTGGGCAGCCCGGCTGTCGGCCGGCGCTTCGTCACGCTCGTTCAGGCCGTAATCGCGCAGCACCTGTGCCACGCGCAGCCGATATCCGGCGAAGACGCCGCCGCGCCCGGCAGCCTGCGCCTGGCGATGATCGAGCGTGTTGCGCCATGCCATCACCGCTGCCTCGTCGCGGAAGAACGACAGCGAGAGCAGCTTGCCCGGCGTGGTCAGGCTCTGGAAACGTTCAACGGAAACAAATCCGTCGATGGCCTCCAGCGTCGGTTTCAGATGAGCGGCGATATCGAGATAGGCATCCTGCCGGCCCGGTGCGGGCTCGACTTCAAAGATCACGGCAATCATTCGGGGGCTCCTTCGTTATGGGTATGGTTATGGGGTATGCGTAGTCGTCACTGGAACTGCGGAATCCGCGCGTTGACCGAGGGACGATAACGCAAGCCAGGCAATAGCCGTTCGGGCCGCACGCCCCGGTCCAGCAGCGCCTGAACCGTAGACGCCGCCAGCATCTGGGCCAGCGCAGCGCCGGGGCAGCCGTGGCGGCCGGTGCCGAATGTCCATGGCCGATCCTCGGCAGGTCCAGCGCCATCGGGATCATGCGCTGCGGCGGCCAGCAGCACCAGTATGGTGTCGCCGGTGCGCAGCGGTTGGCCGCCAATGATGGCATCGGCTGCCATGAAACGGCGCGTGTTCTGCACTGGGGGATCGTCGTGAGCAACTCGGGCGACGCGCGCATTGATGTTGTCGCGCGCGGATGTAGGCTCGCGCCCGAGCGCCACCAGCGTGTTGCCGACCAACCCCGCCGTGGCTTCGCACGCCTGGATCATCAGGCCAACGGCATTGGCGATCCACTTCGGCGGCGCGATGTCGGCCAGCGCGGCGTCCTGGCGCAACGCGGCGAGCAGACCATCGTGGGGCGCCGCATCTGCGCACTGCTCGACGTTCCGGGTCAGCCATTGCGCGGCCACGTTGCCGGCTTCCACATCGGCTGCGGAGGCGAGTGGCGACATGGCTGCCGCATAGGTCGCCACGAACCCCGCCATCCGCGTGGATACGTGGCCGTCCTCGTCGTGATGCAGCGGGAGTCCCAGCGTGTCCGCCACAGCGAGCACCGGCAGCGTGAACATCCAGCGCATGGCTTCGTGCGCATCGTCCGACGTGGCGCGCGGCAAGGCAGCCGCCAGTTGCTGCGTCCTCACACGCACGCGATCGAGGTCGAGCCGCATCAGCCGTGCCATCACGATGCCCTTGAGCGCGGCATGCGCGGGCCCATCGTTCATCCGGATCAGCCTGCCGAACAGTTCGCCAGCCGCTGCCCCGGCCAGTGCAGGTGGCACCGCCTGGCCAACCGGGCGTACCCGGGCATCGGAATGGCCGAGCACCTCGGCCACGGCGGCGGCACTGGCGGCCACCCAGAGTTTCAGCGCGGGATCGAAGTGGAATGGCCGTGACTGCGCGAGGTGCCGGTAATACGGATAGGGATCGGCATGGGTAACAGCGGCAATGGGATCGGCGGGCAGCATGGGCGGGGCGTCGATGAAGAATGCACCCATGATCCCAGCATCGGCCCGCCCAATGCTTCGGCATGTCATGAAATATCGAATGTATTCGGGCGCTGCCGCATACCGCCGCGTGGGCCATGCCATCCGAAAGATTGGAGTGGGCATACCATCGCGTAATAGCGGGCAGGACGCGCCGGACCTACTATCAAGTCACCTCTTCGTGAGGACCATCCTCCCTCCGTTGCGCCCGCTCTCCCCGGCGGGCGCTCTTTTTTGCTGCGCAATGGAAAGGGGGCCTGCGCTATGATCACGCGCTTCCCCCAAGACCTGGCCACCGCCGCGCACTCCCCGTGACCCTCGATACCAAGGCCGCGCTTTCCGTCACCCGTACTGCCACCCTTTTCGCCGCGCTCCTGGCGTTTTCCGCCGTGGCACACGCCAACGACATCGCCTGCGATGCACCGGCCACGCCCGCCAGCCGCATCATCTGCGAACACGCGCTCTTCTCGATGGGCTATCAGCGCATCTACAACGACCAGCAGCGCCTGCTGCAGGCTGGCGTGATCTCACAGGCCGATATCGACGGCTTTCGGGCGCGGCGCGACAAGTGCGATACGGCGGCGTGCCTCGATACGGTGTTTTCAGCATGGAAGCAACATCTGGTGGACATCGGCGCCAGCAAGGCGCTGCGAGGCAAGCCGACAAAATAAGGAACACGGGAACCTGATTCCCGCATGAGCCATATCAGACTGTGCAGAGAATCGGGTCTGGTATCCTGCCACGCATTTCCCCCGGCCCGGACGCTCATGAGCAGGCTTCGCCTCTGGTTCTTCATGTTCTGTGTGGTCGCGCTCGGGATCTGCGGGCCGGTGGCCCTTACCACGTGGTTATCGCATGCGTTTGCCGAGCAGATGTTCCGGCAGCGTGTGGACCAGTTCACCGAACGGGCGCTCCAGCGTGTGGAAGCCGTGGCGCGCGATGCCATCGCCGCCGCGCAATCGGCCGATGCATTCACAGGCCACACGTGCAGCGCCGCCCATCTCGACGCCATGCGCGCGTCAGACCTCCAGCATCGCTACGTCCGGCAAATCACGTACCTCGATGACGGGCGCTTCCTCTGCGCGTCGTCGTCGCTCCCTGGCGCCCTGCGCGGTATCGAAGACCAGTCGCGGCCATGGACCCCGCTACCCGAACTCGGCACCAGCTACCGTCCCGCCGGGGCAGCGCTGACGCAGCCCACCATTCAGTTCCGCGTGGGCCGGCACGTGGCGGTGGTCGACGCCCAGTTCTTCATCGACATCGTTCCGCTCGACGCGCACATCCGCCTTGGCATGATCGACACCGGCACGGGCAACGTCGTGGCGGCGTGGAGCGATACCGAACAGGCCACGTTGCAGCGGGCCTGGTCCCGGCAACTCGACGGGCAGGTTCAGGAGGGACGATACCTCGACGTCAAGGCCTCGCGCAGCCTGCCATTCGCCGTGGTGGCCTACGAGCCGTCCGTCGAACTGAACGAGACCTGGGCGCGACTCCTCTATGCCAGCGTACCTTTGGCGCTTGGAGTGAGCGCGCTGGCCACCTGGCTGATGCTGCGCTGGGGCCGGCGCCTGAGCAGCCCGGAACATGCGCTGCGGGGGGGCATCCGGCGCAAGGAATTCTTTGCGGTCTACCAGCCCGTGATGGCGTTGCAGTCCGGTCACTGCATCGGCGCCGAGGCGCTTGTGCGCTGGCGCCTGCCCGACGGACAGATCGCGATGCCCGACAACTTCATTCCCATGGCGGAAGCGACGGGCACCGTCCACGCCATCACCCGCTGCATGGTCGAGGCCGTGCTCGCGGACCTGGGCGCGCAGCTGGCCGCGGATCGCAGCCTGCATATCTCGATCAACCTGTCCCCCGAGGATTTCCGCCGGGCCGATACGCTGCCCTTCCTCACGGCAGCGCTGCAGCGCAAGGGCATCCGCGCGCAGCAACTCTGGATCGAGGTCACCGAGCGGGGCTTTGCCAACGACGCGGCCTGCCGCGAGGCCATCGCCGCGTTCCGCCGCGCCGGGCATCCGACATGGATCGACGACTTCGGCACCGGCTATTCGAGCCTGGCCTACCTGCAGGATCTGGATGTAGACGGCCTCAAGATCGACCGCGCGTTCGTGGAGTCGATGACCACCGACGGCCCCACGCGCGGCGTCGGCCCGCACATCATCGAGATGGCGCGGGCGCTGGATATCCGCATGGTGGCCGAAGGCATCGAGACCGAGACGCAGTGTGCGGTTCTGCAACAGCGCGGCGTGCAGTATGGGCAGGGCTGGCTTTTTGGCCGACCCATGCCTGTGGCGGACTTCATCGATTTCTTCCGCCGGCGCGGGCGGCAGGAGGCCGGCAGGGAAGTCACCGCGGACTGATCCGCACAAGCACAGTCCATCTCCGCGGTTCCGTTTTCACACTTCGGCCTTATACTCGCCGGTTCCAATCCGGACCCATGGCACACGTCAAGCGGCCTGATTGGCATGGCACCAAATCGGGGACAGTACCGGTGCCGTGGGCAGTCAGGCACCAGGTTCATGAATATGCCGACCGGCCAACACGGCGGCAACACAATAACAACAAGCAGGAACAAGGTATTTTTTGGGGCGCAGGAAATCGCCTTCTGGTGGCGCGGCGGAGTCGGCAGCGCGCGACCGACAGGCGACGGGCAGGAACTGATGAAGACAATTCGCAGGGCAGCGCAGGCGCAAATCCCTGTGCCCGCCGATCACCGCAGCGGCGCAACCATTGACGCCTCGCTGGCACGGCTCACCCGGCACGACCAGCTACAGGCCGTCTGCCGCACGGTACGTATCTCTATTCCGATCAATATCGTGCTCGGCGTCAGCGTGCTGGCCGTGGCATGGCATGCCGGGCGCGGCCCCACGGCCAGCGCGTGGTTTCTGGTTTCACTGCTGTTCAATGCGCTGCGTATCTGGCTGTGCCGCCTGCCGCTGGGCAAGGCCGGTGCGGCAACGCAGGCCGAGGACCCGCGCCTGCATCGTGCGGTCAAATGGCATCTGCGGATGCATTGCACGCTGGCCTTTCTCTCCGGGCTGACCTGGGCGGCCATCCCCATCCTGTGCGACGGCTATACGTCGCCACAAGCGCTGTTCTACCTGACCGTGGTCTGCGGCATCACGGCCGGCGCCGTCACGCATGGCTTTGCGTATGCGCCGATTCCCCTCTGCTTCATCACGCCGCCGCTGCTGTCTGCTGCCGCGTGCCTGGTGGTCTTTGGCGATTTCGACCGGTACTGGCTTGCCTTCACTACGGTGCTCTACCTTGCGGCGCTTTTCCGGTGCACGCTCGAAAGTGAACAGCAGATCCGCCATTCGATCCGTCTCAAGAACGAGGCCACGGCGATCCAGCATTCGCTGCGGATTGCTCACGAAGACGCGGTCACCCGCGCGGACGAACTGTGGACGCTGGCCAGCCAGGACCCGCTGACCGGCCTGCTGAGCCGCAGCGGCTTTTTCGACCGCGCCAACAAGCGCTTCATGCAGGGGACCAGCGGGCGTCACTGCCTGCTGCTGCTCGACCTCGATGGTTTCAAGGTCATCAACGACGCCTTCGGCCACAAGGCCGGCGACGGCGTGCTGCGCGAAGTGGCGCGGCGGCTCGAAGCCGTGGCAGGCCCCGACATGATGGTCGGCCGCATGGGTGGCGACGAATTCATGATCCTCTACGATCCGTTCGAGACCTCGGACTGCCCCTCCAGCCTGGCTGCCCGCCTCATCGCCGCCATACGCGAACCGCTGGATGGCTACGAGTACTGCCCGGTCGGCATCAGCATCGGCATCTGCCAGGGTCCGGACCTGAGCCTGGACGACCTGCTGCTGTTCGCGGACGCGGCGCTCTACGCCGCCAAGCGGCTGGGGCGCAACAGCCACTACGTCTTCGACGAGGACCTGCGCCGGCATCTCAAGATGCAGCGCGATATCGAACGCGACCTGCCGCGCGCGCTGACGGACGACCTGCTCGAAGTCTGGTTCCAGCCGATCTTTGCCGATGGCGGCACGCGGGTGCGCAGCCTGGAGGCGCTGATCCGCTGGAAGCACTGGCGCCACGGCTGGGTGCCGCCGCCCGAACTGGTGTCGGTGGCCGCCGCCTCGGGGCTGGCCGAGCCGCTGCTGCGCGCCACGCTGGCCAAGGTCTGCCGCCTGTCCAAGGCAATCCACGTGCGCGACGGCCGCAGGATTCCCATCGCCATCAATCTCTCGCCACGGGAAATGGGACAGGGCGATATCGACCGCCTGCTGCTCTCCACGCTGGCCGACCACGGCATCGAACCCGCCCTGCTGACGGTGGAGATCACCGAGGAAGTCGCGCTCGACATGGATGCCGTGCAGGGCAAGCTGGCAAACCTGGCCCGCGCCGGCGTGACCATCGCGCTGGACGATTTCGGCGTCGGCTATTCTGGGCTTGGCGCGCTGCGGCAGCTTGGCGCGGCGTGCGTGAAGGTGGATCGGAGCTTCATCACCGGCATTGCCGGCTCGCCGCGCAACCAGGATCTGATGCGCGCCGTGCTGAGCCTGGGCCGTTCGTTCGGCTTCGAGGTGGTTGCCGAAGGCGTGGAATACGAGGCCGACCGACAGGCGCTGATCGACATCGGCTGCAAGACCATGCAGGGTTACCTGCTGGCGCGGCCGATGCCGGAGGCAGACCTGCCGGCCTGGCTGGATGCACAAATGTCGCTGGCCTAGCCGCCGCGTGCGCGGCGGGCTTCGTAGGCTTTCAGGCTGGTCAGGGCCAGTTGCAGCGTGGGCGCCGCCGTCTGCTGCCGGCGCGCCAGCAGGTCGCCAACGATCTGGTCGGACTCGATGGCTGCGCCGCGCTCGATATCGCGCAGCATCGACGCCGTCATCTTCGAACCCTCGGTGAACAGGTTGGTCCGGGCCTGCTGCAGCGCGGGCTCCCGGATCGGGTGCCCATTGGCGGCGGCGATAGCCGCGCATTCTTCCAGCAAGGCTGCAATCGTCTCGTGACCGCGCGGTGCGGCGAGGATATCGCCGATGGCTGCGCGCATCAGGCTGGTGGACGAGGCCAGCGTGGCCAGGAAGAACCATTTTTCCCACATGTCCTGGAGCATCGACTGGCTGTGCTGCAGGTCGAACCCCGCATTGCCGAACAGTTCGGCCAGTGCCTGCGCGCGATTGCTGGTGCCGGACGGACGCTCGCCGAATGACAGGATGTGCATTGGCGAGAGTTGCACGATGGTGCCATCGTCATCGAGCGTGCTGGAGATCATGCAGCGGCCACCCATCACGCGGGCCGCGCCAAAACGGGCGTCGAGCTGGTCCAGGTGGGCCATGCCGTTGAGCATCGGCACGATCACGGTTTCAGGCCCCACGGCTGGCGCGATGCCGTCCATGGCGCTGCCCAGATCGTACGCCTTGCAGCTCAGCAGGATCACGTCATAGGGCTGGGCGATCTGCTCGGAAAGTACGCGCGGGGGATCGGGAATATGAACGTCGCCGTGCGGGCTTTTCACGCGCAGGCCGTGTTCCGCGAGTTGCGCAGCCCGACGGGCACGCACGAGAAACGTGACATCGCGTCCGGCCTGCAACAGCCGCGCACCAAAATAGCCGCCAATGGCGCCCGCCCCAACCACCAGAATTCGCATCTTCGACTCCCCAGGTCAGACCCGGCCATGGCAGCCAGGCGATGGGGCATTGTAGTGGGGGTCGGGGAATGGTGCTTGGAGTGGCTTTGCTCCCCTCTCCCGCCATCCTTCTTCTTCCCCTCTCCCGCTTGCGGGAGAGGGGAGCAACAGAGAGGGATGCTTTATGTCAGCAGGTTGAACACAAACCCCAAGGCGACCGCCCCACCCAGTGTCTCCACCACGGCCAGGGCCATCAGGTTGCGGAAAATGCATGCATCGTCTTGCGCGGTCACCATGGTTGTCTCCCTTTGGTTGTCCCAAACGCCCGGGCGGCGCTGGTGCGCTGTCCCGGCCACACTGCATCCTGCGGCTTTAGTAGACTGCAGCGCCGGCGTGGCGAACAGTTGGCACAAACCCGCATGGGGAGAATGCGGATATGGGTCGGCCAAGCCGCCTGGGGCATCGTTGCCGCGTGCATGACACCGAAACCCCCTACAATATCGCCCCGTACAACGGCGGCCGCGTGGCCGCCGTCTGCTTTTGGCTGCACCTGAACTCCTGAATCCCATGACCACAAACGCTTGCGGCGTCGATTTCGGCACGTCCAACTCCACCGTCGGCTGGCTGCGCCCGGGCGCGCCTACCCTGCTGCCGCTCGAGGACGGCAAGGCCACGCTGCCGTCGGTGATCTTTTTTCATGCCGAGGACCCGCTGGTCAGCTACGGCCGCGCGGCGCTGACCGACTATCTGGCCGGCTACGAAGGCCGCATGATGCGGTCGCTCAAGAGCTTGCTGGGCACGTCGATGATGGACGACAGCACCGAGGTCATGGGCCAGGCCATGCCGTTCCGCAAACTGCTGGCGCACTTCATCGGCGAACTCAAGGGTCGCGCCGAACGCTCGGCCGGTCGTGAATTCACCTCGGCCGTGCTGGGCCGCCCCGTGCATTTCATCGACGAGGACGCCGCCGCCGATCAACTGGCCGAAGACACGCTCGCGGAGATTGCGCGCGACGCCGGCTTCAAGGACATCGCATTCCAGTTCGAGCCGATTGCCGCGGCATTCGACTACGAAGCCGGTATCTCGAAAGAGGAACTGGTACTCGTGGCCGATATCGGCGGTGGTACGTCAGACTTCTCGCTGGTGCGCCTGTCGCCCGAGCGGGCACGCAAGGTCGATCGCCGCGAGGACATTCTGGCTAACGGCGGCGTGCATATCGGCGGTACGGATTTCGACCGTGCACTGAGCCTGGCCAGCGTCATGCCCATGCTGGGCCTGAACAGCCAGTTGCGCAACGGCAAGGCCATGCCCTCCGGCCAGTACTTCGACCTGGCGAGCTGGCACACGATCAACCTGGTCTATACACGCAAAGCGTGGGCGCTTGTGATGGATAACTATCGCGACGCCGCCGAGACCGAGAAGCTCGACCGGCTGATCCGCCTGATTCGCGAACGCGCCGGGCACTGGCTGGCGATTCAGGTGGAAGCGGCCAAGATCGCACTGTCCGAAGACGAGCGCACGCTGGTGGAGCTGGGCCGCATTGCACCCGAGACCACGCTGGAAATCACGCGCGAAACATTCGACGCGTCGATCACCAAGCTGGTGATGAAGACTGCCGACACGGTGAAGGGCATGCTGAAGACCGCCGGCGTCCCGGCCGACGCCGTGGACACGATCCTGTTCACAGGCGGTTCCAGCAGCGTGCCAATGTTGCGCGAGCAACTGGCGCTGTTGCTGCCCGCTGCGCGCCGCGTGGAAGGCGACCTGTTCGGCGGCATCGGTTCGGGGCTGGCGCTGGACGCGGCCCGCAAGTTCGGCTGAGCCGAACCTGAACGAGAAAACTAGAAATCGACCTTTGAAACGCCGATCTGCTGCGCCATCAGCACCAGATCGGCAAACGTGCGCGCCTGCATCTTGCGCATGGCCTGGCCACGATGGATTTTCACGGTCACCTCGCTGATACCGATCTCGCCGGCAATCTGCTTGTTCAGCAACCCTGACACGGCCATGCCCATGACTTCCGCTTCGCGCGGTGTCAGCGTGGCGTAGTTCGCACGAATCTCCTGGACCTTGCGCAGGCTCCTGCGCCGCAGCCGGTCCTTGGCAATCGCCGCCGCCACTGCATCGAGCAGGTCCTGGTCCCGGAACGGCTTGGCAATGAAATCCTCGGCGCCGGCCTTCATCGCCGTGACCGTCATCGCAATGTCGCCGTAGCCCGTCATGAAGATGATCGGGATATGAATGCCCATCTGGGCGAGGCGCGTCTGGAGATCGAGCCCGCTCGGGCCGCGCAGCCGCACATCCAGCACCAGGCAGCAGGGCACCTCTGGCAGCGGGAAGTCGAGCAACTCCGCCGCCGAGCCGAACAATTCGGCTTTCATGTCGACGGAACGGAAGAGGTTGCCCAGTGCACGACGCAGCATGGCGTCGTCATCGACGACGAGTACCAGGGCGTCATCGACGCTCTCGACATTCTGGATGTCGGTGCCGGTAACGCCAGGCTCCCCGCTCTGCGCAATCACGCTTGCTCTCTCCGTTACGCTGGCCAATGTGGGGCACGATACGCGCGACGCTCATGGCGTGCCGTCCCCCGGAAGCCCGCATTTCAACACACCCGGCGCCAGGCTGCCACCTATACCATTGTGTGAGGGGCGCGGCACGCCGCCGGGCCTCACCGCAGCGCGCCCCCTGCGCCACGCGCCGTCCCTCCCTGCGCAAACCCATACGAAGTGTCTATGGCGCGGGCTTCCGCACGGGCCTACCCTGCGCGGGCTGCCGTCGGTGAGCGCATCCTCATACGACGTTCGTATGGGTCAACTGCCGCGTACCGCACACGGTAGGCCCGAGGCACCATCGACTAATACGATCAGCCAATGGCCCGCTATCAGCGGGCCAACTAGGCTTCCCGTCGGGTTGCATCGTGCCGTCCGGTCACACCATCAGATGATCGGACGACCCGGAGTCGCGCTGCAACCGGCGCGGACGCCAGGCATATGCCGCGCTGTCCGTGCGTCGCCCCCAACCTGCGTATCAAGGAGCAACATCATGTCCAATCCGAAGCTCGAAGTGCTGACCCCGCAAAACAGCCAGCTGATCATCATCGACCAGCAGCCGCAGATGGCCTTCGGCGTGCAGTCGATGGACCGTCAGGCACTGAAGAACAACGTCGTGGGCCTGGCCAAGGCCGCCAAGATCTTCAACGTGCCGACGACGATCACCACGGTCGAGAGCGATTCGTTCTCGGGCTACACCTTCCCGGAAATCCTCGATGTGTTCCCGGGCCAGAAGACGCTGGAGCGCACCTCGATGAATTCGTGGGACGACCAGAAGGTACGTGACGCCCTGGCCGCAAACGGCCGCAAGAAGGTGGTCGTAGCGGGCCTGTGGACCGAAGTCTGCAACACCACCTTCGCCCTGTGCGCGATGCTGGAAGGCGACTACGAGATCTACATGGTGGCCGACGCCTCGGGCGGCACCACCAAGGAAGCCCACGACTACGCGATGCAACGCATGGTGCAGGCTGGCGTGGTGCCCGTGACCTGGCAACAGGTGCTGCTGGAATGGCAACGCGACTGGGCACACCGCGACACCTATGACGCCGTGATGAAGCTGGTCAAGGAACACTCGGGTGCCTACGGCATGGGCGTGGACTACGCCTACACGATGGTCCACAAGGCCGAGCAGCGCACCGCCACGCCGCATGAGTCGATCGCTCCGGTCCCAGCACGCTGAAGCGCGCGGCATCGTTTTCACCAGACTTTCAAACGTCCATCTCCTTAAATGAACATGCAAAACAAGACACAGGACGCCGAACATTCGTCGTCGCGTCGCAAGGTGCTGTTGTCGGGTGCAGGCACGGTCGGCGCTGCCGCCGTGGCCGCGGTCACGCTTGGCGCCCCTGCCACGGCCGCTGCGGCTGGCAGGCAAGGCGCATCTTCCCATCACTCCTCCGGATCGAAAGACATGAGCTACATCACCACCAAGGACGGTACGCGCATCTTCTACAAGGACTGGGGCTCGGGCCGTCCGGTCGTCTTCTCGCACGGTTGGCCGCTGGATGCCGACGCATGGGACTCGCAGATGCTGTTCCTGGTGCAGAAGGGTTTCCGCGTGATCGCCCATGATCGCCGTGGCCATGGCCGCTCGGACCAGCCTGCGAAGGGCAACGACATGGACACGTACGCCGATGACCTGGGCGCGGTGCTCGACGCACTGGACATCCGCGAAGCCACGCTCGTGGGCCACTCCACCGGCGGTGGCGAAGTGGCGCATTACATCGGCCGCCATGGCACCAAGCGCGTGGCCAAGGCCGTGCTGATCGGCGCCGTGCCGCCGACGATGGCCAAGAGCGCCGCGTACCCGAACGGCCTGCCCATCGAAGTGTTCGACGGCATCCGCAAGGGTGTGGCCGATAACCGCTCGCAGTTCTACAAGGACCTGGCCGTGCCGTTCTTCGGTTTCAACCGTCCGAACGCGAAGGTTTCGCAAGGCACCATCGACGCCTTCTGGGCGCAGGGCATGGCCGGTGGCATCCTGGGCCAGTACCTGTGCGTCAAGGAGTTCTCGGAAGTGGACTACACCGCCGATCTGAAGAAGATCGACGTGCCCACGCTGGTGCTGCATGGTGACGACGACCAGATCGTGCCGATCGACAACGCCGGCAAGCTCTCGGCCAAGATCATCAAGCACGCCACGCTGAAGATCTACCCGGGCGCGCCGCACGGCATGTGCGTCACGCACGCCGACCAGGTCAACGCCGACCTGCTCGCCTTCATCAACAGCTAAGGTTCACGCTTCATGTCCGTATCCCGCCGGCAATTCATTGCCTCGGCTGCTGCCCTGGGCGCAGCAGCCTCTTCGGAGCTTTTTGCCATGTCACCGTCCTCGACTCCCGACCTCATCCTCGTCAACGGCAAGTTCACCACCCTTGACAAGTCCAACCCGCAAGCTGACGCCGTGGCCATCCAGAATGGCCGATTCGTCAGCGTGGGCACGCGCGACGAGGTCATGAAGCTCGCGGCCGCGACAACGAAGGTAGTGGACCTGAATGGCCGGCGGGCCATTCCCGGGCTGATCGACAGCCACATGCACATCATTCGTGGTGGCCTGAACTACAACATGGAACTGCGTTGGGACGGCGTGCGATCGCTGGCCGACGCCATGCGCATGCTGAAGGACCAGGTCGCCCGCACTCCCGCGCCCCAATGGGTGCGCGTGGTGGGTGGCTTCACCGAACACCAGTTCGCAGAGAAGCGCCTGCCGACCATCGAGGAACTGAACGCCGCGGCGCCCGATACGCCCGTGTTCATCCTCCACTTGTACGACCGCGCCATCCTGAACGCCGCCGCGCTGCGCGCCGTGGGCTACAACAAGGACACGCCGAACCCGCCCGGCGGCGAGATCGTGCATGACAAGGCCGGCAACCCCACGGGCCTGCTGCTGGCCAAGCCGAACGCGACCATCCTGTACGCCACGCTGGCCAAGGGTCCGAAGCTGCCGGCCGAGTACCAGAAGAACTCCACGCGCCATTTCATGCGCGAAGTGAACCGCCTGGGCGTGACTGGCGTGATCGATGCTGGCGGCGGCTACCAGAACTATCCTGAGGACTACAACATCATCGAGGAACTGCACCGCGATGGGCAGCTCACGGTGCGCCTGGCCTACAACCTGTTCACGCAGAAGCCGAAGGAAGAACTGTCGGACTTCAAGACCTGGACATCGACGGTCAAGCCAGGCCAGGGCGACGATCTCTATCGCCACAACGGCGCGGGCGAGATGCTCGTCTACACCGCTGCCGATTTCGAGGACTTCCGCGTCGAGCGTCCGGACATGCCGCCGTCGATGGAAGGCGATCTCGAACCCGTGATCCGCCTGCTGGCCGAAAAGCGCTGGCCGTGGCGTCTGCACGCCACCTACAACGAAACCATCACGCGCGCGCTGGACGTCTACGAGAAGGTGGCCAAGGACGTGCCGTTCACCGGCCTGAACTGGTTCTTCGACCACGCCGAGACGATCACCGATCGCAACATCGACCGTATTGCGGCACTGGGCGGCGGTATCGCCGTGCAGCACCGCATGGCGTATCAAGGCGAGTACTTCGTCGAACGCTACGGTGCCAAGGCTGCCGAAGCCACGCCGCCGATCAAGAAGATGCTGGAAAAAGGTGTCAAGGTTGGTGCAGGCACCGATGCCACGCGCGTGGCCTCGTACAACCCGTGGGTCTCGCTGTACTGGCTGACCACCGGCAAGACCGTGGGTGGCATGTCGATGTATCCGCAGGCCAACCTGCTCGATCGCGAAACCGCACTGCGCCTGTGGACCGAAGCCAACACGTGGTTCTCGTCGGAGGAAGGCAAGAAGGGCCAGATCAAGGCCGGTCAACTGGCCGACCTGGCCGTGCTCTCCGCCGACTACTTCGCCGTGCCGGGCGACGACATCCAGGACATCACCTCGGTGATGACCGTGCTCGGCGGCAAGGTGGTCTATGGCGACCACGAGTTCGACAAGCTCTCGCCCGAGATTCCGCCGGCCATGCCGGACTGGTCGCCGGCCCGCCACGGCAGCAAGTACCAGCCACGCCCCACGGCGCAAACCAAGCTGGCAATGAACACCGCCTGCGGCTGCGCCAGCTCCTGCGGCGTTCACGGCCATGCCCACGCCAAGGCGTGGACCACCAGCGCACCGACTTCGGACGAAAGCACGTTCTGGGGCGCGCTGGGATGTTCTTGCTGGGCGTTCTGATACCTCACCACTCCGCTATGTTGTCTCCCCTCTCCCGCTCTGCGGGAGAGGGGGCGGGGGAGAGGGCCAGCGGTTCTAACTGCGATATCAGCAAGCAGAACCCCCCGCCCTCACCCCCAGCT
>NZ_SCMX01000041.1 GCF_005503625.1 Cupriavidus sp. 2SB | reverse complement strand
GTTTTACTGTGCGAGCACTTGATACTTTTGAAGCAACACTAAGAACCCGAAGTCCTCAGCGGCGTTCGCCATCAAGCGCCCACACTTATCGGTTGTTTGGTTGTTAAAGAACATTGACGAACAGCTTTGCTGTCGCCGGGTACTGCATTTCTTACTGCGCCTGCCGCGTCGCTTTCGCTGCAGCAGAGAAACGAGATTATGCAGAACATTCATCGTTTCGTCAACAGTTTGCAGAAGATTTTTTTCTCTGCCGGCCAGCGCTGCTAAACCCCGCAACCCCCACCACTGCTGCCCCGCAACCCTTGCCTGCCCTGCGTTTGCAGCGCGGTTTGTGTTGCGAGGGGGCGAATATTAGGCCAGCCAGGAGGATTGCGCAAGGGGTTACGTAAAAGAATTTTCCGATCCGCTAGAATCGCCGGATGACGTCGGATCTTACCTACCTGCCTGAACGCCTGGAAACTCGCCAGGCGGGGGCGCTCGATGCGCATGCACTGGCTGCCGCGCTGGCGCGTCCTATTGTATTTGTCGATCTGGAAACGACCGGTGCCGATGCCCAGCGTGACCGGATTACAGAAATCGGCGTGGTCGAAGTGGGGCCGGACGGTATTCAGGAATGGGACATCCTCTTGGACCCCGAAGCCAGCATCCCGCCATTCATCCAGGGGATGACTGGCATCACAGAAGAGATGGTGCGTGGCCAGCCGACCTTCGGCTCGATTGCAGAAGGACTGATCGAGCGCCTGCAGGGAAAGCTGTTCATTGCCCATAACGCGCGGTTCGACTACGGATTCCTGAAGACCGAGTTCCGGCGCGCCGGCCTGACGTTCCGGGCGGATGTGCTGTGCACCCTGCGCCTGTCCCGCTCCTTGTTCCCCTCGGTGGAGCGCCACGGGCTCGATGCGCTGATCGCCCGGTTTGACCTGGCACCGAAGGGGCGCCACCGTGCACTGGCCGATGCGGAACTGCTTTGGCAGTTCTGGCAAAAGATCCATGGTATTTATTCCGTGGATCTTGTCGAAGCGGCGGTCAAATCATTGGTAAAGCATGCGAGCCTGCCGTCTGGCCTGACCGAGACATCGCTGGATGATGTTCCCGACCGTCCCGGCGTATATATGTTTCATGGCGACGATGACGCGCCGCTCTACGTCGGCAAGAGCATTCATCTGCGCCAGCGCATTCGCGCGCACTTCTCTGGTGATCACACCAACGGCAAGGACATGCAGTTGTCTCGTCAGGTGCGCCGGGTGGATTGGCGCGAGACTGGGTGCGAGGCCGGTGCGCTGCTATTGGAGGCGCACCTCGTCAAGTCGCTTCGCCCTCTATATAACCAGCAACTCCGTCACTACGACGAGTTGTTCGCCTGGGAGATGATGGAGGGCATGCCTGCGCCGCGCCTGCGCTCCAATCGCCTGACCGATTTCAGCCGTCACGCGGCACTCCATGGCGCGTTCACCAGCCGCACTGCGGCGCGCGCCTGGCTGGGAGCCCTGGCAAACGAGCACCGCCTTTGTCAGGTGACGTTGCTGTTGGAGCCGGCTGCGCGGCGGGGCAATCCTTGCTTTGCGCGGCAACTGCACCGTTGCAACGGTGCCTGCACCGGCGAAGAGTCCGGGCCGGCGCATGGCAGGCGGACGCTCGCCGTCATCGAGTCGCAGGCGTTACGGCGATGGCCGTTTGACGGCCCGGTCGCCTGGCGCGAGGCGGATCACCAGCCTTGGCATGTCATCGAGGACTGGTGCTACCTCGGCATGGCCAACACGCTGGAGGAAGCGGCGCAATTGACCGAGCCGCCGGCCCGCTTCGATATCGATACCTACCAGATCCTCTTGCCCTATCTGTCGGATCTGTTGGCTCGGGCCGTCCCGCTTGTATCGGCGCGAGGCTTCATGCTGACCGCTCCCACGCCCCTGCCAACCAGACGGGATGCTGCGGGCCGGCCGCGCCTGACTGCCCGGAGCCAGCCGAGGGACCGAGCCGCGGATACCTTGTCCCTGTTTGAGTAAGGCCCACGAATTGGTGCGGTAGCGCGCATAATCATGCGACCTGCCGCTGTCAGCCCGGCAGGAAGTCGTCTAGTCTCCGACAAATGGGTCTGCCGCCCAAGATGGAGTCGCCATGCCTGCGTTGTCCCGCCATACAGCCTGTCGCCTCCTGCTCGCCCCGGCCGCGATCGCGCTGGCCGCCGCGTGCGCCAATATCGAAGGCGGCACCATGTCGCGCATCTTCGATTCCTGGAAAGGCGCGCCCATCGATCAGGCCAAGGCCCAATGGGGGCCGCCGAAGTCTGTACAGAACGTCTCCGGCGGTACCGCCTATGTATGGAACGATGAAGTGCCCCTGGCACATCCCCCCGGATATGGCCCGCGCGATGCCGGATTGGAGCCGCCGCAGCGCTTCGGTCAGTGCCAGCGCAAGCTCATCGCCGGCCCCGACGGACACGTCAGCCGGGGCGAGTGGAGCGGCGATGCCTGCTGCACCCAGAGTCTGATTGGGCAATGCGCCAGGCTGGCGCGTAAGCCGGCCAGCACTGGCTGATCACCGATCGGACATCGCTACTCCAGCACGATGCCGCGCGCCCGCACCAGCGCGCCCCATTTCTTCACTTCGGCATCGATGAAACCAGACAACTCCGCGCTGCTGCCCGGCGCGGGCTGCAATCCCAGCGACAACAGTTTCTGACGGATCTGCGCATCTTCAAGCGCCTGACTCGCGTCGCGGTTGATCTGCTGGACGATGGCGGGCGGTGTCCCCGCCGGGGCCACGATGCCAAACCATCCATAGCCGATCACGCCAGGCACGCCCTGTTCTGCAAAAGTCGGCGCGTCCGGATAAACCGGTGTGCGCGCATCGGCTGCGACGGCGATCACGCGCAGCTTGCCGGCCTGGATGAATGGCAGCGCCGTGGTGATCGCGGTCAGCGTGGCGTCCACGCGCCCGGCCAGCAGTTCCGTGTAGGCAGTGGCATCACCCCGGTAGTGGACATTGAGCGCCTTGAACTTCGATTGCGACGCGAACAACTCCGCCGTCAGGTGCGGCCCCGAGCCGATGCCCGGCGAGGCGAATGTCACGCCCTCGGGCTTCTGCTGCGCCATCTTCACGAAATCGCCAACGGTCTTGATGGGCGAGTTCGCGTTGACGATCAGGAAGACCGGGCCGAGCACACGCGGGCCCACGGCCACGAAATCCTTGTGGATGTCGAAGCGCTGCGACAGTCCGGCCCCGGTATTGATGGCGAACGGCGCGGCGGCCCAGAGCAGCGTGTAGCCGTCGGGCGCGGCGTGCGCCACGGATTCGCTCGCTACACGCGTGCCGGCGCCCGGCTTGTTCTCCACCACTACCTGCTGGCCGTACTTGCGGCTCAATGCCTCGGCCAGCACTCGTGCCGATGTATCGTTCGACCCGCCTGGGCCATAGGGCGAGACCAGTCGCACCGGCTTGGTGGGCCACGTATTGGCGAATGCGGAGGGAACGATGCCGGCCAGCATCATCGCGCCCACCAGTCGGCGGCGCACGAGGTTGGTCGGATTCATGATGCCTCCCTGACCCGCGCGATGGCCGGGTATCGATACGTCCTGTCGAGGTGCGAAGGCTGCGGAACGTAAAGGCGCAGTGCCACGTAGAACGGGCCAGCCGGCGCGGGAAGCCAGTTGCCTTGCTGTGCCGCATCGCTCGGCGGCTGCGCGGAAAGATGCAGGGTCAGGCTACCGTCCGGGCCACGTGCGAGCGAGGGCGAACGGTCGCCCAGCGAGTAGCGCGCGATCTCGTTCTGCACGAGCATGCAGTCACCTTTGTCGTACATGGTCAGCGACCAGAAGGCGCCGACCTCGGGCAGATTGTCGAGGGCGAAGTCGAGCCGGTAGGCATGGCGGCCATCGAGCGGGGCGTTATCGCCATCGCGGTCGGCGATGATGTACATCGCTTCCTGCACGCCCAGTGCGCCGATGTAGTTGCGTGCCACCAGCGCACGTTGCAGGTAGTTTGTGCCGTACGATTCGCGCACGTCCACCGACATCGCCCAGCCGCCGCCCATGTCCGATGCCTGCGGCTCGGCCAGATCCTTGAGCACATCCGTGAGCGCGCCAGCGAGTATGTCGAGCTGTGTTGCAGTAGCCGTCAAGCCTGCGCCGATGCCGACCTCGGCAAAGCGTCGCATCAGCCTGGCTTCGGCCACCGACGGCGCATTGTCGGCCTGCATCCAGTTGACGATCTCCGCGAACCGGCGCGCATCGCCAAGGTGCTCGCGCGGCTGCATGGAGACATCGAACGGGAACGCGGCAGGCGAACCGTCGATCCGGTTCAGCGCGATGGCGTCCTGCAAGGCGTGGACCGCCGGCAGGTCGGCTTCGCCATCGACGAGCAGCCGTCCGATCATCCACACGGCATTGGTCGCACATGCCACGGCATGCATGCCTTCCGGCACTACGCCATGCCAGTCCGGTCCATGCAGCAGGAACTTGCCTGCTTGCGTGCCTGTGGTGCGGCTGCCGATATAGCCGAACGGATTGGTGTAGGCGTCGAGCAGGCCGAGCACGTAGTAGCGGCCATTGAAGTCGGGGACGTCGATCACCACGGGCTCGCGCGAGAGGTCGAGCCACGCGTTGGTGTATAGCGTGTCGTTGTTTGGTGTGACCACTTGGCGATGCTGCGGGCCGAGCAGTTCACGCGTATGGATCAGGTGGTTCACCCAGCGCAGCGTGGAATCCGGACCATCGCCGGCAAAGTGCCCGGCGCGGTCACGGCGCGGGCAGGTGGCCGCGCGCATGCGCGCCATTTCGTACAGGGGCAGCGTGTGGATCACGGCATCGCGCGCCAGTTGCTGCAATTCGGTGTAGCTCTGCGGCATGAAGGTTGTCTCCGATCTGTTCTTGTATGGATAGGATGCCGCCGCTCAGGCGACCCGCTGCACGGCGGGAATCGCGTACTGCCCCGTCATGAATCCCGTAGTCGGGTGATACAGGCGCAGGATCAGGTAGAAACTGCCTGCCGGCGCCGGCAGCCAGTTCGCATCGTCGGCGGGACGCTTGTGCGAGATGTCGATGACCAGCGCGCCATCGGCTTCCCAGCGCAGGCCCGGCGTGCGGTCGCCCACGGCATAGCGGCCGGCTTCATTGGCGGTGAAGTAGCGATCCTCGCCATAGAGCGAGACTGACCAGAACGCCTCGGCGGGCGGCAGCCGGCCGGCATCGAAGCGCAGCGCGTAGCTGTGCGATCCATGCAGGCGCTCGCCGTTGGTATCGAAATCCGACATCGCGTAGACGGCCTCGTCGGCGCGCAACGCTCCCAGTCCCTTCATCGCCGTACAGGCGCGCAGCAGCCAGTCATCGCCATATATGCCGAGCTTCAGGCTGTAGCCCCACGCCTTCTGGCCCTGGCTGCGCGTATGGGCCTCGATCAACGCCATACCCTGCGCGTAAGCACTGCGCAGGCCCGCGACAACCGATGCGCGCATCGACGCAATCTCTGGCTCGTCCTCGATCCGGATGCCTACCTTGCGCAGCAGCGTGAAGACGCCCTGCTCTTCGGCAGTGGGCGGAAAATCTCGCTGCGCGCGGAACAGGTTCTGGAAAAAGTCCATGGCGGCATCGCCGGTGTCCTGCCACTGCGTGACGCTGAGCGGACGCGCCGGGCCGGCGCTTTGCACAACCTTAAAGCCTTGTTCGAAGGCGTAGGCGCGCGGCAGATCCTCGGCGCCCGTGACCAGCACGCGCCCCAGCACCCAGACCAACGAAGTAGGCGAAGCCACGGCATTGGCCGAACTGGCCTGCCAACCGGGACCGACGATCTCCACATCTGCGCCTTCGGCGGGCACGTTGCGCGCGCCGAGATTGGCGAAGTTGTTGGTATGCGCGTCGAGCAGTTCCACCACGTAGAAGCGGTCGGCATCGGGCAGAGCGGGCACGCGCAGCGTCACCGGGCCATCGGCCAGGTTGAGCCAGCCGCAGAAGTACAGCAGGTCGTTGGCCGGCGTGACGATATCGCGGTCTTCGTGCGTCCACTGCCGCGTGCTGGCCGAGAGCATGTTCATCGGCGCGCGGCCATAACCCGTGGGAGCATCCACCGACGTCTGCAACTGGCAGGTACGCAGCGTCTCGATCAGCGGATAGCCGTAGATCACCAGCGGCAATGCGGCGGCGGCCACGAACGCCTCTTGCGGGCTGGCGTAGACCGGTGCGGAAATCGCGCGGGAGGCAAGCGCCTCGGGCGATGCGGGATGGTTCATGTCTGTGTCTCCTGTTTTCTGTTCGATGCGTTATTCGAGTGCGGCGCCGCTGGATTTCACGAGCGTGGCCCAGGTGCGGGTGTCCTCGCGGATCTGCGTCGTGAACTGCGTGCGGCTGATCGGCGCGTAGCGCATGCCGAAGCTGGCGATCTGCGCCTGCAGCGCGGGGTCCTGCATGGAGTGCTGCATCGCCTGATCCAGCCTGTCGACGATGGGTGTCGGCGTGCGCGCCGGGGCGAACAGCGCGAACCAGCTATCGAGCTTGAACGGAATGCCCGATTCGGCGAACGTGGGCACATCGGGCAGCGCCTCCGACCGCTCGGCGCCCGAGACGGCCAGCGCGCGGATCTTGCCGGCGCGAATCTGCGGCAGCGCGGCGGTCAGGTCTGCCATGGCGATCTGCAGCGTGCCGCCCATCAGGTCGTTCAACATCGGCGCCACACCCTTGTACGGCACATGGCGAAGGTGGATGCCGGCCGCCACGTTCAGGCTCTCGCCAGCCAGATGGCCGCCCGAACCCGGTCCCCACGAGCCGTAGGTCACGTCAGCACCGGACTGCTTCGCCAGCGCGACCAGCGCCTTGATATCGCGCGCCGGGTAGGCTGGATTCGCGACGAGCACGTTGCCGCCGTACGCGATGCGGCCAATCGCCACGAAGTCGCGCAGCGGTTCGTACGGCAGCTTTGGATAGATCGACGGGGCGATGGCGTGCGTGCCCGAGATGCCGAGCAGCAGCGTATAGCCGTCCGGCGCCGCGCGTGCCACCTGTGCGCTGCCGATGGTGCCCGTAGCGCCGGCCACGTTTTCGACGATAACCGTGGCCTTGAGGTACGTCGACAGTCGTGCGGCCAGCAGTCGCCCCACCACATCCGTACCCCCGCCTGCCGGGAATGGCACCACGAGCCGGATCGGTTTGTCCGGATAGTTGTCGGCCGCCGTGGCGGGTCCTGACATGAAGCCCGTCGCCAGTGCCGCAATCGTCATGAAGGCCAGCCCGCGCAGCGTCCTGCGAATGGTGTGTCGCATGGGTGATGTCTCCTCTTGTAATGACGCTCAGCGCAGCGTGATGACTGCATCGGCAGCGACAAGGCCGTCGCGGCTGACGATGAACGGATTGATTTCGAGTGTGTCGAGCCGCTCGCCAATCGCATCCGCCACGCGCGATACGTTGACGAGCACATCGGCCACCGCATCCAGATCGAGCGATGGATGACCGCGATGCCCGGTACACAACGCTGCCGCGCGGCTCTGTTCGAGCATGGCCCGTGCACGTTGCCGCGACAGCGGTGCGAGGCCGAACGCCATCTGCCGAAAAATCTCCACGGCCGTGCCGCCAATACCCGCGAGCGCCACGAGTCCGAAGACCGGATCGCGCCGCACGCCCACCATGATCTCGCCCCAGCCGCGCACCATGCGCGCCACGATGGCACCTTCGAACGGCACCGGCTTGCCATCGGCGCCCTGTACGGTCCCTGCCGCATCCCGCACGCGCGCAAACGCCGCGCGTACCGCATCGGCATCCTGCAAGCCCAGTACCACGCCGCCGATATCGCTCTTGTGCAGCACATGGCGCGAGCAGAGCTTGACCGCCACCGGGAAGCCGATCGATTGCGCGACGCGCACCGCTTCGTCGGGATCGTGTGCCAGACCGTGCGGCGCCACGGGCACGCCAGCCTCGGCCAGCCATGTCATGGCCTCGGCTTCGGAGAGTGCGGCCACGCCATCGGGAACCGGCATGGACAGCTTCGATGTGGTGGACTGCGCCGTCCTGCCAGCGTCCGATGCCGTCGCTTCCATGGCAGCCGCGCGGGCCAGCGCCGCCACGGCTTCCATCGTGTGTGCGGGTTCGCGGAAGACCAGGCAACCGCGTGCCTCCAGCCATTCGCGTTTCTCGTCGTCCATCACGCCAGAGATCAGCAGCGGCGCGGCGCTGGGGTCGGCGGCCAGTCCGGTGATGGTGTCCTGCAGCGCCGTCCACAGGCGCGGCGCGTTGGCACCGCCGGCCAGGAATGCGGCCACGCTGCCGTATTCGCCGCAGCGCGCCACGTTGGCGAGCGCGTCGACGAACACTTGCGGCTGCGCCACCACCTGACCCGTGACGTCGATGGGGTTGGTGGTGCTTGCGAATGGAATTGCCTTGCGCAATGCCTGCGCAGCGGCGGCGGGCATGGCCGGCAGCGGCAGGCCCTGTGTTTCGGCACTGTCGGCCATCATGATGCCCACGCCGCCCGACACCGTGACAATGGCGACCGGCGCCACGGCATCGGCGGGCAGGCCCGAGCGGGAGGCCCACTGGCGAGGCCGGCTGCCGCGCGCGAGCGTGTACCCGAGCCGGAAAAACGCTTCGAGCGTATGCGCCCGATGCACGCCGTACTCGTCGAACACCGCCTGGTAGACGGCATCCTCGCCGGCCAGGCTAGCGGTATGCGATTGCGCGGCGCTGGCACCGGCCGCCGTGGTGCCGACCTTGGCGATGACCACAGGCTTGCCCGCGTCGCGTGCGGCAGCCAGTGCGCGACGCAGCCGCACGCCATCGCGCGCCCCTTCCATATAGGCCAAAATCACGCGTGTCTGCGGATCGTGCGCGAGCCATTCGATGACATCGGCCACTTGCAGGCCGGCCTCGTTGCCCGTGGTCACCCAGTGGCTCAAGCCAAGCTTGGCCTCGCGCGCCAGCGCAAACGCATACGCACCGAAGGCGCCGCTCTGGCTGACCAGTCCCACCTCACCCACGGGCGGCACGCCAGTCAGCGGAATGGGCGAGAACGTGCCGAACATGCGCTCGCGCAGATTCATCGCGCCGAGGCAGTTGGGGCCGAGCAGTTGCACGCCGTGGGCCTGTGCCTGCGAGGCCAGCGCGTGCTGGAGCGCATCGCCGCCCTCCACTTCGGCAAACCCGGAAGTGAAGACGATGGCGGCACGCGTACCGGCGCCACCCAGTTGCGCCATCACCTCGGGCGCTCCGGAGGCCGGCACGGCGACGATGGCCAAGTCCACGGGCTCGCCGATGGAGGCAATATCCGGATAGGCCCGCAGGCCCTGCACGGAGTCGGCACCGGGATTCACGGGGAAGACACGGCCCGCGTAGCCGAGTTCGGCGAGCAGTCGCACGGGGACACCGCCAACTTTATCGGGAGAGGTCGAAGCACCGACGATCGCGATCGACCGTGGGCACAGCAACGGCTGCAAATCCTGCATGTTGTCTCCATCCTCGATGCCTGCGGTACATGCCGCCAGCATTCGTTCGTGCGGGAATTCCGGTCCCGCGCCCGGCGGCTAGCGTCCCACGCCAGCCATGATCTCGATCGACCGCACCATCTCGCGCAGCAGTGGCGCCACGCGCTTCTCCATCGAACCTCGACGGACGCGCAGCCCCGGCATGGCGCAGTTGAACAGCAGCGGCCGGTTCAGATAGACGATGCGCGAATACACGCCCACGCCGTGGATACCCTCGCCGGCATCGCCCTCGTTCAGCGCGAAGCCGCGTTTTGGGTAGTGCGCCACGTTGTGGCACACGGTGTCGTAGCAGGCCGCGTATTCATCCGGCCGCTCCACGCGGGCGGCTTCCATCAGCGTTTCGAATTCACGTTTCGATTGCGTGCAGAGGAACGCGCGCCCCATCGCCGTGGTCATCACGCTGCGCACCGCGCCCACGGCCGGCCGGGCCGAGGTGCCTTCGTGATGCGTGCAGGATTCCAGATACGTCACGTCGAGCCGGTGTGCCACGCCCATCGACACGGCGCCCTCCACCTCGTTGGCCAGCGCCTGCATCAGGGGCCGGGCCAGATGCCGTACCTGCAGCCCGGCCAGGTAGGGATAGCCCAGCGCCAGCACTTGCGCGCCGACAAAATACTTGTCGAGCTTGGGGTCCCAGTCGAGATAGCCCAACTCGAACAATGTGCGGCAGATACGCGATACCGTGGCGCGGGGCAGTTGCAGCCGTTGCGACAGTTCGCCGTTGCCGAGCGGTCGTGGGTCGTCGATAAAGCAGCGCAGCAGCGCGAAGCCCTTGGCCAGCAGTCCGCCAAACGAGGGGTCCTCGAGGCGGCGCTCGGCAATGAATTGTTCGACGGGCTTGTTCATCGGCATGTCGTCTCCTGTTTCCCAGTGTGGTCGGCCCGATCATTGTGTGTCAAAAAGCGGAACGAATTTCCATATATTGGAAATACAGATCGTAAACCCCGACTTGACGGCCCTTGCGGCCATCCGTAACGTTCAAAACCGAATCCGAATTCGAATACGGAAAATTCTTATGCCTGCCCTGTCACCCAACATGGAATCGAGCCACGCCGCCTTCCCGCGCGTCGATACCACCTCCGTCCTCCAGCCGCCGCGCCAACGCCGTGCGCGCGAAACCGAGCAGGCGCTGCTGGCCGCCGGCCGTGAGTTGCTGGCCGAGCGCGATTTCACTGCGGTCTCGGTGGCCCAGATCGCGTCGGCCTGCCAGGTGTCGGTGGGCGCCTTCTACGGCCGCTTCCGGGACAAGATGGCATTCTTCGAGGCGCTGCGTGCGTCGGTGATGGAGGAGTCGGACAGTTCGGTGGCCCGCTACATGGCCGAGCATCGCTGGCAGGACGTGCCGCCGCGCCAGGTCATCGAGAAGACGCTGCACTTCATGGTCAATGGCTGCCGCAACAATCGCGGCGTGATTCGTGCGTCCCTCAAACACGCCACGGCGCGTCCCGAGGAATGGCTGCCGCATCAGCGCAATGGCCAGGAAATCATCGAACGGCTGGTGACAGTCGTGGTGCCGCGCCTGCCCGGCCCCCCCGAGGAAGCGGAACTGCGGCTGCGCTTTGCCATGCAGATGGCATTCGGCACGCTGGTCAACGCCATCCTGAACAATCCCGGCCCGTTCCCGCTCGACGACGACCGGCTGCCGCAGGAAATGTCGCGGATGGTCGCCAGCTACCTGCAGCTCGACGACGCCTGAACGACCGAAGCCCCCTGTTTTCCCTCGCTTCACCCACCAACCGCCCGCATCAGCCGCAACCATAGCGGCACGTCCCCGCTCGGACCGGGCCTATAACGAGGAGACACACCATGAAGCTTTCGAGCCTGGCCTGCGCGGCGCTTGCCGCCTTGCTGCCCCTGGCGGCATCCGCACAGGGCGACTATCCCAACAAGCCGGTGCGCCTGGTAGTGCCCTACCCGGCCGGCGGCCTGACCGACTCGCTGGCCCGCCAGGTGGCGGACGGGCTGTCGAAGCGGCTGGGGCAGCCCGTGGTCGTCGAAAACAAGAGCGGTGCCGGCGGCATCATCGGCACCGATTTCGTCGCCAAGTCGGCGGCGGACGGCTACACGTTGCTGATGACCATCCCCGGCCCGCTGACGGCCAACATCGCGCTCTACAAGAAGCTGCCCTACGATCCGCGCACCGAACTGCGGCCGATTTCCGACATCGCCAACGCGCGCACGGTGCTGACCGTCAACAGCACGGTGCCGGTGAAAACCGTCAACGAGCTGATTGCCTACGCCAAGAAGGAGCCGGGCAAGCTGCGCATGGGATCGTGGGGGCCGGGCACCCAGCCGCATACGTTCCAGGCGTACATGGACAAGACCTACAGCATCGACATCCTGCACGTACCGTATCGTGGCGAAGGCCCGATGGTGTCGGACCTGCTGGCCGGACAGGTGAACATGACGGTGGGTTCGGTGACCACGCTGCGCCAGCACATGGCCGCAGGCAAGTTGCGGCCGATTGCCGTGGCAGGCACCACGCGCGCCAAGGCGCTGCCCGACGTGCCGACCTTCACCGAGGCCGGTTACAGCGATGCCGCGTACAAGATCATCGGCCCCATCACGCTGGTGGCGCCGGCCAAGACGCCGGAAGCCATCATCGAACGGCTGGGGCGCGAAACCTCCGCGCTGGTGAAGACGCCGGAGATGCAGGCCAAGATCGACGAGATGGGCGCCGAGCCTATCGGCAACACGCCCGCCGAGGCCGAGCGCGCCTACAAGGCGTATCTGCCCGTGATCCTCAAGCTGACGGCCGATACCGGCGTCACGCTGGACTGAGGCTGGATGGATGTTGCTGCGGCCATGCGTTCATCCTCCGAATGCATGGCACCGATGGCCGGCATGAATTCCGGCGGGCCTCGCTAGGTCCGCCGGCGTCGCGCATCTAGAATCGCGACATCGCAATTTCCCGATTTCCTCCCCATGGCCACGCTATTTCTGGTCCGTCACGGACAAGCCTCTTTCGGTGCCGCCAACTATGACTGCCTGTCCGACGTGGGACGGCAGCAGGCGCGATGGCTAGGCGAATACTTCAAGGATCGCGGGGTGCAGTTTCGGCGTGTGGTGGCCGGCACACTGGTGCGTCAGCAGGACACGGCATACGAGATCCTGAGCGGCATGGGCGTGGAAGGGCTGGCCGTGGAGTCTCATGCAGGACTCAATGAATACGATGGGGAATCGCTCTATCGCAGCTTTACCGATGGTGCCGACCATCGGGCTCATCAGAATAGCGATTACCAGGACTACTGGCGCACGTTCCGGGCGGCCTTCGCAGCCTGGACGCAGGGCGAACTGAACGGCATGCCGGAAACCTGGATCGATTTTGGCGCGCGCATGCAGACTGCCCTGTCGAATGCCGTGGAAGGGGCCGCGCGCGAGGATTCACTACTCGTGGTCAGTTCGGGCGGTGCAATTGGCCGCGCCGTGGCCGACCTGCTCGGCGCACCTACGCAAACCGCCATCGAACTGAACCTGCAATTCCGCAATACCGGCTTCTGCGAACTGATCGTCGGCCGGGGCACGCAGCGTCTGCTGAGCTTCAACAACGTGCCGCACCTCGAACGCGCCGAACGGCGCAGCGCGATTACCTTCGCCTAGCGGGCATTTCCGGCATTCCCGGCCTTACATGAGGCGGGCGATGGCCTCGGCACGGATTGCCTCTGACTTGGCCTTCAGGCGCAGGGCGGCATCTGCGCCGCGCTCGTTGGCCACGCGTTCGATAAAGGCCGTGCGCGCCGGATCGGCCAGTGTCGCCACGTGCGAAGCCTCGCAGAAAATCTTCCAGGCCATGGGCTGGCCGTTGTACTCATCACGACGGCGCAGCATGGCAGTGTCGATGGCGCGGGCGATCACGGCGTCGTGTGCAAAGGTGGAATGGGTGCGGGTGGCGAAGGTCTGGAACATGGTGGTCTCCCGGTCGGCAAGTCTTATGGCTGGCGATCTTGTTCACCGGATACAGTCTGCAAGCGACATGCCAATATCGGCACCGATCAGGCCAACCCATACCGCTGTTTGAAGCGATGCGGCGCCAGGCCGCGCCAGGCGGTCGTTTCAGACTGTCCCACCCCACTTCAGTCGGGCGGAAGAATGCCGCTGCGGCACTCGCCAAACACGCTGCCGGAAACAAAAAAGGCGTTACGGGTTACGTAACGCCTTGCTTGTGCCGCGTGACATCGCTCTCATGCGCGGGCGCCATCCAGGTACGGGTCGAACGAGCGGCCCGGGGCAGCCGAGACGCCGATCCGGTCGAGGCCGGCGATGAAGCGGGCACCGTCGTTATAGGGGTCGGCGTTGCGGGCGCCGTCCAGATACGGATCAGCCGTACGGGCCGGGGCAGCCGAGACGCCCACCTTGTCGAGGCCGGCAACCGTGCGGGCGCCGTCCGTGAACGTATCCACCTTGCCGGCACGGGCGCCGTCGGTGAAGGCGTCGTGCGTGCGGAATTCATAACCATACTTGTCTGCGGAAACCGTCGTGCGGAACTGGTAACCATACTGGTCGGCCGGGACGGTGCCGGCTTGGGCGGTGCCCAGCGCAGCCAGCGACAGGACGAGGGCAGAAGCGATATTCAGGGCGTTGGTCTTGGTCATGATGCTCTCCGGTAAAAAAACGATCAAAAATTTATAGGTTGGTTTGTATGGTCCGGCGCGGTTCGGCCTGGCTACTTTCTTCGCTGCCCGCTTTGTTGCGCGCCGTCCATGAACAGAACTATAGGCTTCCGCCCTCATCGTAAAATCACCATGTTAAGGACGAGTTATTCAATTTTTTTGAATCGAAGTTGGACGACGCATGCGCCCGCCAGGCGACTTGCCTGCGCGATGCCGCGCCGCAATGCGCTACAGTGACGCGCATGCTGGCTCACCGACGGTGATCGACCACCGCTTGCGCCCTTCCATGCATCGTTTGCGCCCCCGCTCCCTGTTCTGCCTGCTGTCTCTCTGGACGGCTGCCCTGCTGCTCGTGCTGGCGGGTGGTAATCCGGCTATGGCCGCCGGATCGCCCATCCTCGCCGCCGTTCAGAAGGCCGAAGCCCCGCCAGCCTCGGCGCCTGCCGCCAGTGCCCCGCTGGCCCAATCGCTCGACGAGGTCATCCACACGTTGCAGAACGACAAGGACCGCCAGGCACTTGTCACGCAACTACAGACGCTGCGACGCGGGTTGGATGCGTCAGCGGCCGGTGCCTCTTCGGCTGCCGCATCCGCCAGCGACGCATCACCGGGCCTGATTGGCGCGGTGGCCCAGGCGCTGCAGGACATCGACCGCGCGCCGCACAAGGACCGCGGTCCGTGGCAGTACTGGCGCTGGCGTATCGACTTCGCGGGCGAGGAGTGGCATGAGGCGCTGACCGTTGGACGCACACGCAGCAGCCTGGAATCGTGGCGCGAGTTCGGCGTCGTGCTGTTGGGCTGGGCGGCCACGGGCTGGGTCTTCTTCGAACTGTCGCGACGCCTGCACCGCAGCCGGGTGCGCGGCCCGCGTCCCACACCGCTGCCCACGGTGCCCTCGTGGATCGACGTGGGCATCTATTTCCTGCGGCGCATCGGACCATGGATCATAGCGTTCGGGCTGACGCTGCTGCTGGCCTACCAGGTCTTCGGACGCACGCCAGCCAGCATGGGCGCGGTGCTCGTGGCCTATGCCATCGTGGCGGGCGCCATCATGTCGGCGGTCTGCCAGGTCATCTTTGCGCTGTTCCAGTCGGGCCACCGGCGGGCCGCGGTGCGCGACCTGCTCGGGCATTCACCGCTGCTGTTGTTCGTGACCGGGGCACTGGCCGCGCTGGGCGAAGCCAACACCGACCCGCGTGTGATTGCTTCGTTGGGCGTCAATCTGTCGGCGCTGATCAGCACGCTGGCCAATATCCTGGCGGCCATCCTGATTGGCGTCTTCGCGGTACGTTTCCGCCGCGCCATTGGCCAGCTCATCGCCTGCCGCCCGTTTGCGTTCCGCCAGGAACATCCCGCGCTGATGGACTTGCTGCGCATGACGGGCGAGGCGTGGTACCTGCCGATGCTCGCCGTGGTGGTGGCGTCGGTCATCGGCACGATCATGGCCACGGGTCATGCCGATGAATTCCTGCGACGCGCGGTGTTGACCGTGGCGCTGTTCGTCAGCGCCACGTTGCTGACGCTTGTCGTAGGCCGCTCGCCCAAGGCCACCAAGCGCGCACCCCGGCTGCGCGACCGCCGGCGTTCGGCGTATATCCAGCGGTTCGGGCGTTTTGGCGTGGCCATCGTGCGCGTGGCCATCTGGGTGGCCTTCCTCGAACTCAATGCGCGCATCTGGAACACCTCGTTGATGCGACTGGCCGAGGCCACCGTCCTGGGCCGTCATATCACCCAATCGATCCTGAGCGTGATCGGCGTGGTGCTGCTGGCCTGGCTGGTCTGGCTGCTGATCGACACCGCCATCACGCAGTCGCTCACCCCCGGTAACACCCGCGCGCCGCAGCCAAGCCTGCGCGCCCGGACGATCCTGCCGCTGGTGCGCAATGCCTCATTCGTGGCCCTGCTGGTGGTGGCGATGATTGCAGTGCTGGCCAACCTGGGCGTCAACGTCACGCCGCTGCTCGCGGGCGCGGGCGTGGTCGGGCTGGCCATCGGCTTCGGTGCGCAAAGCCTGGTGCAGGACCTGATCACTGGCCTGTTCATCGTGATCGAGGATTCCATTGCGATCGGAGATTCGATCGAACTGCCGGACCACTCGGGCGTGGTGGAAGGCATGACGATCCGCACGGTGCGGCTGCGCGACGGCAAGGGCGCGCTGCACACGCTGCCCTACAGCCAGATCAAGGCTGTCAAAAATCTGTCACGCGGCTACGCGTTCGCGGTCTTCAATATCTCGATTTCCTACCAGAGCGATTTCGACCGCGCGCTGGAAATCATTCGCGAGACCGGCGCCGAGGTGTCTTCGGACTATCGCTATAGCCGCAACCTGCTATCGGGACTCGACATCCTTGGCCTCGACCGGTTCGATCCGAACGGACAGGTGGTGCTGGCCCAGTTCAAGACCCGCCCCCTGATGCAGTCCGACATCTCGCGCGCCTTCAATATCCGGCTCAAACGCAACTTCGATGCGGAGGGCATCCGGATGGCAGCACCCTACGTGACCGTTCAGGTGGATGGCGGAAGTGCCGAAAATGCCATCGCTGCCGCGGCTGGCGCAGGCGCCGAAATCGTCACGTCCAAAGCGCCGTCTACGACATGATTTCGGCCGGGATGTGGAGGGCGGGTCTCGCCCGCTGCCGGCTGTCTCATTTACGCCAAGAAAAATCCGGACATTCTTGTCTATTAGTTTGAAATAGGTCCGTCGCCGCATTACTATCTCGCCAACTTCGACAGCGCCCGACGTAGACCGGTGCACTGTCCCCAATCAACCGGAAAGGCAGGCGCGGCGCAGGTCTTGAGCAAGCGCCCCCTCCCACGGCGGGATGTTCCCGCATCCGGTTTTTGCACGATGATCCGATACACGGCAAGACGCACCCATCGCTCGATGAGTGCCGGTTGCCCGCAGTGGAATCAACACAAAAGAAGGTCGCGCCAAGCTGCAGCGGCCTGAGGAAAGAAGGCGTTTGCCACCGGGGAAAAATGAAATGGGCGAACACTTGCCTGGCGACGACGTATTCCATCGCCTCGTCGACCGCATCTATGAATCGGCCATGGACGTGGCGGCCATGCCGGCCGCACTGGACCTGTTCTCCCGCTATACCTGCTCGGAAAGCCCGAGCTACCTGATATGGGACAAGCTCGCGGGACAGGCGCGCCTTGGGGTGACACCGCACGGTTGCTTCACCAATGCCAGCAGCATGCCCGAGAGCATGCGCGCCCTGCCCTCGCGCGCGAGCGTGGCACTGGCCACCGCCGGTGACATCGGCGATGTCGGACACGTTGACGCGCATATCGACTACAGCGGACTGTCTGGCGGCATCCGCCTGTTCGACACGCACGACGTGTGCGTCTGGATGAGTGCCACGCCGGGTTGCGATCGCTGCACCGAGCACGACTGCAATCGCCGTGTGGCCCATGTCATGCCTCACTGGGCACGCGCTGCGCGCATGCAGCACCGCAATTTCGAGTTGAGCGGCCTGGCCTCGCTGGGGCTGGCCAGCCTCGACACCCTCGACTTCGGCGTGATGATCCTGCAGGCCGACATGCGCGTGCGCTACGCCAATAGCTGGGCCGAAGCGCTTGTGCAGGCCGACACGCACCTGGCGCTGGATAACGGCGTGCTCTGCGCCCAGCCCGATTCGCTGCAATCGGTGCTGGCCAGGATGCTCGACAACGCCGCGCACGGTGGCCGCCATGGCGGCGCGGCGGCGGGCTCGTGGATGCACATCACCTCGGGCGGACAACCCGTGCCGATCATCGTGATGCCGCTGGTCTCGCGCCAGCCGGTGGAAGGGCCCTGGCAACTGCCGATGGCCATGATGCTGCTCGGCAATTCGGAATCGCGTTCGGTGCTGGACGCCGCGGTGCTGACGTCGCTGTTCGGCCTGTCGAAGAAGGAAAGCATCATCGCGATCCGACTGGCCGCCGGCGAGACATTGAACGAGATCGCGGAGCGCGAATTCCTGTCGCCCCACACGGTGCGGGTCCATATTCGCGACACGCTGCGCAAGACCGGCACGCACCGCCAGTCGGAACTGGTGCGGCTGCTGCACTTGCTGCCGGGCGTGGACCTGGAACGTGCCGGGGCGTGTTCGGCGGCCCGTCCGCGCACGGGGCACGCGCGCAAGGATTAACCGGGCATTGATCAAGAGGAAAGGCTCCCACAGCGGGAGCCTTTCTTTTTTTGAAGCGGACCGGCGGGCTACGCTAGGCCGCCTTCCTCTGCTGCTGGTGCCTGCGCTCCGGCTTGCATTCGTATTTCATTTCACGGCGGCCGTCCTCGTAGGCCACTTCCAGTCGCACGGTGAATCCCCACAGCCGCGTCACGTGGCGGATCACTTCGTCGAAATTCGTCGCCAGCGGCCGACGCTCGTTCTGCAGGTGCCGCAGCGTCAGCGAGCGATCACCGCCCACATCCACGTTGGTCACCTGGATGTTGGGCTCCATGTTCGAGAGGTCGTACTGGTTGGCCAGCAACTGGCGGATCTGGCGATAGCCTTCATCGTCGTGGATAGCCGTCACACGCAGCTTGCCCTCGCGGTCATCGTCCAGCACCGAGAACAGTTTCAGTTCGCGGATCACGCGCGGTGACAGGAACTGCAGCAAGAAGCTTTCGTCCTTGAAGTTGCGCATGGCGAAGTCCAGCGTCTGGCGCCAGTCGCTGCCCGCGATCTCGGGCGCCCAGCGCCGATCCTCGTCGTCCGGGTTCTCGCACATGCGGCGCAAGTCCTGGAAGATCAGGAAGCCCAGCGTGTACGGATTCAGGCCGCTGTAATACGGGCTGTGGTACGGCGGCTGGTAGATCACGTTGGTATGTGCCTGCAGCAATTCAAGCATGAAGGCGTCGTTGACGAGTTTTTCCTCGTAGAGCTGGTGCAGGATCGTGTAGTGCCAGAACGTGGCCCAGCCTTCGTTCATGACCTTGGTCTGCCGCTGCGGATAGAAGTACTGCGCGATCTTGCGCACGATCCGCACGATCTCGCGTTGCCACGGCTGCAGCTTGGGCGCGTTCTTCTCGATGAAATAGAGCAGGTTCTCCTGCGGCTCGGGCGGGAACGTGGCTTCGTACTCCGCTGCTTCCTCCTCCTCGCGCAGTGCATGCGGACGATGGCGCGGCAAGGTGCGCCAGAGATCGTTGACCTGCATCTGCAGGTAGTTCTCGCGCTCCTGCTGACGCGCCTGTTCTTCGACGATGGACAGTTTCTTGGGCCGCTTGTAGCGGTCCACGCCGTAGTTCTGCAGCGCGTGGCAGGAGTCGAGCAGCAGCTCCACCTCCTGCTCGCCGTAGCGTTGCTCGCACTCGGCCACGTAGTTCTTGGCGAACAACAGGTAGTCGATGATGGCGTCCGCGTTGGTCCAGGTGCGGAACAGGTAGTTGCCCTTGAAGAACGAGTTATGGCCGTAGCAGGCATGCGCAATGGTCAGCGCCTGCATCGGCATCGTGTTCTCCTCCATCAGGTATGCGATGCAGGGATTCGAGTTGATCACGATCTCGTAGGCCAGCCCCATGTAGCCGCGCTGGTAGCTGCGCTCCGAGGACAGGAAGTGCTTGCCGTAGGACCAGTGGTTGTATCCCACCGGCAGGCCGGCCGACGCGTAGGCGTCGAGCATCTGCTCGGCGGTGATGATCTCGATCTGGTTGGAATAGGTGTCCAGACCAAAATCGCCGGCGATGCGGGCGATTTCGCGGTCATAGCGCTGGATCAGCTCGAAGGTCCACTCCGAGCCCGTCGATAGATAGGCCATAGACATCCCCAGTGACGTGCCGGTACACGCCGGGTGCAGCGTACCGGCCTGCTGCCCTTGCTACCTGCCGGGCCACGCGGCCCGCTTCTGGAAGAGATCGTGCAACACGGGGTAGATCTCGTCGGCACCGATGATGCGCTGCATCGCAAAGTGCTCGAACTGGCTCTTCACCGTGAGGTATTCCTCCCAGAGATTCTGCGGCTCTTCCGAAGCCACTTCCACATACGCGTAGTACTGCACCAGTGGCAGGATCGATTCACGCAGCAGCCTGCCGCACAACTCCGAATCCCCCGCCCAGTTGTCGCCGTCCGATGCCTGGGCGCAGTAGATATTCCACTGGCTCGGCGGATAGCGGTCGTGAATCACTTCCACCATCAGCTTGAGCGCGCTCGACACCACCGTACCACCGGACTCCCGCGAATGGAAGAAGTCTTCCTCCTCCACCTCTTTCGCCACCGTGTGATGGCGGATGAACACCACGTCGATGCGCTCGTAATTCCGCTTCAGGAACAGGTACAGCAGCATGAAGAACCGCTTGGCCAGGTCCTTCCGGCTTTCGTCCATCGAGCCGGAAACGTCCATCAGGCAGAACATCACCGCCTGCGCCTGGGGCCGCTTCTTCATGACGCGGTTGTTGTACCGCAGGTCGAGCTTCTCGATGAATGGAACACGGTCCACCTGCGCGCGCAGGTGGCGCATCTTTTCCATCAGCGCTTCTGCCTGCTCGGAATAGGGGCCTTCCCCTTCCTTCTCCAGCACCTCGTTGTACTCCGCCTCGAGGGCGTGCAGGCGTTTCAAATAGGGGCTCGACAACGCGATGCGTCGCCCAAGCGAGCTGCGCATGGTGCGCAGGATCGAGAGGTTCGATGGCGTGCCGTCGATGGAGAAGCCGGCGCGCACCTTGCGCACTTCGGCAATCTTGGCGAGGTGGCGCTTGGCAAGATCCGGCAGCGCCATGTCTTCGAAGAAGAAATTCAGGAAGTCTTCTCTCGATAGCGTGAAGACGAAATCATCCTCGCCCTCGCCGCTGTCACTGGCGCGCGACCCCGTGCCGCCGCTGCCCTGCTGCTGACGGTCAAAGCTGTCACCTCTGACAAACTTCTTGTTGCCGGGATGAATCCACTCCCGCTTGCCCCCCTGCCCGTGATGAAAAATCGGTTCCGAGATGTCCTTGACCGGAATGGACACCTGACCGCTTTGCTCGATGTCCATGATCTTCCGGCCGGACACCGCTTTCGCCACCGCCTGCCGGATCTGCTGCCGGTAGCGTTTGATGAAGCGCTGTTGATTGACGGCGCTCTTGTTGCCGCCGTTCTCGCGCCGATCGATGACCGTGCCCATAAGCCGTTCGCCCGCCTTGTTGGGGCGCTCCCATGAAAACAGCCATGAGAGCGCCGTGGATGAAGGACACCGCGTCCGTATGACTTACGACGACTTCCTGACGCGCAGATACCACTCCACCAAAAGCCGAACCTGCTTGGGCGTGTACCCCTTCTCGACCATGCGGTTGACAAAGTTTTCGTGCTTGTCCTGATCCTCGCGCGACGATTTGGCGTTGAACGAGATGACCGGGAGCAAGTCCTCCGTGGTGGAGAACATGCGCTTCTCGATCACCATCCGCAGCTTCTCGTAGCTGGTCCAGACCGGGTTCTTGCCACCATTGTTGGCCCGTGCCCGCAGCACGAAGTTGACGATCTCGTTGCGGAAGTCCTTCGGGTTCGAGATACCCGCCGGCTTCTCCACCTTCTCCAGTTCATCGTTCAGCGCGTTGCGGTCCAGGATTTCGCCAGTGTTCGGATCGCGATACTCCTGGTCCTGGATCCACAGGTCGGCAAACACCACGTAGCGGTCGAAGATGTTTTGCCCGTACTCGGAATACGACTCCAGGTAAGCCGTCTGGATTTCCTTGCCGATGAACTCCACATACGGCGTGGTCAGGTACTCCTTGATATACGACATCAGCTTGGCTTCCTGCTCCGGCGGGAACTGCTCGCGCTCGATCTGCTGTTCGAGCACATAGAGCAGGTGCACCGGATTGGCGGCCACCTCGGTATTGTCGAAGTTGAAGACCTTCGACAATACCTTGAACGCGAAGCGCGTGGACAAGCCATTCATGCCTTCGTCGATACCGGCGTAGTCGCGATACTCCTGATACGACTTCGCTTTCGGGTCCACGTCCTTGAGGCTTTCGCCGTCGTAGACGCGCATCTTCGAAAAGACATTCGAGTTCTCGGGTTCCTTGATCCGCGTGAGCACCGCGAACTGCGCCATCATCTTCAGCGTGTTCGGGGAGTTCGGCGCCGCCGACAGCGAACTGCTGCGCAGCAGCTTGTCGTAGATCTTGACCTCGTCAGATACGCGCAGGCAGTACGGCACCTTCACGATATAGATCCGGTCGAGGAATGCCTCGTTGTTCTTGTCGGACTTGAAGGTCTGCCATTCGGCCTCGTTCGAGTGCGCGAGGATCACGCCATCGAACGGAATTGCGCCGAAGCCTTCCGTGCCCTTGTAGTTGCCTTCCTGCGTGGCGGTCAGCAGCGGGTGCAGGACCTTGATCGGCGCCTTGAACATTTCCACGAACTCCAGCAGGCCGCGGTTGGCCAGGCAGAGTCCACCGGAGTACGAGTAGGCATCCGGATCGTCCTGCGGGAAATCTTCAAGCTTGCGGATATCCACCTTGCCTACCAGCGAGGAAATATCCTGGTTGTTCTCGTCGCCCGGCTCCGTCTTGGAGATGGCGATCTGCGCGAGCACCGAGGGGCGCAGCTTCACCACGCGGAACTTGGTGATGTCGCCGTTGAACTCGTGCAGCCGCTTGACGGCCCATGGTGAAGGAATGGTATTCAGGTAGCGCACCGGAATGCCGTAGTCCTCCTCCAGGATCTTGCCATCCTCCTCGGCGGAGAACAGGCCCAGCGGCGATTCGTGAATGGGCGATCCCTTCAGTGCGTAGATGGGAATCTCTTCCATCAGCACCTTGAGCTTCTCCGCCAGCGACGACTTGCCGCCGCCCGGAGGCCCGAGCAGATACAGGATCTGCTTGCGCTCTTCCAGGCCCTGCGCCGCGTGCTTGAAGAACGAGACGATCTGTTCGATCGTGTCCTCCATCCCGTAGAAGTCACGGAACGCGGGATAGACCCGGATGACCTTGTTGAAGAACAGTCGAGACAGGCGAGGATCGTGGTGGGTATCCACCAGTTCAGGCTGTCCGATTGCGGCGAGCATGCGTTCGGCGGCAGTCGCGTAGGCAGTAGGATCCTTCTTGCAGATCTCCAGATACTCCTGGATGCTGTATTCCTCTTCCTTGCGTGCTTCGAAGCGCGTGGCGTAGTGGCCAAAAATGTCCATACCTCACTCCCGTCAGAGTCCCACGTCCGAGGCGAAGGTAGTTCTACTCCCCTAAGACTTCGCGGCAATCTTGCGTTCCGCCACCCCGGCTTGGTGGAGTTGCCAAGTTGCGAAGTCTTTACTTCATCATAGTCAAATAACGGCGGATGTGAGTCTTGAGTTGACGCTTGTTGCGAGTGTTTCACTACGTTCGCAACGTCGTGACTGCGTACATCCCAATCGGGTTGCCTGCCATTTGCAACGCGCGCTTGTGACGTGCATCGCAGTGGAAAGAACACCCGCTATCTCGCACCACCGTGACGGGCCATTGACCATGCCTTGTGACACACATTACACCTTTCACGCGCTTCATGCACAGCGTGTTGTGTAACGATCGGGCAATTCCCGATACATCTGACAACCCTTGTCCGGCACGGTCCTACAGGCACTCCGTCTGCCATTCATCGTGCGCGAAGGATGCTGCGGCCGGTATCGTGCAAACGCATGAGCCGCAGCGGCATTCTCATATCGAATGACTGATTCTGTAGGGACATTTCGATAAGGAATGGATCAGCGTGATTCCATCGCCAATGCCATCATCGATGCGCAGTAGAACGGGCGTCCGAAACGGCATGCACCGCTTTTGCGATTCCTTGCGTTTTTCCTGCTGCGACGGCGCACCCTCCCGGTGCGCCGCGTGCGTGCAGGTGCGATCTCTGCGCAATGAGCAGAATGCGTGCCACGCGAAGATTGCTGCAATGCAGCGCGCGGCGTCCCACGCGCTGCCAGTCACCCGTTCAGATCGGGTCCCAGTTGATGACGTCGGGCGAACGGTCCAGCGCAAAGAAGCTGCTGCGCATGGCCGGCATGGCGATCTCCGCCACGGTCTCCGGCGTCCAGCCTTCGCTTGTATGCACGGAGCGCACGGGGCGCGGCTGGCTCATCAGCATGATCTCGTTGGCACGCACGGCAAAGATCTGGCCGTTGACTTCGCTGGCCGCGTCGCTGGCCAGGAACACGGCAACCGGGGCAATCTTGCCGGCTTCCATCTTCTGCAGACGCTGCACACGGGCTTTTTCCTCGGGCGTTTCGGCCGGGATCGAACTCGTCATGCGGCTCCATGCGAACGGGGCGATGCAGTTGGAGCGCACATTGAAGCGCGCCATGTCGAGTGCAATGGATTTGGACAACGCCGCGATGCCGAGCTTGGCCGCCGAGTAATTGGCCTGCCCCAGGTTGCCGATCAGCCCCGACGTGGACGTCATATGCACGTAAGCGCCGCTTTCCTGATCCTTGAAATAGTTCGCTGCCGCGCGGCTGACAAAGAACGTGCCGTGCAAGTGAACGTCGATCACCGAGCGCCATTCTTCCTCGTTCATCTTGAAGAACATGCGGTCGCGCAGGTTGCCGGCGTTGTTGACCACCGCATCGATGCGCCCGAAGCTGTCCAGCGCGCACTGCACGATGGCGTTGGCGCCTGCCCACGTGGACACGCTGTCCGTGCTGGCCACCGCCTCGCCACCCGCTGCGCGGATCTCGTCGACCACGCGCTGGGCCGGACCCGCATCGCCGCCCTCGCCGGTCATCGAGACACCCAGGTCATTGGCCACCACGCGCGCGCCGGCGGCTGCCATGCCCAGCGCAATGCCACGGCCGATGCCGCCGCCAGCGCCCGTCACGACCACTACCTTGCCTTCCATCATTCCACTCATCGCTGCCTCCTTGGCTGCCAGTTTTTCCGGGTGCGGGAGCGTACCCGTGTTATTGCCTAACGGGATACGATAAATTGGCGGCGACGTTTCCGGAATTCACAAATGACAAAAGCGGGCTTCGTGCCCGCTGAACCCATGCACTACGACCTGACCGATTTGCGCCTCTTCCTCAATGTGGGGGAGACCGAGAACCTGACCCGCGCTGCAGAACGCAGCTTCCTGTCGCTGCCCGCTGCCAGTTCGCGCATCAAGCAACTGGAAGAGGCGTTCCAGACCCAGCTGCTGATCCGCCAGGTCAAGGGTGTGCGGCTGACACCGGCTGGAGACGAACTGCTGCGCCATGCACGCGAGGTGTTCCGCCAGCTGGAATGCCTGCACTCCGACCTGCGCCCCTACGCCAAGGGTGTGAAGGGCCGCGTGCGGCTGCTGGCCAATACCACGGCAACGAACTCCTTCCTGGCCAACGCGCTGTCGCGTTTTCTCTCCGAGAACCCGGATGTCGATGTCGAACTGGAAGAGCACCTGTCCGCCGATATCGTCTCGGCCATCGGCGCCGGTGCGGCAGACCTGGGGATCGTGGCCGGAGAAGTGGCCACGGCAGACCTCGACACCATGCAGCTTTGCAGCGACGAGTTGATCGTCATCGCCCCGGTCAACCACCCGTTGCCCGCGTTCAAGGCGCTGCACTTTGCCGATCTGCTCGATACCTGCCGCTTTGTCGGGCTGAACCAGTCATCGGCGATCCAGTCGTTCCTGGACCGCATTGCCAGTGGTATGGGCAAGCGCATCAGCCTGCGCATCCAGGTAGGCAGCTTCGATGCGGTGTGCCGCATGGTGGAAGCTGGCGCAGGCATCGCCATCGTGCCGAATAGCTGCGCGCGCCGTTACGCAAGCCGCAAGGTGCTGCGCTTCATCAAGCTGGAAGACGACTGGGCGCGGCGCGAAATACGGCTTGTGCGCCGCCCCGGTCGAGAACTGCCACAATTTGCAGAGGCACTGATCAAGTACCTCGCCGCTGCTGCAACCGAACCTGTGTAACCTCGGACTTAGTCCGCCTTGACGCCGGCCTCCTTGATGATCGGCGACCACTTGTCGATCTCCGAAGCCAGCCACGTGCGCAACCCTTCCGGCGTCTGCTTGTCTTCCGGCACGATGACCGCACCGAGGTCCTTCATCCGCGCGGTCACGTTGGGGTCCTTTAGCGCGGCACGCAGTGCGCCGTTCAGCTTCTCGATCACGGCGGGCGGCGTGCCCTTGGGCGCGTAAATGCCGTGCCACACTTTCACCTCGAAGCCTTTCAGGCCGCCTTCGCGCAGCGTGGGCGTGTTGGGCAGCGCCGGAATCCGCTCGGCGGTGGTCACGCCATAGAGCTTCACTTTCTCGCTCTTGATATGCGGCAGCGTCTGCGTGGTCTGGTCGCACAGCACGTCCACCTGTCCGCCGAGCAGCGCGGTCATCGCAGGCGCGGTGCCTTGATACGGAATCGTCTGCAGTTCCACGCCGATGGCTTTCTGGAACAACATGCCGCACAGTTGCGACACCGCACCAAGGCCCGCATTCGCCAGGTTCACCTTGTTCTGGTTCTTCTGGATGTAGCTGACGAGCTCCGGCAGCGTGTTGGCTGGCAGATCGTGGCGACCCAGCAGGGTCATCGGCACATCGGCCACCTGTCCCACGAACGTGAAGTCGGTCAGCGGCTTGTAGGACAGCTTCGAGTACAGCGCCGGTGCCGTGGCCATGCCGTTGTGGTGAATCAGGATGGTGTAGCCATCCGGTGCGGCCTTGGCGACGAACGCCGCCGAGATGGTGCCGCCCGCGCCCAGCCGGTTCTCCACCACCACGCTCTGCCCGAGCGATTTCGACATCGCCGCCGCCACCGAACGCGCGACGACATCGGTGGGACCGCCTGCGGCAAAGGGCACCACCATCGCGATCGGGCGCGACGGGTATGGGTCCGCAGCCAGCGCTTGGGCGGACGCGAATGCAGTCACGGCGAACAGGGCAAGCAAGCGCGCCTGCTGCGGCAATGGGTTCATCGGTAGTCTCCTGTCGAATCTGTTTGTGTTGTGTGGTCTCGATGCGGGCATCGGTCGATGTGCAGCCTGCGGCCATTCGTCCCGCCCCACAATTCGGATTTGCAGAAGGCTGGACACGGCGGCAGAAAAGCCACGGGATAACCCTAGCCCGCAGAGGTGCCGCTACCCGCCAACCTAAGCCCCGACAAAAGCCGTGCTTCGGCAAATGCGAATGTTTCGGCGCGATGGCCTCGGGAATAATGGCCCTCATCGATCAGCCCCGACACGGACATTGCCATGCATGCTGCACAGGACCAAGACCAGATTTACCCGGAAATCCGCGAAGCCGTTCGCGATCTCTGCCAGGGATTCGACTCCGCCTACTGGCAGCGCATCGAGGAAAAGAGCGACTTCCCCGAAGAATTCGTGCAGGCGCTGACGCACGCCGGCTGGCTCTCCGCGCTGATTCCCGAGGAATTCGGAGGTTCCGGGCTGCCGCTGACCGCGGCCTCGGTGATCATGGAAGAGATCAACCGTAACGGCGGCAACTCCGGCGCCTGCCACGGCCAGATGTACGTCATGGGCTGCCTGCTGCGCCATGGCTCCGACGTGCAGAAACAACGCTGGCTGCCCGGCATCGCTTCCGGCGAACTGCGCATGCAGTCGATGGCCGTGACCGAGCCGACCACCGGCACCGACACCACCAAGCTCAAGACCACCGCCGTGCGCAAAGGCGACAAGTACGTGATCAACGGCCAGAAGGTGTGGATCTCGCGCGTGCAGCACTCGGACCTGATGTTGTTGCTGGCGCGCACCACGCCGCTTGACCAGGTGAAGAAGAAATCGGAAGGGCTATCGGTGTTCGTGGTGGATCTGCGCGAAGCCATCGGCAACGGCCTCACGGTCCAGCCGATCCGCAACATGGTCAACCACGAGACCAACGAACTGTTCTTCGACAACCTCGAAATTCCCGCCGCGAACCTGATCGGCGAGGAAGGCAAGGGACTCAAGTACATCCTCGACGGCCTGAACGCCGAGCGCATCCTGATTGCCGCCGAATGCATTGGCGACGGCTACTGGTTCGTGGAACGTGCCAGCGGCTATGCGCGCGAACGCATCGTGTTCGATCGCCCCATCGGCCAGAACCAGGGTGTGCAGTTCCCGATCGCACGTTCGTTCGTCAACGTGGAAGCCGCCAGCCTGATGCGCTACAAGGCTGCGCAACTGTTCGACGCCGGCAAAGCCTGCGGCAAGGAAGCCAATATGGCCAAGCTGCTGGCCGCCGATGCCTCGTGGGAAGCCGCGAACGTCTGCCTGCAGACGCATGGCGGCTTTGGCTTCGCCTCCGAATACGACATCGAGCGCAAGTTCCGCGAGACACGCCTGTACCAGGTGGCGCCGATCTCGACCAACCTGATCCTGTCCTATGTGGCCGAGCACGTGCTCGAACTGCCGCGTTCGTTCTGACCCGAGACATCGCACCTACGCACACTCGCCCATGCCCAACGACAACACGTATCCCACCCGGCAACTCTGCGCGTTCCTCGCGGACCTGAAACTCGCCGATGTGCCCGCGCCGATAGTGGAACGCACCAAGGACCTGTTCCTCGACTGGATGGCATCGGCCATCGCTGGCAAGGACGCACCCGCCGTGCGCCGCATTCAGGAATTCGCCGCAGCCATGGGCCCCGGCACCGGTGACGCCGAAGTGCTGGTGGACCGCCGCCGCACCTCGCCCTACTTCGCCGCGTTGATCAACGGGGCATCGTCGCACGTGGTGGAACAGGACGACGTGCACAACGGCTCGGTGCTGCATCCCGCCGCCGTGGTATTCCCGGCGGTGATGGCCGCCGCGCAAGCCGAAGGCAAGACTGGTGCGGACGTTCTGCTCGCATCCATCGCCGGCTACGAGGCAGGCATCCGCATCGGCGAGTTCATGGGACGCTCGCACTATCGCATCTTCCACACCACCGGCACGGTCGGCACGCTGGCCGCCGCCGCCGCCGTGGCCAAGCTGTTCGGACTCGACGCCGAAGGCATCAACCAGGCGCTCGGTTCGGCCGGCACGCAGGCTTCCGGCCTGTGGGAATTCCTGCGCGATGCCGCCGACTCCAAGCAACTGCACACGGCCAAGGCCGCTGCCGATGGCCTGCAGTCGGCCTGGCTCGCACGTGCTGGTTTCACAGGTGCGAAGCAGATTCTCGAAGGTCCGCAGGGCATGGCCGCTGGCATGTCGAGCGATGCCAACCCTGCTGCACTGACCGATGGACTCGGTACGCGCTGGGCCACCGCAGAAACCTCGTTCAAGTTCTTCGCATCGTGCCGCCACACGCACCCCGCTGCCGATGCGCTCAAGGCACTGATGCTGCGCGAGAACCTGCGCGCCGAACAGATCGAAGCGGTGACCACGCACGTTCACCAGGGCGCCATCGACGTGCTGGGCCCCGTGGTCAACCCATCGACCATCCATCAGGCCAAGTTCTCGATGGGTACGGTGCTTGGCCTCGTGGCCGTTCACGCGCACGCAGGGCTCGGAGAATTCGAGGACCATGCGCTGCACGATGCACGCATCGCCGCCTTCCGCGAGAAAGTGACGATGGAACTCGACGACGAAATCAACGCTGCATATCCGCGCCAGTGGATTGGGCGCGTCACGGTGCGCACCACCGATGGCCGCACGCTGGGCGCACGCGTCGATGTGCCGAAGGGAGACCCCGACAACACGCTGTCGCGCCCGGAACTCGAAGCCAAGGCCATCCAGCTTGGCGCATTCCGCCACGGCGCCACCGAGGCCGAGATGCGCACGATCATCGCGCGCGTCTGGGATCTGGACCGCGCGCCGAACGTCAACAACTGGCTGCCTGCCGCACGCTGAGGACTTGCCCGTGACCACGCTCGAACACTTGCGCGAATGGATCGGCCGTTCGGAATCGCGCACCGAAACACTGGCGCTGGAGCCCGTGCTGGCGCTGGCCGCCACGTTCGATCTCGATGGCGATGCCATCGCCAGCCAGCCGCTGCCGCCGCTCTGGCACTGGCTCTATTTCCTGCCGCGCGCCCCGCAGCACACGCTGGGCGGCGACGGACATCCCACGCTGGGCGGTTTCATGCCGCCCGTGCCGCTGCCGCGCCGCATGTGGGCCGGTGGCGAACTGTCGTTCCATCGCGGCCTGCGCGTGGGCGACACGGTGACCAAGACCTCGACGATCACCGATGTCCAGCACAAGTCCGGGCGCACGGGCGAGTTGTGGTTCGTCACCGTGGATCATGTACTGAGCGTGGATGGCGACGTGGCATTGAAGGAGCGCCATGACATCGTCTATCGTGCGATGCCCGAGGTCGGCCAGCCGCAACCGCCGCGTCCGCGTCTGGCGCAGGATGCGCAATTTGGCCGCGCACTGCAGGCCGATCCGGTGATGCTGTTCCGCTTCTCGGCGCTGACATTCAACGGCCATCGCATCCACTACGATCTCGACTATGTGCGCGACGTGGAAGGCTATCCGGGCCTGATCGTGCATGGCCCGTTGCAGGCCATGCTGACGCTTGAACTGCTGCGTGCGGAGCGTCCCGAGGCACAGGTGAAGCGTTTCGGCTTCCGTGGCCTGGCGCCATTGTTCCATCAGGACACCGTGACAGTCGCCGGCCGGGATGATCCCGAAACCGCCGGTCGTGTACAGCTATGGACTGGCGACGATGCCGGCGGGCAGGCCATGACCGCCTGGGCCGAAGTCGAACGCTAGGCGCGAACCATCTTTTCAGTAGGGCAGCTTGTTGACGGCATTGATGAACAGCACGCCACCGTTGCCGCCCTCCTTGCTGCTGAACTTGATCTGCTGCTGGCCAGCGGGGCCGCGAATGCAGAACGCGATGTGTTCCGCGCCCTGCGAAAGCGCCTCGTTGACCAGCTTGCTCACGTCGAACGCACGGTATGCCTGTGTATTGTTCAGGTTGCTGGTGACACTGGTGCCGCTGCAGGTTGGCGCGTTGGCGCCATTGATCGTGGTCTCGCTCCAGTCCGTTGCCACGCGATACACCGTGAACGTCTGCGTGGTGGTATCGGTCGTGTTGCCGCCGTACATCATCAGCATGTAGGCCGGTTTGAAATCAGGCGGCAGCGTTTGCGCGCCTTTCGGAATACCGACCTTGAGATAGCTGCGCGATTCCGGCGTGCTTCCCGACATCTGCTGCGCGTACAGGGCCGCATTGGTCCCATAGTTGGTCGTATCGGCGGCGCGCACGGTGGCATCCTCGGCAATCTTGAGATACGAGTACGCCATCAGATGGTTGCAACTGATGCCCTTGTTCAGGCAGAACTCCGCCATGAAACTCGCCGCATCCGGACGCCATCCCATGAAGAAATCTCCGTGCGCGGTGTAGAGCGATCCCCACAACTGCTTCACGACATTGCCCGCCGAATCGAGTTGAGGATCAAGCGACAACTGCACATTGGTCAGGTCCGTGATCTGCCCGAGGTTGTAGGCGATGTTCATGTTCGCATCGGGCAGACGCACCGGATATCCAGCCGGACAATTCCCCGCACTGTCGGGTGCCACCGCATTGTCGTAGGTGCCCATCGTGGGTGACAGGGTCTTGCCATCCCAGCATGTCGGGAAGTGCATGCCGATATTGAGTTGCGTACCGTTGGTGGGGTCGGGCTTGCAGTTGGTGGGAATCGAGTTCGTGTAGTTGCCCCCGGTGCAGAGGAACGAGATGCGCGAATTCGGCGTGGTGCCATGATGGTCGCCCACCATCAGCTTGATGCCTTGCGGATACGGTTGCACCGGGAAATGATTCGGCGATGGCACAGCCTGATTGGTGTAGTAGGTCTTCTGGTAGACCGGCGGAACCACCGTGCCATCGGGCAAGCGCAGCGAAGGCGCCCAGTAGGCCGTGCCATCGGCCGCGTTCTCGCACGTGGTGCCCGGCACTTTTTGCAGGACCTCCGCCGTGGTGTAGGCGTTCGTCGTCGTGTTGCCGAAGAAGTCATGCTGCATGGCGACGCCGGGACGGGCCGGCATGACGATAGGGTCGTCCGGCAACCGGTGCGAGTACAGGCATACGATGGCGTAGCTGCCTGCGGCCTGGGTAACTCCTGGTGGCTTCGGCTTCGTCTGGGTACAACCCGGCAGGCTCAGCGAAGCGCCCAGGATACACATCCACATCTTGATCATGATGGTCCCTCTCTTGGCGTGACTATCACGCGGGACCATGCTGTGGCGGGGCCGGGCGCGGCACAATGGAACATCGTGTTCCATCGCGCCGCCCGCCGTGGATCACGGCATCAGATCACCAGTTCGATCAGGAACGGACCCTTGCGCTGGTTGGCGGAAGCGAACAGGTCGTTGAATGCATCCATGGTATCGGCGCGCGCCGCTTCCACGCCCATGCCGTTGGCCATTTTCACCCAATCGAGATCCGGATTGCCGATGTCGAGCATATCGAGCGCGGTCTTGCCGGGATTGGCACCCACGCCAGCCAGTTCGCCCAAGAGGATCGCGTACTTGCGGTTAGCCAGCAACACGATGGTCACGTCGAGCTTCTCGCGCGCCATGGTCCACAGCGACTGCAGCGTGTACATGCCCGAACCATCGGCCTGCAACGCCACCACGCGACGATCCGGTGCCGCGATGGCTGCGCCCGTCGCCAGCGGCAGGCCCGCGCCAATCGCCCCGCCCGTCAGTTGCAGCCAGTCATGTGGTGCGGCGTGTACGGTGCCCGGATAGAACGCGCGGCCGAAGCTCACGCTCTCTTCCACGACTACGGCTTGTTCGGGCAGCAGCGCGGTCAGCGATTGCGCGACGGCTTCCGAGGTGATGGCGCCACGTGCCGCTTCCACGCGAGCCGCAGGCGCGGCCGATGGCAGCGTTGCGTTGCGTGCGCCCAGTTCATCGGCCAGCCGCGCCACGGCCTCGCCGAGATCCTCCTCGGGACGCGCCAGCACATGGATGTTTGCATCTTCCGGGAACGGACGCGGCGACTTGCCCGGATAGGCGAAGAACGTCACCGGCGTGGTGGCGCCCACCAGGATCACGTTGCGGATACCGGCCAGCTTCTGGCGCGCCGCATCGCCCGAGTACGGAATGCGATCGATCGCCAGACGACCCTGCCCGCGCGTGACGCGCGAGTTCGACATCGGCGTGATGAGACGTGCATCGGTGGCAGCGGCAATGCGATGCGCATCGGCCAGCACGCCTTCGCGCAATGCACTGCCAGCCAGCACGATCAGCGTGGGCTGACCGCTGCGCAAAATGCGCGCGGCGTTCTGCACGGCATCGGGCGATACCTTCGGCACCGGCAGCGCGGGCAGCGGCGCGGCCACCTTTCCACCTTCATCCCAGCACACATCCGATGGCAGGATCAGGCTGGCTACGCCACCGGGCGCACCCTTTGCGGCCTGCACGGCCACGGCGGCATCGGCGCCCACCGACGCGGCGTGCGTGGCAGTGCGCGTCCAGACCGAGACCGGACGGGCCCAGCCTTCGGTATCGGCAGTGAGCGGCGCATCGAACGGACGGTGATACGTAGCCTGGTCGCCAATGATGTTGACGATGGGCGTCTGTGCACGACGCGCGTTATGCAGGTTGGCCAGACCGTTGGCCAGGCCGGGTCCGCAGTGCAGCAGCGTGGCTGCGGGCTTCTCGGCCATGCGCGCATAACCATCGGCCGCACCGGTCACCACACCTTCGAACAGGCCGAGCACGCAGCGCATGCCGGGAATGCGGTCGAGTGCCGCCACGAAGTGCATTTCGCTGGTGCCGGGGTTGGCGAAGCAGGTATCCACGCCGCTGGCGAGCAGCGTCTTGACCAGGCTTTCCGCGCCATTCATCGATTCTTGTGTCTCCATCTCGGGTTCCGTTCAGGTTGCGGTTGTCAGGAATGGGGGGCGAGCAAGTCGAAATCCAGACAGACATACTCGGTAGGAAATTCGATGCGTGCGTAGTAGACGATCACATCGTCCACGCACGCAAAGCGGCGCAACTCGGCCACGGGCGCACCCACGGCCAGCTCCAGCGCGGCGGCCGACGCTGCACCGGCCGGCACGATCGACATGCGCTGCCGGGCCGCGTTGACCTGGAGTTCGGGAAAGCGATCGAGCACCGGCACCGAGGCACCCTGCCGGAACGCTTCCGGCTCGCGCGCAAAGACGTCAGCCGCGATGTAGACCTCGCCCACGGCAAACGGGCGGCCATCGAGCCGATGTGCGCGCTTCAGGAAGTGATAGGCATCGGCGCGCCGGCCATCGCAGGGCATGCCGAGATCGTCGGGCAGCGCCACATCGGCAGTGGATTCGACCATGGCCTCGGTAGATAGCTGGTCGCCCACGGCCACGGCCTGGTCCCAACTGACGGGCAGTGCCATCTGGCGGCGCGCGCGCCCGGCAGTTTTCACGAACGTGCCCCGGCCACGCGAGCGCGCCACGAGCCCTTCGGCATCGAGCTGCGAAATCGCGTGGTGCATGGTCATGCGCGCCACGCCGTACTGGCGGCACAGCGCTTCGAGCGACGGAATCTGCTCGCCGGGGCGCCAGGCCCCGCTTTCGATCTGGCGTCGGAAGATGGTCGCGAGCTGCAAGTAGACAGGCTCGCGGCTGCGTGAGAGAAGGTCGGCGGTGTCCGGCATCGGGAAAGGAAAAGCCGTGCGTGTGACATCACGCACGGCAGGTCGATACCGGACTGTATTAAAAGTCTAGGTGACTAGACTACTAGGGTTTACGTACTGTTCTGGCTTCAGGCCATGGCCAGTGCCGATGGGAAGGCGGGACTCTCCGACGCCGGCACTGCAGGCGCAGCCGTCGGCTCGCAACACAAACCCGCCGCCACGGCGCCGCGCACCGATTCCGCAACGGCCTGCTTGCGACGCCAGGCCGAGCGCTTCTTCGAGGCAATCTCCGCGATATCGCGCACGGGCTGGCTGACGGGCAGTTCAAGATTGCCGTCATGGGTCGGTACGCTGTGGTATTCGCTCCAGAATGCTTCATAGTCGCACTGGATCTCGCGTGGCGTGTTGCGCTGGCGGCCAACATGGTTGGCCCGCGAGACCGCCACGATGCGCCGCGCGCCGATATGGCCGGCCAGCGCCAGCAGGCCCTCCATCACCACATCCTTGGGACGCAAACCCTCGCAAGCCTTGGTGGAAGCACGAATCCACTCACGGCTGGCTTCGCTCTTCGGTCCCTGCAGTCCGCCGACGAAGACGTCGGGGCCCATCGCCCCGAAGCGCAGGAAGAAGCTCAGTTGCGTGAGGCTGGCGCCGGTCTCGTTGTCGATCCAGTAGAAGGCCAGCTCGCCTTCCTTCGGATTCGGGCCGGCATCGGCAAGCCGCAGCGTGTAGCGGCCATCCGCAAACGGCCACTCCACACCGCCCCGCAGACAAATGCGCTCGCAAGTCTCCACGGGCAATGCGGCATGCATGACAGCGTAGTGCTCCTGCACCAGCCGCGCGCGCTCCCCGAAACCCAACCCCAGCGCGCCCAGTGGACGGTAGGGTTTTTCGAGCAGCAACGGGCGAGCCGCCACCACACGCTGCAGCAGCGCGCACGAAGCCACGGCACGCAGCCACGGCTGCGCGGCACTCGAGCGCATGGCCGACATCGCCAGCCACTTCAGCCGGCGCGACATCCACTTCCGGCTGCCTGCCGGATAACACGCGGCCGATACGGCCAACATGGTGCCGAGATACCGCAAATACCGGCCCGGCGACGCAAACAGGTGATTCTCCGCCTGGGCCTTGAACAGCCCCTGCACACGCGAAACAGGTCCTTCCACGACAACGCTCCCCTTCTGGCGCGCCGGTCCGTACGTTGCGGTGCCGTGCGCGCAGCTTCAACCCTGATAACCCATTCGCGCCGCTGCGGGCATGCGCAGGGCGGGCGGCCAGCCTGTCGGTTTTTGAGTTCGTGGGGTGCAGGTCCGGCTCGTAATATTCCGTAACGTACTGAAATATTCCTGCGTTGACGTAGAAATCAGGTTTCCCCAAAAAGACTTGGGCAAGATGTCCGGCGTGAATGCGGGCAGACAAAAAAGCGGCAAAGCCGAAGCCTTGCCGCTTTTTTTTTGCGCGGGGTTCACACGCCAGTCACGCTGGCGTGATCGGGTTTACCACCGGTGCAGGTTACCAGCGCGTATCGCGCTCCCACGCCTTCATTTCATCCTCGACCTGCTCCTTGGTGTATCCGTAACGCTCCTGGATACGCCCAGCCAGTTGGTCACGCTTGCCGTTGATGACGGTGATGTCGTCGTCGGTCAGCTTGCCCCACTTTTCCTTGACCTTGCCCTTGGCCTGGTCCCACTTGCCCTCGATCTGATCCCAGTTCATATGCGGCTCCTTGTTTGAGTAGCGCGGCCGCTCCGGGCGGCCGCAGGTTGCTCGGGAGTCGACGTATGTCGACCGATGAAGCGGATTCGGATTACTTGGCGTACTTGGCCTTCACGTTGGCCTGGCACTTGTCCTTGGCATCGCCGGACATGGCATCGCACTTTTCCTTGTCGGCCTTGTAGGCGGCGTCAACGGTGTCCTTGCGGGCATCGGCGCGCGTTTCCGCTACGTCAGTGCTCGTACCCGTCGCGGCGGCCTTCTCGACTTTGGCCGCGCCCAGGGCGCGTTCGTGCGAAGCCTTGGCTTCCTTCACGCAAACGTCCTTGTCGTTGCCCTTCTTGTCGTCGCACATTTCCTTGGACACGTCGTAGTCACGATCGGCCTTGGTCTTCATGGCCTTGGCGTGGGCCTTGTCCGTGCCGTCTCGCTTGGCCTCGGCATTGGCCTTGGCTACGTCGCGGTCGCGCTTGGCTTCGGCCTTGCAGATGTCCTTGGCATTGCCGGACTGGGCATCGCAGCGCGAACCCGCAGCCTTGTAGTCGGCGTCGGCCTGCTTGACCGCTGCGTCGTAATCAGCCTTCGACCCGGCCTGGGCGTAGGCAAAGCCGGCCGGTGCGGCCACCATCATCGAACACACCGCGGCGGTCAGCCACTTCTTGGCAAACGTCTTTGCAATCATGTCGTGCTCCTTTTTCAGAGTGGATGTTCTGGGCCACGCATCGCTTTCCTGGAGGGGTCATGCTGCGTGGCCGTGCTGTAACTGCAATGTATGTTTTGCCGCCCGCCCGAAGCAGAAGACCGCTGCTGAAACATCCGTAAGACAATTCCCACAACAGCATTTGGACGCACATGGCCTCTCGCAACCCTGCCCGGAAACGACGATGCGGCGCCCCCTCCGCTTGACGAAAGCCTCTCGCCATGGATATTCTTTTTATGAACTTATCGTTCATTTTTGAACATACATAAATCGAGTCGGAAAGAGGAGCGCCCCATGTTTTCAGGAAAGATTGGTATCAACGGTGCCGGCATCGGCGGGTTGGCTGCGGCCATCGCCATGCGCCGCCTCGGCATGGATGTAGTGGTGTTCGAGCAGGCGGCGCGCTTTGCGCGTGTGGGCGCCGACATCAACCTGACACCCAACGCCGTGCGCGCCCTCGATGGGCTTGGCATTGGCGAGGCGCTCCGCGACACCGCTGCAAGGCCCACGCACCGCATCAGCCGCACCTGGGATTCCGGCGAGGAAACCTCGCGCCTGCGGATGTCCGACGAAGCCGAGCGCCGCTACGGCGCGCCGCAACTGACCATGCACCGGGGCGACCTGATGTCTGCGCTGGAAGCTGCCGTGCCAGCGGCCAACGTGAAGCTCGGCCACAAGGCCACCGCGATCACGGCACGAGATCAAGGCGCCACGCTCACGTTTGCCGATGGCAGCCAGCAGGACGTTGACGTGCTGATCGGGGCCGATGGCATCCACTCGGTGGTGCGCCGCGCGCTGCTCGGCGACGAGCATCCCATCTTCACTGGCGTAGTGGCCTACCGCGCCGTGGTGCCCGCCGAGAAGTTGGCCGGCGTGCCGAACATCGGCGCGTTCACGAAGTGGTGGGGTCCGGAATCCACCAGCCAGATCGTGACCTTTCCGCTGAACCGTGGCCGCGAGATCTTCGTCTTCGCCACCGTGGCACAAGATAGCTGGCGCAACGAGTCGTGGACCACGCCGGGCCGCGTCGAAGACCTGCGCGCCGCCTATGCCGGATTTCATCCCGATGCACGCGCCTTGCTCGATGCCTGCGACGACGTGCTGATCTCCGCGTTGTACGTGCGCGATCCGCTGCCGTCGTGGTCGTCCGGCCATATCGCGCTGATGGGCGACGCCTGCCACCCGATGATGCCGTTCATGGCACAGGGCGCGGGCATGGCCATCGAGGATGGCGTGGTGTTGGCGCGCTGCCTGGCCGAGGCCACCTCGGACGCCGTGCCCGCCGCACTGGCCCGCTATCAGGCCGCGCGCCACGAACGCACCAGCCGCATCCAGATCGGCTCGCGCGGCAACGAGTGGCTCAAGGCCGGCGGCAATGCCGACTGGGTGTACGATTACAACGCCTGGACCGCGCCGCTTCAGTAAGCGTCCAGGTCCCTCCTGAGTGAACTCCCCTGACTGCCCGTTTGCGAATGCCGAAGCCCAAGCCGCTGCCCGAACCTGACGTTGCCGATCCGGACGCCGACGATGGCGCAAACCCGCAGTTGGTATCCCCCGTCATCCGGGGCATGCGCCTGCTGCGCTTTATCGCCGAGGGCGGCTCCACGGCCAACCTCAGCGAAGTGGGCCGGCGCATCGACGTGAACCGCGTCACGGTGATGCGGCTGCTCGCCACGCTCGAACACGAGGGCATGGTCGAGCGGCTGCCGCAGGGCGGGCATACCGTGGGTTTTTCTTTCCTGAAGCTCGCGTCACGCGCGCTGGCGGCCAACGACCTCACGTCGTTTGCACGGCGCATCCTCGCGCGGCTCAGCGAATCGCTGCAGCTATCGGCCTACCTCGCCGTACCCGACGGCGGTCACGTTCTTTATCTACTGCGCGAGATGCCCAACACCGGGCTCGTCAGCAATATCCAGGTAGGCAGCCGCGTGCCAGCCCATCTGACCACGCCGGGGCGCATGCTGATCGCCCATCTGTCGCCGGAAGAACTGCGCGAGCGCCTTGGTCCCGATCCCCTGCCCACCGTCACGGGGCAGAGCGCGGGCACCCATCGGCGCCTTGCCGAAATCCTGGCCGCCGACCACGAACGCGGCTGCGCGTGGAGTTTCTCGGCCTTCGAGCCGGGCATCGACTCCTGCGCGGCGCCAGTGCGTGACGCACAAGGCAACATCATCGCCGCGATCAGCGTGGCGGGGCCGCAGCAACGGTTCGAAGCCGATGGCGCGCTGCGCGAGCGGGCCGAGAAAGAGGTAAAGGCTGCGGCGAAGGATTTGTCGGCGTTGATGGGGTAGTGCGGCAGGGCGCGGACAGCTTGTCGCAAAAATGTAATGGTGTGGCGCGGAAGGCTCGCTATAATGCAACCCTGTTGCAATAAGCCCGCCCTATTTCCGCTCGCCCCCATTCATGTCCGGACGCCGTTTCACGCCTGCTTTCCTGTTTGCCGCCACCGCTTTTGCCAACGCCGCCGACGACCAGACCCTCCCTGAAGTTTCCGTGCGCGGCCATGCGCCAGCCCCCTATGCCACGGGCGCCACGCGCACCGAGACGCCATTGCGCGAAGTGCCGCTCTCGGTACAGGTCGTACCGCGCGCACTGATCGACGACATCGCGGCCACGCGACTCGATGACACCTTTGACTACGTGAGCGGCGTGGCGCGTCAAGGTAACTACGGCGGACTCTGGGACAACTTCTCGATCCGTGGTTTCACCGGCAACGAGAACACCGGCGCGGGATATCTGGTCAACGGCTTCGCCGCCAACCGCGGTTTTACCGCGCCGCGCGACACCGCCACCATCGAGCGCGTGGAAGTGCTCAAAGGGCCAGCCTCGTCGGTCTACGGCAGCGGCGACCCCGGTGGCGTGATCAATGTCGTCACCAAGCAACCGCAATTCAAGCCGTCACAAACGTATGGCTTCGAGGTTGGCACGCGCGACAAGTACCGGGTCTCGGCAGATGTCACGGGCGCCCTCTCCGACAACGTGGCGGGCCGCCTGGTTGCCGTGGCCGACCACGAAGGCAGCACGCGCGATTTCGTGAACAGTCGCCGCTTCCTGCTGGCGCCCTCGTTCACCTGGGCGCTCGGCGCCAATACGGTGATCCAGTATGCGGGCGAGATCCAGCGCTATACCGTGCCGCTGGACCGGGGCGTGGTGGCCGTGAACGGCCGGCTCGGCGCCGTGCCGCGCTCGCGCTTCCTGGGCGAGCCGAACGATGGCGACATCCGCCTCGACAGCCAGTCGCACCAACTCTCCGTCGAGCATGATTTCTCCGATACGTGGAAGGGGCGCGTCGCCGTGGCCTATCGCGGCGGTTCGCTCGAAGGCTACTCCACTGAAGCGACCGCGCTGCAGGCCGATGGCCGCACGCTGACCCGCCAGCGGCGCTATCGCGACTTCCAGTCCGACGATGTCTCCCTGCAGGCCGATATCGCGGGCAAGTTCAACACGGGCGCCATCGGCCACGAGGTGCTGCTGGGCGTGGATACCTACCGCTTCGGCGTGTCGCAAGTCATGCTGCGCCGCAACCCCACCGCCGCTGCGCCGTACGCCATCGACATCTACGATCCGGTCTACGGACAGACCCCGCCCACGCTGCTGCCCAACACCAATACCTACGAGCGCCAGACCAACGTCGGCCTCTATGCGCAAGACCAGTTGCGGCTGGGCGAGCGCTGGCGCGTGCTGGCCGGCGCGCGCTTCGACATCTACAACCAGTCGCTCGACAATCGACTCTCCGGCGCCAGCACCAGCCAGCACCAGACTGCCGTCTCGCCACGGCTGGGTGTGACCTACCTCGCCACGCCGACGGTTTCGCTGTTCGCCAACGCAGGCAAGTCGTTCCGTCCGAACCCGGGCAGCGATGCCAATGCCAATGCGTTCTCGCCCGAGCATGGCCGCGCCGTGGAAGCAGGCGCAAAGTACGAAAGCCCGGACCATCGCACCACTGCCACGCTGGCCGTGTTCGAGATCCGCAAGCGCAATGTGCTGACCACCGATCCGTCGAACCCCTCGTTCCTGCGCGCAGCCGGCGAAGCGCGCAGCCGGGGCGTGGAACTCGACGTGGCTGGCCGCATCGGCACCCACTGGCGCGTGACCGGGAACTTCGCGTACACCGATGCCGAAGTCACACAGGACACCCGGCTGGCCGCCGGCACGCCGCTGGCCAACGTACCGCGCACCAGCGGCAGCCTGATGGCGATCTTCGAGGACCAGGCGCCCATCGGCCAGCGCTATGGCCTGGGCGCCGGGGTGCGCTACGTGGGCACGCGCGGCGGCGACGCGCAGGACAGCTTCTCGCTGCCCGCCTACACGCTGGCGGACGCCTTTGCCTACTGGCAATACAGCAAGACCGTGCGCGTGGCGCTCAACGTCGACAACCTGTTCGACCGCACCTACTACGCCAGCGCCGCCAGCAATGTCTGGATCATGCCGGGCGCCGGACGCACGGTGCGGCTCGGCCTGCAACTGAGCTATTGACCGTGGCAAAGGTTCTCTCTTCACAACGGCGCCGGTTGCTGCTGGCTGCCGGGGCAGCCGCTGCAGCGCCTGCGCTGCCGCTGATGGCACACACTTCCGCACCCGCATCGACGGAAGCCGGCGAGCGCGCCGTGCGCGTGATCGGCCCATGGGAATTGTCCTCGCTCGATCCGTTGCGCAACGGTTACCTGTTCTCGCGCATGCAGGTTACGGAGACACTTGTCGATTTCGATGCGGATGGACTGCCGACGCCCGCCCTCGCCGCGCGATGGCAGCTATCGGCCGATCAACTGACATGGCGCTTCACGCTGCAGCCCGGCGCGCGCTTTCACGATGGCACACCGGTGCGTCCCGCGCATGTGGTGGCGGCACTCGAACGCGCTCGCCATGCGGCGGGGATGCTGCGCGTGGCGCCGATCGCAGACATCGGTGCGGAGCCCGACGGCATCCGCATCGTACTGACGCGCCCCTTCACACCGCTGCTCGCCCTGCTCTCGCACAGCAGCGCGCAGGTGCTGGCGCCCGCCTCGTTCGCTCCCGATGGCAATGTACGCGCGATCATCGGCTCCGGTCCCTATCGCATCGTCGATCTCGAGCCGCCGCAGCGTTTTTCGATTGCCGCGTTCGATGGCTGGCGCGGCATGGCCCCGGCAATACGGCGCGCCTCGTACCTGTCCGTGGGCCGCGCCGAGATGCGCGCGCTGATGGCCGAGGGCGGACAGGCGGAACTTGCCTACGGGCTTGATCCCGGCAGCATCGCGCGGCTGGCGACGAGTCCCAACGTGCGCCTGCACGCAGTGACCATTCCGCGCACGACGGCGCTCAAGGTCAACGCCGGCCATCCGTTTCTCGCCGATGTCGCAGTGCGCCGCGCGTTGTCGCTCGCCATCGACCGGCGCGGCATCGCCACGGCCATCCTCCGTGATCCGGCGCTGGCGGCCACGCAACTGTTTCCGCCGTCGCTGACTGGCTGGCATGACGATGCACTGCCGCCGCTGCACTTCGACCGCGCCACCGCGCGCGCCCTGCTCGCCCAGTCGGGCTGGCAACCGGGCGCCGATGGCATCCTGCGTCGCGGCGATGCACGCTTCGCGATCACGCTGCGCACCTTCCCGGATCGCCCTGAGCTGCCCGTCATCGCCACGGCACTTCAGGAGCAGTTCCGGCAGGTGGGTATCGCGATGCGCGTGGCCGTGGGCAACTCGGGCGATATCCCGTTCGCGCATCGCGACGGCTCGCTCGACATCGGCCTGATGTCACGCAACTACGGCGTGGTGCCCGATGCATTCGGCACCGTCTCGCAGGACTTTCCGCCGAACGGGAACAAGGGAGGTGACTGGGGCGCGATGGGCTGGGCCGATCCGGCTGTGACCCGCGCGCTGGCCGCACTGCCATCCACTCCCGCTGACGCGGACGGTGGCCAACTGCGCGGCCGGCTGCGTCGCCAGATCGCCGCCACGCTGCAGCGCGACCTGCCGCTGATCCCCGTGGTCTGGTATCGCCAAACCCTGGCGGCCTCGCCCAGGCTCGGTGGCGTCTCGATCGATCCGTTCGAACGCAGCTACCGGCTGACACAAATGCACTGGCATTCATGAGCGAATCCATGAACGAACCATCCTTGCCGCTGGCGGCATCTCCCGTCCAGCACACGCCGCTGCGCTGGCGCACGACCAGCCTCGTGGGCCGCATCCTGCTGCAACGCGGCCTGCAGGCGCTGGTCGTGGCGGCGCTGGTTGGCACGCTGAGCTTCCTGATGATGCGGATGCTGCCCGGCGATACCGCGTTTCGCGTGGCCGCCGCGCGCTATGGCTTCGACATGGTCAGCGCCGCTGCCGCGGAAGCCGTTCGCGCCGAACTCGGCCTTGCCCTGCCGTGGACCGATGCATTGCTACGTTGGTGGCACCACCTGCTGCAGTTCGACCTCGGCCTGTCGTCCGTCACGGGTGCGCCCGTCATCGACGAGATCGTCCATCAACTCGGCCACACGCTGCGGCTCGCCGTGGCGGCGCTTGCCGTGTCATGCGCGATTGCCGTGCCGCTGGGTTTCGCCGCAGGGCTGCGGGCCGGCGGTGCACTCGATCGCGGCACGCTGGTGGCGTCGGTCCTGCTACGCGCCATGCCGCCGTTCGTGCTCGGCATCGTGCTGGTGACGGTGCTCGCCATCGAATGGAACCTGATGCCGGCCGGCGGCCACCATGTACACGGCGCGCTGCTGATGCCAGCGCTGACGCTGGGCCTTGGGTTGGCCGCCACGTCGATGCGCGTGGCACGCAACGCCATGGCGTCGGTGGCGGAAGCGCCCTACTTTGCGTTTGCGCGGGTCAAGGGTCTGACAGATGGACAAGCGCTGCTGCGGCACGGCGTGCGCAACGCGGCCATTCCGCTGGTGGCGTATCTCGGCGTCCAGCTCGTCTATCTCGTCGAAGGTGTAGTCGTGATTGAAACGCTATTCGCGTGGCCCGGCATCGGCCACGCACTGGTACACGCGATCTTCGGACGCGACGTACCGATGATCCAGGGCACCGCACTGGTCATGGGATTGATGTTCGTGGCACTGAACACGCTGGTGGACCTCGCCTGCGCGTGGATCGATCCGCGCGTGCGGCTGGCAAGGGGACGTCGATGAATCGTCGATTTTTTCAGTTCGATCGCCAGGGTCTGGGACTCGCGCTGCTCCTGCTGATCGCGCTGTTTGCACTCGCGGGCCCGTGGATGGCCGGGCGCGCCCCGTTCGAACAGGATCTGTACGGCGTGCTGCAGGCGCCGGGGCTGCACGAACCCCTCGGCACCGATCACCTGGGCCGCAGCATGCTGGCGCGGCTGGCCGATGCCACGCGGTTGTCGCTCGGCCTTGCCTTGATCAGCGTACTGACCGCCGCGATTCCGGGCACGCTGCTCGGCCTGCTCGCCGCATGGCGCGGCGGCTGGACCGCACGGCTGATCGGCACGGTGGCCGATTCGGTGCTCGCGCTGCCCGGCCTGCTGCTGGTGCTGTTGCTCAGCGCCTTTGCGCCCGGCGCATTCTGGCCGCTCTATGTTGGCCTGTCGCTGGTGCTGTGGGTCGAGTATTTCCGCGTCACGCAGGCCACGGCCAGCGTCGTGTTCGCGAGCGGTCATGTGGAGGCGGCGCGATTGCTTGGCTTCGGCCCCGGCTATGTGCTCTGGCGACACGTATTGCCCGAATTGCTTCCGCTGCTGGCCACGCTGATGAGCTTCGGCGCCAGCGCGGCAGTGCTCGCCCTGGCGGCGATGGGTTTCGTTGGGCTCGGCGCACAGCCGCCCGCTGCCGAACTGGGATTGATGATGACCGAACTGCTGCCCTATGCCGCCGAAGCCCCGTGGATCATCGCCAGCCCGATCGTCGTCCTGACCCTCGCGACGCTGGCACTGGTGCTATTGAGCGATGCCATGCAAAGGCGCCACGCATGATGCCCGACACCCAGCCCCTTCTCCGTGTCGACCAGCTCGACATCTCCAGCGTCGACGGTCGCCTGGTCGGCCCCGTCTCGTTCTCGCTGTTGCCCGGCCGCGCACTGACCCTGCTCGGCGAGAGCGGCGCGGGAAAGAGCCTGCTTGCACAAGCCATCCTCGGCACGCTGCCACGCGGACTGCGTGCCGCCGGACGCATCGTGGTGGGGCGCGAATCCTCCGATGCTGGCGATGTCCGCGCGCGCCGGCAACACTGGGGCCGCGCGCTGGCCCTGCTGCCGCAGGAGCCCTCGCTGGCGCTCGATCCCACGATGCGTGTCGGCCATCAACTGTCCGAGACGCATGCGCTCGTCGGCGGCAAGCCACGCACCGAGGCTTGGCAACACACCCTGAAGGATCTTGGCGCGCTGGGCCTCTCCCACGCCGCCAACGCGTGGCCATCGACGCTCTCTGGCGGCATGGCGCAGCGCGTGGCACTGGCCATCACGCGCGCAGGCAGCGCGCCGGTGCTGATCGTGGATGAACCGACCAAGGGACTCGACCCGCACTGGCGCGACGCCATCGTCGCGCAGCTCCAGGACGCCATGCGCCAGGGCTGCGCCGTGCTCACCATCACGCACGATATCGCCGTGGCTCGCGCGCTGGGCGGCGAGGTGGCCGTCATGCGGGACGGCACCATCGTGGAGCAGGCCAGCGCCGATACATTGCTGGCGCAGCCCCAGCACGACTACACGCGCACGCTGATCGCCGCAGATCCCCTGAACTGGCCGCGCAAGCCTGCGGCAGCCACTGGCGACGAGGTGATTCGCGCCACGGGGCTGGCCAAGCGGTTCGGCGCGCAGAAGCTGTTTCGCCAGTTGGATCTCTCGCTGCACGCTGGCGAGCGTGTGGCCGTGACCGGCCCAAGCGGCAGCGGCAAGTCCACGCTCGGGAACATCCTGCTGGGACTCATCCAGGCCGATGCGGGCCACGTGAACCAACCCGGGAACGTGGCGCGCGTGCGCTATCAGAAGCTGTACCAGGACCCCACCGCCGCCTTCGCCCCACGCCGCACACTGGGACACGCGCTCGACGACCTGTGCCGGCGCCACCGCGTGGACCCGGCCCGCATCGCACCGCTGATGCAGCGCCTGCGGCTGCGGCCCGTCTTGCTGACGCGGCTGCCGGGCGCGGTGTCGGGTGGAGAGTTGCAGCGCTTCGCACTGCTACGCGCCCTGCTGCTCGACCCCGTCTTCCTGTTCGCGGACGAACCCACCTCGCGCCTCGATCCGGTCACGCAGAAAGAGGTCATCGACCTGATTGTGGATGTCACCACCGAGCGCGGCTGCGCGTTGATGCTGGTGACGCATGATCGTGCCTTGGGCAATGCCGTGGCGGAGCGCCAGCTCGTGTTTGGATTGGGGTAATCAAGGAACCGGTGGCCCGCCCAAGTGGCCACCGGCTCAGACTTCGACGTAAGCGTCGAACTGCGAGGCCACCAGAAGCGGGGTCCGTTCGCAGCCGCAAACGCACCAGTCCTCACTCAGCGCCGCTTCCCGGCCATCGGGTCCTTTCGCCGGAATGCGTGGTCCGGTGCAGACGATTCGTCCCATCGACTTGCAACGAGGACACCAGACCGGATCGTGCTCGAATGCCTGCAACCTGCCACCGAGCTCTGCGCCAGCGGTGCCCCCTTCGACCACGCCACCCGCAGTGGTACGGTCGCCTCTTCGAATTCCATAACGCCTGACAATCTGCTTCCCTCCGTTCTTGCTTGCAACCATCTCCGGCTCCCATGCATCACGTGGCTAACAGCGCGGCCACGCCCATTGCGTGGCGGCGAACTCTCATTGCGCGTGGCACGGTACTACCTTTGTCGCAGGTTTCAAATACGTCACGCCACATTTAAAAGAACGGCTATTTCCACCCCCTGCGCGGCATGAAATTGCGCGCGCATGACCCCCTCTCCCAACAGGGACATTGCGTTTTGTAGCGATCGATCTATAATTCCGCCCATGGTTTCATACCGATCGATACAAAACGAGGATCGTCATGGCTCGCCCCCGGCAGTTTGATGCCCACACCGCTTTGGCCGCGGCCCAGGAGACGTTCTGGGCCAAGGGTTATCAGGCCACGTCCACGCGCGAGTTGACGCAGGCCATGGGCCTGACGCAGCCAAGCCTCTACAACGCGTTTGGCGACAAGCGCCAGTTGTTCATGCAGGCGCTGGACGATTACCTGAACCGTTCCCTGCGCGAGCGCATTGCGCGGATCGAATCCGGCTATGCCCCGGCGCAGGCGCTGGAGCAGTTCTTTGCGGAAAGCATCGAGCGTGGTGCGAACGAGTTGCCGCATCGGGGCTGCATGCTGATCAATACGGCGCTGGAAGCTTCGCCTGAAGACCCCGAGATGCAAGCCGCCGTGACGCTGGAGCTGACGTTGCTGCGTGACTTCTTCAGCCGGCTGGTGCGGGCGGCGCAAGCGGACGGCAGCATTGCTGCGCACCATGATGCGGATGACATCGCCGCGATGCTGTTATCGATTCAGGTGGGCATGCGCGTGCTGGCCCGTGTGATGCCCGAGCGCGCATTGTTCGAAGCCTCGGTGCGGCCCGCGCTCGGCCTGCTCGGTTTGCGCGCCACACTGCACGGGCCACACTGACCGATAGCGGCCACGCCGCCGTCGATACCCCCGAATTCCCGATATCCGACACGCGCCACTCGCAGCGCGGCGGTATCGCTCGTCCTGCCAAAGCAGGACATCGACAACAAGGAACGCCCCCATGTCACAAGATGCCGCTGCCGCGCCACCCAGCGTACGGAAGGTTGCCGCTGACGATGCCCTCGACCGCAGTGCGCTGCATGCCGCGCTGGCCGGTCTCTGCGCCAGTCTGGTTGCCATTGGCCTGGCCCGCTTTGCGTACACGCCGCTGATTCCGGCGCTGATCCAGGCGCATTGGTTCAGCGCCTCCGATGCAGTCACGCTCGGCGCGGCCAACTTTGCGGGATACCTGGCCGGCGCCCTGCTGGGTCGGCCGCTGGCTGCGCGGATGTCGAACCGGCACGCGTTGCGCTGGCTCATGGTGGCTGCCACGGCCGCCTTCTTTGCCTGCGCGATGCCGCTCTCGGTGAGCTGGTTCTTCTTCTGGCGCTTCCTGTCCGGACTGGCGGGTGGCGCGATCATGGTGCTGGTGGCCACGGCGATCCTGCCGCATATCGCGCCGCCACGCCGCGCCTTTGTGAGCGGCCTGATCTTCCTTGGTCTGGGACTCGGCATCGCCGCGTCGGGCACGCTGGTGCCGGAGTTGCTCAGGCTCGGACTGCGCGCGACGTGGATCGGCCTCGGTGCCGTGTCGCTGGTGCTGACCGCTATCAGCTGGCTCGGCTGGCCCGCCAGCGACACGCCTCCAGGCATGCCGGCGGCAACGGCCGCAGGGCATCACGCCGCCGATCAGGCGCTGGCGTCGCACAAGCAGGCGCTGCGTGTGATCTACGTCCAGTACGCCGCCAATGCGCTCGGACTGGTGCCCGCGATGGTGCTGCTGGTGGACTACGTGGCGCGTGGCCTCGGGCAAGGTGCTTCCGTGGGATCGGGCTATTGGGTGCTGTATGGCGTGGCCGCCATCGCCGGGCCGCTGGTCAGCAGTTGGCTGGGGGGCCGGGTGGGTTACCGCAATGGCTATCGCATCGCCATGGTGCTGCAGGGTTTTGCCGTGGGGCTGCTGGCGGTGTCACATCACACCGTAGCGCTGTGGATCGCAACGATCCTGCTCGGCGCGTTCACACCGGGCATCGTGCCGATGGTGTTGGGAAAGCTGCAGGACATGATGCCGCACGATCCCGTCGCGCAGCGTGCCGCATGGAGCCGGGCCACGGCATCGTTCGCGCTCTTTCAGGCCATCGGCGGTTACGGATATGCGTATCTGTTTTCGCATACCCACGAAAACTACGCGTTAATCTTTACCTGCGGGGCAGTGGCGATGGCGGTGGCGTTTGCGGCGGACTTCGTGGCGCGCAAACCAGTCAGCCAGCCGCGCCGTCCGTAAACTTCTGAAGCAGCCGCAGGAATTCGCGGAACTCCTCGGGCGAGAAATGCCGCAGGCGGTGATTCAGCACCTGCGGCGCGATCTCGGGAATGGTGCCCGCAACGGACCGGCCCTTGTCGGTCAGCAGCAGATGCACCACGCGCCGGTCTTCTTCGCTGCGCTGACGCTGGAGCAGGCCCTTGTTCTCCAGCTTGTCGAGCATCCGCGTCATCAGGCCGGTGTCGATGCCCAGTGCGCGGCTGATCTCCAGTGGCGTACTGGCGGCGCCACGCATCAGCGCCAGCAGGATGCCCATCTGTTGCCCGGTGATGTCCAGCGGACGCAGCGCCGCATCCATTTCCATCAACAGGGTGTTACGGGCCCGGTTCAGATGGAACCCCACACTGTGCGTCGGTTGGAAGTTTTCGCGTGTGTAGTGTTTCACGGCATTTCCAGCAGATCGGAAGATCGGATCGCGTCAATGTATCTGATCCATCCGAAACTGCATAGGCCATGGACCCCGCCACAGTGCGTCGCGCTTAGCTGCGGGCGCTGACGGCGCCCTGGCCGTCGATCACAGCCATGACCTGCCTGGCCACGGCGTCGCCGACACGGCGGGCTTCGCCGCCGACGCTGTCGCGGCTGCCGGTTGCGCCATGCACGCCGACATCCGCGCCTGCGGAGATAGCAGCGTGACCGGCCAGAGCGCCCACGCCAGCCGTTTCCGCCATGCCGGGCATATGGCCGCTATCGGCATGGGTTTCGAACAGGGCGAGCGGCACTGGCTGGCCGTGGGCGGGTTGATACGACACTTGCACCGATGCGGTCACGTCGCTCTTGCCGGCACCCAGGCCGATCAGCAGGCGGCGGCGCTGCGTGCCTTCGTCGATCTTCTCGAAGCGGCCTTCCACCACGAGCGCATTGGCGTCGGTCGGCACCGGGCCGTCGATGCGCACCGCGTGCAGGCCCTTAGCCTGCAACTGCTTCACGATTTCGTCAGCCGTGGCGTTGCGGGCTGCAGTGGTGTCCTTGTCTTCGCTATTGACCGCGCTGCTGCCTTCGGCCATGGCGGTGATGCGCTTGACCACACCGGTGGTGTCCGTCTTCACGTTGGCAGCGGTGGTGTCGAAGTTGCGCACATAGACGATGTCGGGGTGGATGGCGCTGGCCGAGACCGGTGCGAGCGGCTCGGAAATCATCGTCGTGGCAGAGGCGCAGCCGCTCATCATCATCGACGACGCAGCGAGTGCGGCGATGACGGTCAGCTTGGCTTGGCGGGCAATGGTCTTGAGGGTGGCTTGCATGATGGGTCCTTGGTGAGTTTCGTTGGCACCGGATATCGGTGCCGGGCAGGACCCAGTATTGGATACGGGCGTGCAACACGCCAGGCATCAACTATGTCGGGAAATGTCACGGCCCTTCATGTGCTTGTTTCACGCGCTCACGCAGGCAGCGAGACCACGACTTCGAGGCCACCGCCCTCCCTGGCGCGGAACGTGAGCTGCCCGCCGTGCAGCCTTGCAATGCGCTCGACGATGGCGAGACCCAACCCTGTGCCGCTCGATCCACGCGTGTTGCTGCCCCGGCTGAACGGCGCGCGCAGTTGCTCCAGTTCGGCCAGGCTGATGCCGCTGCCACGGTCGCAGATCGCCACGTGCGCGTTGGCCGCATCCTGCCACGTGCGCACCAGCAATCCCGTCTTGCCGTAGTGGATGGCGTTCTGCATCAGGTTCATCAACATGCGCAACATGCTGGTCGGGCGATACGGCACGGGCCGCAGCGGCTGCAGGTCAAGTTCGAAGCCATGGCCAAGCCCCGCGAAATCCGCCGCCAGTTGTTCGACCAACGCGTTGAGGTCTCCCGGCTCCGGCGTCTCCCGCTCGCCACTGCCCGCGTAGTCCATGAACTGCTGGAGGATGGTGTCGATGTGATCGAGATAGCCTTCGACGGACGCCACGAACGCGTCGTCCGCGCCACGCGGCAAGGCCATCGCCATCGCGAGCCGCAACTTGGTGAGCGGCGTGCGGATGTCGTGCGAGACGCCCGCGAGCATCAGCGCGCGTGTTTTCTCGGCCTGCTGGAGTGCTTCGGTCATCTCGTTGAACGCCACGCTGACCGCTGCGATTTCGGTGGGCCCATCCACGGGCAATGGCTCCGGGATATCGCCGGCGTGGATGTCACGCGTGGCGCGCTCCAGTTCGCGCAAGGGGCGATTGATGTGGCGCTGCAGCAGGTAACCCGCCAGCGCGGCAAGCAAACCCAGTCCCGCCGATAACGCGATGGCGGCTGTCACACCGCTGGCCTGCGAGTCCGCAGTCATCGGCAAGGCAATCCATGCCGGCGCACCGGCTACGTGTACGCCGATCCAGAGCTTTTCCTGATCGGCACTGCCCTGCCATCGCACATCGGTATCGCGCGAGAGGTCGCGCCGCAGCGCCTGCATGAAGGTATCGCGTTGCCAGGTGCGGAACGGATGCGCCACATCGGCACCTGTCGGTTCGTCAGGCGGTGGCGTGAATTGTCCGCCGATGCGGGCCAATGCAGCGCGCCCCTCTTCCGGTGGCAGCCCGGTCAATGCGCTATCCATCAACGTGACGTAATGCGAGAACACGCTCGCTGCCCGTTCCACGCGCGGACGCTGCACGAAATGCAGCAGCACGAACAGCGAGCACGCCTGCGTGACGAACACGAGGATCACGAGCAGCGCGATATTGCGCGCCAGCAGCGAGCGCGGCAGCAAGGCTCGGATCATCCCTCCACACCCGCCACGAGCATGTAGCCCACGCCCCACACCGTCTTGATGAAGCGGGGCTTCGACGGGTCTTCCTCGACGATCTGGCGCAAGCGCAGGATCTGCACGTCGATGCTGCGGTCGAGCGCATCGTGATCACGGCCCCGTGCGCGTGCCAGCAGGTTCTCGCGGCTCACCGCGCGGTTCGGCGACGATCCCAGCGCATGGAGCAGCAGCATCTGGGCGGAGTGCACCTCGATGGTCTCGCCATCGCGCGTGAGCGTCTGTTTGCCCACATCGAAGCGGAATGCCCCGAAACTCAGGGTCTGCGAGGAAACGGTGGGATCGCCTGCGGCGATTTTCTGGCGCCGCAGCAAGGCGCGGATGCGTGCCACGAGTTCATCGGGCAGGAAAGGCTTGGCCAGGTAGTCATCGGCCCCGGTATCGAGGCCGACCACGCGATCGGCTGGATCGCCCTTGGCGGTCAGCATCAGGATGGGGATGGTCTGGCCTTCTGCGCGCAGCTTTCGGCAAATGGTCAGGCCATCCTCGGCTTCCATCATCAGGTCCAGCACAAGCAGGTCGTACGGCTCGCGATGCATGTAGCGGGCAAGCTGCTTGCCGTCGGCCACGGCGCGTACCTGGAAGCCATGGCCGGTCAGGAAGCGCTGCAGCATATTGCGCAGTTCCGCTTCGTCGTCGAGCACGATAATCCGGTTCGCCTGCTCCATCCGTTCCTCCACGGTTGCGGGCTTGACGCATCAACGCTGCTTCATGTGCTGGGCCATGAAGACTTCGATCTGCGGCAGCGTGATGTAGCCAACGCGTTGTGCATCGATCTCGTCGAAATGACGCGCCACCATCGGCATGCCGGCCTGTGCCTGCGCCCGGGTCAGCTTGCCATCGCGCGTGGTGTTGGCGACGGCAAAGCGTTCCTGCAATTGCGTCAGCACCTGCTCGGCGCGCACCGACTTGTCGCCCCCGCCTGCCATCGGCATCCCCTGGGCGCTGGCGCCTGCAGAAACAATACACAAGATAAGTACAGCCATCATCTTCTTCATGATGAAACTCCGTGGGTTGGCCGACGTTGGGCCGGCCGGTTGATAAAAAGGAAAAAAGGGAAACAGGAAAGGATCGGTCAGGCGTAGTGCGTCGGCACCCAGACGCGACCCACCCAGTGGCCGGGCACGACGTAGGCGGGACGCGGCGCGACATACACCGGGCGCGGTGCCGTGACCACCACCATCGGCAGCGGCGCCACGCGGACGGGCGGCGGCGGCGCGATCACCACGGGCGCCACCGGCACCGGCGCGGGCACAACTACAACCGGCGGCGGGGGCGGCGGCATGACGGCAGGCACCGGGGCTACCACGGCAATCGGTGCCGGAGGCGGTACGTAGACCGGCGGCACGCCCACCACGACCGTCGAGCCGGTGCTCACCGTCGCGCCATGCACGACCGTTGTACCGCCACCGGTGGTCACCACACCGCTCGACACACGGGTAGCACTGCCCGAATGCGTGACGGTGCCGCCATAGCTGCCGTTGACGGTGCCGGAGCGGTCACATGTGTTGCCGGCGCAGGATGTCGAAGCCGAATGGTTGTAGCTGTTGCCGTTGGCCGCCGTGACCGTGCCCGACGAGTTGTACTGCCCGGCGCCGTTCCGAGTGACGCTGCCATCGGTCGTGGCCGAGTGGCCATTCGATCCGGTCATGTCGCCAGTGTGGTTGCAAGTGCCGCCTGCGCAGCTGGTGCTGCCATCGTGCTGCACCGAGCGGCCGTTCGGGCCCACGGCGGTGCCGCTATTCGAAAACTGTCCCGGTGCATTGCGGGTGACGGTGCCGGTGTTGGTCGCCAGTCCGCCGTAGGGGCCGACCACGCCGCCAGCATGGCCGCAGCTACCGCCGCCGCACGACATGGCGTGGCCGCCACTGTAGGTGCCTCGCGGGGTATAGGCATTGAAGTGGCCACCGCTCCAGGCAAACGCGGAAGCGTTGACCAGCAGGAGCAGGGAGCCGGCGGCGGCGATCAGGATTCGGTTTGCCATGATGATGTCCTTCGAGTTCGGTTTGCTTCGGGACGCTGCGTATCGCGTCGACGGGCTGAACTCTAGGACGTGGATCGGCGGCTGTCGCCCCGCAAATCATGTCGGGATATGTCACGAAAAATCGGTGACATGGAACGACATAATTGATGACTGGATGCCCGACGGTCGCCCCACTACATTTGCCTCACCGACGCAGCAACACCGCGTCACCCCAGACAGAAGCAGACACACCGTGAGGAAAATCATGTTGACTACCGGAACCATCGCCACCGCCGTGACAGCGTTCATCGTCACCGTATCGCTCGTCGAAGCCGCCATCCTCTGGCGCCGCCGCCAGGGCACCGAGAACCCGTACTCGTGGAAGGAAGTCTGGCTGTCGCTGGCCGACCTCGCAGGCCGCAAGCTCTCCGTGCTGCTGCCGCTGTCGCTGGCCACGCCGGTCTTTCATCTGGCCTGGGAACACCGCCTGTTCACGGTGACGCTGAACAGCGCGCTGATGGTGTTCCTGCTCTTCATCGGACAAGAGTTCTGCTACTACTGGTATCACCGCGCCTCGCACCGCATCCGTTTCTTCTGGGCCACGCATGCCGTGCACCATTCGCCGAACCAGATGAGCCTGGCCTCTGCCTATCGTTTGGGCTGGACCGGCAAGATCACCGGCAGCGCCGTCTTCTTCGCACCGCTGGTGCTGCTGGGTGTGCGTCCCGAAGTTGTACTGGCTACGCTGTCCGCCAACCTGCTCTATCAGTTCTGGCTCCATAACGACTGGATTCCGAAGCTTGGCTGGTTCGAATACGTGTTCAACACCCCGTCGGCCCACCGTGTGCACCATGCCTCGAACCTGGATTACCTCGACGCCAACTACGGCGGTGTGCTGATCATCTTCGACCGCCTGTTCGGCACCTATGTGGAAGAACGCGCTGAAGAACCGGTTCGCTACGGCCTGGTTCACCCGACCACTACCGCCAACCCGATCGTCAACCAGTTCGAACACTGGGTCAGCCTGTTCCGCGACATGGCCAACTCCCGCAAGCCGTGGCACGCAATGGGCTACCTGACGATGCCCCCGGGCTGGGCGCCGGATGGCCAGGGCACAACGACCGAGGAACTGCGCGCCGCCGCAAAGCAGCAACGCAGCGGAGCTGTGGAGGAGACGAAGGGAGCGACCGAAGACACGATGCAAGGAGACCTGCAGCAGGCATGAAGACGATGAGGCCAGCCCCCTCGCTATGACATGACAGGCCACGGTGTGCGATCATCGTGGCCTGTTCGCATTTCCGCCTTCCCCAAGGCGCCCCCCATGCCCGAACGCATCAGCGAAGACATCACCTTCCGCAAGCTGGAGGCACTGCTCGCCTTCATGGAAACCGGCAACCTGGCCAAGGCCGCCGAGGCGCTCGAGGTCAGCACGGTCAGCATCCACCGGGCCCTGCATTCGCTGGAGGAAGGATTGCGCTGCACGCTGTTCCGCCACGAGGGACGCAACCTGCTGCCCACCGAAGCGGCCCATGTGCTGGCCGATGTGGCGCGCGACGTGCTCAAGACCATGGCCGACGGCGTGCGCATCACGCGCGAGGCCGCCGGCTACTCGGCAGACCAGCTCAAGATCGGCTCGCTCTATTCGCTGACGGTACGCACCGTGCCGCAGGTGGTGATCGGCATCAAGATGCGCCGGCCCGAACTGCAGACGGAACTGGTGCTCGGCTCCAACGCGGACCTGCTCGACAAGCTGCGTCAGGGCACCATCGACGCCACGCTGATGGGCATGCCCGATCCAAGCCCGGAGATCGAATCGATTCCGATGTTCGAGGACGACATCTTCTTTGCCGCCCCCGCCAATTCGGATTACGCGCGCATGGATGCCGTGGATCTGCGCCAGTGCCGTGACGAGCCGTTTGTGTCGCTGGGGGATGGATTCGTGACGTCGAGCGGATTTGCCGAGGCGTTCCGCATTGCCGACTTCACACCGAACGTGGTGATGAAGGTGGGCGACATCTTCTCGTTGATGAACCTCGTGGGCGGCGGCATCGGCTACACGCTGTTGCCGGGCCGCGTGCGCGACGTGGTGGCCCGCAACGTGGCCTTTGTGCCGCTGACCGCCGATTACGGCATGAAGCAGACCATCGGCCTGAGCTTCCTGCGCCGCCGCGAGCGCGACCCCAATCTGCTGGCCCTGGCGGCGGTCTGCCGCATGATGACGCGCGAGCCGCGCTAGATTCAGTCCGCCGCTGCCGGCGCCGGCACGGCACTGCCCCGCAGCGTGGTTTCGCGCAGGCGTGCCACGAAGAACGGCGCGATCAGCGAGACCCCTGCACTCATCAGGAACAGCAGGCGGAATGCGCGTTCCGCCGCCACACGCACCGCTGCCGCATCGGCCTGGTCGCCTCCGCCCATCACGCGGCGGAACATGCTCATCAGTACATCCTCGCCGCCCTTCAGGTCAGACACCGCCACGCCGCTATGGCGCAGCAGCGCGATCAGCACCGTGGTCAGCACAGCCACGCCCACCGCGCCGCCCAGCAGACGGGCGAAGGCCGTGAGTGCCGTGGCGATCCCCATCTGGTGATGCGGAACCGAGTTCTGCGTGGCCACCAGGCCCGCAGGGAGTTGCAGCCCGATCGACAGCCCAAGCACGATCATCACAAGGGCGGCCAGCAGCACCGCATCGGGTGGCGTGAAGGCCAATGCCACGATGGCCACGGGCGCCACCAGCGAACCGGCCATCTGCATGGGCTTGTAGCGCCCGCTCCACGTCATGAGCCGGCCGGAGATATACGCGCCGAACGGAATGGCCAGCGTCAGCGGCACGAGTCGCAGCGCCGCAGTATCGGCATGGGCGCCGCCCACCACCTGAAAGCGCAGCGGCAGCAGCACCGACATCGCAATCAACTGGAAGAAACAGAGGAACAGCGTCAGGCAGCAGATGGCCACCGTGGGCACGGCCAGCAGGTTCAGCGGAATCACGGGGTCCACCGCGCGGCGCTCCTGCCAGACGAACAGCGCCATGCCGACGAGCCCCGCCGCCAGCAGGCCGATGGTCTGCGGCTCCAGCGGCGCATGGCCCTGCCCCAGCCGCGTCAGGAACACCAGCACGCCCGACAGCCCGCCGCCGAACAGCAACGCGCCGAGATAGTCGATCCGGTGCTTGCGCCCGCTCACCGGCAGATGGCGCAGTGCGCGGCGCACCACCACCAGCGCCAGCAGCGCCAACGGAATGTTGATCCAGAAGATCCAGCGCCACGACAGGAAGTGCGCCAGATAGCCACCCAGCACCGGGCCGGCCATGCTGGCCACGGCCCACACGCCACTAACGTAGCCTTGGTAGCGTCCGCGCTCGCGCAGCGGCACCACGTCGCCAATCGTCGCCTGCGAAACCGAAATCAGCCCGCCGCCGCCCAGCCCCTGCAGGATGCGCGCGGCAATCAGCATCGGCATGGTCGTGGCCATGGCGCAGGCAACGGACGCCAGCAGGAACAGCACGATGGCGAACGTGAGCACTGCACGGCGGCCCAGCACGTCGGAGAGCTTGCCGTAGATCGGCGTCACCACGGTGGACGCCACCAGATAGGCGGAGATCACCCACGCCATGTCCTCGAACCCGTTCAGTTGCAGCGCGATATCGGGCAGCACCACCGCCACGATCGACTGCTCCAGCGCGCCGAGAAGAATGGCGAGCATCAGGCCGAAGATGACCTGCATGACGGGGACGTTGGCCGGCGCATGGTTCGACGACGTGTCGGGGGCGAGCTTGGGTGCAGCGGACATTGGATTGGCCTGACTGGCAGATGACCCCGGGAGCGGGATCGCTGCTCTTGTGTCGGATGGAGAGAGCCGACATTTTATGCGACCGCTGAAAACCGCGCCTGACTGTTTGCTTTCAGTGGGCTTTCAGTGACAGACCGTGCGCTTCAAGTGAAACATCGAGCGTCAACTGCCAACCTCAGCAGATGTACGACCCGCGATCAATATGGCGCCACACGCCGTCTTCATCCCATGCAGCGCCACCGGCGTTTCGTCGACGGTGTACTGCTGGTTCCCTTCGACAATCGGAAAAACACCCCTGCATTTCGGGCACGACACCATATGCCCTCGCCCGGCGATCTTGCGCCCATCCAGGTCGGTGTTGGAGAAGCCTTCGAGGACAACACCTCCGTGGTCGGTTGAGTCGCCCTGGCAGATGATATTTTCAGTCATTGTGATGGTAGTTGGATTGGAGGGTTGAATCGTTCATAGCTGACAAGCAGGAACTCTTCGACCAATTGAAGTGCGGCCCTGAAGAACCGCGGCAGATTCTGGATTCGGCCTTGCGTGCGGCGTCGGAGATCACCGCTTGCGCCACCCCCCACGCCTTGTATTGCACACTCCACCCGATCTCGCCGGTTGCGTCAGTTGATTACTTTCCCTCTCGAATCTTGGAAAGATCCTTCTCTAATATTTTCATATTTGGAGGATCTTTATCTGCTTTTTTATCCTAGCCATGCGCTTACTTTCCGTTTTAGTCGTTCAATTCATTCCTCTGTAAAATCATCAAAACTATTTCGGACTACGACAGGTCAGGCCCAAGAGCCCAACTTACTTGGACGCACCAGCAATGCAGACATCCTCTCCATCAAACTTCCTTCAGCAAAATCGCCGGAAGTTGCCCTTCACTGTGTAGCTTGCGAATGGTCGACCTATTGTGATTCTGGCTCAGGAACGCGAGCAGACTGCTGAATGTTTCAAAAAGAGCAAGTTCAAGTTCATTCATTTGTTCTCCCTCAATACTGCGATTTATGCGCTCGACAATATCCGATGGCATTCCGGGAGATCGCTCAATCCTCCATCTAGCATGAGGCTCAATACTGCTTTTCATTTTTAAAACCATTCCAATATTCCCCACGCTTAATGGATACTCTAGCAGCTCTTTGAATAAAATCCCAACATTTACATAAAATTGCTTTCCATAAGCTGATTTTTGACGGTTTATTATTACCCAGTAGCTTGAATATTCGATAAAGCGAGTATTTCCCGCGCCATTGAATCCCGCTTTTTTTGCGGCATTTCCAAATGCCCCACTCGTCGAAAATGGCTTTTTTGAATCCATCATTCCGCCCCTGGCTTGGGTATTACTACATTTCGAGAGATTTTCCCGGTGCTCGGATAGACATTCAATCCGCCAGCGAAGCCAATCGGCTCCTTGCTAATGAACCGCCCCGCCGTAGGATCGTAATACCGATCACCTCTTGCGCCGCTCCCCAATCCACAGAGTATTATTCTTTTTCCCCCAACCACTCAAAAGCTAATACCAACAATTCCCTCAGATTTTTAGGACCGCCATATCCTTCAAATTTAGATTTTGTTGCCATCACACGAATCCAATCACCTTCATCACGATCAATGTTTATTTGAAGCTCCCCTTTGGAAAGAGCTTTGTTTATGGTAACGGCCCAACCGGGGTTATCTAGGGTAGATATATTTATTCCATAAGAATGTTCCCAGCTCCCATTGCACTCCGAGCTATACCATTCTTGCAGCATCTCAATCAGATCTTTCATCTGCATAGTCCTTTTCGCTTTGCCAGCTCCCTCGCGATACGGATGTCACGCTTAGAAGCGTGTCTTGTTACTTCCGTTTTCTTTGATGTGGTTATTTGACCATTAGGCCCGACATTAGTGTCCCTGGTTTGAACATGCGGGGTCGGGATTACCGTATTTGTGGCTTTGTCGTAATGTGAACTTCCCTGTAAATCGATATGCCCCTGTGTTTTTGGCGTGGAAAATGAAACAGAGTTCTGATTTATCTGCTTGGAAAGTTCTTGAGCCATTTCTTCGGCAGTTTTTGGCACCTGCGAGGCAACATCATTGCAGCGTGGTACGCAGCCCTTACATTTCTTCGTCAACCCCAGCGGGTCCACCCACCCCACCGGATTCGGCCCATACAGGAAGACATTCAATCCGCCAGCGAAGCCGATAGGATCCTTCGAGATGAACCGCCCGCTCGCCGGATCGTAATACCGATACCGGTTGTAATGCAGCCCCGTCTCGTGGTCAAAGTACTGCCCCTGGAATCGCAACGGATTCTGGATCCCCGCCTTGCGGGCGGCGTCCGAGATTACCGCCTGCGCCGCGCCCTACGCCTTGTACTGCACGCTCCACGCGATTCCGCCTGTCTCGTCGGTCAGTTCCTGCGGCGTGCCCAGGTGGTCGCACTGGTACCACGCCATCGCGTCGAACGGTTGCGGCGGGAGCGTGTACGTCCACAGCGGGTCTTCGTCGATGTTGTAGCCGCCCTCGTAGACGGGTTGCCGGTGGAGCCGGATCGAGCCGTGGTGCACTGCCTGGGCCAGGGGCACGAAGCAGCCGGGTCCGTAGAGACCTCCAGAGTGCTACGCTCTTTTGCAATTGCGCTAGCTTGACTATTTTTTTTCCCGCATTTTGGCCAGCTCCTTTTTTAGAATTTTTAGATCCGGGGGGGACTTAGTTACTCCTTTGGAGCCAAGCCATCTATGCACAGCGTTTCTTGGGCCGTTGCTGAGCTGATCCCCCTCGTCTGTTAGTTCGCTTGCCATGATATGTCGCTTGACAATACGGCCACGGTCGTCGGTGACACGACAAAGAAGCAATCCTTCATTTTCCATGAACGTGAATAGTGCCTCCAGTGCCACTGTCAATGCACCAGCGAGATCAGGGGTGCCGGCATATGCATCCGATAATGAATCTATATTCCAAACAGTATAATCATTATCCGTCATTCAATTCTCTCCACTTTTGATAAACCAATGACCGGGATTAATTTTCTAGTTTTCCGATCAGAAATATATTTACCTCCACTTTCGATAATTCTATTCTCCTTCGCCAATTGATCAAATTTATTAGCCGTTGGACTTGTCACCTCAAATGTCAGTGCTTTTCCATTTTCAATAACTGCTGTGTCGATACGTCTGCGTTCTCCTGTGCGTGGGTCTTTCACTGATTTTCCTTGTGCGTCTCGCAAATAGCACTGACACTGGATGGTTGCGTTCGGATGCTTCATTCGCATCGACGCGTTAAAGACGTCTTCCCTTCGTGCTCCCTCGATTGCATTCTTGAGGCGCTCCAGCCCCAGCGGGTCAATCCAATCAGTCGGATTCGGCCCATACAGGAAGACATTCAATCCGCCAGCGAAGCCGATAGGATCCTTCGAGATGAACCGCCCGCTCGCCGGATCGTAATACCGATACCGGTTGTAATGCAGCCCGGTCTCATGATCGAAGTACTGCCCCTGGAATCGCAACGGATTCTGGATCCCCGCCTTGCGGGCGGCGTCCGAGATTACCGCCTGCGCCGCGCCCCACGCCTTGTACTGCACGCTCCATGCGATTCCGCCTGTCTCGTCGGTCAGTTCCTGCGGCGTGCCGAGGTGGTCGCACTGATACCAGGCCATCGCATCAAACGGCTGCGGCGGGATGGTGTACGTCCACAGCGGGTCTTCGTCGATGTCGTAGCCGCCCTCGTAGACCGGTTGCCGGTGCAGCCGGATCGAGCCTTGACGCACCGCCTGGGCCAGCGGCACGAAGCTGCCCGGTTCGTAGAGGTAGTGGGTGGTGCGGGCCGCGCCGGAGATGGGGCGGAAGTGCGTGTCGGCCCCCGATTCGGGTTCCTGGCGGCATTCCCAGGC
>NZ_SCMX01000040.1 GCF_005503625.1 Cupriavidus sp. 2SB | reverse complement strand
CCCCCACGTAAAGCTTTCGAACCCGCACAAACCGCACGCCCGTGCCGACATCTGTAAATGGCCAGCCCTACGACATTTGAGCAAAGCTTGGACAGCAGGCTTCAGCGCTTTGCACGTTCGAAGGGGGCCGCCTTGCAGTACGTTGAATCGCCGGCTGTCTTTTCCGCCATATTCGACCCGAAAAATATTTCGCCAGGATCAAATTGCGGAATAACGCGGAGCATGACACGTTAATTCCATAATGGCCGTGGCGCATGGAAAGGAGATCATTTTACCCCTCACTTTCAATGCATCTGGCTGAGGGCTTACTGGTCTTCCACGAAGGCGATAGCAGATGCCCTCATCCCATACTGTCAGGATATGCCCGGGCATGACGACCGCCGAGCCCCGCCCGAGCGTATCGAATGAACGAACTGGGTAAATCAGGTCCCCTTGCTCAAAGCGTTTGTCCGCGGCTACGAACGTACTCCCCTTTTATGCGAAAATTGCCGCCTCATTCGTTACAATTTGCACAAGAAATGCGTTAAGAAGGCTTGCGAAGCTATCGCAGCGTTGTTGTCTCCGGTGATGACACGCGCCGCGCGCGCCCGGACACCGGTGCGCCTGTTGAACTTCGCGAAAAGCTCGGACAGACTGATTTAAGGGCATAACGTGAAATCAAGGCACGGGCCAGACGGCCTGCATATGTTTGATAGGAAAAGCGGTTTCAACGCACTATTGGACGAAGTTCAAATTCCTCCGGAACGGTGGTCCAAAGCGCCGCGACAAGTTTCCATCGCGCTTACCAATCTTTGCGATCTGCATTGCTCGTATTGCTACGCGCCGAAGCATCGGGCAGCTTTGGAAGCAGATGTCCTTGGTGGCTGGCTGACGGAGCTTGACGCAGCCGGTTGTTTAGGCGTTGGATTCGGCGGTGGCGAACCGACTTTGCATCCCGCATTTGCCGAAATTTGCCGCTCTGCGGCTCGCGATACTGAGCTGGCAATCACCTTCACGACTCACGGCCACCGTCTCGTGCCTCGGCTGCTAGAACAGCTCTGCGGTAGTGTCCACTTTATTCGTATCAGCGTAGATGGAGTCGGCCGTACCTACGAGCGCCTGCGAGGCCGACCGTTCCACGACCTGGTCGCACGGCTGCATGACGCACGCCAACTGGCACCACTCGGCATCAACGTTGTCATCAACGCGAACACCATTGACGAGCTGGACGCCGTGGCCGCATTGGCGATGGAAGTCGGCGCATCAGAGCTACTGCTGCTTCCCCAGCAGGCGACACATAGCGTCGGCGCCGCTGATGCAGCGGTCACCCGTAAGCTTAAATCATGGTTGGACAACGCCAAGCCGGACGTAAGTCTGGCTATCAGTGAAGCCGGTGCGCAGGGCATGCCGACTTGCGATCCATTGCCCAAAGAGAAAGGCTTGATGTCGTACGTACACATCGACGCATCCGGACACGTCAGGCCGAGTTCGTATGCCTTGGAAGGAGTCGCCATCGACAAGGCCGGCGCCATTGCTGCCATCGACCGCCTCCGCGCGGTGACAGGAGATGCAAATTGAAAATCTGGACGAGCTACGGCTCGGAACACTCCATGAACCTGGTTCTGATCGGTCGTTTCAAGCATGCGCGGGACGCGGAGCACGTCGAGGACCTGATAAAGAAGCTCACCGATCAAGCACAGAAAGACGAGGCATCCATGCTGTCCCTTGCCGAACCCGAAGATCAGCGATTTTCCGCTGAGATGCGGCAAGTGCTCATAGGGCTGGAGGTCCACTCACTTAGCCCCGGGGAAATCGAACAGTTCGTTTCAGATCACAGCCTGGAGCGAATTGACGCGGTGATCACAATCAGGACCGACGAAGCCGACGTGTCGGCATTTATTAAGCTGTTCGTCGACGCCGGAGGTCGGGTCGAGGTGTTTTCCGCGCATCACCACAGTACTGACGAATAAGTCAGACACCACAAGCCAAGAGGGTCTAGATGGTTGCAGTGAATTGGGATGTGTTTGGCCAGCTTCCGGGTGCCGCAGAGACGAACTTCGAGAAACTGGCTCGTGGGCTGATTCGCCGGCATTACGGGCAGTATGGTGATTTCAAGGAACTGGCAAACCAAGCGGGTGTTGAGTTTCACCTCAAACTGCATAGCGCCTGCTCACTGGGCCAGCCAGGGCGCTGGTTCGGGTGGCAATGTAAATGGTACACCCTTGATAGCGGCAAGGCGATTGGTAGTACCCGGCGCGCCAAGATCGTTGAAGGTCTGGAAAAGAGCAAAGAGACTCTGCCGAACCTGACCGACTGGATCCTGTGGACACGCCACAAGTTGACGAGGGGCGACCAGGAGTGGTTCTATGGGTTGCAGCCAGACTACCCGAACTTCAAGTTGGCTCTCGCCACAGCGGACGATATTGCAGAGCTTCTTGTTGGTCCGGCGGCAATACTCAAGGAGGCATATTTCGGCGAGCTTATCTTGACGCCGGACGGCCTGGCCCAACAGCATGCGCTTGCAGTTGCGCCAGTGAAACGCAAGTTCCAGCCGGAGGTACATCAAGTTGCTTCCGTTGAAACGATGCTGCGGCGCTACCTCGGCGCCCAAGACGCTTGGAATATCCTCGCAACCCTCGCCCAAGACCTCAGGTCGGGCGCAAGCAACATAGACGGTGTGCTTCCAGCTCTTCCAACCGTGCTGCGTGAGCAGGCCTCCAAGTTGGTTGACGATGCGCGATCGACCGCCGGTGCGCTCGAAGACCTGTATGGTGCGCTGGCCATCGGCGATCTTCCCGCAATCCGGCAACTCGTCGCCTCCGGTATCTCATGGCCTGCCATCCATCGCAGAACGCTGGCAAGATTGCGCAGTGCGCGATCACCGGCTTCGCTCACGGGCGCCAACGTTCTCGCCGACCTGCATTGGGCCAGGCAGCAGGTTTCCCGGTTGCAAGAATCTATCGCAGCGCAAAGTGTTGCTGTCCTGGCCGCTGCCGGTTACGGTAAGTCGGAGCTCGCGATCAAACTGACGATGGCAGAGGATAGGTCCCCCGGGGGCGTGCTCATACTCGGCAACGCGCTTCACGCAGGGCAGACACTTGACCAGCTTGCCCAGCGCTTCAAGATCTCCGGACATGCTGTACCGACCTTCGAGCAGCTATTGGAAGCAGTCGACGGCGCAGGCCAGCGCGCGGGGCGTCGTATCCCAATTGTGTTTGACGGCTTGAACGAGAGCGAGGATCCGAGAGACTGGAATGGTTTGCTCGCCTCAGCACAGCTCTTGCTGCATCGCTTCCCCTATGTGCTGCTGGTGGTCACCCTTCGTACGGAGTTTGCCGAGGAATGTCTGCCGGAGGACATCGAACGCGTCGAGCTTACGGGATTCGCGAATAACCCCGCCGCACGAGAAGACTATTTCAAGCACTACAAGATCGATGCAACAGATGCAGACTTGCCTTTCGAACAGCTGGATCATCCGCTGACCCTCCGGATGTTCTGCGAAGTCGCCAATCCTGCGCGGCTGCACACCGTCGGCGTAGAGGCGCTTCCCAATTCACTAACCACGCTTTTTAGCCGATACTTTGACGCGGTAGCAATTCGCATAGCCGCCGCCTCGCCGAGCTCAAGGCGCATTTTCCGGGAAGATGTTCGCGAAGCCCTTGTGATGATCGGCGAACTGCTATGGAACGGAAATGGGCGCAACATTGATTTTCGCGCACTACGCACCGGATTGAGGGACCGAGGTGAGTGGGACGCGAGCTTGGTTCGAAGTCTCGAGTCAGAAGGCATCCTTATGCGCGTAGAATCTCAGGATTCACGTCAGCGTATTGCCGTGGTCTACGATTTCATGGCGGGCCAACTGATTGCGGAGCACCTTCTCCAGTCTGAACGCGTCGAAGAATGGCTAAACGAGCCTACCAACTCGGCCAGACTGAATCCCGGTAACAAGGAACATCGGCATACGCTGGCATCCGACACACTTGCCGCGCTGGTTGACCTGTTTCCATCAAGGGCACGGCGACGACAGCTCTGGCAAGTTGCACCCCAGCCGTTGGTTATGATAGCGCTCTATTGGAGCGCAAATGCTGACCCCGCGCACATCAATCGCGAAACAGTACAAGAGCTGGCCAAGCAGGCGAGCGTAAATCGTAAGTTTGCGACGGCGCTGTTTCGACGGCTCCGATCAACGCGGGCTGCCATCGCGCATCCGCTTGACGCGCATTTTCTTGACGATTTGCTTCGCAGGATGCGGACATCCCACAGAGACTTGTCGTGGTCGGAGTGGATCGTTACAAACGATGAACAGATCGAGAAAGACCTCGAGGCGCTGCGGGTGCGATGGGAGCGGGACAACATTGACGTACGCGAGATTGTGCGGGCCCGCTGGGTGATGTGGACATTAACAACGACGCACCGATACCTACGGGACGTCGCCACACGTGCGCTGCGTGCACTCGCATTCAGAAGGCCCTCGGAATTCTTTGACCTGATGGTCGAGTCCCTGACTGCGCCGGACCCCTATGTACCGGAGCGGATGTGCGCGGTCGGATATGGGATTGCTCTCAGCGCATGGGGGCTCCCGTCATCGCCCATTGCCGAAGCATTGCCGGGCGTCGCTCGAGCGCTCCTGGACAGGATGTTCCTTCCGGCCGCACCATCGCCGACGCGCCACGCGCTGACGCGGCAGTATTGTCTTGGAATCATTGCACTGGCGCGACGTCTTGCGCCAGCTTGCATATCGGACACTGAAGCACAACATCTGACTGCACCGTTTGCCCAGCTTCCGAACCCCTTCGTCGGCCCGAGCACTTTCACGGACGCGCAAGTTAAAGAAGCTGACGACGCGGCAATCAGCATGGACTTCGGAAACTACACAATGGGCAGGCTGGTGCCCAACCGACACAACTACGACTACAAAAACGTCGACTACAGGGATGTCCGCCGCGCCATCGTTGAGCGGATGCTCCAACTCGGCTATGAGCCGAGTGCGTACCAGGACGCCGAGAGGTCAAGAAATAGAGGTTATCGCGCAGCAAGGAACGAGAAACGGAAGGTCGACCGCTACGGGAAAAAATATGGCTGGATCGCCTATTTCGAGATGTGGGGTTGGCGCCAGGACCAGGGTCGTCTTGATGTTTGGGGCAGCGCCGAGCGCCCGTCGGATGCAGACCTCGACCCATCCTTTCCGGGCCCTATCATGTCGTGGGAGCCGACATTACCAAAACTCTTCGACGCCAGCCCCGACGAGATGGTGGCATGGATACAGCATGGGCCGACACCGGACTACGCGGCGCTACTTCAGCTTACCGAATTTCCGGGACTCGCCGGGGAGTGGGTAATGATTGACGGCTTCATCGACGAAACTGCAAAGCATGACTATCGGAACGTCTTCACGTTCATCCGGGCACTTCTCGTGAAGCACGAAGACGTCGACAAGGTGTCGCAGTTCTTTGAAGCCATGGAGTATCCCGGGAACCGGGCGATTCCAGAGGTCACGCAGCATTACTATACTTATGCAGGCGAGATGCCGTTCGGAGGCTCTCCGCAGAGTCTCACCTCTGCGCACGGAATCGGAACAGTCGCTTTCGACCGTGTCGAACTATCCCATCCCGACGATCGCGGTCTGGTTGTCAGCATCCAGTTGCCAGTTCATGAATACGCCTGGGAAAGCTATCACAGCGAACTGAACAATGCGAGCGGCGCAGTGTTGCCGAGTCCCAACCTTTGCCAAGCTGCCAATTTGCATTGCTGGCCTGGCTCTTGGGACATGCATGACGTCAATGGCGTGGCATCTCTGTTTCGAGAAATTGGCGAAGACAGTACCACCCTTAGCGGCCACGTCAGCTATCTACGCGCGGATCTGATGCGCAAGTACCTCGAGGAAAGCGGCCAGGTACTTGTCTGGATGGTGTGGGGCGAGCGTGGCCGGCACTATCGCGGACACACGAATGACGGACGTGATCTGCATAGCACCCTATCGACTCGGCAACAGATTCACAAGCAGTGGATTGTTTGGGGACATCCGGAATGACTGGCGCATCCGGCCGGATGTCATTGTCACAGACTTCATGATGCCGATCATGACAGGGCTTGAGCTCGCAAAAGCGCTTCGAAATCTTTGAAAAGCCTTGCTCTCCCAAAGAAATTATCGCGGCCGTACTTCATTTAGCCGGACAACAAAGCAAGATGTGGGGTCCGGGTTGTTGAGTTGCACTGAGAACTGACCCACCAGACCCGGTAATTTGCATCGAATGTTGACCCACGTGTAGAACACTGTCCTGCTTGGCAACGGGCGGGAGTTCGGAGTGATCGACCTAGCGATCCTGGCCGCATTCAGGCGCATTAGACCTCTGCACTGACGACAGTCCGCGACGCAACCCACTATGAGCCTTCCTCGGCGGCGGCGGCGACCACCAATGGCCGTTTCCGAACCGCAAGCTGCCGGTAGCACTGCAGAGAGTGAGTGACGGCAATGGGTCGGTCAGAGCCGGTTGGCCCTGGCGGGCGGCCAGCCGGTAGGCCGAGTCCGGTCCAAAAGCCGACTTTCGATGTGGCGGAATGGCTGACCGCTTCAGGCTGATTCTGTTCGTTGCAGAGAAATCGCCAACGGTCGTGGAAGCCGCAATCGCACGGGCAGACGAATTTTGGCGACGAGTCAACTCGGAGGAGGATGTCGTCGGGGCCTTTGAATGGTTGCGAAGCTATCTGTCGAATGGAGGTCTGGGCTTCTACAACTACGCCCAGCATACGATTGCGCTCGCGTTCGTGCTCGCGAGGATAGGCGATGCTGATGGCGCACGAAGGGAGCTAGATCGATTCCTAAAGGGGCGCTCAGCGGAAGACCCCCGTTTCCTTACAACTCGGCAGGATGTTGACTAGAGCTACCTCCGTCGCATGATGTCGGTAGTTGCCCTTGGCGCTGGAAAGCCTTCACCTGAATCGGCAGAGGTCCAAAACCGGCTGCGGATTCAACCGGTCGATGCAACACCTCCGCTGCTCACACAGATTCTAGGTGTTGCATCGACCGGTTGAATCCGCAACTAGGAACGGACCTTCGGGTTGTCCGAGGAGAGTCAGCTAACGGATCCGGATTCTCCGCACTTGCTGACTATGGGCCAGTCCTTTCAAAAGCACTCAATCCGCGATGCGAAGCACGGATACTGACGAGCAGCATTTGCCAGGCAATTGACCATCAGCTCCGCGTCGCTCGGAAAACGTCGCTCGAATTCCATCCAGTTCTTTAGCCGGAGAACAAGGGGCATTTCGACAAGCGCAGTGATGGCATCCCAAAACGCGTCCCAGTTCTTTCCGTACCAATCAGGAAACTCCAACTGCGTCATCAACCTCGTGTGCAACTGCGCGACGGACTCAATGTCACCAAGTTCGATCTCTACAATTTCGTGACGTGCCATGGTCTACTGTTCATGCAGCAGTCTAGTGTGTTGCATCGACCGGTTGAATCCACAGTCGTTCTGCGACGGCCGCTGGGCGCCTGCCGCGACATACCCGACTAGTGCCGAACTTGGCGCGCCGACGTTGTTTCCAAGTAAAACGGGCAAACGCAGTTTTTACTTGGAAACTCCTCGGGAACCGCGAGCAGGACCGCGGCATACGCCGAAGCCAGGCCGGCGCTCCGTCGGCAAGTGAGGGACTTAGTGTTTGCGAGCTGAGACGTCAGCCACAGGCAAGATCGTAGGGCCGAAGCAACAACAGCCGATCCGGTTCATTGTGCACCATTGAATGCGGCGAGTTCCTGCGCCAATTCATCCGGATCGTAGTCAACTACAGCGATGCCCAGAGCACTCAGTTGTTCCAGGAATTGCGATAGACTCGTCTGTGCCAGCTTCGCGGCACGTACGGAGGTTACCTCGCCGGTTTTGAACAAGCTGACTGCCAGAGCAGCGTGGACGCCTATCTGAAGCAGTTCTTCGGTAAATGGCACGCTGACGAATAGCGGGTGTCCGTCGCGTGTAACGAGCGCAAGCCGCCCCTCCCCAGCTTCTCGAATAAGGTCACGCAAGCATTCCTGCAGTTCGCTGAGCGAAAAGATATGCATGGCGTCCCCTCAGCATGTTTGCCCAGTATTCAGCCAGTCATCGTGGCAGGTATCGCCCCACGCGTGCGCTCTTTGCTCGTCACCAACAGATGTATAAGATCCATTTCTGTCAAAAGACGGTCAACGCCGGCGTTGTGATAAAGAGGCTGATATCGCAACGGCCTTGCGCAATCTGCGTTACTCAAGCAGTTCCTCCGGGCAGGAGAAATAACTCCCGGAAAGGCGGCACCACTCTCAAACGCCAAGAGACGGAGTGCGCGCCCGCTCATGTGACGGCACCCATTGCATCACCCGAGCCACGATGACCAGTCACTGAGGCTCTCCACAAACCATGATCTCCTGCCCCAGGCCCAGCCGAGGTGCTTTGCTTCAGCGTCCCCGCCACGAGGCACTTTCGTTGAAGATATCATCGGGAATCGCGGCCTCTCCCACATCTTCGACGACTCCCCGCACAATGAACGCGTCGAATTCAGGCTCGTCCGCCGGATGGCGGATCGTTTCAAGATAGCGTTCACCGAATTTCGTGCGCCAGTGTACAAACCGTTGAATGCCAGCGTGCCAACGCGCAATTGAGGCGTTTCGACAGCGCCCGCGGTAATAGACACCGTGTTGCAGTTCGTCCCTGCGCAGCAGGCCGCAACCATAGGCCGCCTCCAGCGTCTCAGGCGTCGGCTTGGAAGTCAGTTTATTTAACATGATATTTATAACATTTTGGCGGAAATGGATTACCACGGTTAAGCATTGCGTTGTTTAAGCGTTATGTGGACCGCTACGCGTCTGTTGGATCTGCGACGCTGTTGCCGTAAGAGCTTTCTGGCTACACATCGGAACTAGCCTACGAATCGGCGGAGCTTTCGGTTTTCGGCGCACATTCCCGCCTCGCAGGCGGACCCCCGGCCAGCGGGAAGTACGTAGCGCCCTCCAGCGTTACGGCATCCGCAATACGCGGCCGAGTGTTTAGCTAGAAGCCGTAAGCGTATGCGTTGGCTCGTGCATCGTGCAGCGCGTGGTGCTCGCCGCCATGGCGTAGAAAGTATGCCGCCCGTCGTGCGGAGTCGAGCTGACCACTAATGTTCGTGAAGGCCCAAGCGCCTGGCAGCGGCCCGTTCAGCAGGACGCGCAGCATGTCGATGTCCAATACATCGTCGTAGCAGAGGACAGGTTTGGATGCAGCAGGAATGTCTGTGAACCAGTCACGCAACTCCTCACTAAGCCGCTCCAGAATCATCGCTCTCCTCTCGAATCGGCCGAATTGCGGTATCACTACCGCTCGGACGAAATCGCTACACCACGTTTCGCTATAGTCCGTACGCTCGCCATAGAACTCGAATCCGTTCTCTCCAACAATTGCGATACTCAGAACCTCAGGCGTCTGGAAGTCGCTGAATTCCGTGTCAATGAAGTAGCGGTTGCCCCAACCGTTGCTGCGATTAGGCAAACACGACCAATTCATCGCGTCGTGAAAGCGCGTATCAGTCATCGCATACCTGTTTCCGCGGGAGCATGCCAGACACGCCGGCCCCGCTGATAGCGTGTGGCGACACCGTGGGGTACTGAGAACTTGCGACCGGCGGTTGTGGTGAACTGCGTCACGATGAGCAGGCGCTGGTGGCTCTCGCTATATTCGCTCGCTCCGATTCGGATCTCACGCAATGGATCCAGATGCCAGTCGTCAACGCGTTGCACACTACTCGTGCTCACCACGGCAGCCCCACGCAACACGCTCGGGCCACCAAGAAACTGATCAAGTGATACTGCACCCCGGGTGAGCCCCATCCAGACGACGCGTGGTACCGCACGAGAGCCCTTCTCCGCTACGCGAAGCACCAGCAAGTCGCCGGGCATCCACTGTTCCATCACTGCCCACACACCTGCACCGCCGGCGATCTCCGACTGCAGCGGTAATCGATTTTCGTCCTGAATAAGAAACATATGCTTTAAAACGAGAGGACCAGGGCTACGACAAATGGGTCGTAAATGCCGTGGTCAATTGGCCATCATACCGTGACCATCACGGGATGCAAAGGGTATCGGTCAAACAAGACGATGCGGGACACTTGGCCGCCATTGGCGCGGCCGTTCGCGCGCGCCGGCGGGCGTCTGGTGTGTCTCAGGAGGCTCTTGCCCATGCGACCGGCATCGACCGCAGCCATATGGGCCGGATCGAACGCGGCGAGCGCAATCTTTCCATCCTCAATCTCATCCGGATTGCTGCCGCCCTGGATATCGCCCCCTCCACCCTTCTCATGGCATCCGGTCTATAGGCGTCCATCTGCCATGGCGAGCCAGATCATGACGATCGAGCAGGCTTTCGGAAAGGCTGTGCGGATCCGGCGCAAGGCCATGGGATGGAATCAACGCGATCTGGCCAATCACGCGGGCCTGCAAACGGCCGCGGTCAGTCGCGTCGAACGCGGCGATGGTGCGCCCACCCTGCGCACCATGGAACGCATCGCGGCAGCGCTGAGCGTGCGGCTCTCCCTGTTGATCTGGCTGGCAGAGAGGCTTCGGGCGGCGAAAGACACGCCCGCCTCCCCCACGTCGGAATGAACGCGCCAGTTCCGGCGGGGTGCGCACGCATCGCCGGCGCAGTGCGAGACTGATAACTGGGCGATGCCTTCATGTGCGCGCCCCCACGGAAATGCGACTTCAATCGCAACCCGAAGCTCCGCTAAAGCGGGAAGCCCTCAATCACCAGCTTGTTCATGCAATTTGACATTAACGACAAGTGCGTCTCGCCATATGTCGCACCGACCGATCCCATTGCATGTCCATCGATTACAAAGCGGATGTGCTCAGGCAGTTCACCCGCCCTCCAGTTGGTCGCAAAACCGTGACGAAACGAATGGAAGGTTTTGCGCTTGTCTGTAATGCCCACGTCTTTACGCAAAAACTCACCGAACCACTTAGAAAAATTTGCGGTCAAGCTTCCATACTTGTTCCGCATCAGATCGGGAAACAGTGGGGCATCGGGACCGGGCAGCGATGCCACATAGTCGAGCAGACCCAAGCGAATCAGCACGGGATGCAGGGGCACATCGCGGTTCGAAGTGACAGTCTTAGTGGCATTTCCCTCCGCGTTGTTGATCACGAAATAGTCGAGGCGCCGAACGCCCAGGCCTTTCTTAAAATCGCGTTGCTTGAGTTGACCGATTTCCTCCAATCGCGCGCCAGAAAAACAAGCGATCAACGGCAGCCAGAAGGCGGCGACACCTCCCGCGCTGCCGCAGTAGACGGCAGCGCGGGAAGTAAAGATCTGATGACTGAAAATACGCTGAACATCATCGGCATCGAAGGAGACGCGGGGCTTGGGTTGATTCCTTGGCAGCGATACCGAAACCCCATCAAAGGGTGAATGTTCGATCCGGCCATTGGCGACTGCAAGCTTGAAGTTGGCGGCAAGCAAACCGAACTTTTTCTGCGCCGTTTGGGCCGAGCCATGCTCCAGCAGGTAAATCTTGAACGCGACCGCCTTGGCCTTGGCCAGTTCGCTGGCATGCGTAATCTGGGCAAAGGTCGCGAACTCCGCTACCGCGGCACGCATGGCCAGCACTGTGCGCGGATTTCGCCCCCGCTCGCGTATCCAATCATTCGTGATGTCGCCAACGGTCAGCCCGGTCTTTTCCGTCGTAAGCCGGGCATTCGCGACGGGCTCGACGTTGAACGATGGCGGCTGAACGGTCATTGGCAAGGGCAGCGACGCCATGGTCGGCGCAACGCTGGCGCCCGGCATCAACCTTTCGGTATTGCGGAGCTGGATCTTGCGATGCGCCTGCAGCAAGGCCTGCATAGCGCTCAGACGAAGGCTCTGATACTCGATCTGCTCGCGATCGACTTTGATATGCAAGTGCGGCAGCAGGGCGTCGAGAAACGGATCTGCCGCACTGTAGTCATGTTGCGCGGCCTGGCGCCCCAGATCGGCCACCACGCGATCCATGCAGAGTTGGTGCGCGCTCAGCGCATCCGGCGGCAGCAGCCCTTCCTGCTGCGCGTTGCGGGCCAACAATGGCCCCTCTAGGGCACCCTGCGCAGATCCCTGCCGCCGCGCATGGGCTTCACTGTCCAGCAACGCCTGCTCGAGTGTGCCACTCACCTCAGCGCTAAGCTTGCCCGCATTGCCGGCATCCAATTGACACCATGGGCGCAGGTGAACGTCGCGCAGCCGTTGGAAATACGCATCGTAATAGCTAACATAGTCGGCCACCAACTGACGACAGCGCACGGGATCGGCGGTGCGCAGGCTCACGCAAATAACCTTGGGGCCGCTCCAGAACGGCAGCATTTCCCTGCGCACCGTATAGCGGAACGCTGGGAATTGGCTGTCCGGGCGAGTGTGAAGATATGTGGGAGTTCGACGGGATTTCATGGGATCCACCTCTCCATGCATGGTACGCCGTCTGGTACGTTGCGTGGTACGGTGGTGAGAGCGTAAGAGCCCCTTGTGAAACCAGAACCCGGCCCCCGCAGGGGCCGGGCTGTCTTCTGGCGGAGACGGAGGGATTCGAACCCTCGATCCGGGTTTTAGCCCAGATGCTCCCTTAGCAGGGGAGTGCCTTCGACCTCTCGGCCACGTCTCCCAAACCTGCGTTGTGCGAGGGAGGCCACACAACGAAGCGCGTATTCTAGCGAGGCAGGTGCGAGTGGTCAATGAATTTTCGATGACTCGTGACAAAAATCACCGCATTCGTCATCGCATTCCAGGACCATAAACCGCGAGGTCCCGCCACGCCAGAAAACTTCAGAACCGGATCACGCCTGATCGAGTTCGAACACCTTGTGCAGCGCGCGCACGGCGAGCTCCATGTACTTCTCGTCGATCAGCACCGAGATCTTGATTTCCGACGTGGAGATCATCTGGATGTTGATGCCCTCTTCCGACAGCGTGCGGAACATCTTGCTGGCGATGCCAACGTGCGAGCGCATGCCAACGCCCACCACCGAGACCTTCGACACCTTCGGGTCGCCCGAGATATTGGCCGCGCCGATATGGGCCTTCACGCTGTCGTTCAGGATCGTCAGCGCGCGTTGATAGTCGCCGCGCGGCACCGTGAACGTGAAGTCGGTCTTGCCGTCCACGGACTGGTTCTGGATGATCATGTCGACGTCGATATTGGCGTCGGCGATCGGGCCCAGGATCTGGTAGGCGATGCCCGGCTTGTCAGGCACGCCCAGCACGGTGATCTTGGCCTCGTCGCGGGCAAAGGCGATGCCGGAGATGACGGCTGCTTCCATTTCAGAATCTTCCTCAAAAGTAATCAGCGTGCCCGAGTGCATTTCCTGCTCGAGCGGCAACAGGGGGTCGGTCAGCGACGACAGCACGCGCGTCTTCACGCGGTACTTGCCGGCGAACTCCACCGAGCGGATCTGCAGCACCTTGGAGCCCAGGCTGGCCATTTCCAGCATTTCCTCGAAGGTGATCTTGTCCAGTCGGCGGGCGTCCTCGACCACGCGCGGATCGGTCGTGTACACGCCATCCACGTCGGTATAGATCAGGCACTCGTCAGCCTCGATGGCAGCGGCAATGGCCACAGCCGAGGTGTCCGAACCGCCACGGCCCAGCGTGGTGATATTGCCGTCGTCGTCGATACCCTGGAAGCCGGTGATGACCACCACCTTGCCTTGCTCCAGGTCACCGAGGATGCGCTCGTCATCGATCGATTCGATGCGGGCCTTGGTGTAGGCCGAGTCGGTCTTCACCGGCACCTGCCACCCCGTGTAGCTGACCGCATCGATGCCTTCGCCGTGCATGGCGATGGCAAGCAGTGCCACGCTGGCCTGCTCGCCCGTGGAGGCCAGCATGTCCAGCTCGCGCGGGTCCGGCTGCGCGGAAATTTCCTTGGCGAGCCCAAGCAGGCGATTGGTCTCGCCCGACATGGCCGAAGGCACCACGACTACGCGGTGACCGGCGCGGTGCCACTTGGCTACGCGCTTGGCGACATTCTTGATGCGTTCCGTGGAACCCATCGAAGTGCCGCCGTATTTGTGAACGATGAGAGCCATCTTCTATCGACGCCAGCGGTTGTGCAAACCGTCGAAGATATACGATCCGGGCTTGCCAGTAAAGGCACGGAGGCCGGAAACAGCCCTGAAAAAGCCCCGTATTTGCAAATTTTCTTGTGAATAATTTTCACAAGAAGGATTCACAAGGCGTGTCCGGCGCGCAAGGACGGCAGTTCTTTCCACTCCACTCGCCAGCGTGGCGCGCGTGCTGCGTCTGCCGGCCAGCGCCGCTGCATACCAAGGCCGGCGACCATCACGAGCACTGCGTCGGCAGCCGTTCCGCTCCAAAGCAGGGGCAGAAACGTCCGACGCCAGGCAGGGACTCCCGCCTCCTGGTAAGCCTGCTTGAGCGCGCGGGCCGGGCCGCCGGGCCGCAGCACGATGCGCTCGCCGCCCGCCCTGGCGGCAAGGCGCAGCGGCTGCTCCATCACCGCCTGCGGCACACCAAAATCGTCATCGCGCGTGATATGGAGTTCGCCACGCCACGCTGGCACCACGATGCGAGACTCGCCTCGCCAATCGAACAGGAACGGCGCGGGCGTCTCGGCCGGCACGGCACGGCAGGCCAGCACCCGATCGCGAAAGCGGCGCAGGACGAGGCCGTCGTGCGCGATGGCCGGCTCGCCGCCGCCATGCTGGATCAACTGGGCCCGCATCGCGGCCAGACGTGCGGTAGTGGGCGGCTGCGCGCCGAGGTCACGCAGCCAGTGGCGCAGCACTGCATCGGCATGTTCCGATGGCAAGGCGCGCAGGCCAGACAGTTCGAGTTCGGAAAGGGTGTCGGCGTCGCGACCGGACTTGACGAGGTGCGCGAGCGTGCTGGCTGCCTGTGCATCGAGCATGGCAGCAGCCTGCCCGAAATGCGCAGCGGCCTGCATCACGTTCCCATCGAGACCGGGAAATGCCTGACGGAGTTGAGGAAGCTGGGCACGCAGCGCATTGCGCGCGAAGCGTGTATCGGTGTTGGAGGGGTCATCGATCCACGATAACGACTGGGCCGCGCAATACGCCTCGATATCCATGCGCGGCACATCGAGCCAGGGACGCAGCAACTGCACGTCGCCCCGGGCATCGAGCGGTCGGCGCATGGGCATGCCGGCCATACCCGCCACGCCGGTTCCACGGAACAGGCGCAGCAGCACCGTTTCCACCTGATCGTCGCGATGATGGGCGAAGAGCAGCAGCGTGGCGCCCTGCTCGCGGCACATGCGTCCCAGCGCCGCGTAGCGGGCACGGCGCGCGGCAGCCTCGATGCCCTCACCCGCTTTCGCTTCCACCACAACGCGTGCGGTCAGAAGCGGCACCTGCCAGCCAGCGCAGCGTTGCTCGCAGAACGCGCTCCAAGCATCGGCCTGCACCTGCAGTCCGTGATGGACATGCAGTGCGACGAGACGCACGAGTGGGAACGACTCGGCCAGTGCGGCGCGTGTGGCGTGGAGCAGCGCCACGGAATCGCGGCCGCCTGACAGCGCCACGGCCACCGTCACTGGCGAGGGACCGCCAGAAACAACAAAGGCCGCACCGGCCTGGAGAGCCTGTGCGACCTTCGCGGTCAAAGATTGTTCAACGCTCACGTCATTCCTGGACGCCGGTTTCCTTGAACTTGCCATACGCCATCAGGCGTTCGTGGCGACGCGCCTGCAGCTCCTTGACGCTCATGCCCTGGAACTGGCGCAGCGACTCGGCCAGCGAGCGCTTGAGCATGGCGGCCATGCCCTTGGGATCACGGTGCGCGCCGCCCAGCGGCTCGCTCACGATCTTGTCGATCAGGCCCAACGCCTTCAGGCGGTGCGCGGTCAGGCCCAGCGCCTCGGCGGCTTCCGGTGCCTTCTCGGCAGTCTTCCACAGGATCGACGCGCAGCCTTCCGGCGAGATCACGGCGTACGTGGCGAACTGCGTCATCTGCACGACGTCGCCCACGGCAATCGCCAGCGCACCGCCCGAGCCGCCTTCGCCAATGATCGTCGCGATCAGCGGCACACGCAGGCCAGCCATCACGAAGAGGTTATGGCCGATGGCTTCGGACTGGCCGCGTTCTTCGGCGTCGATGCCCGGGAATGCGCCCGGCGTATCGACGAACGTGAAGATCGGCAGGCCGAACTTGTCGGCCAGTTCCATCAGGCGCTTGGCCTTGCGGTAGCCCTCGGGCTTGGACATGCCGAAGTTGCGCAGCGCGCGCTCCTTCGTGTCACGACCCTTCTGGTGGCCGATCACCATGCAAGCCTGGCCGTTGAAGCGGGCCAGGCCGCCAACGATCGACAGGTCATCCGCAAACGCGCGGTCGCCATGGAGTTCGTGGAAGTCGGTGAAGATCTCGCGCACGTAGTCCAGCGTGTAAGGACGCTGGGGGTGGCGGGCAATCTGCGCAACCTGCCACGGGGTCAGGTTGGCGTAAATATCCTTGGTCAGTTGCTGGCTCTTGCCAGCCAGCCGCGAAATCTCTTCGGAAATGTCGACAGCCGAATCGTCCTGCACGAAACGCAGTTCTTCGATTTTTGCCTCGAGCTCGGCAATCGGCTGCTCGAAATCCAGGAAGGTAGTTTTCATAAAGCGCGGACCTGTCTGTGAAGGGGCGCATTCTACCGGAAAATTTGCCGGTTACTGCCACCCAATATGTTGATTCTTATGCGCTTTTAGCAGGAATCAACGCCGTCACTACAAACAATAAGGGCTTACCCGGTGCCTAATACGTCACGGGTAAGGGATCAAGGCTACGCCACATGTACCACGTGGCAACCGTTCGCCAGGGCTCCCAGTTGGCCGCCACCTCGCGCGCTTCGCTGCGCGTGACCGGCTCGCCACTGAAATAATTGGCCGAGATCGCGTTGATCAATCCTACGTCGTCGAGCGGTAGCACGTTGGGACGCGTCAGGTTGAACATCAGGAACATTTCCGCCGTCCAGCGACCAATGCCACGGATCTGCGTCAACTCGGCGATCACGGCCTCGTCATCCATGCTAGCCCAATCGTCGACATGGACACTGCCCGACTTGAAATGCTGGGCCAGATCGGTGATGTACTCGGCCTTGCGCTTGGACAAGCCGCAGCCAGCCAGTTGCTCGGTGCCCGCCTTCAGGAACTGGGCGGGCGTGACACGCGGACACAGCGCCGCGAGCCGGTCCCAGACCGATTGCGCAGCCTTGACCGAGATCTGCTGGCCGACGATGGCTCGCGCCAGCGTGATGAACGGATCGCCGCGCGACACCAGATGCGCGGGGCCGTACGTCGGAATCATCTTGCGCAGGATGCGGTCGCGCTTCATCAGGTCGGCGCAGGCTTCGTCCCAGTAGGCGGGACGCTCGGCGTCGATGACGGTCTCGACCGGTAGCGGAACGGCATCCGCTTCGGGCAGCGCTGGCTTGCCTCGCGTGCCAGCCAGCCTGGCAGCCTTCGCGACCGGCGCTTTCGGCGCCTGCCGGGCCGCGGCCTTTCCGGCAGGTGCCGGACCGGTAGCGGCAGTCTTTGGCTTGCGCGCGGCAGCGTTCAAGCACGCCTCCACTCGGTGGCGCCGCCCGGCTTGTCTTCGAGCACCACGCCGGCCTCCAGCAGCTCGGCACGGATGCGGTCTGCTTCGGCGAAATTGCGCCCGGCCTTGGCGGCCTTGCGTGCGGCGATCTGCGCTTCGATCTGCTCGCCGCTGAGCGCGCCCGCCACGCTGCCACCTTGCAGGAAGGTATGCGGATCGCGTTCCAGCAGGCCCAGCGTGCCCGCCAACGCCTTGAGCTGGCGCGCGGCCATGGCCGAGTGGGCGCCACTGGTGCGATTGACCTCGCTGGCCAGGTCGAACAGCACGGACACGGCGATCGGCGTGTTGAAATCGTCGTTCATCGCATCGGCAAAGCGCTTCGCATGGGCTTCTTCCCAATCCACGGCGCAGCCGCCGGGCTGCGATTCCTTGAGTGCCGTGTAGAGGCGCGTCAGGGCATGGCGGGCGTCGTCCAGGTGCGCATCGCTGTAGTTCAGCGGGCTGCGATAGTGCGCGCGCAGGATGAAGAAGCGCACGACTTCGGCATCGTATTCCTTCAGCACATCGCGGATCGTGAAGAAATTGCCGAGTGACTTCGACATCTTCTCGTCGTTCACGCGCACAAAGCCGTTGTGCATCCACATATTGACGAACGGCTTGCCGCTGGCCCCCTCGGACTGCGCAATCTCGTTCTCGTGGTGCGGGAACTGCAGGTCCGCGCCACCGCCGTGGATGTCGAAGTGCTCGCCCAGCAGCGTGCAGCTCATGGCCGAGCACTCGATATGCCAGCCCGGACGCCCGCTACCCCACTTGGAGTCCCACTTGCTTTCGGGCGGCTCGCTTGCCTTGGCGGACTTCCACAACACGAAATCGAGCGGATCCTGCTTGGCGTCGTTGGCGCTCACGCGCTCGCCAGCGCGCAGGTCTTCCAGCGACTTGCCAGACAACTTGCCGTAGCCCGGGAACTTGCGCACCGAGTAATTCACGTCGCCGTCGGCGGCGTGGTACGCCAGACCCTTGGCCTCCAGCTTCTCGATGATGTTGAGCATCTGCGGCACGTACTCCGTGGCGCGGGGCTCGTAATCCGGACGGATAATGCCCAGCGCAGCCGCATCTTCATGCATGTACTGGATGAAACGGGTGGTCAACTGCCCGATGGTCTCGCCGTTCTCGGCGGCGCGGCGGATGATCTTGTCGTCGATATCGGTGATGTTCTGCACGTACGTCACCTCGTACCCGGCGGCGCGCAGCCAGCGGTGCACCATGTCGAACACCACCATCACGCGCGCGTGGCCCACGTGGCAGTAGTCGTACACGGTCATGCCGCACACGTACATGCGGACCTTGCCGGGTTCGATAGGCACGAGAGGCTGCTTTTCACGCGCGAGCGTGTTGTAGATGTTCAATTGCTGCATGAAGCGGATAGGAGTAGGTGACAGCGGTAGGTGACGGCGCGACGAACACGTGCGCCATGGCGCGCAGGCCCCATATCTTACCGGAAGCTTTCGGGTCCGGCCGGGGCGCGGGCCGCGCTGCGGACCGGCAACCCAGCGGCGCGTGCTGCACGCCGCGCCGCTTTGCTAGAATGCCGCGGAGTATAACGAACCGCCACGATCTGCCTCTACATGCGCCTGCCTCTGCCCATCCTGCACTTTGCCGCTGCCCGCCGTGGCGCCTCCCTCTCCGCGCTGACCGGCGCCCTGGCGATGGCTGCCACGCTGACGGCCATGCCGGCCGTCGCGCAAAACGGGCCGGTGTCGCTGGAGGCCCCCGCCGCGCCGCCTAGCGGGCTGGCATCGGCAGATCCCGGCATGGCGCCCGCCCAGAAAGCCGTCAACGACAAGCGCTACGAAGACGCCATCAAGGGTTTCGACAAGGTACTGGCCGAGAATCCGCGCAACGTTCAGGCCCGGTTCCAGCGCGCATGGGCCCTGGCCAAGCTGAACCGCGACGATGAAGCCGTGCAGGCATTCTCCGAAATGGCACAGGATTTCCCCGAACTGCCAGAACCGCATAACAATCTTGCCCTGCTCTACGCCAAGCGCGGAGATCTGAAGCGCGCCGAGGCCGAACTGCTGTTGGCGTTGCAGGCCAAGCCAGACTACGCCATCGCGTCGAGCAACCTGGGCGACGTCTATCGCCGGCTGGCCCAGCAGGCCTATGGCGAAGCCGTCCGCCGCAACCCCGCAGATACGCGTGCCGCCGCCAGCCTGCGCCAATTGCAAGGCGCGGAGGCTACGTCCGCCGCACCGGCCAGCGCGCCCGCTGCGACGCCTGCTGCGCCCGCGTCGCGCGGCAAGACTCCCGCTGCACGGTAATCAGCCGCCGGGTTCTGCCGCCTCCCTTTTTAGCTCTCTCTGATCGACTGCTTTTGTTCTGAATTCCGGAGTCCAGACATGACCTTCTCCCGCCGCTTTTCCCGACGCATGGCCCTGACCGGTGCCCTGGCCGCCGCAATCGGCCTCAGCCCGCTGGCCGCCCTGGCCCAGGGCGCCAGCCCGGCAGCCGCCGCGCAGAAGACCGAGCGTGTGCAGTTCACCACCAGCGCCGGCAAGTTCACGATCGAGGTGTACCCCGACGCGGCGCCGAAGACCGTGGCCAATTTCATGGAATACGTGAAGAGCGGCTTCTATACCGGCACGATCTTCCACCGCGTGATCAACGGCTTCATGGTCCAGGGCGGCGGCTATGACCGTGACATGAAGGAAAAGCCCACGCGCGCGCCGATTCCGCTGGAGTCCCAGAACGGGCTGAAGAACAAGACGTACACCGTGGCCATGGCACGCACATCGAACCCGAACTCGGCAACCGCCCAGTTCTTTGTCAATGTGGTGGATAATCCGAACCTCGACTATCCGCAGCCCGATGGCAACGGCTATGCCGTATTCGGCAAGGTGGTGGAAGGCACCGATACGATCGACAAGATGAAGACCACGCCGACCACGGCCTACGGCGCCATGCGCAACGTACCGGCCACCCCGATCGTGATCGAGTCCGCCACCGTCGTCACCAAGTAATATCCGCAACCCGAACACCGAACACCGAGAGGTAACCCCATGAGCAAGGTACAACTCCAGACGACGCAAGGCGTCATCACCATCGAACTGGATGCCGAGAAGGCCCCGAAGTCGGTGGAGAACTTCCTGTCGTACGTGCGCAAGGGCCACTATGACAACACGGTCTTCCACCGCGTGATCAAGAACTTCATGATCCAGGGCGGCGGTTTCGAGCCGGGCATGAAGCAGAAGGACACTGATGCCCCGATCGAGAACGAAGCCGGCAACGGCCTGAAGAACGATCGCTACACCGTGGCAATGGCCCGTACCAACGCGCCCCACTCGGCTACCGCCCAGTTCTTCATCAACGTGGTGGACAACGATTTCCTGAACTTCAGCTCGCCCACGCCGCAAGGCTTCGGCTACGCCGTGTTCGGCAAGGTCGTGGAAGGCACTGACGTCGTGGACGCCATCAAGGGCGTGCGCACCGCCAGCTCGGGCTTCCACCAGGACGTGCCGATGGAAGACGTCGTGATCCAGAAGGCCACGATCGTCGAGTAATTCCGGCAACCCGTGCCATCCGATTGCGGGCATGCCGCTCGTGGTGAACAAGTCAACACGCCCATCCGACACGCATGACCGCAACCACCCACACGCCGGTGGCCGCACCGATTCCGGTGCAGGCGCCGGCGTGGTTCATTTCCGATCTGCACCTGACCCCTGGCATGCCCCGCACGCTGGAGGCATTCGACCAGGTATTGAGCGACGCCGCGCGACACGCAGGCGCCTTGTTCATCCTGGGCGATTTCTTTGAATTCTGGGTCGGGGACGAGGAGACCGACACGCCGTTCGCGGCAGGCGTGGCCGCTGCGCTGCGCCGTGTGGCCGACACCGGCCTGCCGGTCTACCTGATGCATGGCAACCGTGATTTCCTGATCGGCAAGCGCTTTGCCGCCGCCGCAGGCGCCACGCTGCTACCCGATCCCTCCATCATCGACTGCGCCGGCCGCCGCGTGGTACTGAGCCACGGCGACATGCTCTGCACCGATGACGAGCGCTATATGCGCTTCCGGCGCTGGACACGCAAGCGCTGGGTGCAACGGCTGTTCCTGATGTTGCCGCTTTCCACGCGGCTTGGCATTGCGCGGCGCCTGCGCGCCGACAGCGAGGCCGGCCGTGCACGCCAGCCTGCCGATGCACCGCCGCCCACCTATGGCGATGCCGCGTCCGAAGCAGTCGAGAAATTGCTGACAGACAGCGCCGCCAGCACGCTCGTCCACGGCCACACGCACCGGCCGGCCCTGCACGCGCACACTGGTGGTGAACGGTGGGTGCTGACGGATTGGGATCTCGACGGCCGCCACCCACGTGCCGCCGTGTTGCAGCTCGGCGCCAGCGGTTTCAGCGTGCTGCCGCGCGCCTGACTACTTCATCATCTTGCGCAGTTCGCTGGCATCGAAACGGTCGTTCGGGGTGTTCTCGAGATGTTCGCCAAGGCGATCGAGCGCGGCCAGCACGGCCTCGATGCGGTCATGCTGCTTGGCCGCATTGTCGATCAGGCTCTTGAGGGCCAGCGACACTGGATCGTCCGCATTCGGCGTGATGCCGTAGGCCGAGAACTCCTGCTTCGCGCCCTGCTGCGAGGCCGGCGCATCGGGCATGATGATGCGCGCCGGAATACCTACCGCAGTCGCACCGGGCGGCACCGGTTTCAGTACCACGGCATTCGAACCCACGCGGGCGCCATCGCCCACCTCGAACCCGCCCAGCACCTTGGCGCCGGCACTGACCACCACGCCCGTACCCAGCGTCGGATGCCGCTTCTGCCCCTTGTAGAGCGACGTGCCGCCCAACGTCACGCCCTGGTAGATCGTGCAGTCATCGCCAATCTCGGCAGTCTCGCCAATCACCACGCCCATGCCGTGGTCGATGAACACACGTCGCCCCAGCTTTACCGCCGGATGGATCTCGATGCCGGTCAGGAAGCGCGACCAGTGCGAAATCCAGCGCCCCAGCCAATGGAATCCGGACCGCCAGCAGGCATTGGCCACGCGGTGGAACATCACGGCATGCAGGCCCGGATAGCAGGTCAGCACCTCGAGACGGCTGCGCGCGGCGGGGTCCCGCCGCATGATGGCGTCGATTTCTTCCTTCAGGCGAGTGAACATCTTTGTCGTGTCGTGTTGCCGCGCCGATGCGCCATCCATGCAAGAGCACGACGGTCGCCGGCGCGGTCATAAGCGGTAAGCGGGTACTGCGCTCTGTGCGGCCGTGGGGGGACGGTCCGGTCGCATGCGAGCAGCGAGTGTAAGAGATTTGCGAGCCTGCCGCCGCCCCTGACGCTGTCAGGGCCTTTGGGGTCGCAGTGCCCTCAACATCGATCCGGCAGCCGGCAACAGCCGCACGACCCCAGATGGCGGGAGGCGCCTCGGGTATCGTCGTGCGGTGCGAATGCCGGGTAGAAATTCACGGATGGATGTCCTTGTCGATATCGTCGTCAACCTGCCCTGCAGCGTCCGCGCCGGCGGGCTTGCCGCCCGTCAGCAGCATCCGCTTGGCGATGCCGCGCAGGATGTTGACCTCCTCGCGCTCCAGGCCGGCGCGGGCAAACATCCGGCGCAGGCGCGGCATCAGCTTGCGCGGATTGGCAGGATCGAGAAACCCGATGGCCGCCAGCCCCGCCTGCAGATGCCCGAACATCGATTCGATCTGCTCGGTCGTGGCAGGCTCACCAGAATAGCCGATATTGGGCGTGGCGTCCGAGGCCGCCTCGCCGCGCGGCACTTGCCCATCGAGCAGCGCCAGGCGCATTTCGTAGGTGATCAACTGCACCGCCTGCGCGAGATTCAGCGAGCTATAGGCCGGATTGGCCGGGATATGGGTCACGGCGGAGCAGCGCAGCACCGCCTCGTTGGGCAGGCCATAACGCTCGTTGCCGAACACGAAGGCGATCATGGCTGCGTCGTCCGCACCGGCCAGCACCGTGTGTGCCTGCGCCGCCGCCGCACGCGGCAGCAGGCGGGGCGGGCCGAATTCACGCTGGCGCGCCGTCATCGCGACGGTAAAGGCCGTTCCGGCCAGCGCGGCCTCGATATCGGGGACGATACGGGCGCCCGCCAGCACATCGTCCGCGCCACTGGCCATGGCCACGGCATCGGCATGGGCCAACACATCAGGCTCGCGCGGCGACACCAGCACAAGGCCGCCCGGCGCTGCACCGAAGCCCATGGTCTTCATCGCACGCGCCACCGAACCCACGTTGCCCGGGTGGCTGGTCTCCACGAGCACCACACGGACACGGGAAAAAATGTTTCCCGGATCACACGATGCCGGGGATGCCGGATCTGGTCCGGCCGATTGATTCAACGCTTCAGTCATTTGGGATGGCCCGTCGTCACCGATTACCGCATCGAGGCGTGCGGCGGGCCGGGTTTCCTATACAATGCTGCCTTCAATTTGCGGCGCGTCGCCAGAACCGGCGGCGCCCCTCGTTCTTCTACAATCCGTTGTGTTGTTCGGCCAACGCCGGGCATTCGCGCATTCCTGACCACCATGCTGGCGGGGACGCCGCGCGATCCATGCCTTGCTGCGCCGTCTGGAGAGATTCATGCATCCGATGCTCAATATCGCCGTCAAGGCGGCCCGCAAGGCGGGTTCCATCATCAACCGTGCGTCGATGGACGTCGACCTGGTGCGCGTTTCGCGCAAACAGCACAACGATTTCGTGACCGAAGTCGACCGCGCAGCCGAAGCGGCGATCATCGAGATCATCAGCACCGCCTACCCCGAGCACGCCATTCTAGCGGAAGAGTCCGGCCAATCCTGGGCCGAAGGCGAAGAGCAGAGCGAATTCACCTGGGTCATCGACCCGCTCGACGGCACGACCAACTTCATCCACGGCTTTCCCCAATACGCGGTTTCGATCGGCCTGCTGCACAAGGGCGTACCCTCGCAGGCGGTGGTCTACGACCCCACGCGTGACGAACTGTTCACGGCCAGCAAGGGCGCCGGCGCGTTCCTGAATAACCGCCGCATCCGCGTGACGCGCCGCGACAAGCTGGCCGACTGCCTGATCGGCACGGGCTTCCCGTTCCGTGATCTCGACGGCATGGACGAGTACCTCGAAATCTTCTCGCTGATGACGCGTAGCTGCGCTGGCCTGCGCCGCCCGGGCGCCGCAGCGCTGGACCTGGCCTATGTGGCCTGCGGCCGCCTGGATGGCTTCTTCGAAACCGGCCTGAAACCGTGGGACATGGCAGCCGGCATGCTGTTGATCACCGAGGCCGGCGGCCTGGTGGGCAACTACGCTGGCGAATCGCGCCAGATGGAACAAGGCGAAGTGCTGGCCGGCAACCCGAAGGCATTTGCGCAGATGGTGCGCCTGCTGACGCCGTTCTCGCTGGACAACGCCAAGCCGAAGCTGAAGCCGATCCAGGACTGATCTTCGCCGGGGGGGCGCCGTCAGGCGCTCCTGTCGAGGGTACAGGCCGTGGGCAGGTAGTTCTGTTTGAAACCGTCGCTGCCGCCCCGCACCGCGCAGTTCCACGTCCCATCGGTCAGCCGCCCCACCGTGATACGCGTGTTGCGGGCGGCCACATGCACATCGCCATCCAGCAACACCACGATGGCACCAGACCCATCCGCGTTGAACACGAAAGTATTAGGCGTGGCGGTCAGCGGCGACTGGATATAGCCCAGTGCGTCCCTGGCATCGGGGAATGCATGCACGCCGTGCTGCAGCCGCTCCTCCACCGGGATCTTGTAGGCCGATGCCTCCCAGAACGCTCGCGCCACCTGCGCCTTGACCGTGTAATCCTGGTAGGTCGGGATGGCAATGGCGGCCAGGATCCCGATGATTGCCACCACGATCATCAATTCGATCAGCGCAAAACCCCTTTCGAGCCTGCTGCGCTTTCTTTCGGATTGTTCCGGCCCCATTCCCGCTTTCTTGCTGCGCATACTTACTCGTCCCGTTGCCGGCGTTTTATTGGATTCGTGCCGGTGCCTGCGGTCCTATCCAAGCTTTGTGCCATGTCTGAACGACCCCGGAAGTGACAAATTCTGTCCGCCGGTCACGTCGCGCGTACCTTCGGGCTGACAAGTTCGATGTGCGCTGCCGGACCAGGTGACAAATCCCGGCATGCTGCACTTCGCCACGAAGCGTCCCACCAAAAATTCGTCAGAGGCGAAACGTCTCATTCAAAAATGAGAATCCGCCGCATGGGCCGAGGGTTGACCAGGCAGTAAAATGCCGCTTTGCGCCACGGAAGGAATGGCTTGGCCGCGCGGATGCCCCGAGGCATCCGGACGTACCGCCAGCCATCCCCGATGTGGCAACCGATACACCGGCGGCCCTGCCAGACCGCCCGCGAGGAACGCATGTCCGCAGAAACCCTTTCCAACCTTCCCGCAACCGACAGCGCCACGGTCGGCGACAACCGCTCTGACGCCGTTGACGCAATAGCCACCCAAGGCGACTCGGCTGTCCCGGAACATTCCGAGAAGCCGGCCAAGACGGCCAAGGTGGATAAAGCGGCCAAGTCCGGGCAAGCCGAAAAACTCTCCCCGATGATGCAGCAGTACACCGGCATCAAGGCGGACCACCCGGACACGCTGCTTTTCTACCGGATGGGCGACTTCTACGAGCTGTTCCATGACGATGCCGAGAAGGCCGCTCGGCTGCTCGACATCACGCTGACCGCACGCGGCCAGTCCGGTGGCGTACCCATCCGCATGGCGGGCATCCCCTTCCACTCGGCGGATCAGTACCTCGCACGACTGGTCAAGCTGGGCGAATCCGTGGCGATCTGCGAGCAGATTGGCGACCCGGCCACCAGCAAGGGGCCGGTCGAGCGCAAGGTCGTGCGAATCGTGACGCCGGGCACGCTGACCGATGCCGCGCTGCTGTCGGACAAGGTCGACTCGTTCCTGATGGCCGTCCACCAGCAGACCACGCGACGCGGCGTCAGCAAGACCGGTCTCGCATGGCTGAACCTCGCCAGCGGCGAACTGCGGCTGATGGAATGCGATGGCGCGCAACTGTCGCGCGAACTGGAACGTGTCCGCCCCGCCGAACTGCTTTACGCCGATGGCATCGAACTGCCCGCCCTGGCCTGTGCGCGCACGCGGCTGCCCGAATGGCATTTCGACCAGGAAGCCGGCACGCGGCGCCTGCGTGAGCAGATCGGTGTCGCCAGCCTGGAGCCGTTCGGCTGCGCAGGACTTGGCGCGGCACTGGGTGCTGCGGGCGCGCTGCTCAACTACGCGGCAAGTACGCAGGGCCAGTCCTTGCGCCACGTGCAAGGCGTGACCGTCGAGCGCGAATCGGAGTTCGTGGGCATCGACACCGCCACGCGCCGCAATCTCGAACTGACCGAGACGCTACGCGGCGGCGAATCGCCCACGCTGTTCTCGCTGCTCGACACCTGCTCCACGACAATGGGCAGCCGCGCGTTGCGGCACTGGCTCCATCATCCGCTGCGCGATCCGGCACTGCCACGTGCCCGTCAGCAAGCCATTGGCGCGCTCATCTCACAAGACCCCGACGCTGTCCGGTCGCATCTACGCAAGCTGTGCGACGTCGAGCGCATCACGGCGCGGCTCGCACTGCTGTCGGCACGGCCGCGAGACCTGTCGGCCCTGCGGGATACGCTGCGTGGCCTGCCGCTGGTACAGGCCAGTGTCACCTTGGCCGATGACGCCGCGCTGCTGGCCGAGACGCTCGAGGAACTCGATGTCCCGCAAGACTGCCTGGATCTGCTGGCGAGCGCCGTGGCAGACGAGCCGTCGACCGTGATTCGCGACGGCGGCGTGATCGCGCGCGGCTATGACGCGGAGCTAGACGAACTGCGCGACATCTCAGAAAACTGTGGGCAATTCCTGATCAGCCTGGAAACCCGCGAGCGCGAACGCACCGGCATTTCCAATCTGCGCGTCGAGTACAACCGCGTGCATGGCTTCTATATCGAGGTCACGAACGGACAAGCCGACAAGGTACCCGACGACTACCGGCGCCGCCAGACGCTCAAGAACGCCGAGCGCTACATCACGCCAGAACTGAAAGCCTTCGAGGACAAGGCGCTGTCGGCGCAGGACCGTGCGCTGGCACGCGAGAAACAGTTGTACGAGGCGCTGCTCCAGACGCTGCTGCCGCATATCGGCAGCCTGCGTCGCGTGGCCGCCGCGCTGGCGCGTCTCGACGTGCTGGCCACGCTCGCGGAGCGCGCGCGAACGCTGGACTGGACACAGCCGGAACGCGTGACCGAGAACGTGATCGACATCTCGCAGGGCCGGCATCCGGTGGTCGAGGGCCAACTGGCGGCGGAGTCGGTCGCGTTTATCGCCAATGACTGCCACCTCACGGAGGCGCGCAAGCTGCTGCTGATCACCGGCCCGAACATGGGCGGCAAGTCGACGTTCATGCGCCAGACCGCGCTGATCGTGTTGCTGGCCTGCGTGGGCGCCTGGGTGCCCGCACGCCGCGCCGTGATCGGTCCCGTCGATCGCATCTTCACGCGCATTGGCGCCGCCGACGATCTGGCGGGCGGGCGCTCGACGTTCATGGTCGAGATGACCGAGGCCGCCGGCATCCTGCACAACGCCACACCGTCGAGCCTTGTCCTGATGGATGAAATCGGACGCGGTACATCGACGTTCGATGGCCTGGCACTGGCGTGGGCCATCGCGCGGCACCTGCTGTCGCACAACCGCAGCCATACGCTGTTCGCCACGCACTACTTCGAATTGACGCAGCTGCCGCAGGAGTTCCCGCAGGCCGCCAACGTCCACCTGTCCGCTGTGGAGCATGGCGACGGCATCGTGTTCCTGCATGCGGTGCAGGACGGTCCGGCGAGCCAGAGCTACGGCCTGCAGGTGGCGCAGTTGGCTGGCGTGCCACAGCCGGTGATTCGTGCCGCGCGCAAACATCTGGCGTGGCTCGAACAGCAGTCGGCCGATGCCACGCCGACACCGCAGATGGACCTGTTCGCCGCACCGGCCACGCCGCTGGACGACGAGATGGAAGTGCCCGCGCCGATGCAGACACAGGTCATGGGCGAATCTTCCGCTGCGCTCGACGCGTTGGAGGAAATCGATCCGGACAACCTGTCGCCGCGCGATGCGCTGGAAGCGTTGTACCGGCTCAAGACGCTCGCGCAGTCCGCTACCCGGCCATGACGGCACCTTGCCCGACTGGCTCGACCTGCCATGGCCGGCGCGCGCTCGGCGTCGCGCTCCTGACCGTCGTATGCAGCGCGTGGCTGAGCATACCCGGCCCGGCCTACGCCGCTCGTACCACTGCGGTTCGTCCCCCGCCCGCGCCGGTGGTCCAGCCGACGCGTATCGGACTGATTGCCGACGTGCCGCAATGGCCGGAGGCCGAGACTGACGCCTCTGCGCTGTTCGATCTGATGAACGCCCGACAGATGGCGCTGATCATCCATGCAGGTGGCATCAAGGGCGATACCGAATCGTGTGCGGACACCATTCTGGGTGCGCGGCAGCGCGTGCTGGATGACTCGCCTGCGCCGCTGCTCTTCGTGCCCGGAGAAACCGACTGGGCCGAATGCCACAAGCCCGTCAACGGCAAGTTCGACGCCGTTGAGCGCCTGAACCGCCTGCGCGAACTGTATTTTCCGGTGGACACGACGCTGGGCCGTCGAACGCTGCCGGTGATCCGGCAGTCGGACCAGGCGATGTTCCGCAGCTTCCGCGAGAACGTGCGGCTGATAGTGGGTGGCGTGATGGTAGTGGGCCTGAACCTGCCCGGCGACAACAACCACTATCGGAGCGAGGGCGGCCGAAACGGCGAGTTCGAGGACCGTCGCGAAGCCAACCGGCAATGGCTGCATCGCGCGTTCTCGGTGGCCAAGCAACGCGACCTGCCCGGCATCCTGGTGGTGGCGCATGCCGACCCGGAGTTCGGGAATGGTTGGGAAAAGCGCGGCAAGCCGTCGCTGCTCGATGGCTTCATGCGACGTGGCACCCGCGACGGCTATCTGGAATTCAAGAATCAGATGCGCGAACTCAGCGCAAAATTTCCGGGACAGGTGCTGCTGATACACGCCAGCGACAGCGGCTTCAGCATCGACAAACCCCTGAAGGACAAGGACGGCAAGATCCTCGGCAATTTCACGCGCGTATCGCTCCCGATCGGGACGCCATCCCGTTGGGTCGAATTGACTGTCACGCCCAACACACGATCGGTTTTCCAGGTGACGCTGCAGGATGGGCCGAAAAACAACTGACCAGGATCAAACGAAGTGGATGGCAGACAAACAGTCTGCGCAGCCAAGCAAAAAGCCGGCAAATGCCGGCTTTTTGCTTGCTTCTTGCGATGACCTGTCGCGTATCGCCCGGAAGATTCGTAAGGGAATCGAGAGTGGATCAGTGCAGCGTGCGCGGGCTTTCGCCTTCGCCGTCGTCGTCTTCGTCAACGACTTCGATGCCCGAGGCACCGTGGGCGTGGCCATGCTCGACTTCGTCGTCGGTGGCTTCACGCACTTCGGAAACTTGCAGCCAGAAACGCAGGGCCATGCCGGCCAGCGGGTGGTTGCCGTCAAGCACCACCTTGTCTTCCGCCACATCGGTCACGGTGTAGACGATCGTATCTTCATCGTCGCCGTCTTCGGGTACGCCCTCGAACTGCATGCCAACTTCGAGCGGCTCGGGGAAGCGGTCACGCGCTTCCACCTTGACCAGTTCAGCATCGTAGTCGCCAAATGCGTCTTCGGGTTCGAGCTGCAGCTGGGTTTCGAAACCGACGTCGTGGCCGTCCAGCGCTTCCTCGATCTTGGGGAACGTGCCATCATAGCCGCCGTGCAAATAGACCATGGGCTCATCGGACTCTTCGATCAGATTGCCCTGCGCGTCCGACAGCTTGTACATCACGGACACCACCGTGTTCTTAGCGATTTTCAATTCTTGACTCCATGAGCGATTCCGCATTATACGCGCAGGCCCTGCCTGCGGGACCCATTGATCCTGACGCGCCGCTCACGCTGCTCGGGGGCATGACACCCGCGGCATTCATGCGTGACGTCTGGCACCGCAAACCGTTGCTGATTCGACAGGCCGTGCCTGGAATCGTGCCCCCAGTGTCGCGCGAAGCGCTTTTGGAACTGGCGGACCGCGACGATGTGGAATCGCGGTTGGTGTCGTACTTTCGCAACCGCTGGAAGCTCGAACATGGACCCTTCTCGGAGGACAACCTGCCGTCACGAAAGACTGGCAAGTGGTCCCTCCTGGTCCAGGGCGTGAACCTGCACAACCAGGCCGCGGCAGACCTGATGAGCCAGTTCCGCTTCGCGCCCGATGCACGGCTCGATGACGTGATGATCAGTTACGCGACCGATGGCGGTGGCGTGGGACCGCACTTCGATTCCTATGACGTGTTCCTGCTGCAGGTATCGGGCCGGCGCCGCTGGCGGATTTCGTCACAGACGAAGCTCGACCTGATCCCCGACATGCCGCTCAAGATCCTCGCCGACTTTACCGCCGAAGAGGAATGGGTCCTGGAGCCAGGCGACATGCTCTACCTGCCGCCGCAGTATGCGCATGACGGCGTGGCCGAAGGCGAGTGCATGACCGCATCCATCGGCTTCCGCGCCCCCACCTACCGTGAACTCGCCGGGCACTTTCTGGCCTGGTTGTCCGAGACCGTGGAAACCAACGAAGGGCTCGATGGCCGCTATGCCGACGCAGGCGAAAAGGCCACATCGACCCCGGCAAAGCTCCCGGCCGGGCTGGCCCGCGCCGTGACGGAGCGGCTACAGGCACTACGCTGGAACGCCGCCCTGGTCTCCGAGTTCCTGGGCAGCCACCTCTCCGAGCCCAAGGCGTCGGTGCAGTTCAACGAGGTCGAAGAGATCACGTTGAAACAGTACATGAAGCTGGCCAAGGCGCATGGCGTGGTCCTTGCTCCCGGTACGATTGCGCTCTACGACCGCACGAGCTTTTTCCTCAACGGTGAAGCCTACGAGCCGCCGCCGACGCTTGCGATGTGGCTGCAACGTCTGGCGGACAATCGTCAACTGACCGCAAAGGAAGTCAACGCATGTGCTTCACTGCCGGACCTGATGGACACATTTCATGACTGGACCATGGAAGGTTGGCTGCAATTGGCACCTCCTTCGGTGTAATAATGCGTAACAGGGCGAACCAGAAGATTTCGGCTATACACAAGCCGGGGAAACGCGGATATAATCGCCCGCTGGCTAGTACTGTGGACCACTGCACGGTCGGCACCCGGGAGAGCCTATATTTGCAGTACAAGAGCGATAATTACCGGTAATTATTCATCGCCTGTTTTCGTTTTATTAAAAGTTAAAGGACGAACAATGAAGAAGTCTCTCCTGATCGCATCCCTGCTGGCTGCAGTTGCTCTGGCCGCCTGCGGCAAGAAGGAAGAAGCAGCTGCTCCGGCCGCTGACACGGCAGCTTCGGCTCCGGCTGCTGCCGCTCCGGCTGCTGACGCATCGGCTCCGGCCGCTGCTCCGGCTGCTGACGCATCGGCCCCGGCCGCTGACGCCTCGGCCCCGGCTGCTGACGCTTCGGCTCCGGCTGCCAAGCAGTAATCGGATTCTTCCGATAAAAAAGCCGACCTTCGGGTCGGCTTTTTTATTTCCGGATTATGTCGGAACCCCACCAAATACAAGGTTGCCGACTGCAGGATTATGACCGCACGGACTGCCAGCCCAACCCCTCGTCCTGATCCGCGATGAGAATGTCCTGAGCCAGGACACCCAGCACCCCAGCGAGCGCATCCCCCACCAGTTCTCGCGTGTTGTTCTGCTTGCTCAAATGGGCCGCCACCACGCCTGAGAGCTGTGGATGGTTGACCTGGGACAGAATGCTGGCAGCGATGTCATTCGCCAGATGGCCGAAATCGCCGCCGATGCGACGCTTCAGCGAGTACGGATAGACCGAATTGCGCAACATTTCACGGTCATGATTGCACTCCAGGACGAGTGCATGAACGCCCGCCAGCCGCGCCGTCACATACGGCGTCTCCATGCCCGCATCGGTGAGCACACCCAGTCGCACCTGGCCATCGGTAAGTACAAATTGCAATGGCTCGCGCGCATCGTGCGGCACTGTATAGGGGTGGATCTGCAAGCCGCCGACGGAGAACGCGTGGTCGGCGCAACACACCCGGACATCCGCCGCGTCGGCGCCTCGCATGTGCGAGGTCGCCAGCCAAGTCCCATGGCTCGTATGCACGGGCAATTTGTGACGGGCTGCGAACGCGTACGCCGAGCCGACATGGTCGCCATGCTCATGCGTGACGAGCACCGCGTCGAGCTGATCCGGCGTGACGCCCAACCGCTCCAGCCGCCGCGCAGTCTCCTTGATGCCAAAACCGCAATCGAGCAGCACCCGCGTGACCGCAGTGCCTTCCGTGGCTTCTATCAGCAGGGAGTTGCCGTCGCTGCCGCTCCCCAAAAAAGCAAAGCGCATCATCGATGCGCTCGCTGGGGAAGATGCCCGACGGCGGGCGCCGTCGGCATCGAACCAATACAAACTACGGTCATCAGTGCAGCTGTTCGTCGAGCAGCGACAGAATCCGCTTGCCGATCTCGGTGTTCTCCGGCTGGCCGGCATCGTTCTGCACAGTCACCGTGGTGCCCGTACCGCTGCCCTTCAGCGACACGCGATACTTCTTCGCGGTCTTGCCATCGTTGGCCTTGGTGAAGATCTTCGAGAGGAAGCCACGATCATCCACAGCCTGCTTCGGGTCCACGTAGCGCACGTAGTACAGGCCCTGCGCACGGTCGCGGTCTTCCACTGTGAAGTTCACGCGGTCGAGCGAAAGACCCACCGAACGCCAGGCGCGATCGAACGGCTCCGGCAGTTGCAGCGCCGGAGCGCCATTGACCTGCGACAGGAACGACTTGCCGTCGCCCTGGCTGGCCGCAGCGCCCGTAGCAGCGCTGGCGGCAATGCCGGTCGCTGCGCCCGACGGTGCCGGCGCAGCGGCTGCTGCGTTGCCCACCGGGGTCGGATTCTTGGCCATCAGGTTGGCCTGCTCCTTCTGCACGCCGAGGCGCTGGGCCAGACGCGAGAGGAATTCGGCTTCCAGTTCCGGATCTGCCGGACGCGGCGTCCAGACGGTCGACGACTTGTCTACGCCCGTCAGTTGCTCCTGCGCACCGCGGTGGCTGATGAACACTTCGAGCTGGCCGTTCTGGGCACGCTCGACGCGCGTGCGGAACTTGTCGCGCTCAGACGTCGAGTACAGGCCGTCGAACACCTTGCCGATGGTGTTGCGGATGATGTCCTGCGGAATCTTGGCGCGGTTCTCCGCCCAATCCGTTTCCATGATGCCGGTCTGCGGCGAATCCTGCGTCAGCAGGAAGCCGTTTTCCTGCCAGAAGCCGCGCAGCGACTCCCACAGCTGATCGGCACGCATGCCGTTGCTGACCACGAGCCAGCGCTGATTGCCGTCGCGCTCCATGCGGATGCCCTGGGCGTTCGGCAGCACGTTGGCGCCGGGTTCGGCTTCGCGAGTCTTGGTGGCCTGCTGGTAGTTCGACAGCGTGGACGTGCCCGCAGCGTCAGGCACCGTGTAGCGGCGGTCGCCATCCAGCTTGGTCAGGTCCGGCGGAATGTCCAGCGATGCGGTCTTCTTGCCCTGGGACTTGTAGTCGATCTTGTCGGGCTGCATGGCCTCGTTGATGCTGCTGCAGCCAGCGGCCAACAGGGTCAGGGCCAGCACGGGCGCAACCACGGCGACACGGCGGACTTGCGTCGCGCCGCGACGGTTAAGCTTCTGTTTCATTGACACGTAATCCTGGTTTCAAGAATCGGCGAATAGCCGAACGTTCAGCCGGCGAATCTCAGCCAAGCAGGCCGGCCGCTGCCAGCGCGCGGCGCACGGTTTCATGCTGCCCCTCAGCCAGCGGGGTCAGCGGCAGGCGGATACCGCCGGCCATCTTGCCCATCTGCTGGAGTGCCCACTTCACCGGAATCGGATTGGCTTCCACGAACATCGCGCGGTTCAGGCCGATCAGTTCCATGTGCAGGCGGCGGGCCGTGACGACATCGCCCTTCAGTGCCGCCACGCACATCTCATGCATCTTGCGCGGCGCCACATTGGCGGTGACCGAGATATTGCCATGACCGCCCAGCAGAATCAGCGCCACTGCGGTGGGGTCATCGCCACTGTAGATGGCGAAGCCTTCCGGGACGTCCTTGATCAGTTGCGCGGCGCGGTCGATATTGCCCGTGGCTTCCTTGACACCGACGATACCCGGTACCTGCGCCAGGCGCAGGATGGTGTCGTTGGCCATGTCCGCAACGGTGCGGCCAGGCACGTTGTACAGCAGCACGGGCAGTTCCACGGCTTCCGCAATGGTGCGGAAATGGCGGTACATGCCCTCCTGGGTCGGCTTGTTGTAGTACGGCACGACCTGCAGCGATGCATCGGCACCCACCTGCTTGGCGAAAGCCGTCAGTTCGATGGCTTCGCGCGTGGAGTTGCCACCGGTGCCGGCGATGATGGGCACGCGGCCCGCAGATTGTTCGACCGCCACGCGGATCAGTTCGCAGTGCTCCTCGACGTTGACCGTCGGCGACTCGCCCGTGGTACCCACGATCACGATGCCATCGGTGCCTTCTGCCGCGTGCCAGTCGATGAGGGCGCGCAAGGCCGGGTAATCCAGGCTGCCATCCTCATGCATCGGGGTGACGATGGCCACGATGCTGCCGGTAATCTGTGTCATAGCTCAAGGAATCGGAAATTCGAAACAACCGGGATTGTACCGGAACCGTCAGGCGCTCCGGACCCCCGACGATGAGGGAAAACGTGAGCACGCGTAACCGCTGGTCCGGCCAGCGGCACAAGGGGCGCGCGGGCGCGTCACCCGGGCAGTCTGTAGCGTGGCGGCGCCGCCGCGCCAGAAGCGTCGCCGGCCTCGGAAACCGCACAAATCCGCTGCACGAAGGCCAGTTTCGGCGACTCCACCAGACCGTCCTCGAAACCCACGACGCGCAGCCGCCCATGCGTCACATCGAGCAATTCGCCCGGCTTCAGCAGGAACTCGGGCCGGGAGGGTTTGCCAATCGTCTCGTTGCCGGCGGCGAAGGTTTCATAGATCAGCACGCCGCGCGGCGCCAGCGCATCGAGCAGGTGTGCCCAGAGCGGCCTGTGCAGATAGTTCGTGACGACGATGGCATCGAAAGTACCCGCATCCGCCAGCGGCCAGCTACCCAGTTCGAGGTCCGCCACCCGCCCTTGCACGGATGCAGGCAGGCGGGCGATCGCTTCGGCATCGCGGTCCACAGCCAGCACGCGGAAACCCTGTTCCGCCAACCAGGACGCGTGCCGGCCGTTGCCGCAGGCCAGGTCAAGCACCCGGCCGCCCGGCTGGATCAGGTGGGTCCAGCGGACCAGCCACGGTGAGGGCACGGTGGGTGGGACAGGCGTGGGATGCAGGAGCGTCATGGGGACAAACCGGGGAAATTCGACTGTCGAGAAGGCGGCGGCGTTACTGAAGAACCATCAGCACGGGTTTCAGCATCAGCTCGACCATCGACAGCAGCACGGTCATCACGGGCTGCATCCAGATCTGCGTGATCACTCCGGCCGCCACCAGCGCCAGCACGATGAAAATACCGTATGGCTCGACCTTGCCCACGGCTTCGGCGGCGCGGCGCGGCAGGAAGGCGGTCAACACCCGGCCGCCGTCGAGCGGGGGAATCGGAAACAGATTGAACGCGGCCACTACCGTATTGACGATGATGCCGGCGCGCGCCATCTGGCTCCAGAACGGCTCCTGCACATGACCCACCGCCAGCGCCAGGGCAACCAGCGCCCACAGGAACGCCTGGATGATATTGCTGGCCGGACCCGCCAGCGCTACCCACATGCCATGCCAGCGCGGATTGCGCAGGTGGCTGAACACCACCGGCACGGGCTTGGCAAAGCCGAACACGAACTGGCCGGCCGTGAGCACATACAGCAGTAGCGGAACGGCCACCGTGCCGATCGGATCGATATGGCGAATCGGATTCAGGCTCACGCGGCCCAGCAGCCAGGCCGTGTCGTCGCCGAAGTATTTCGCCACGAAACCATGGGCGGCCTCATGGAGCGTGATGGCCAGCAACACCGGCAGGGCATAGACCGCAATGGTCTGGACGATCGAGGAATCCATCAGGTCATTCTAGAGGGCTGGTGACCAGCATAACTGCCGGCCGTGTCGGCGCATTGTGCGGTATGTATCAAATAACGGGATGGATCAGCGCCGCATGGGCGCCCTTTCAAACGGCGGCATCCAGACCAAAACGCTCGATATCGCCCCGTCCGGCGCGGATCAGCTCGGGCTCACCACCGGTCAGGTCGATCACGGTGGTGGGCTGCGCCGGCGCTGCGCCGCCGTCGATCACCAGATCGAGCTGCCTTTCGAGCCGTGCCCGGATCTCGGCCGGATCGTTCATGGGCGCCTCGTCCCCCGGAACCTGCAGCGTCGCCGAAATCAGTGGCTGACCCAACTCCGCCAGCAGCGCCAGCGGAATCGCTTGGTCCGGCACCCGCACGCCGATTGTCTTGCGCGCGGGATGCGATAACCGTCGCGGCACTTCCTTGGTGGCTTCGAGGATGAACACGTAGGGCCCCGGCGTAGCACCCTTGATCCAGCGGTACTGCCGGTTATCGACCCGCGCAAAGTTGCCGAGTTCCGACAGATCGCTGCACATCAACGTCAGATGATGCCGGTCGTCAATACCGCGCAGCCGGCGCAGGCGCTCCACGGCTGCCTTGTCGTCAAGCGGGCAAGCCAGCGCGTAGCTGGAGTCCGTGGGCAGCGCGATCAGGCCGCCCTGGCGCACGATCTGCGCAGCCTGCTTGATCAGGCGCGACTGCGGGTTGTCGGGATGGATCTCGAAGAACTGTGACATGAAGCGCGGAAATCCCCAGCGTACGTTGGATGCGTTGGATGGCTTACCAGTTGTGCCAGATCGGCGTGACGGTCGAGGGCAGCGGCGGCAGCGTCCCAAGTTCCACGCGGCCCTCGCCGGGTCCGTGGAAATCGCTGCCGCGCGAGGCCATCAGCCCGTAGTGCCGCGCCACGTCGACATACCGCCGGTACTGGTCCGGTGTATGGCTGCCGGTGACCACCTCCACGGCGCGGCCACCCAGTTGCGTGAACTCATCGAATAGCGCGTCGTGCTGGGTATCGGTGTAGTTGTAGCGGCCCGGATGCGCCATGACCGGAATGCCGCCCGATGCGCGAATCCAGCCGATTGCCTCGGCGAGCGTGGACCAGCGGTGCGGCACGAAGCCCGGCCGGCCTTCCGAGAGATATTCGCTGAACACATCGCTGATGGTCTTGCAGTAGCCTTCGTCTACCAGCCAGCGCGCAAAGTGGGTGCGCGAAATCAGGTCAGGGTTACCGACATGGCGCAGGGCGCCCTGGTAGGCGTCGGCAATGCCGATCTTCGCCAGCGCCTCACCGATATCCTGCGCACGGCGCGCACGGCCATCGCGCGTGCGCGCCAGCCCGTCAATCAGTTCCGGATGGAACGGGTCGATCTGCAGGCCCACGATATGCACGGTTTGCCCGGCCCACGTGACCGAGATCTCGACGCCGGGCACATAGCGCATGCCGAGTGCCTCGGCGGCGGCGCGCGCCTCGGTCTGGCCGCCCACTTCGTCATGGTCGGTCAACGCCCAGAAGGCCACTCCGCCTGCGTGCGCCCGTGCGGCCACCTCGGCGGGCGCGAGCATCCCGTCGGACACGGTGGAGTGGCAGTGCAGATCGGCGTTGATGGCGTGGGGGTTTTGCATGGCGATCATTCTACTCCCGGCAGGGGTTTTTGGCCCTGTCGCTAGCGGTGGCGTTGTACGGATGGCGAACTAGCGCGAGGTATGATGGGCGCCTGTTTCGCTCTGCCCTGCCTCTGCCATGTCCGCCACTTCCTCCGATACTTCCGACACCACCCAGACCGACGTACTGATCATCGGTGCAGGGCCGGTCGGCCTGTTTGCGGCCTTCCAGGCCGGCGTGCTGGGGCTGCGCTGCGAGCTGATCGACGTGCTGGACCGCGCGGGCGGTCAATGCACCGAGCTCTACCCTGAAAAGCCCATCTACGACATTCCCGCCGTGCCAGGCTGCCTGGCACAGGATCTGGTGGACCGGTTGCTCGAGCAATGCGCGCCATTCGATTTTCCGATGCACTTTGGCCAGCGCGCCGAATCCGTGACCGACATCACCGGCGCCGACGGCCACCCGCGCCTGCTGGTGACCACGGATACCGGCAAGCGCTTCGACGTGGCGGCGGTGCTGATCTGTGCCGGCGCCGGAGCTTTTGCGCCGCAGCGCGTCTCGCTGCCCGAGGCCGCAGCGCTGGAAGACCGTCACGTGCATTACGCCGTGCGCGATGTTTCGCGCTTCTCCGGCAAGCGTGTGATCGTGGCCGGTGGCGGCGATTCCGCGCTGGACTGGGCCATGGCGTTGCGCAAGGTGGCCTCGCGCGTGACGCTGCTGCACCGTCGGGAGGGTTTCCGTGCAGCCGATCACACGGTGAACGCCATGCGTGCATCGGTAGCGGCTGGCGAGATGGACTTCGTAGTCGGCATGCTAGGCAGCCTGCAGACCGATGACGCAGGCGCGCTGGCGAGCGCGGGCATCAAGTCGCGCGATGGCGACCAGACGATTGCCGCCGACGAACTCGTGGCGCTCTATGGACTGGTATCCGAACCTGGTCCGATCGCCCACTGGGATCTCGACATGCACGCGGGCCGCATCCATATCGACAACACCACAACCTATGAAACCTCGCGTCGCGGCATCTTTGCGGCGGGGGATATTGCGGTGTATCCAAACAAGCAGAAGCTGATCCTGTCGGGGTTCCATGAAGCCGCGCTGGCGCTGCGTAAGGCTTACCACTACGCCTTCCCCGACAAGGCGCTAGTGCATATGCATACGAGCAACAATCCGGGGTTGAAGGCGAAGTTGACGCAGTAATCTCCTCGCGGAACTAACTCCCCTCTCCCGCGCGCGGGAGAGGGGTTGGGGGAGAGGGCCGGAGGTTCTGCTTGCCAGCTTGTCGCAATTTGAAATGCTGGCCCTCTCCCCCGCCCCTCTCCCGCCATGCGGGAGAGGGGAGAAAACCGCCGGCAAACTAGGGCTCCAAAAACCCCTCGATCAACCCCGCCACCACCTTAGGCTGGTCGTGGTGCAGCATGTGCCCTGCATCCTCCACGATGACCTCCCTGAAGTCCGGGAACGCGCGGAAGCGCTCCCTGAATTCCTCGATGCTCTGCTTGTGGGCGATGTGCTTGAGCGTCTCCGAGTCTCGCGCTTCCACGTGCAGCACCGGCGCTGTGACCTTTTCCCAGATGGCCATGATCTCGTCGATCCGATACAGCGTGGGATTGGTCATCTTGTGCGCGGCGTCGCCAAGGATCTCCCAACGGCCCTCATCGTTACGACTCGACCAGTGCGTGGCCAGAAAGGCGGCGCGGTCGTCGGGCAGTCGTGGGTTGGTCTTCTGCAGCCGCGCGGCCACCGCGGCCTGGCTCTCGTAGGTTTTCAGCACCGGCGCCTCGCGCAGTTCGTCGAGCCAGCGCGCCAGGCGGCCTGGCGCCTGGTCCGGACGCGTGCGCGTGAGTCCGAAACCCTCCAGGTCCACCACGCGGCGCACCCGCTCTGGCCGCACGCCGGCATAGATGCAAACCACGTTGGCGCCCATGCTGTGGCCCACCAGATCCACCTGCCCTTCCGGCTGATAGTGGTCGAGCAGCGCTTCGAGGTCGGCCACATAGTCCGGGAACCAGTAAGACCGCGTGCCGGGATGGCGCGTGGGGTATTCGGTCTCGCCAAACCCGCGCCAGTCCATCGCAATGACGTGCCAGTCGCGCTGGAGTTCATCGACCAGGAACTGGAACGAGGCCGCCACATCCATCCAGCCATGCAGCATGAAGAGTTTGGCCGCGCCGGGTTGTCCCCAGTGGCGGACGTGCGTGCGCAGCCCACGCAGCGTGATAAATTCGGAACGCGAAGTTTCCGTGATGGTCATGGTGTCTACCCTCGGTGCCCGGGTCTTCTGATGCGCGTGCAGCGGTTGGGTATCCATCGCACAGCCGCCCGGAGAAAAAATAGAACGATCGTTCGCTCGGCGGATTATAGCCACAACAGCGGCCCGCCTGCAGCGACACGAACCAGACACACAGGAGACCATGGCATGACCGCCTTGCCGGCCACGCGTCGTGACGACTATCACGCGCTGCATGACTCGTTCCGCTGGAACGTGCCCGAAACCTTCAATCTGGCCGAAGTCTGCTGCGGCCGCTGGGCGCGCGATCCCGCCACGGCGGACCGTATCGCCGTGCACACCGAGCACGAGGACGGGCGGCGTGCCTCCTACACCTACGCGCACATCCAGGCCGAGGCCAACCGGCTGTCTCGCGCGCTGCGCGAGCTTGGCGTGCAGCGCGGAGACCGCGTGGCCATCGTGATGCCGCAACGCATCGAGACCGTGATCGCCGGCATGGCCGTCTACCAGCTTGGTGCCGTGGCCATGCCGCTGTCGATGCTGTTCGGCCCGGAAGCGCTCTCCTACCGCATCGACCATAGCGAAACCCGCATTGCCATTGCCGACGAGACCTCGATCGACAACCTGCTGGCCGCCCGGCCCGATTGTCCGACGCTGAAGACCATCATCGGCGTGGGCAGCGCCATCGGACGCGGCGATGTCGACTGGGACACCCTGCTCGCCGCGCAGCTTCCCGAGTTCACCGCCGAGCAGACCAAGGCAGATGAAGCCGCCGTGCTGATCTACACCAGTGGCACCACCGGCCCGCCCAAGGGCGCGGTGATTCCGCACCGCGCGCTGATCGGCAATCTGACCGGCTTCGTCTGCTCGCAGAACTGGTATCCGCAGGACGACGATGTGTTCTGGAGCCCCGCCGACTGGGCGTGGACCGGCGGCCTATGGGATGCGCTGATGCCCGCGCTGTACTTCGGCCGACCAATTGTCGGTTATCAGGGCCGCTTCACGGCCGAGCGCGCGTTCGAACTGCTCGAACGATACGGTGTGACCAATACCTTCCTGTTCCCCACGGCGCTCAAGCAGATGATGAAGGCGTGTCCGACACCTTCGGACAAGTACGACCTCAAGCTGCGCGCGATCATGAGTGCCGGCGAGGCCGTGGGCGAGACCGTGTTCACATGGTGCCGCGATGCGCTCGGCGTGATCGTCAACGAGATGTTCGGCCAGACCGAGATCAACTACATCGTCGGCAACTGCACGGCGCAATACGATGACGATCGCCTGGGATGGCCCGCACGTCCCGGCTCGATGGGACGTCCCTACCCTGGCCACCGCGTGGCCGTGATCGACGAGGACGGCAAGCCCTGCCCGCCCGGCGAGGACGGCGAGGTGGCGGTCTGCGCCACCGATATCCACGGGCATCCAGACCCGGTGTTCTTCCTTGGTTACTGGAAGAACGACACCGCCACGGCGGGCAAGTATTCGGAATATGGCGGCCTGCGCTGGTGCCGCACGGGCGACCTCGCGCGCATCGACGCGGATGGCTACCTCTGGTATCAGGGCCGCGCCGACGACGTGTTCAAGTCATCGGGCTACCGGATCGGGCCGAGCGAGATCGAGAACTGCCTGCTCAAGCATCCGGCGGTATCGAACTGCGCCGTGGTGCCCTCTCCGGACCCGGAGCGCGGTGCCATCGTCAAGGCGTTCATCGTGCTGACACCGGCCGTGGCACGATCCTTCGACAACGACGCGGCGCTGGTAGCCGAACTGCAGCAGCATGTGCGCGGTCAGTTGGCGCCGTACGAGTATCCGAAGGCCATCGAGTTCATCGACCAGTTACCGATGACCACAACTGGCAAGATCCAGCGCCGCGTGCTGCGGCTGCAGGAACAGGAGCGCGCGCAAAAGGCGCAGGGCTCGGCGAGCGCCTAACCTGCCGAGGCTTCGAGCCAGGCCAGTTCATCCTCGTCGAACCCGGCCGCGCGGCGGGCGTCGAGGTTGAACGGGCCGCGCAGCTTCGGCGCCTTGTACTGTTCCGACAGTTGCGCGTAGGTAGCCACCGGTTCCAGGCCGCGCTGCGTGCAGAGCCAGCGGTACCAGTGGTTGCCGATGGCGACGTGGCCCACCTCGTCGCGCAGGATGATGTCGATGATGGCGGCGGCAGCTTCATCGCCCGCCTCGGCCAGTTTGGCGCGGACCGGTGGCGAGGCGTCCAGTCCGCGCGCCTCCAGCGTGCGCGGCACCAGCGCCATGCGCGCCAGCACATCGCCCGAAGTCTTGTCGGTCATTTCCCAGAGGCTGTTGTGCGCCGGAAAATCGCCATAGCTGGCGCCCAGTGTCTCCAGGTGATCCGCCAGCAACGTGAAGTGATACGCCTCCTCGTCGGCCACGCGCAGCCAGTCGCGGTAATAGTCCGTCGGCATCCCGTGGAAACGCCACGCCGCATCGAGCGCGAGGTTGATCGCGTTGAATTCGATATGGCAGAGCGCGTGGATCATGTTGGCCCGGCCTGCCGTGGTGTGGATGGAGCGGCGCCGCGTGACCTGCTGCGGCGGCACCAGTTCGGGGCGCTCGGGCCGGCCCGGGAGTGCCAGGGCTGGGTCCGCCACGAGGACGTCATCGGCGTCCACTACGGTTTGCCCGTTACCCAGCGCCGCATAAAGCTGGCGCGCGGCGACGACCTTGGCCCTGGCATCGGTCATGCATAGCACCGTCAGGGCTTGTCGGCGCGCCGAAAGTGGCGATTCGGCGGGGTGGACGGGTGCAATCACTGGCATAGGCGTAAAATTCGGGAAGCCGCCATTGTAGAGCCTCGCCGGCACGTCGCCGGTGGCGAATCCGGCCCAGCCCCAGGCTCTTTTAATCGGCGCGGCCATCCCCAATTACACGCATCAGGCAGGAGACCCCATGGCGCTTTACCAGCTCGGCGATATCACCCCGTCCATTCACGAACACGCCTATGTGGCGGCAGAAGCCACCATCATCGGCAACGTGACGCTCAAGGCGCGCGCCAGCGCATGGCCGGGCGTGGTAATCCGTGGCGACAACGAGCCAATCGTCGTGGGCAAGGACACCAATATTCAGGAAGGCTCCGTGCTGCACACCGACCCGGGCCGTCCGCTGACGCTGGGCAACAAGGTGTCGGTAGGCCACCAGGCCATGCTGCATGGCTGCACAGTGGGTGAAGGCTCGCTGATCGGTATCCAGGCCGTGGTGCTCAACGGCGCCGTAATCGGCCGCGAATGCCTTGTTGGCGCCGGTGCCGTGATTACCGAGAACAAGGTGTTCCCGGACCGCTCGCTGATCCTGGGCGCGCCCGCCAAGGTGGTGCGCGAACTGACCGATGACGATGTGGCCAACCTCTATCGCAACGCCGAAACCTATGCGAAGCGACAGGCCGTTTACAAGACCGAACTCAAGCGCATCGGCTAACGCCGAGCGCATCAACGCAAGAAAGACAGACCCGTGACCGCTTCCTCGAATCCCGACACCCTCCAGAAATTCCTGTTCGACGCGGCTCCCGTGCGCGGCGAACTGGTCCGCATGGAGGCCACCTGGCAGGAGGTGTTGAACCGCAACGCCTATCCGGCGCCAGTGCGCCGCCTGCTGGGCGAGATGATGGCGGCTGCGGCGCTGCTGTCGGCCAACCTCAAGTTCAACGGCGCCCTCATCATGCAGTTGCACGGCGATGGTCCGGTGCGCATGCTGGTGGTGGAGTGCCTCTCCGACATGTCGATGCGTGCCACCGCCAAGATCGCCGAAGATGCCGAACTGGCCGATGACGCTACGCTGAAGCAACTCGTCAATGTGCATGGCAAGGGCCGCTTCGCGATCACGCTCGACCCGCAGGACAAGCTGCCGGGGCAGCAGGCTTACCAGGGCATCGTGCCGCTGGCCGACGAACACGGTCCGCTGGCCACCATGACCGAGGTGCTCGAACATTACATGCAGGCGTCGGAGCAGCTCGACACACGGCTCTGGCTGGCCTCGAACGATCAGGTTTCTGCAGGCATGCTGCTCCAGAAGCTGCCGTCGTACGGCGGCACGATCGAAGCCCAGGTTGGGGAAACAGGCGCCCCGCTCGACGAACAGGGCCGCGCGCAGGACCTCGACACCTGGGACCGCGCCTGCCAGCTCGGGGCCACGCTCAAGGAAGAGGAGTTGCTGGCGGAATCGCCCGATACGCTGATTCGCCGGCTGTTCTGGGAAGAACTGGAAAACGCCGGCCTGCGCGTCTTCGAGCCGATGACGCCGCACTTCCAGTGCTCATGCTCGCGCGAACGTGTGGGCGCCATGCTGCAATCGCTGGGCCGCGACGAGATCGAAGGCATCATCGCCGAACGTGGTGAAGTGGAAATCCATTGCGACTTCTGCGGCCAGCGGTATGCGTTCGATCCCGTAGATGCGGCGCAGTTGTTTACGGCGCCGGTGGCAACGGGTGCGGGGGAAGGGGCGAAACAGCAGCATTGATCTGCCGCTTGCCGATGTCTTGCTCCCCTCTCCCATAGGGAGAGGGGAGAAAACCGAGAGCGTAGAGAAACGCACCGTACGGAACCCCACACAGGGTTCCGCGGGTCCAATGGCATGCTTGGTATCTGGCTGCCGAAGGAGTCCGACATGACAGCGACAATTCGTTGCACTTCCCTGCTGACCGCTGCTGCGGCCCTCGCCATCCTTGCCGGATGCGCGGCGCCCGTGCCGCGCGATATGGATGGTGTGCCGGCCACGGCGCGCCTGGCACCGGGATCGATCCCGCCGGCCCCGCTCAGCGAGGCCGAACGCCAACGACTATCTGCCCAGAACCAGCAAATCCTGCGCGAGCAAGCCACGGTGATGGCGAGCGAACAGCAGGCCGCAGCCTGGAGCCGCGCGGCGTACGCGTATCCGAATACCAGCTTCAGCCTGTTCTACGGCGGATGGGGTGGTGGAAATTGGGGCGGCGGCGTGGGAATCAGCTCACCGGGGTATGGCGGATACGGATGGGGTGGATACCCCTATGGCTGGTGGTAAGCGGCGACAGGTAAACGATTCTGGCGTCGTTGCGCGGCCTTGCCGTACCTGGTGTACTGTCTGCGGCCGCGCGCCTAGCCAGAACCGCTTCGCTTCGTTTGCCTGTCGCCGCTAGCCGGCTATGGCTTCCGAAAACTAATGACCACCCCGTCCGGCGACTGAGTTCGGCGGAGGCGGCAGTGGCGGCGTGGCGCTGACCTTCGGGGCCGGGGCCACGAACTGGACGAAGACTTCACTGTCCTTGACCATGCCCAGCTCGTAGCGGGCACGTTCCTCGATGGCGCCGGTGCCGTCCTGGAGGTCCTTGACCTCCCCTTCCAGCTTGGCATTGCGCAGTTTCAGCGCCTGGTTGTGCGTGGCCTGTTCGTTGACCTGGCGATTCAGGTCCCAGACGCGCAGCCAGCCGCCCTTGCCCAGCCAGAGCGGATACTGGATGGCAATCAGCAACACGAACAACAGCAGGGAAATCAGGCGCATCGGGGCACAGGCGCTAGGGACAAGCCCCGCGGACAGGGCGATCTGGATCGGCACCAATGATCCACCAAGCGGCCGAAGATTGCAAAACAAAAGACGCTACAAAGCGAAACAACGACTCAATACTGTTGCAAATGTCGCGCGCCAATGAAAAACGCCGCCCTGAGGCGGCGTTTTTTCTGGCATCAGCGCAGGTTATAGAACGCGCTCTTGCCCGGGTACGTGGCGATATCGCCCAGATCTTCCTCGATGCGGATGAGCTGGTTGTACTTGGCGATACGATCCGAACGCGACAGCGAGCCGGTCTTGATCTGGCCAGCGTTCGTGCCCACGGCGATGTCGGCAATCGTGCTGTCTTCGGTCTCGCCCGAGCGGTGCGAGATCACGGCCGTGTAGCCGGCGCGCTTGGCCATCTCGATGGCAGCAAACGTCTCGGTCAGCGTGCCGATCTGGTTGATCTTGATCAGGATCGAGTTGCCGATGCCCTTCTCGATGCCTTCCTTCAGGATCTTGGTGTTGGTCACGAACAGGTCGTCACCCACCAGCTGCACGCGCTTGCCGAGCTTGTCGGTCAGCGTCTTCCAGCCTTCCCAGTCGCCTTCGGCCATGCCGTCCTCGATCGACACGATCGGGAACTTGTCGCACAGGTTGGCCAGGTAGTCGGCGAACTGCGTCGACGACAGCTTCAGGCCTTCGCCTTCCAGTGCATAGACGTCTTCGGCTTCGTGATAGAACTCGCTCGCGGCGCAGTCCAGCGCCAGCAGCACGTCTTCACCGACCTTGTAGCCAGCCTTTTCCACGGCCTGGACGATCGTGTTCAGGCATTCCTCGTTCGACGAGAAGTTCGGTGCGAAGCCGCCTTCGTCGCCCACGGCCGTCGACATGCCCTTGTCGGCCAGGATCTTCTTCAGTGCGTGGAACACTTCGGCGCCGCAACGCAGGGCTTCACGGAAGCTGGTCTGCGACACGGGCATGATCATGAATTCCTGGATATCCAGGCTGTTGTTGGCGTGCGCGCCACCGTTGACGATGTTCATCATCGGCACCGGCATCTGCATCGCACCCGAACCGCCGAAATAGCGGTACAGCGGCAGGCCAGCCTCTTCGGCAGCAGCCTTGGCCACGGCCATCGACACGGCCAGCATCGCGTTGGCGCCCAGGCGGCCCTTGTTCTCGGTGCCGTCCAGTTCGATCAGCGTGCGATCCAGGAACGCCTGCTCGGAAGCGTCCAGGCCCATGATGGCCTCGGAGATTTCGGTGTTGATATGCTCGACGGCCTTCAGCACGCCCTTGCCCAGATAGCGCGACTTGTCGCCATCACGCAGTTCGATGGCTTCGCGCGAGCCAGTGGATGCGCCCGACGGCACAGCCGCACGGCCCATCACGCCCGATTCCAGCAGCACGTCGCATTCGACGGTGGGATTGCCGCGCGAGTCCAGAACCTCGCGACCGATGATATCTACGATTGCACTCATATTTCCTCTCAGGACTGTTGAATCTTGCCAATCTGCTGCGTCATGACGCGCTCAGGATGCCCGACAAATATGTCAGGCGCCTTCCACCACGATCATGTTCATCTTTGCGGCATGCTCGCGCGACTTGCGGGCGGCCAGGTATTCCTCGCTCGCGTAAAACACCTTGGCGGCGTCGTAGCTGGGGAACTTCAGTACCACCACGCGCGTGGGCGCCCACTCACCTTCGAGCGGCTCCGTCTTGCCGCCGCGCACCAGTACCTCGGCGCCGTGGGCCTGCATGGCTCGCGACGACAGCACCTTGTACTGCTCGTATTGCTGGGGGTCCGTCACGTCGACGTACGCGATGATATAACCGGCGGCCATCCGTTATCTCCAAAGCTTTTGTATTGTCTTTCGATACTGTTGCATTCGCTTTGATGCAACCTCAAGCGACACCGCCCGCGACAGGCGCGGGCGGCGGTTACTGCAGGCTGACTCAGGCGCAGGCTGGCCAGCCGAAGTTGTCTTCGAGGAAGCCGGCGCGCTTGGTCAGCGCATCGAGGTCCTTCAAGACGGAGAGCAGTTCCTTCATGCGCGACAGCGGCACGGCGTTCGGACCATCGGACATGGCCTTGCTCGGGTCCGGGTGGGTTTCCATGAACAGGCCAGCCACGCCCGTGGCCACGGCCGCACGCGACAGCACCGGCACGAACTCGCGCTGGCCGCCGCTGCTGGTGCCCTGCCCGCCCGGCAACTGCACCGAGTGCGTGGCGTCGAACACCACCGGCGCATGGGTCTCGCGCATGATCGCCAGCGAGCGCATGTCCGAGACCAGATTGTTGTAGCCGAAGGAGACACCGCGTTCGCAGGCCATGAACACGTCATCGGGCAGGCCAGCTTCGCGTGCAGCGTCGCGGGCCTTGTCGATCACGTTCTTCATGTCGTGCGGGGCCAGGAACTGGCCCTTCTTGATATTCACCGGCCGGCCGCTCTGGGCGCAGGCGCGGATGAAATCCGTCTGGCGGCACAGGAAGGCCGGCGTCTGCAGCACGTCCACCACGGCGGAAACCGGCTTGATCTCGTCGATCTCGTGGATATCCGTGAGTACCGGCACCCCAATCTCGCGCTTCACCGTGGCCAGGATCTCCAGACCCTTCTCCATCCCCAGTCCACGGAACGACTTGCCCGACGAACGGTTGGCCTTGTCGAACGAGGACTTGTAGATGAACGGGATACCCAGCGCGCTCGTGATTTCCTTGAGTTGGCCAGCCGTATCAAGCGCCATCTGCTCGGACTCGATCACGCACGGGCCCGAAATCAGGAAGAACGGCTTGTCGAGGCCAACGTCGAATCCACACAGTTTCATGGCTGTCTCCTTCGTCGCGGGCCGTCAGGCGCCCTTGCGTTGCTGCGAGGCCAGCGCGGCTTCCACATACGCCTTGAACAGCGGATGACCGTCGCGCGGCGTCGAGGTGAACTCCGGGTGGAACTGCACGCCAACGAACCAGGGGTGCATCGACTCCGGCAACTCCATCATTTCCGGCAGGTTCTCGGTCGGCGTACGCGCCGAAATCACCATCCCGGCGCCTTCGAGCTGCGGCACGTAGTGGTTGTTGACTTCGTAGCGGTGACGATGGCGCTCGTTGACTTCGGCACCATAGATCTGCGCGGCCTTCGTACCAGCCTTGACCGGCACGCGCTGGGCGCCCAGGCGCATCGTGCCGCCCAGGTCGGAATCGGCCGAGCGTTGTTCGACCTTACCTTCACGGTCCAGCCACTCGGTGATCAGTGCCACCACCGGATGCTCGGTTTCGAGGTTGAATTCGGTCGAGTTGGCGTCCGTCATGCTGGCCACGTGGCGCGCGAATTCGATCACGGCCAGCTGCATGCCCAGGCAGATGCCCAGGTACGGCACCTTGTGCTCGCGGGCATACTGAATCGCGCGGATCTTGCCTTCCGTGCCGCGCTTGCCGAAACCGCCCGGCACCAGGATGGCGTCCAGCGGCTGCAGCACTTCGAGGTGACCCGATTCGAGTTCTTCCGAATCGATGTACTCGATGTTCACGCGCGTTGCGGTGTGCATGCCGGCGTGGCGCAGCGCCTCGATCAGCGACTTGTACGACTCGGTCAGGTCGACGTACTTGCCAACCATGCCGATCGTGATTTCGTGCTCGGGATTTTCCTGCGCCTTGACCAGCTTCTGCCACATCGACAGATCGGCCGGCTTCGGATCGAGGCGGAGTTCCTCGCAGATCAGGCGGTCGAGGCCCTGCTCGTTGAGCATCTGCGGAATCTTGTAGATGCTGTCGGCGTCCCACACCGAGATCACGGCGTCTTGCGGGATGTTCGCGAACAGCGAGATCTTGGCGCGCTCGTCGTCGGGAATCGGACGGTCGGCGCGGCACAGCAGTGCCGTGGGCGAAATACCGATTTCGCGCAGCTTCTGCACCGAGTGCTGGGTCGGCTTGGTCTTCAGTTCGCCAGCGCTGGCAATGAACGGCACCAGCGTCAGGTGCACGAAGGCGCAATGGTTGCGGCCCATGCGCAGGCTCATCTGGCGCGCGGCTTCGAGGAACGGCAGCGATTCGATATCGCCCACCGTGCCGCCGATTTCCACAAGTGCCACGTCGGCCTTGCCATCGTGCGAGGCGGCTGCGCCGCGCTCAACGAATGCCTGGATTTCGTTGGTGATGTGGGGAATGACCTGCACGGTCTTGCCGAGGTACTCGCCACGACGTTCCTTGCGGATCACCGATTCGTAGATCTGGCCAGTCGTGAAGTTGTTCGACTTGCGCATCTTGGCCGAGACGAAGCGCTCGTAGTGGCCAAGATCCAGATCGGTTTCCGCGCCATCTTCCGTCACGAACACTTCGCCGTGCTGGAAAGGGCTCATCGTGCCGGGATCGACGTTGATGTAAGGATCGAGCTTGAGGAGGGTGACTTTGAGGCCGCGCGACTCGAGAATGGCCGCGAGCGAAGCAGCAGCGATGCCCTTGCCGAGAGAAGAGACGACGCCACCGGTGACGAAGACGAATTTGGTCATAAACCGAGCTTGCCGGGGAAATCGGGATTATACATGAGACCCCGTGCGCCGCCGACCCGGAATTTGTGACAGCGGCATGTCGGGCCGCCGCCCTTTCCTACGCCTTCCGACGGTCTTTCAGCCTGCCTGGCGCATCCCGTCGATCAGTTCCCGCACCAGCCCAGCGGTCTCCAGCGGGCGCTCCATCGGATAGAGATGACCACCCTCCACATAGCGCAGGCGATCGCCCACCAGCTTGCGCGTGGCACCCAGACCTACCTGTCTCACCTCCTTCGAACGCGTACCCGCAATAAAGCTGACCGGCACCGGTGCTCCATGGGCCACGCGTCGTCCCAGACTGGTCGGCAACGTGCGGTAGATACGATATTCGACATCGCGATCGAAGCGAAGCCTGCGCTCGGCGGCGCGGCCCGTGGGTTCAGTGCCGAGTTCCGCGTAGTCGCGTAGCACCTCGGGGTCCCAGACCTGGAAATTGCGCTTGGCCTGGAAATGGGTCCAGACCGATTCGGTGTCGGGCCAGTGCGTGCGTCGGTTCTTGGTCACGGCTGCGGGACTTGGTTTTTCGTCGAGTCCCAGTACCTGCGAGGCCCGCAGCAACGAGGCCCGCCAACCGGCGATGATCGGAGAATCGAGCATCACCACGCCCTGCACGCGATGCGGCTGGCGCAGCGCGGCCATCAGCGAGAGAAAGCCGCCGAGCGAATGCCCGACGAGCCAGACCTTGCGATGATCGGCCCCGTCGCGTCCGGCCCGCTGCATCTCGCGCAGCAACTCCTCGACGAGGTTCGGCCATTCGCGCGTGACGGGCAGCTTGGGATCGTGGCCATAGCGCTCCACCGCGCGGATCTCGAACGTATCCTCCAGTTGGCCGAACAGCTTGCGATACGTTGGAACCGGAAAACCGTTGGCGTGGGAGAACAGCAGGAGGTCGCGCATGGGGGCTGGGGCGATGAAGAATGAGTTTCGCCGCAGAGTGTACTGCGAGGCCAGGCCCGTTTCGGCTAGGCAAAATCCTCTATCGCCAACCTGCCCCGCTCGAATTTAGTGCTCGCGGCGTGCTCTGACCGGCTGGCCCCAGCGGTCGGCGTCATCGCGCGCCAGCGGAAATTCGGCAGGCTGGGCGGCATCCCATTCGGGATTGCCGATTTCCCCGAACACCTGACGCAGACGCTGGCCCCAGGTGTCGCGGATCATGCGGAAGTACGCGTTGCGTTCGTCGATGTTGACGAAGTGCGTCACGCGCAGCGAATCAGCTTCGTAAACCAGCAGGTCCAGCGGCAGGCCCACCGAGATATTCGACTTCAGCGTCGAATCCATCGAAATCAGCGCGCATTTCGCGGCCTCGCCCAGCGGCAGCGACGGGGACACCACACGGTCGATGATCGGCTTGCCGTACTTGGCCTCTCCAATCTGGAAGTAGCAGTTCTCAGGCGTGGCTTCGACGAAATTGCCTGCCGCATAGATATTGAACAGCCGCGTACGCTCGCCCCGGATCTGGCCGCCGAACACGATGCTCACGTTGAAATCGATGCCGGCGTCGCGCAGCGCGTGGGCATCACGCTTGTGCACGGCACGCACAGCTTCGCCCACGATGGTGGCGGCCTCGAACATGTCGCGGGCCGTCCACAGCGAGCGTTTTTCGTCACGCGCCTCGGCCAGGCATTGGCGCACCGACTGGCTGATAGCCAGGTTACCGGCGGTCATCAGCACCATCATCCGATCGCCTGGCTCTTCGAAAACAGTCATTTTCCGGGCAGTGGAAATGGCGTCCACGCCGGCATTGGTTCGGGAATCGGAGAGGAATACCAGGCCGGCATCCAGCCGCATGGCTACGCAGTACGTCATGAAGTGATTGATTGTTGGGGCTGCCGGGGCGGCAAGCTTGCATTCTAGCCGCTCGGCAAGAACGGAGCGTTTGAACGGGCGGGAGAGGGGACTAGGCCACAGGTGCGATAGAGATATCCACTTCCAACGTCTCGCCCGCGCCACCCTCCAGAATGCCCCGGATTGGTGCGGCGGAAGCGTAGTCGCGCCCCACGGCGAGTCGCACATGGCGAGTATCTGTGACACAACGGTGCGTGACGTCGATGCTGCACCAGAGGCCCTGGTCGGCATCGAGGCAAATGTCGGTCCACGCGTGGCTCGCCATGGCCGTGGCGGCCGGATCGTAGAAGTAACCGCTGACATAGCGAGCGGGAATACCGAGCGCGCGGCACGCCGCGACCATCACCTGCGCCTGGTCCTGGCACACCCCGCTGCCCAGCCGGAATGCGTCTGCGGCCGAAGTGCCCACGTCGGTAGTGTTGGCCTTGTAGCGCACACGGGTGGCCACCCCGTCGGCCAGCGCCAGCAACGCGGGCATATCGTGCCCGGCCGCCAGGTACGGCGCGGCAAATCCCTGCAGATCGGCAGGCGCCTGGGTCAGCGGTGTCCCGGTCATGAAGTAGAGCGGCGATACGCGCGCCTCGCCGGCTTCAGGCAAGTCATGAAAGGCATGATGGCCGCCCTCGCCCGTCCTGACCTCCACTTCGCCCGTCGCGGCGATAGCGATCCTGCGGGCCGGGCCCGCCATCGTGAAGTTGTGGACGATATTGCCGAAGCCATCCCGTGCTTCGGTCAGGTTGCCGGGAACGTTCAGGTGCCAGTCCGCAACCGATTGCAGCGGCCCCGAGCGCGGCGCCAGACGCAGTTCATGCACGCTGCGGCGTACGGGCTCGGTGTAGTGATAGACAGTCTTGTGGTGGATCCGATATTTCACGATGCATAGTGCGCGCTACGGCACACCTGCCCTCCAGCGTTCCGCGTCCGGCACATAGGGTGCCGGACGGGTGATCCACTCTGCGCAATCGACTCAGGCAGCCAGCGGCACAAGGAAATCGCGGCTGATACCGTTGCCGAGATCGCCGATGCGTTCCAGGAAGCTGGTCAGGTAGGCGTGCAGGCCGACAGCAAAAATGTCGTCGATGCGCGCGTATTTCAAATCGGCGTGGAGTTTACCAGCCTGGCGCATGGTCTCCGCTGACTGCTGGTTGGCCACCAGCGCCAGGATCGCGACTACCTCGTCCATGCTCGACACCAGCGAGCGTGGCATGTCCGGCCGCAGGATCAGCAACTCCGCCACGCGCTGGGGCGTGATCACGGCACGGTAGATCTTGCGGTAGACCTCGAAGCCCGACACCGAACGCAGCACCGCCGCCCAGTGGTAGAAATCGTTTTGCTCGCGGTTGGGATCGTCGGTGTCGCTGTCGTCGCGACCCGATGCCTGGAACTTGACGTCGAGAATCCGCGCGGTGTTGTCGGCGCGCTCCAGGAACGTGCCAAGCCGCATGAAATGAAACGCGTCGTCCTTGAGCATCGTGCCGAACTGCACGCCACGCGCCAGGTGCGAGCGGAATTTCACCCATTCGAAAAAGCGCGACGGGTCCTGACGCAACTCCCCATCCGCGATCATGCGCTGGACATCGAGCCAGGTGGTGTTGATGGTCTCCCAGACCTCGGTCGTCAATGATCCGCGCACTGCACGGGCATTCTCGCGGGCCGCCCGCAGGCAGCTCATGATTGACGACGGATTGGTCATGTCGCGCACCATGAAGTCGATCACATCGTCACGATGCAGCAACCCGTACTTGTGGTCATAGGCGTGCGTCAACTCGGAAATATCGAGCATGGCCCACCAGCCCTGCTCGGCCATTTCGGCCGACTGCGGCAGCAGCGAGGTCTGGTAGTTGACGTCGAGCATCCGCGCGGTGTTCTCCGCGCGCTCGGTGTAGCGGGCCATCCAGAACAGGTGGTCGGCGGTACGGCTCAGCATGATGGGCTCCCGGCTTGTCGTTGTTCGCGGCGTTCAGCGTTCCAGTACCCAGGTGTCCTTGGTGCCTCCGCCCTGCGAGGAATTCACCACCAGCGACCCTTCACGCAATGCCACGCGCGTCAGTCCGCCAGGCACCATCCGAACTTCCTTGCCAGACAGCACGAACGGCCTCAGGTCGATATGGCGCGGCGCGATGCCCGATTCCACATACGTGGGACAAGTGGACAGCGCCAGCGTGGGCTGGGCGATGTACTGCTCGGGGCGGGACTTGACCACTTCGCGGAACTGCTCGATCTCGGCACGCGTGGCAGCCGGACCCACGAGCATGCCGTAGCCGCCGGCACCGTGCGTCTCCTTGACCACGAGCTTCTCCATGTTGTCGAGCACGTACTGCAGGTCATCGGGCCGCCGGCACATATACGTGGGAACGTTCGACAGGATGGCTTCCTCGCCCAGGTAGAAGCGGATCATGTCCGGCACGTACGGATAGATCGATTTGTCGTCGGCCACCCCGGTGCCAATCGCGTTGCTGATCGTCACATTGCCGGCCCGGTAGACCGACAGCAAACCGGCCGCACCGAGCGTGGAGTCCGGCCGGAATGCGAGCGGATCGAGGAAGTCATCGTCCACGCGGCGGTAGATCACGTCGATCCGTTGCGGCCCCTGCGTGGTACGCATGTAGAGGTGATCGTCCTCGACAAAGAGGTCGCTGCCCTCCACCAGTTCCACGCCCATCTGCTGGGCCAGGAACGCGTGCTCGAAATACGCGGAGTTGTACATGCCCGGCGTGAGCACCACCACGGTGGGGTCCGCAATGTTCTGCGGCGACACGCTGCGCAGCATGTCGAGCAGCAGATCCGGGTAATGCGCCACCGGTGCCACGCGATTGCGCGCGAACAGTTCGGGGAACAACCGCATCATCATCTTGCGGTTCTCAAGCATGTAGGACACGCCCGACGGTACGCGCAGGTTGTCTTCCAGCACGTAGAACTCGCCCTCTCCTGCCCGCACCACATCGATACCCGCCACGTGCGCGTAGATATCGCGCGGCACGTCGATGCCGAGCATCTCGGGACGGTACTGCGCGTTGTTGTAGATCTGGTCAGGCGGAATCACGCCAGCCCGGATGATGTCCTGGCCGTGGTAGATATCGTGGATGAAGCGGTTCAACGCCGCCACGCGCTGCCGCAGGCCGCGTTCCAGGGTCGCCCATTCACTGGCCGGAAAGATGCGGGGGATGACGTCGAACGGAATCGTCCGCTCGGTGCCGCTGTTGGACTCGTCCTTGTCGCCATAGACGGCAAAGGTGATGCCCACCCGGCGAAAGATCAGGTCCGCCTCCGCCCGCTTGTTGTCCATTGACCCGCCGGACTGCCCGCCCAGCCAGTCGGCAAAGTTGCGGTAGTGGGGCCGCACCGCCCCGGTCGGCAACGCCTGACCGGCTTCGATGCCCGTCAACGTGCCATCTTCCCGCCCTTCCAGCATCTCGTCGAAAAACCGCGCCGCCATGATGGCCGCTCCTTCGTGGAAATGGGCGCCAGCTGCGTGCAGTCTCCTCGCCTGCCGCTTCCGACGACTGTCTGGCGACGCCGCCGGCCTCCCGTTCATTGATGCTTTATCGAGACAACGCTTTCAGCATACCCGCGCCGGCAATTCCCGCAAGGGTTGCATGTGCGAGACATGCACCGGCACGCAAAACGGTTTAGCAAGATGCTTGCCAGGGGACTACGCCTGGCAGGAGGTTTTGCTCCGAGGGCTGGTGGCTCTGCTTGCCAGCCACTTCGCAATTTGCACGGTTTGCCCTCTCCCCCGCCCCTCTCCCTGAGGGAGAGGAGCGCAAACCGGAGAGACGCAAGCTATCGCGCCGTGCCGCCCGCACACGACGCCGACTCCGGCGGGCAGTTATCCAGTATGTCCTGCACCAACGCCTCCGGCGTCCGGCGGATATCGAGCACCAGCGCGTCGCGCGGCTCCTCCAGTGTGTCGAACTGGCTTTGCAGCAGGGCCGGGTTGAAGAAATGGTCTTCGCGGACCGACAGGCGGCCACCAATCGTCGATGCATCGCCCTTCATGAACACAAAGGTCACGCCGCCTTCCGGAGGGTTCAGCCGATCGCGGTAGACCTGGCGCAGCGCGGAGCAGGTAAACACATGGGTGCGCCCTTCTGCACGGGCTTCGTCGATGGCCGCGCGCATGGCAGCCAGCCACGGCCAGCGGTCGTCATCGGTCAGCGGCACGCCGGCGTGCATCTTGGCCTTGTTGGCCTCGCTGTGAAACGTGTCGGCATCATGGAAGCCGCAATGCAGGCGCTGCGCCAGCATCTGGCCCACGGTGGTCTTGCCGCTGCCAGAAACGCCCATCAGGATATAGATCATGTCTGCTCCATCGATCATGGTGTCGGATGGTGTCGCCACCCTTGTCGGTAGCCGCCACGAACCATTGCGGTTGCACGGCGGTACCCCAGGCACCGTGGCGCCCGGGGAAACGAATAAGAAGAATCTGAAAACGACGGCCCGGAACGAGCCTGCTGTTTGAACGGATGAACCTATTGTGCGACGGCGACGCCCATTTGGACAGACGCGGGAACACTCGACATGGCATCCGCTTCGGAGAGGTCCAGCGCGCTGCCCCCTTCCTCGGCAATCCGCGCATGGCGGCGGAACAGGCCGAACAGGCCGCGCCCCATGCTGAACTGCGCGAAATCATCCTCAGGCGCGGCAACCGGCTGGCGCGCTGCAAACTCCGCCTGCACCGAGGCATCGCCCACCAGTTCGAGCGTGCCGGCCACGGCATCCACGCGAATGACGTCCCCGTCACGCACACGGGCCAGCGGACCGCCTGCCAGCGCCTCGGGGCCAACGTGGATCACGGCTGGCACCTTGCCCGATGCGCCCGACATGCGGCCATCGGTCACCAGTGCCACCTTGTGACCAGCGTCCTGCAACGCGCCCAGCCCCGGCGTCAGCCGATGCAATTCGGGCATGCCATTGGCATTCGGCCCCTGGAAGCGCACCACGGCCACCACATCGCGATTCAGTTCATCGGCCTCGAAGGCGGCCTGCAGCGCCTCCTGCGATTCGAAGACGCGCGCCGGCGCCTGCACCACACGATGCTCATCGGCCACGGCCGAGACCTTGATCACGCCGCGCCCGAGGTTACCGGCCATCAACCGCAACCCGCCCTCGGCCGAGAATGGCGCCGACGCCGGTGCCAGCACGCTGGAGTCGCCACTGACGGTGGGGCCATCGCGCCAGCGCAACATACCATCGGTCATCACCGGTTCCTGCGTGTAACGCGCCAGGCCCCGCCCGGCCACTGTCTGCACATCCTCGTGCAGTAGTCCGGCCTCCAGAAGCTGGCCGATCACGTAGGCCACACCGCCTGCCGCATGGAAATGGTTCACATCGGCAGCGCCATTCGGATAGACACGCGCCAGCAGCGGCGTGACGGCCGACAGACGGTCGAAGTCGTTCCAGTCGATGACAATCCCTGCCGCGCGTGCCATGGCAACGAGGTGGATCGTATGGTTGGTCGATCCGCCGGTTGCCAGCAAGCCGACCATCGCATTGACGATGGCGCGTTCGTCCACGACCTGCGCCAGCGGCGTGTACTCGCGACCCCGCGCGATCAGCACCAGGGCGCGCTGCGCGGCGGCGGTGGTCAATGCGTCGCGCAACCCGCTATCCGGATGCACGAACGCCGCGCCGGGCATGTGCAGGCCCATGATTTCCATCAGGAACTGGTTGCTGTTGGCGGTGCCATAAAACGTGCACGTGCCGGCGCTGTGATACGCGGCGCTTTCAGCTTCGAGCAATGCATCGCGCCCCACCTGTCCCGTGGCGTAGAGCTGGCGCACCCGCGCCTTCTCCTTGTTCGACAGTCCGGTAGCCATCGGCCCCGCTGGCACGAACACCACGGGCAGGTGCCCGAACTGGAGCGCGCCCATCAGCAGGCCCGGCACGATCTTGTCGCAGACGCCGAGCATCAGCGCCGCGTCGAACGTGTTGTGCGACAGCCCAACGGCGGTGCTCATGGCAATGGCATCGCGCGAGAACAGAGAGAGCTCCATACCGGCGTTGCCCTGCGTGATGCCATCGCACATGGCCGGCACGCCGCCCGCCACCTGCGCTACCGCACCCACGGCACGCGCCGCCTCCCGGATCACGGACGGATAGCGCTCATACGGCTGATGCGCAGACAGCATGTCGTTGTAGGCGGTGATGATGCCGAGATTCGGCGCATGCTCCACACGCAGCTTGAGCTTGTCGTCCGAAGGCAGCGCTGCGTAGCCGTGAGCCAGGTTGGCACACGACATGCCACGCAGCGGACCTAGTTCCCGCTGGGCCCGTTCGCAGCGCGCGAGGTAGGCGGCACGGCTGGCACGGCTGCGTTCGACGATGCGTTCGGTAACGGCCGAAACTTCTGCGCGGGCGTGGCCCGGGGTAGCTGGGGACATGGCGGATCGATTCTCGTGGGGGTATCGGGCGGCATATCGGGCGGCAAATCTCGCCCTCCATGCTGTAGATTTTCTACATTATAGCCAGGAGACGATTCCCAACGAAAGCCCGGCATCCTCCCGCACTCGACTTATTCAGCGTATTTTCGCACGAAATTCGGGTAAATCCTGAGGCATCGAGCATCTCACCGGATGCAGAAAACCTCCTCCTAACGTGTAGAATCTCTACAAATTCAAGGGCGACATCATTGAGAGCCGCCCGGCACGACTCCACGCCCACCCTCACCATGCGCGACAGAATCCTTGCCGTCTACGACACGCTGCGTCCCTCCGAACGCCGACTTGCCGATTACGTGACCCGTCACGGCGCCAGCGTCATCCGCCTGACCATGCCTGAACTTGCCGAGCGCGCAGGCGTATCGCAGCCCACGATTGCGCGCTTCTGCGCAGCGCTAGGCTACGATGGCTTCAAGGAGTTCAAGCTCCAGTTCGCCCAGAACGTAGGCGGCGGCATCCCGTTCGTGCATCAGGATGTGGCTGCCAGCGACCGGCCTGCCGACATCGCCGGCAAGGTCTTCGACCGCACCATCGCCACGTTGATGACCGTGCGCAATGCCCTCTCCGCCGACCAGATCGAACACGGCATTCGCCTGCTAGCGGATGCAAGGCGCATCGAGTTTTACGGCTGCGGCAATTCAGGCATCGTTGCACTCGATATCCAGCACAAGTTCTTCCGTCTCGGCATCCCGACCACGGCCTACTCCGATCCGCACGTATTCAGCATGTCCGCCGCACTGCTGCGCCCTGGCGATGTGGCCGTGCTGGTATCCAACAGCGGTCGAACCTGGGATATGCTCACCGCCGCCACGCTGGCTCGCAGCAGTGGCGCAAGCGTGCTGGCACTTACGCACAGCGGTTCGCCCTTGGCCGGACTTGCCGATGTCTGCGTGTTCTCCGATGTCGAAGAAGACAGCGAAGTATTCACGCCGATGACCTCACGCATCTGCCACCTTGTGCTCGGCGACGTTCTGGCGGCCGGCGTGGCACTCGGCCGCGCGGAATCGGTGGCCGGCGGGCTGCAACGCGCCAAGGCCCACCTGCGCGAGCGACGCATTGCCGGGGCGGACCCCGCGCCGCTGGCGCCCAATTCGGAGACCTCGGCAGCGAGCGCGACCACCAGGAAAAAAGCCAGAAAGGCGACCCCATCCACGCGCGCTACGCGGTGATAAACCGCTCGCCTTCCGGTCCTACTCCGGGCCAGGTACTTCGGGTGCATCTCGCCAGTAGCGCCGATGTTGCTGGCGATACGTCGTCACCGTCTGGCCAGCACCCCTTGTCTCGATCGTGATCGCGCCTGCTTCATCGCTCCGGTAGCGCGCGATACCAGCGCGGCCATAGCGCCGCCAGACATCATTGCGCGGATGGCCATAGCGGTTCGCAAACCCCATCTGGAAAATTGCCAGCTCCGGCTGTACCGCCGCCAGGAATGCACGATGCGACGACGTTCCGCTGCCATGATGCGGCACGAGGAGGAAGTCGGCATGCAAGCGATCCTCCTCTGAACGACGCACCAGCGCGAGTTCCTCGCGCACGCCAATATCCCCGGTCAGCAGCGCGCTGCGATGCGGGGTCGACACCCGCAACACACAACTCCGCGCATTGCTGGAGAGCCTGGAATTCTCCAGCGCCGCCAGCGAGGGGTGCAGGATCTCGAATGTCACACCGTCCCAGTCCCACGCTGCGCCGGCGAGGCACGCCTGCCAGTTAGTCTTTCCGGCATCGCTGGTCAGCAGCCGATGGTCCGCGGCACCCGCCGTCAGCCGTTGCGACACCGGCACTGCGGCCAAGACATCCCTCACACCCCCCGCATGGTCGGCGTCTTCATGGCTCACCATGAGCATGTCAAGCCGACGCACGCCCGACGCACGCAGAAAGGGGACGATGACCTGTCCGCCCGCGCTGGTGCCGGACCCATACGCCGGACCGGCGTCGTAGAGCATGGCGTGCTCGCGCGTCTCGACTAGCACAGCTGTCCCCTGCCCGACATCAAGCGCCGTCATCCGGAACTCGCCATGCGGCACTGGCGCCCGACCTGCCGCCAGCATCGGCACCATCAGCACCCCGCCAAGCCAGCGAGGCAGCGCGTGAAGCCGGGCACGAGGCATCAGCACCAGCACAACACCCAGCATGGCCAGACCGAATGCCACCGGCCCGGGATGCGCCGCCTCCCAGACCGCCCACGACGGCGCGGCTAGCCATGCGAGACCCTGCACGAGCCACGCCAGCGCGGCGTGAGCCACCGCCAGCAATGGCGAGGCGACAGCGACCGGCATCCCGGCCGCCAGCAGCGCTAGCGGCGTGACCAGCAGGCTAACCACCGGAATTGCCACCGCATTGGCCAGCCCCGATACCAGCGATACCTGTCCGAACAGCAGCAGCGTCAGCGGCACCAAACCAATCGTCACGGCCCATTGCGTCCGAGCCGCACTGGCAATGCCGGCACCCAGCCGCCACACCCAACCTGCCGGACCGGCCTGCCGTGCCCGCTCTGCGCTCCCATCGCCCTCACGCCGGCTCGCATGCAGGAAGATCACGGCCACGGCCCCAAACGACAACCAGAACCCTGGCGAGAGCACCGCCCAAGGGTCGATGGCCACCGCCACGGCCGCCGCCCACGCCAGCACCACCGACGCTGGTGGCGCCCTGCCACTCCACAACGCCACCGCCGCCACGATGAGCATCGTGACGGTACGCAATGCAGGAATCTGCATGCCTGCGATGGTGGCGTAGGCCAATGCCGTCAACACGGCAACAACGAGCGCGGCTTTCTGGGCAGGCCAGAGGAGGGGGAGGGGTATCAATTTCCAACGGCTCGCGCCGCTCTCCCGCCTGCGGAAGTCCCTTGTGTTTTCTCCCCTCTCCCGCATGGCGGGAGAGGGGTCGGGGGAGAGGGCGCAACGCTTGAATTCGCCGCCGTCGCAACTCGATGCGCCTGCCCTCTCCCCCAGCCCCTCTCCCGCGTGCGGGAGAGGGGAGCAAGCCGCGCGGTATCGGTCGCGGCGGACGTGCACGAACCCCACCCCAAACGACCACCTGTCTCTTCTACACCTCCCCCATCCCACCAGACACGCCTGAA
>NZ_SCMX01000003.1 GCF_005503625.1 Cupriavidus sp. 2SB | reverse complement strand
GGGCTGCCGGGGTGCTGCTGCAGGCGGATAGCGTGGCCAGGGTCATCGATACGGCGGCTACGGCCAGTATCGGCATCAGGCGGATGTGAGGTCGGGTCATGGCGTGGTCAGGCTTGTCTTCAAACGTCCCAGCAATCGGAACAGCGCGCGTCTGTCCGTTTCGGCAAGTCCGGAGAACAATTGTTCCACCCAGGTTTCGTGCGCACGCGCCATCTGCGAGAACGCGTCGCGTCCGGCGGGTGTCAGGCGGATCAGAAAGGCGCGGCGATCCGTGGGCAGGGCTTCACGCGTGACCAGGCCCTCCTGCTGGAGCTGGTCGGTGATGCCGGTGACATTGCCGCCCGTGACCATCATGCGACGCGACAGCTCGCCCATCTTGAGGCCCTCGGGATGGCGATCGAGTTGCGACATGAGGTCGAAGCGCGGCAGCGTGACCGCAAAGTCCTGCCGTAGCCGCGAGCGGATATCGCTCTCGATCAGCGTGGTGCAGGTGAGCAGGCGCAGCCAGAGCCGCAGCGCCTCGTGCTCCGATTCGCCGGCGCTGGTTTCCAGGTCTACTGGCGCGGCGTCGGCCGGACTGCTGCCGGCGGAAGGATTGGGCATCGGGATTGGGGCAACCTGAACATTTGATGCCTGAAGTATATGCGCGATGCCCGCGCCATCCGATAGCGTCAGTCCACCTTCGCGCCCGAATCCTTGACCACCTTCGCCCACTTCGTGGTTTCGCTGCGGATCAATGCGGCGAACTGCTCGGAGGTATTGCCCGAGGGCTCGGCGCCCTGGGCCTGCAACCGCTCGCGCACGGCAGGCGAGTTGAGGCTCTTGGCCACTTCCTGCTGGATGCGATGGACGATCTCGGTCGGCGTGCCGGCCGGCGCCAGCAGACCGAACCACGAACTCGCCTCGAAGCCGGGCAGGTTGGCGGCCTGGGCGATGGTCGGGACACCCGGCAGGGCGGGCGACGGCTTGGCACTGGTTACCGCCAGCGCCTTGAGCTTGCCGGTCTTGATCAACTGCATCGATGAGGGCAGGTTGTCGAACATCACCTGCATCGTGCCGCCGGCCATGTCGGTCAACGCCGGGCCACTGCCGCGGTACGGGAAGTGGACCATGAACGTGCGCGTCTGCGTCTTGAACAGTTCGCCGGCCAGGTGGATCGACGTGCCATTGCCGCTTGATGCCATGTTCAGCTTGCCGGGATTGGCTCGCGCATAGGCAATCAGGTCGTTGACGCTATTGATCTTGTTCTGGGTGGCAAAGGCCGGGTTGACCACCAGAACGTTCGGCACGGCGGCCACCAGCGTGATCGGTACGAAGTCCTTGATCGGATCAAACGACAGTTTGCCGTAGAGCGACTGGTTGATGCCATGGGTGCCCACGGTCCCCATCAGCAGCGTGTAGCCGTCCGGGGCCGCCTTGGCGACGATGTCCGAGCCGATGTTTCCGCCTGCGCCGGGTTTGTTGTCGACCACCACGTTCCAGCCCGGCAGCTTCGACAGCTCGGCGGATACTGCGCGCGCCATGATGTCGGTGGTGCCGCCGGCCGGGAACGGCACGACCAGCCGGATCGGCTTGTTCGGATACGCGTCGCTGGCATGGGCGGTGGCGATGGCCAGCGGGCCCAGCGCGACGGACATCAGTAGCGCAAGGGTGCGGCGGCGAGGTTGTTGCATGACAGGGTCTCCATGAAAGGCGGCCGGTGTTCCGGTCTGGAGGCCATTCTAGAGGGCGGCGGTTACGGCGCGGATGAGGTGAAACCCGTTGAGACATTTGGGTGCGGGCGTCCGGGCCACGCCATGAAAAAAGGCGCCCGAAGGCGCCTTGCAAAGGAACAATGTCGATACGCGATACTGCGGATCAGAACTTGTGGCGAACACCCACGGCCACACCAACCTGGCTGGTCTTGCCCTGTTCGAGCGGATAGCCGTTGGCGAAGCTGACTGCCGAGGTGTCGAAGTTCAGGCCCGAGTTCTTCACGTACCCGGCCGTCAGGTAGACGTCCGTGCGCTTCGAGAAGTTGTAGTCGGCCACGAAGCTGATCTGCCACGAGTTCTTGGGGTTGTCGCGCACGAATGCCGACGATGCACGCATCGTCTTCACGTCGTCGTAGAAGTACGCCAGCGTCAGGCCCAGCGGTGCGGTGACCTGGTAGTTCACGCCGAACCAGTAATAGTTGTCGCGCAGCAGTTCCTGGTCGTTGGCATCGGTGGTGCGGCCGTAGCGGTATCCCGCCATCACCTTGGCCGGACCGAACGCGTAGCTGGCCGCGGCACCCACCTTGCGCGAGCGGCCCGGCTGGCCGATCGTGATAGTCGGGCGCCATTCGTCATAGGCCACCGTCAGGCCCAGGGGGCCGCTCATGTACAGCACGCCCGCACCACCGCCGGCGTTGTTGTTGAAGTTGCCAGGCGATTCGCCAGCGCCCGCGCCAGCCAGCGGCACCGGACCGATGGCAGCCACGCCCGTACCGAAGCTCCAGTGCGCCTCGGCCGTGACCGGACCCACCTTGGCCGTGTACTTCACGGTGTTGTCCGAACGGAAGTTGGTGCCCAGCTGCGCCACCACCGGCTCGTAGAGCGTCGCGTAGCCGGTCGGCGAGAAGTTCGCGAACATGTCGAACATCGTCGTGTACTGGCGACCGAAGGTCACGCGACCGTACGTGTTGCTCAACAGGCCGACAAATGCCTGACGACCGAACAGGCGGCCGCCTTGCTGCGATCTGCCATCGTCGAGACCGAAACCGCTTTCCAGCACGAACAGCGCCGAGAGGCCGCCGCCGAGATCTTCCGTACCACGCAGGCCCCAGCGCGAGCCGGACAGGCCACCGCCGGTCTGCAGGCCGACACGGCTACCGCCGCCTGCCAGCGAAGGCGGCCGGCCGTTCGGGCCCCAGCTTGCCGGATTGGTATTGAAGCCCGGTGCCAGGTTGTTGTTGTATTCGATCGGCACGTCGACGACGCCGTAGAGCGTCACGCTGGTTTGCGCGTTTGCAGCAGAGGCAAACGCGCTCATCGCGGCAAGCGCGAGTAGCGATTTTTTCATGCTGGGTGATCTCCACTTAAGAATTATTAGTTGAAGCTTCGGAAGGACCTCCTGTGAGCCCTCTACATCCTTCCGCGCTTGACTTCCTGAGAAGCTGCGGACAACTCTAGCAAAACACTTCTTTTTTCGACCCTGTGGTAAACGTCTTGTCTTCTTTTCACAACTAAGGGTTATTGGGTACGCAGGCGCAGGGTGCTCGCGCATGCATGGTCGGCATGGCTGACCTGCACAAAATGCCGCAGGTACAATGCGGGAATTCCCGAGACGCATTCGAGGCAAGCCTCTACCCATCAGTGGGGCATGTTCCATAAGCGTCGGCAGACCTATCCATTGACACGCATGGACACGTTCATCCGAGAATTCGATGTCGCACTGCGCGCAATTGCCGGTGCCACCCGCGCCGGCCGCGCCAATCCCGCCGATCGCCTGACGCCCGACACGGCGCCGATGAGCGCTGCGGACCGCCGCCATGTGGCCGGCCTCATGCGCATCAACCACGTGGGCGAGGTCTGCGCGCAGGCCCTTTACCAGGCGCAGAAGCTGACCGCTCGCACACCGGAAGTCCGCGCGCAGATGGACGCCGCCGCCGCCGAGGAGGAAGACCACCTGGCCTGGTGCGCGGAACGCCTGCGCGAACTGGGTTCACGGCCCAGCCTGCTCAACCCCGTCTGGTATGCGGGCGCATTTGCCATTGGCTGCCTGGCCGGCCGCGCGGGAGATCGCATCAGCCTGGGCTTCGTGGCCGAGACCGAGCGTCAGGTGGAACACCATCTGACCGGACATCTGGAACGCCTGCCAGCAGCCGATGGCCGCTCGCGCGCGATCCTCGAACAGATGCGCGATGACGAGATCCGTCACGGCGATGCTGCGCGCGATGCGGGTGGCGTGCCGCTGCCGGGGCCGGTGCGCGCGTTGATGCGTGCCGCATCGAAGGTCATGACTACGGCGGCGTATCGGATCTGAGTCTTAACTAAGTCGACTCCGAGTCTGAATACGGCCCCTGTGGAAAACCGCCACCAGCCCTTGCTTGGGCAGGGCTGGCGGTAAAACGTTGTATCCTTCCCCACGGCGCGGAACTGAATGCATCGCGCGCTGTCTGGCAGTCCCCCTCCCGTAGTTCTCAGGTGGTTTCTCTGCTTTGCTCCCCAAGTGCTTCATTTCATTAAGGATTCCCATTATCGGTGCGTGAAGTTTGCGCGCTAAGTCTTTGTTCTGATTAAAAAAATCCTGTTTGCCGCCCCATGGCGAGCCTTGACCGGCCAAAATGCTTCCTCTAAAGTGGGAAATAGTGTGAGGAAGTGTATTTTTGTGTGATAAACAGGGCTGTCTCTGCGATGATTCTTATCAGTTGGGACGGTCGCGGGCGAGGATGAATCGACCAGTCGGCGGCGTGAATACTGCGAGTTTCGCCAGTCACGCCGACGGCAACCGGGGGGCTTAGCTTGTTTCAGGGAGCATCGGCGCTGTCGCTGGATGCCAAGGGCCGGATGTCCATTCCGGCCAGGCATCGCGAAGCGCTGCAAACGCAGGCCGAGGGCCGGGTGACGCTGACCAAGCACCCGGACGGCTGCCTGCTGCTCTTTCCTCGCCCGGAGTGGGAGATTTTTCGCGGCCGCATCGCGGCGCTGCCTATGGATGCCCATTGGTGGAAGCGAATTTTCCTCGGCAACGCCGCCGACGTGGAGATGGACGGCGCAGGCCGCGTGCTGATTGCACCGGAACTGCGCAGTGCCGCCATGCTCGACAAGGAAGTGATGCTGCTCGGCATGGGCAGCCATTTCGAAGTCTGGGATGCCGCCACCTACGCCGCCAAGGAACAGGCGGCGATGGCGCAAGGCATGCCGGACGCATTGAAGAATTTCTCTTTCTGAAGAGGTCATGACCCCTAACGCAACGCCGGGGACCACCGCCCTGCGCCATCGCACCGTGCTGCTGGACGAGGCCGTAGACGCGCTCGTCTGGCGGCCCGACGGCGCCTATGTGGACGGCACCTTCGGAAGGGGTGGGCACAGCCGCGCGGTGCTGGCGCGGCTGGGGCCGGCCGGCAGCCTGGTCGCGTTCGACAAGGATCCGGCAGCAATCGCAGAAGCGGGCACCATCAAGGATGCCCGCTTCTCCATTGAGCACGAGAGCTTTGCGGAAATGGGCGCCCGGCTGGCAGGCCGCGCGCCTGTGGCCGGCGTGCTGCTCGACCTGGGTATCAGCTCGCCCCAGATCGACGAGGCGGCGAGGGGATTTTCCTTTCGTTTCGAGGGCCCGCTGGACATGCGCATGGACACCACGCGCGGCGTCACCGCCGCCGAGTGGCTGGCGCAGGCGGACGAGCAGGACATTGCCAGGGTGATACGAGACTATGGGGAAGAACGGTTTGCTGTACAGATTGCAAAGGCGATTGTTGCTCGCCGGCGCGAACCCGGCGATGGCGGACCACTCGCCACTACTTCAGACCTTGCCGCGCTCGTGGCGAAAACCGTCAAGACCCGTGAGAAGGGTCAGGACCCTGCGACCCGCACCTTTCAAGCTCTACGGATTCACGTCAATCAAGAGCTTGCGGACCTCGAAACCGGTCTGAAGGCTGCATACGATCTGCTGCAGGTCGGGGGCCGTCTGGTGGTGATCAGCTTCCACTCGCTCGAGGACCGCATCGTCAAGCGGTTCATGCAGGCGCACGCGCGTCCAGAGCAGGATGTCGATCCCGCGCTGCGCCGTGCGCCGCTGCGCGCGGTGGACCTGCCCCAGCCGACCATGAAGCTGCTGGGCCGCTTCAAGCCGGGTACCGAGGAAGTGGCCGAGAACCCGCGCGCGCGCTCCGCCGTGATGCGCGTGGCCGAGAAGCTTGGAGCGCAGCCGGCATGAACCGCCTGACCTTCTTTCTGCTCGCTGCTCTGATGCTCTGCGCCCTGTCCCTGGTCAGTGCGCAGCATCAGGCGCGCACGCTGTTCGTGGCACTTGAACGCGGGCAGTCCGAGGCCAAGCAACTCGATATCGACTGGTCGCGCCTGCAGTACCAGCAGAGTTCGCTCAGCAAGAGCGCCCGCATCGCCGATTCGGCCCGGGACCAGCTCAAGATGTCGCCGGCGCTGGCCGGTCGCACGCACTACCTCCAGGGGGTGATACTGCCCCCCACACCTCCCGATGCCGAAAAGCCGGGCGGAGGCGCTGACAAATGACCGCCCGCCCGAACCTGAACCGCCCCCGCAACGGCAACAAGCCGCGCGGCGAGGCCGCACGTCCGCGCACCGGCCAGTTCTCGGCCAGTCCGGTGCTGGGCCTGCGCCTGCCGATGTGGCGGTCCAAGTTCGTGGTGTTCCTGATGTTTGCCGCGTTCGGAGCGCTGGCCATCCGCGCAATGTGGATCCAGGGGCCGGGCAACCAGTTCTATGAGGCCGAAGGCAAGAAGCGATTCCAACGCACGCTGGAGTTACCGGCCACGCGCGGCAAGATCCTGGACCGCAACGGACTGGTGCTGGCTACGAGCCTGCCGGTCAAGGCCATCTGGGCGGTGCCCGAGGATGTGCCGAACAATATCGACGCCCAGCAGATGCGCCAACTGGCGAAACTGCTGGAGATGTCCGAGAAGGAGTTGCGCGCCAAGTTCAACGAAGACAAGAGCTTCGTCTACCTGAAGCGTCAGGTGCTGCCCGACGCGGCTGACAAGATCGCCGCGCTCAAGATCGACGGTATCCACCAGACCCGCGAATACAAGCGCTTCTATCCGGAAGGCGAGGCGATGGCGCACATCGTCGGCTTCACGAATGTCGAGGACAAGGGCCAGGAAGGGATGGAACTGGCGCGCGAGACCGCGCTGGCCGGCCGCCCGGGCGCGCGGCAGGTGATCAAGGACCGGCTGGGCCGCGTGGTCGAGGACGTCGGCATCCTGAAGACGCCGCGCGACGGCGAGGACCTGCAACTGTCGATCGACGCCAAGATCCAGTACCTGGCCTACAACGAGGTCAAGGCCGTGGTGGAGCGCCACAAGGCCAAGGCGGCCAGTGCGGTGGTCATCGACGCGCAGACCGGCGAAGTGCTGGCGCTGGCGAACTGGCCCACTTACAACCCGAACGATCGTAGCCGGCTGTCGGGCGAGCAACTGCGCAACCGCGTGCTGACCGATACCTTCGAGCCGGGCTCGATGATGAAGCCGATCACGATTGGCCTGGCGCTGCAGCTGGGTCGCGTGACGCCGTCCACGGTGATCGCCACGACGGGCAAGTACAACTTCGAGGGTGCCACGATCTCGGACACCCACAACTACGGCTCGCTGACGGTGGGCGGCGTGATCCAGAAGTCGAGCAATATTGGCACGACCAAGATCGCGATGATGATGAAGTCCCAGGAAATGTGGGACATGTTCACGAGCGTGGGTCTGGGTCAGGCGCCCAAGATCGGCTTCCCGGGCGCAGTGGCTGGCCGCGTGCGTCCGTGGAAGAGCTGGCGCCCGATCGAGCAGGCAACGATGTCGTATGGCTACGGCCTGTCGGTGTCGCTGTTCCAGGTGGCGCATGCCTATACGATCTTCGCGCATGACGGCGAACTGATCCCGGTGTCGATGTTCAAGACCAATGGTCCGGCTTCGGGCGAGCGCATCCTCACGCCCAAGGTTGCGCGTGACGTGCGCGCGATGCTCGAAACCGTGACGGCCCCGGGCGGCACCGCCCCCGAGGCGCAGGTGATGGGTTACCGCATCGGCGGCAAGACCGGTACGGCGTACAAGCACGTTGGCCGCGGCTACGACCGCAGCAAGTACCGCGCGTCGTTCATCGGCCTGGGTCCGATGTCGAATCCGCGCGTGATCGTGGCAGTGAGCGTCGATGAACCCACGGCCGGCAGCCACTACGGTGGCGCAGTGGCCGGTCCGGCGTTCTCGGCGATCACCGGCGGCGCATTGCGGGCGCTGAACGTGCAGCCCGATTCGCCGATTCGCCAGTTGATGGTCACCGACAAGGTGGCCGAGAGCGAACCCCTGGGTGCGATGCCATGACGACCATGTCGATGCTCCCGCTCGAAGTTTCCGCCCAGGCCAGCAATGCGCTGGCCTGGCTGCGTACGCACGCCCCCGCTGGCGCGAGGCTGACCGGCGACACGCGCCGCCTGCAACCCGGTGATGTGTTCTTTGCCTACGTGCTTGGCAACGAGCGCCTGGCGACCGATGGGCGTCCGCATATCGACAAGGCCATCGCTGCCGGCGCGTCGGCCGTGATCTACGAATCCGACGATTTCGACTGGTTCCAGGGCGACGCCGTGCCGCACCTTGGCGTGTCGCGCCTGCACGAACTGGCAGGACCGATCGCGGCCGGCTGGTACGGCATTGCGGCACGCGGGCTGGCCGTGACCGGCATCACCGGCACCAACGGCAAGACCTCGTGCGCACAGTGGCTGGCTCGCCTGCTGCAGGCTATCGGCACGCCATGCGCGACCATTGGCACGCTGGGCACGGGTTTCCCTGACGCCCTGCGGCACACGGGGTTCACCACGCCCGACGCCGTGCAATTGCAGGCCAGCCTGGCTGGTCTGCATGACGAGGGCGCACGCGCCATCGCGATGGAAGTTTCTTCGCACGGCCTGGAGCAAGGCCGCGTGGCCGGCACCGGGTTTGCCGTGGCCGTGCTGACCAACCTGACGCAGGACCACCTCGACTACCACGGCACGATGGCCGAGTACGAGGCGGCCAAGGCGATGCTGTTCCAGTGGGATGGCTTGCGGGTGGCCGTGCTCAATCGTGACGATGCGATGGGTGGCCGCCTGCTGGCTGGCAACGCTGCCGCCGTCAGCGCGCCGCAGGTGATCGAGTATGGCATCGACGGCAAGGCCGGCGCCACGGCGGGGCGGGCCCAGTGGCTGCGCGCCACCGACGTGCGCGCCACGGGCACCGGCACCGCATTCCGCGTCGACGGCAGCTTCGGCACGGCCGAGATGACCACGCCGATGATCGGCGCCTTCAACGTCAGCAACCTGCTGGCCGTACTCGGCGCTGCGCTGGCGCAGGGAGTCGCGTGGGACGCAGCGTTGGCCGCGTTGCGCACGCTGACGCCGGTGGAAGGCCGCATGGAGCTGTTCGGCGGCCATGACGCGCCGCTGGCCGTGGTCGATTACGCCCATACGCCCGACGCGCTGGTGCAGACACTGACCGCGCTGCGTCCCGTGGCCGACGCCCGTCAGGGCCGGCTCTGGTGCGTGTTCGGCTGCGGCGGCGATCGCGATGCCACCAAACGCCCGCTGATGGGCGAGGTAGCCGAGCGGCTGGCCGACGACGTGGTACTGACCAGCGACAACCCGCGCAGCGAAGATCCGCGCGACATCCTCGAACAGATTGCCGATGGCATGCAGGACCGTAGCCGCGCGAGGCTGATCGAGGACCGCGCCGCTGCCATCCTCCATGCAATCAAGCACGCCGCCCCGGCTGACGTGGTGCTCGTGGCCGGCAAGGGCCATGAAGCCACGCAGGAGATCCAGGGACGCAAGCGGCCGTTCTCGGACCGCGAACATGTGCGCCTGACGCTGGGCGCACGGGGGGTGTCGGCATGAATGGAACCCCAATGACGAATTTGCAGCAAGCCGCCGGCTGGATGGCCGGTGCGCGTATTTCAGGCGATGCCGCGCGTACGTTCACACGTGTGCATACCGACAGCCGTACCGTCGCCGCTGGCGACCTGTTCGTGGCGCTCAAGGGCGAGCGGTTCGACGCACACGACTTCCTGGCCGATGTGGTGGCGCGCGGCGCCGCCGCGGTGCTCGTCAGCGATGACGCGGCCTTGGCCGGGCTCGATGTTCCGGCGCTGATCGTGGCTGACACGCGCATCGGACTGGGTGAACTGGCTGCCGGCTGGCGTCGCGAGTTCACGCTGCCCACGGTGGCCGTGACGGGCAGCAACGGCAAGACGACGGTCAAGGAAATGATCGCCGCGATCTTCGCGGCGGCCGTGGGCGAGGCCGACCGGCTGGCCACGGGCGGCAACCTGAACAACGATATCGGCCTGCCGCTGACGGTGCTGCGCCTGCGCGCGCACCACCGGCTGGCCGTGCTCGAACTGGGCATGAATCATCCGGGCGAGACGGTCTACCTGGCGGGCATCGCCCAGTCGACCGTGGCCGTGATCACCAACGCCCAGCGCGAGCACCAGGAGTTCATGGTCAGCGTGGAGGCAGTGGCGCACGAGCATGCCAGCGCGATTGCGGCGCTGCCGGCTGACGGCGTGGCCGTCTTCCCGGTGGATGCCGAAAGCGGCGGCGCGCACGTGGCCATCTGGCGCCAGGCGGCCGGCACGCGTCGCGTGCTGGCGTTCGGCACCGATGCGTCCGCCGATGTGCGGGCCACGGTTTCGCTCGAGGATGGTGTGCAGGTATTGCATGTGGACGCGGAGGATAAAACGTTCGACTTGCGCCTGCCACTGCTGGGTGCACACAACGTGCGCAACGCGCTGGCCGCCACGGCCTGCGCACTGGCGGCGGGCGTGGACGTGGCAGCCATCCAGCGAGGCATTGCAGGATTTGCCGCCGTGAAGGGGCGCCTGCAGGTCAAGCACACGCCTGCCGGCGTGGTTGTGATCGACGACACCTACAACGCGAACCCGGATTCGGTGCGCGCCGCCATCGACGTGCTGGCCGGGTTTGCCGCGCCCCGCGTGCTGGTGCTCGGCGACATGGGCGAAGTGGGTGACCAGGGTCCGGTGTTCCATGCGGAGATCGGCGCTTATGCGCGCGAGCGTGGCATCGAAACGCTTTGGACGTTGGGCGAACTGGCGCCGCACGCGGTGCAGTCGTACGGCGCCGGTGCGCGCCATTTCGACAAGGCAGAGGCGCTGCTGGACGCGCTGCAGCAGGACAGGGAGGGTGTGGTGGCCGGTGCGGCCGCCGTGCTCGTGAAGGGATCGCGCTTCATGCGCATGGAACGGATGGTCGATGCGCTGGTCGCAACACCTTCCGCTCACTAATAGAAGACATACGATGTTATTGGCTCTGGCCCAGTGGCTGCAAAACGATTACAGCTTCCTGCGGGTCGTCAACTATCTGACTTTCCGCGCGGTGATGGCCAACCTCACCGCGCTTGTGATCGGCCTCGGTTTCGGGCCGTGGGTGATTCGTCGCCTCACCGAACTGAAGATCGGCCAGGCCGTGCGCACGATTGGCCCGCAGACGCACCTCGTGAAGGCGGGCACGCCCACGATGGGCGGCGTGCTGGTGCTGATCTCGATCGCCATCTCCACGCTGCTCTGGTGCGACTGGGGCAACCGCTTCATCTGGGTGGTGCTGCTGGTGACGATCGGTTATGGCGCCGTGGGTTGGGTAGATGACTATCGCAAGGTGGTCTATCGCGATCCGCGTGGCATGTCGAGCCGCGAGAAGTTCTTCTGGCAGACGCTGATCGGGCTTGTGGCGGCCGTCTACCTGGCGTTCTCGGTGTCCGAGGCCAGCAACGTGCGCGTCTGGAGCCTGTTCCTGGGCTGGATCGAAGGCGGCATGTTTGCCGACGTGCCGTACAAGACCAACCTGATCGTTCCGTTCTTCAAGGAAATCAGCTACCCGCTGGGCGTCACGGGTTTCATCATCCTGACCTACCTGGTCATCGTGGGATCGAGCAATGCCGTGAACCTGACCGATGGCCTGGACGGCCTGGTCATCATGCCGGTGGTGCTGGTGGGCGGTGGCCTGGGCGTGTTCGCCTATGTGATGGGTAGCTCGGTCTACAGCAAGTACCTGCTGTTCCCGCACATCCCGGGGGCTGGCGAACTGCTGATCTTCTGCTCGGCCATGGCCGGCGCGGGGCTGGCGTTCCTCTGGTTCAACGCGCACCCGGCACGGGTGTTCATGGGTGACGTTGGCGCGCTGGCGCTGGGCGGCGCGCTGGGAACCATCGCCGTGATCGTGCGCCAGGAAATCGTGTTGTTCGTGATGGGCGGGATCTTCGTGGTGGAAACGCTGTCGGTAATGCTGCAGGTCACGTGGTTCAAGTTCACGAAGAAGCGCTATGGCGAAGGCCGGCGCCTGTTCCGCATGGCGCCGCTGCACCACCATTTCGAACTGGGCGGCTGGAAGGAAACGCAGGTGACCGTGCGGTTCTGGATCATCACGATGCTGCTGGTGCTGATCGGGCTGTCGTCGCTGAAGCTGCGCTGAGCGCATTCGTCTCTCTATATAGATAAAGGCAGGAAATCGAAGTGTTTGGCGCGTTGCAAAAACCTCAAGTGCTGGTACTGGGCCTCGGTGAATCGGGGCTGGCCATGGCACGCTGGTGCGGCCTGAACGGCTGCCGCGTGCGCGTGGCCGACACGCGCGAGGCGCCCGCCAACCTGTCCCCGCTGCAATCGGAACTGCCGTCGGCGCAGTTCGTCGGCGGGCAGTTCGCCGAAGCGCTGCTCGACAACATCGGCCTCGTGGCAATCAGCCCGGGGCTGTCGCCGCTGGAGGCGGACACCCGCGCGCTGATCGAGGCCGCGCAGGCGCGTGGCATTCCGGTCTGGGGAGAGATCGAACTGTTCGCGCAGGCGCTCGGTTATCTCGAAGCCACGTCGGGTTACGCTCCGAAGGTGCTGGCGATCACCGGCACCAACGGCAAGACCACGACGACTGCATTGACTGGCCGGCTGGCCGAACGGGCGGGCAAGACCGTCGGCGTGGCCGGCAACATCAGCCCGTCGGCGCTGGACAAGCTCTCGGCATGCATTGCCAGCGCTACGCTGCCTGATGTCTGGGTGCTGGAACTGTCGAGCTTCCAGCTTGAGACCACATATTCCCTGGCGCCCCATGCGGCGACTGTGCTGAACCTCACACAGGATCACCTGGACTGGCACGGCTCGATGGAAGCCTATGTCGCATCCAAGGCGCGCATCTTCGGCCCGGCCGACAAGGGTTGCGTGCAGGTGCTGAATCGCCAGGACAAGCTGACGATGGACATGGCCCGTGCCGGGGCGTCACTGGTGACGTTCGGCACCGACCTGCCCGAAGTGGCTGGCAGCTATGGCGTGCTGCGCGATGGCGGCATGCCGTGGCTGGCCGTGGCCGAGCCCGATCCCGAAGCGGAGAGCGAGCAGAAGCCGCGCCGCCGCAAGAAGGACGAGGTGGCAGAAGCCGCCGTGCCGGTGCGTCACAAGCGCCTGATGCCGGCGGACGCGCTGCACATCCGCGGCATGCACAACGCCACCAATGCCATGGCCGCGCTGGCCCTGTGCCGCGCAATCGACCTGCCGTTGAATGCGCTGCTGCATGGACTGCGCGAGTATCGCGGCGAGCCGCATCGCGTGGAATGGGTGGCGACGATCGACGAAGTCGAATATTTCGACGACAGCAAGGGAACGAACGTGGGTGCCACGGTGGCCGCGCTGAACGGGCTGGACAAGCGCGTGGTGCTGATCGCCGGCGGTGAAGGCAAGGGGCAGGATTTTTCGCCGCTGGCCGCGCCGGTGGCGCAGTACGCGCGGGCGGTGGTGCTGATCGGCAAGGATGCCGGGGCGATCCGCGAGGCACTGGGCACCGGAGCGGAGATCGTCGACGCTGCTTCGCTGGAAGACGCCGTGGAGAAGTCGGCAGCGCTGGCGGAGTCAGGCGATGTCGTGCTGCTGTCACCGGCATGCGCCAGCCTCGACATGTTCCGCAATTACGTCCACCGCGCGCAGGTGTTCCGCGGCGCCGTGGAAGAACTGGCCTTGTCCCGGGGGATCATGCCATGAGCGAGTCGCAGGTCAAGCGCAGCGGATTCATCGGCGCCACCATCGGCAATGCCTGGGGTGGGCTGCGTGACGCGGTCTCGGGCGTCAAGCCGACCCGTTCGCGCATGATGGAGTACGACCAGCCCTTGCTGTGGGTGGCGATCGTGCTGCTGACGTTCGGCCTCGTGATGGTCTATTCGGCGTCGATTGCGCTGCCGGATTCGCCGCGCTACGCCAACTACCGCGAGGTGCATTTCCTGACGCGCCACGCGTTTGCGTTGTTTGTCGGCCTGTCGATGGGGCTCGTGGCATTCCAGATTCCAGTGAAGGTCTGGGACAAGTACGCCCCGAAGCTGTTCCTGATCGCGCTAGCACTGCTGGTGATCGTGCTGGTGCCGTTCGTCGGCAAGGGCGTGAATGGCGCGCGACGCTGGATTCCGCTCGGCGTGATGAACTTCCAGCCCTCCGAATTGATGAAGCTGGCCGTGGTGCTGTACGCCGCCAACTACACGGTGCGCAAGCAGGAGTGGATGCAAACCGTCGCCAAGGGCTTCCTGCCGATGGGCGTGGCCGTGGTGGTGGTGGGCATGCTGCTGCTGCTGGAGCCAGACATGGGCGCGTTCCTTGTGATCGCGGCCGTGGCCATGGGCATTCTGTTCCTGGGTGGTATCAACGGCAAGCTGTTCGCCGGGCTGGTGGGCGTGGCGGTGGGCGCGTTCGGCCTGCTGATCACGGCATCGCCATGGCGGCGCGAACGGATTTTTGCGTACTTGAATCCGTGGGAAGAGAGCAATGCACTGGGCAAGGCATACCAGCTCACGCACTCCCTGATCGCCTTCGGGCGCGGCGAATGGACGGGCGTGGGCCTGGGCGGCAGCATCGAGAAGCTGCACTACCTGCCCGAAGCGCATACCGACTTCATCCTCGCCGTGATTGGCGAGGAGTTCGGCTTCATCGGCGTGCTGGTGATGATTGTGCTTTTCTACTGGCTGGTGCGCCGCTGCTTCAACATCGGCCGCACCGCACTGCAACTCGACCGCACCTTCGCTGGGCTGGTAGCTAAGGGCATGGGCGTGTGGATCGGCTGGCAGACGTTCATCAACATGGGCGTGAACCTGGGCCTGCTGCCGACCAAGGGGCTGACGTTGCCGCTGGTGAGCTACGGCGGCTCGGGCATTTTGATGAACTGCGTGGCGTTGGCGATCGTACTGCGGATCGATTATGAAAATCGAGTGTTGATGCGCGGAGGGAAGGTATGACAGCGCGCACCCTTCTCGTCATGGCTGGCGGCACAGGAGGACACGTGTTCCCCGGGCTGGCGGTCGCGCATGCATTGCGTGACGAGGGCTGGCGCGTGGTCTGGCTGGGTAATCGCACGGGCATGGAAGCCACGCTGGTGCCGAAGCACGACATCCCGATGGAGTTTATCCAGTTCGGCGGACTGCGCGGCAAGGGCCTGGTGACCAAGTTCATGTTGCCGCTGAACCTGCTGCGCGCGTTCTGGCAGAGCATCGGCGCGCTGCGCCGGGTGAAGCCGGATGTGGTGCTCGGCATGGGTGGCTACATCACGTTCCCGGCGGGGATGATGGCGTCGCTGCTGGGTCGGCCGCTGGTGCTGCATGAGCAGAACTCGATTGCCGGGCTGACCAATAAGGTACTGGCTAAGGTGGCCGACCGCGTGCTGTGCGCGTTCCCGGATGCACTGCCGGACAGCGAGTGGACCGGCAACCCCGTGCGCGCGGAACTGGCGACGATCCCGGCGCCGGAGTCGCGCTATGACCACCGCACCGGGCCGCTGCGCATCCTCGTGGTGGGCGGCAGCTTGGGCGCGGCGGCGCTCAATGACGTCGTACCGAAGGCGCTGGTGTTGTTGCCCGAGGCCACCCGGCCCACGGTCAAGCATCAGGCCGGTGCGAAACAGATCGAGCAGTTGCGCGCGAACTACGCGGCAGCGGGCGTGGCCGGCGAGACCGTGCCATTCATCGACGACATGGCGGCGGCGTATGCCGATGCTGACCTGGTCATCTGCCGCGCGGGCGCGATGACGGTTTCGGAAGTAGCGGCTGCCGGAGTGGCCGCGCTGTTCGTACCGTTCCCGCACGCGGTGGACGACCATCAGACCACCAACGCGATGTTCCTGTCGAAGCAGGGCGCCGCGTTACTGGTGCAACAGAACGAACTGGGCGCGGAAGGACTGGCGAAAACCATTGCCAGCCTGACGCGCGAGCAACTGAAAGACATGGCGCGCGCGGCGCGCAGCCTGGCCAAACCTGAGGCAACCCGGCGCGTAGCCGAGATCTGCCGGCAGGCGGCGGGCGAAAAGTGAAACGAATTCCATGAAGCATATCGTCAAGAATATCCACTTCGTAGGCATCGGCGGTGTCGGAATGAGCGGCATCGCGGAGGTCCTGCTGAACCTGGGCTACAAGGTCTCGGGCTCCGACATGGGCAGCAATGCTGCCACGCGGCGCCTGGCCTCGCTCGGCGCACGCGTTTGCCACGGCCATGATGCCGCGAACGTGGAAGGCGCCAACGCCGTGGTGGTATCCACCGCGGTGGCCAATGAAAATCCCGAAGTCCTGGCCGCACGCGCCAAGCGCATCCCGGTGGTGCCGCGGGCGGTGATGCTGGCCGAACTGATGCGCCTGAAGCAGGGCGTGGCCATCGCCGGCACGCACGGGAAGACGACCACGACCAGCCTCGTGGCCTCGGTGCTGGCCGAAGGCGGGCTGGACCCGACGTTCGTGATCGGCGGCCGGCTGAATTCGGCTGGCGCCAACGCGCGGCTGGGCACCGGTGATTTCATCGTGGCCGAGGCCGATGAGTCGGACGCGTCGTTCCTGAACCTGTTCCCGGTGATGGAAGTCATCACCAACATCGACGCCGACCACATGGACACCTACGGGCATGACTTTGCCCGGCTCAAGCAGGCGTTCGTGGAGTTCACGCAGCGACTGCCGTTCTACGGCATCGCCGTGGTATGCGTCGATGATCCGAACGTGCGCGAGATCCTGCCGTTCGTGTCCAAGCCCGTGGTCCGCTACGGCTTTGCCGAGGACGCCCAGATCCGTGCCATCAACGCGCGCGCCGTGGATGGCCAGATGCATTTCACGGTGCTGCGCCAGTTGAACGGCCACGCCGAGCCGCCGCTGGATATCGTGCTGAACCTGCCGGGCGACCACAACGTGCAGAACGCACTGGCCGCCATCGCCATCGCCACCGAACTGGAGGTGCCCGACGCCGCCATCGTCAAGGCGCTGCGCGAGTTCCATGGCGTGGGTCGCCGCTTCCAGCGATATGGTGAAGTGGCGACGCCCGACGGCGTCGGCACGTTCACGCTGGTGGACGACTACGGCCACCACCCGGTGGAAATGGCCGCCACGCTGGCCGCCGCACGCGGCGCGTTCCCGGGCCGCCGGCTGGTGCTGGCCTTCCAGCCGCACCGCTTTACCCGGACGCGCGACTGCTTCGAGGACTTCGTGAAGGTGCTCGGCACCGTGGATGCGCTGCTGCTGGCGGAAGTCTATGCCGCTGGCGAGGCACCGATCGTGGCCGCCGATGGCCGCGCCATGACCCGCGCGTTGCGCGTGGCAAACAAGGTGGAACCCGTTTTTGTGGAACAGATCGAGGATATGTCCCAGTCGATCCTGAATGCCGTGCGACCTGGCGATGTGGTCGTGACAATGGGTGCCGGCTCGATCGGCGCCGTACCGGGACAACTGGTGTCGCACCAGACGGGAGGCCAGCAATGAGTTTCGTGGCCCAACCCAATATCGATCCGAAATCGCTGGGCAAGGTTGGCGTGCTGCTGGGCGGCAAGTCCGCCGAGCGCGAGATCTCGCTGATGTCCGGCAACGGCGTGCTGGCCGCGCTGAAGTCCCGTGGCGTGGACGCGCACGCGTTCGATCCCGCCTTGCAGTCCGTGGCGGAGCTCGCTGCAGCCAAGTTCGACCGCGTCTTCATCGCCCTGCATGGCCGCTACGGCGAGGACGGCACGATGCAGGGCCTGCTCGAACAACTGGGCGTGCCCTACACCGGTAGCGGCGTGCTGGCCTCGGCGCTGGCGATGGACAAGCAGGCGACCAAGCGGCTGTGGATGACCCACGGCCTGGCGACGCCGCGCTTTGCGATGCTGGACGCGAACACAGATTTCGACGCCGTGGTGCGTGACCTGGGCCTGCCGCTGATCGTCAAGCCGGCACGCGAAGGTTCGTCGATCGGCCTGACCAAGGTGACCGCCGCCGACCAGATGCAGGCCGCGTTCCAGAAGGCCGCCGACTTGGATAACGACGTCATCGCCGAGTCCTTCATCGACGGCGCGGAGCTGACTTGCCCGGTCGTGGGCGAGGGCGCGAGCGCCGCGGCGCTGCCAGTTATCAAGATTGTTGCGCCTGAGTCGAACTACGACTATCAAAATAAGTACTTTACTGACGATACCCAATACCTGTGCCCCTCGACTTTGCCTGAAGCGCTGGAGAACGAAGTCCGCGCGCTGGCCGTCGAAGCATTCCGCGTACTGGGTTGCCGAGGCTGGGCCCGCGCGGACGTGATGTTGACGCGCGACGGCAAGCCGTACCTGCTCGAAATGAATACCTCGCCTGGCATGACCGGCCATTCGCTCGTGCCGATGGCGGCGCGCGCGCAGGGCATCAGCTACGAGGATTTCGTGATGCAGGTGCTGGCGATGGCCACGCTGGATCTGCATCCGAACGAGCATTGGAAGCCCGAGTAACCCTGAAACGACAACCCGAAGACCCGACCAACCATGTGGCATAACGCGCGCCTGCTCAACCTGATCGCCTCAGCGCTCTACGCGCTGGTGGCGCTCATGGCGCTTGGCGCGGGGTTGCTGTGGTTGGCGCAGCGGCCCGTGTTCGGCATCACGCATGTGGAGCTGACCTCGATGGAAGGTGGTCAGCTGCGACACGTGAACGCGCCGAGCGTGCGCGCCAACGCGCTGGGCAAGCTGACGGGCAATTTCTTCACGCTGGACCTGAACGCGGCCCGCCAGGCGTTCGAGTCGGTGCCCTGGGTGCGCCACGCCAGCGTACGGCGCGAATGGCCGAACGGGCTGGCGGTGCAGGTGGAAGAGCACGAGGCGCTGGGCACGTGGGGCAGCCCGGACAGCGGCCGGTTGATAAACACCTACGGCGAGGTGTTCGTGGCCAACACGGCCGAGGCCGAAGAGGATGCGCAACTGCTGGCGCTGGATGGCCCGCAGGACAGCGAGGAAGACGTAGTGGAAAAGCTGGAAATCATGCGCGAGTGGTTCCGGCCGATGAAGGCCGAGCCGCTGGCGGTGGCGCTGTCGGGCCGCTACGCGTGGCGCGCGAAGTTGTCCAACGGCATGGTGGTCGAACTCGGCCGCGAGCAGAACGATGAAGACCGCGCTGCCATGGAGGCGCGGGTGAAGCGCTTCGTGGCCTCGTGGCCGCAGTTGACGGAGCAGTGGGGCAAGCAGATCGAGTATGCCGACCTGCGCTACCCCAATGGTTTTGCGATCCGCGCGGCCAGCGTGCGCTTCCTGACCGATGCCCAGGCCGCCGCGGCAGCCAAGGCAGCGGCGAAGGCGGCGGCCACAGGCACGGCGGCGGCGCCCCAGGCGGCTTCGGCCGGTAATACCAATAACAATCCGACGCGACTCAAGAGCAAGAACGCGGAGAAAAGTCGATGAGCAAGGAATACAAGGACCTACTGGTCGGTCTCGACATCGGCACCTCGAAGGTGGCGGCCGTGGTGGCGGAACTGCGCCCCGACGGCAGCTACGAGGTCATCGGGATGGGTCAGTCCGAGTCCAAGGGTCTGAAGAAGGGGGTCGTGGTCAACATCGAAGCCACCGTGCAGTCGATCCAGCGCGCGCTGGAGGAGGCCGAACTGATGGCCGACTGCAAGATTGCCGAGGTGTTCACCGGTATCGCCGGCAGCCATATCCGCAGCTTCAACTCCAGCGGCATGGTGGCGATCAAGGACAAGGAGGTCACGCAGACGGACGTGGCCCGCGTGATCGAAACCGCCAAGGCGGTCAATATCCCGACCGACCAGCAGATCCTGCACATCCTGACGCAGGAATTCATCATCGACGGCCAGGAAGATGTGCGCGAGCCTATCGGGATGAGCGGCATCCGCCTGGAAGTAAAGGTGCATATCGTGACCGGCGCGGTCAGCGCGGCGCAGAACATCGTCAAGTGCGTGCGCCGCTGCGGGCTGGAAGTGCATGACCTGATCCTGCAGCCGCTGGCGTCGAGCCTGGCCGTGCTGACAGAGGACGAGAAGGAACTGGGCGTGGTGCTGGTCGATATCGGCGGCGGCACGACCGACATCGCCATCTTCAGCGAAGGCGCGATCCGCCATACGGCGGTGATTCCCATCGCCGGTGACCAGATCACCAACGACATCGCGATGGCGCTGCGTACGCCGACGCCCGATGCCGAGGATATCAAGATGCAGTACGGCATTGCCAAGCAGGCGATTGCCGATCCGGAAGACATGATCGAAGTGCCTGGTGTTGGCGATCGCGGTACCCGCACGTTGAGCCGGCAGGCGCTGGCGGCGGTCATCGAGCCGCGCATCGAGGAACTCTATTCGCTGGTGCATCAGGTGGTGCGCGAGTCGGGCTACGAGGAACTGCTGTCGTCGGGCGTGGTGATCACCGGCGGCACGGCGATGATGCCGGGCATGGTCGAACTGGGCGAGGACATCTTCCTGAAGCCCGTGCGCGTGGGTGTGCCCGAGTATCGCGGCAACCTGCACGAGGTGGTGAAGAGCCCGCGTTATTCGACCGTGATGGGGCTACTGCAGGAAGGCTGCGTGCAGCGCATGCGCGGGCGCAAGGTGGCGGTGCAGAGCGGACAGGTCAAGCAGGTGTGGACACGCATGAAGGAATGGTTCGTCGGCAACTTCTGAAGCCGTCGCGTGTCAGGAAAGATTCAGTGCCGTGATCCCGAATCGCGGCACGAAGAGCAGGTCAGACGTTTCACCGGCCATATTGGCCAGGCAGTTTTTGATGGTTTCTTGTTCAGGAGCCAAGGGTTGCGGCGGGGAGGCTGCAGCGTTTGGGGACTGATTTTTCTCGGAGGCAGTGATGGACTTTGACATGATCGAAACGGAGATTCAGGACGGCACCATCATCAAGGTGGTGGGCGTGGGCGGTGCGGGCGGCAACGCCGTGCAGCACATGATCAGCCGTGGTGTGCAGGGCGTGGAATTCATCTGCATGAACACGGATGCCCAGGCTCTGAAGCGCTCCAGCGCGTCGCGCGTGCTGCAACTCGGCAATACGGGGCTGGGCGCTGGCGCCAAGCCTGAGGTGGGCCGCAACTGCGCAGAGCAGGCGCGCGAGCAGATCGCCGATTCGCTGCGTGGCGCACACATGGTCTTCATCACTGCCGGCATGGGCGGCGGTACCGGTACCGGTGCCGCGCCGATCGTGGCACAGGTGGCCAAGGAAATGGGCATCCTGACCGTGGGCGTGGTCAGCAAGCCGTTCGACTTCGAAGGCGCCCGCCGCGCCAAGGTGGCCGAACATGGTTCGGGCGAGCTGGAATCGTCGGTGGATTCGCTGATCGTCGTGCTCAACGAAAAGCTCTTCGAAGTCATGGGCGACGACGCCGAGATGGACAAGTGCTTCCAGTGCGCCGATGACGTGCTGCACAACGCTGTGGCTGGCATCGCTGAAATCATCAATGTCGATGGTCTGGTGAACGTCGACTTTGAAGACGTGAAGACGGTGATGGGCGAACAAGGCAAGGCCATGATGGGCACGGCAACCGTGTCTGGCGTGGACCGCGCCCGCCTGGCTGCCGAGCAGGCTGTGGCCAGCCCGCTGCTGGAAGGCGTGGATCTGTCCGGCGCGCGTGGCGTGCTGGTCAACATCACGGCCAGCCGCTCGCTGAAGCTGTCGGAAACCAAGGAAGTCATGAACACGATCCGCAGCTATGCCGCGGAAGATGCGACCGTGATTTTCGGTACGGTGTACGACGACGCGATGGGCGACGCACTGCGCGTGACCGTGGTGGCAACGGGCCTGGGCCGTTCGGCCAAGAAGCAGCAGCCGATGACGCTGCTGAAGACCGGTACGGACAACATGCCGGTGCAGATGATGTCGGGCATGACCGCCGCCACGTCGCACGCGCACGCCGCGCCGGACTACAGCAACCTGGATACGCCCGCCGTGTGGCGCAGCTCGCGTGAGTCCGCATCGGCTCACGTGGCGGCACTGCAGGAAAAGGGTGTGGATACGTACGACATCCCGGCCTTCCTGCGCAAGCAGGCAGACTGAGTTGGGCTCCGGCAGGGCAGCGGTAACAGCCGTACGCCTGGCAGGTGGTCCTTGGTCCTTTACGCGTCGCGCGAGCGCTCCCTATCCGCTCGGCGATTGCCTGGACTGACGCGATACCCGTCAGGGCGCCCGGCTGTGCCGCGCCCGCGCCCCATGTCGTCCATCGCATCCCGTTGCCGGGACAGGCGGGCCATCGGCCGCCTCCCCGGACTCATCTCCCGCCTCCGGCGGCGGGATGTACTCGTCCGCGCGGCGCGTCCAGAAGACGCGCCGCGCGGCGTTTCTATCGCATGTAATGCCTGCCGCACCTGACGTAAAACCGTGCTTGGTCGCGGTGATGTCAGTCTCTATGATGCAGGCAGGGTTTTCACCAAGAGGGCACAATTCCATGATCGCAGTTGGCCAGCGCGTCCCGGACGCAACGCTGTACGAATTCTTCGAAACGGAATCGGGTGGCTGCGCCCTCGGTCCCAACGCTTTCCAGGTGACCGAACTCGTCAAGGGCAAGAAGATCGTGGTGTTCGGCCTACCCGGCGCGTTCACGCCGACCTGCTCGGCCAAGCATGTGCCGGGCTACGTTCAACTGATCGACGATCTGCGTGCCGCAGGCGTGGATGAGGTCTGGTGCCATTCGGTCAACGACGCTTTCGTGATGGGCGCGTGGGGCCGTGAGCAGCACGCCGGCGACAAGGTGCGCATGATGGCCGACGGCGCCGCCCAGTGGGCGAAGGCGCTCGGCCTCGACCAGGACCTGAGCCAGCGTGGTCTGGGTGTCCGGGCGAAGCGCTACGCCATGGTCATCGACGACGGCGCGGTGACGCACCTGTTCGTCGAGGAACCTGGCGCATTCCAGGTCAGCAGCGCTGAAGCGGTGCTTGCAGCGTTGCGCGACTGATACGAAAGCTTTGTCATTAAGTGCCTTATTGGGCGCTTTACTTACATGTCTAACAGGCGGAAACAGTTTGGTGCAGCGCAGTACACCGGTTGGTGGTAGCATCGCCTTATTAGAATTTTCGCCCAATAGCTTTTAATAATAGTTGAGGCCGTCATGCTCAAACAGCGCACTATCAAATCCCTGGTGAAGACGGTTGGCATTGGTTTGCACTCGGGCCGCAAAGTGACGCTGACCTTGAGGCCTGCTCCCGCCGATGCCGGCATCGTTTTCACTCGCGTCGATCTTCCCGAAGCCGTGGAGATTCCCGTGGCGGCGTCCGCTATTGGCGATACTCGCCTGGCGTCGGTATTGCAGAAGGACGGCGCGCGCGTCTCGACGGTCGAGCATCTGATGTCGGCCTGCGCCGGCCTGGGTATCGACAATCTCTATGTGGATGTCGACGCCGAGGAAATCCCGATCATGGATGGCAGCGCCGCATCCTTCGTATTCCTGCTGCAGTCGGCGGGTATTGAAGAGCAGCCCGCCGCCAAGCGTTTCATCCGCGTCAAGAAAGCCGTAGAAGTGCGTGAGGGCGACAAGCTCGCACGTCTGGAACCATTCTTCGGCTTCAAGCTGGCCTTCACCATCGACTTCCGCCATCCGGCCGTCGACAAGACTGGCCAGACTTTCACGATCGATTTCGCCGATACGAGTTACGTCCGTGAAATTGCCCGTGCACGCACGTTTGGATTCGCCCATGAGGTGGAAGCTTTGCGCGAAATGGGCCTGGCCCGTGGCGGCAGCCTGGACAACGCCATCGTGCTGGACGAGCACCGCATGCTCAATAACGAGGAACTGCGTTACGGCGACGAGTTCGTGCGCCACAAGATCCTCGATGCGATCGGTGACCTGTACGTGGTGGGCCATCCGCTGATCGGTTCGTACGTGGCACACAAGTCCGGCCACGGCCTGAACAACCAGCTCCTGCGCGCATTGCTGGCCGATCAGGAAGCCTACGAATTCGTGACGTTCGACAAGATCGAGGAAGCCCCAGTGGCCTTCCTGCCGCAGGCCCAGCCGGCATTTGCCTGACGGCCAGCCCGGTTAAACCGAAAAAAAACCCCGCGTTCGCAAGAGCGCGGGGTTTTTTTCATGCCATTCCTTTTGCTCAGGCTTGCGCAGTCGCCGGCTTGGGACCTGCAATGGCCAGGACGATGCCGAGTGCGACACCGAGCAATGCCGCGAACAGGATCTGCGAATCCGGCGGCAGCAGGAAGGTCAGTCCATGAGCCGGGAGCCAGAAGAGCGGAATCGTCTTCTTGAACACGAATCCCCACTGCGTCTGCCAGTCCATCGCCTTCAGATGTTCTGCGACGGCGATGGGCCGGCACAGCGCGCGCAGCGATCCCTGATGACGGGCGATATGCATGTCCGTAACCTTGTGCGCGGTCATCATGACCGGCGAGAAGATCAGGTTCATCAGGGCGCTGATGGTGAGCGCGCCCGCCAGTTTCAGCATCGAGAATCCGCCGTTCATGGCGGCGACGACGCCATCCAGTCCCAAGTACTCGGCGCAATACGGCGAGCCGATGGCAAAGACCTTGAACGCGATGCTGATGAACAGGCCGAGAATCCCCCACACCACCATCTTCGGCAGAACACCAAAGCGTGCCAGCCGGTAGCCGCCGGTCCGGATGCGCTGCCCGATCACTTCCCCCAGTGTTGCCAGGACACCGAACTTGATGAATGCCATCACCATGCCGTGTTCGGCATTGAAGCCTTTATAGGCGTCGAGCAATGCCGATGAGGCGACAAAGGGCAGCATGATCAGCCCAAGCAGGGCTAGCAGCGCCAGGTCCTGCATTTTCATGAGTGGCTCCCTGTGGTCATATGAAGGCCCGGACTACTTCAGGTAGGCTTCGGTGATGGCGCACCAATAGGCGGCGGCGGGAACCAGGCATTTGTCGTTGAAGTCGTAGCCCGGGTTGTGGACCATGCAGTAGCCCGGCTCGTCACCGGCGCCGATTAGCATGTAGCTGCCATTGGGATTGGCCTCGAGCATGAAGGCAAAGTCTTCGCTGCCCGGCAGTTGCGGCGCGTCGGTGTGCACCCGCTCTGCCCCGAACATGTCGCGCGCTACCCGGGCGGCAAAATCGGTGGCCTCGCTGCCATTGATCAGCACCGGACTGCCGTTGACGTGCATCACTTCGGCGGTAGCGCCGAAACTCTGCGCCTGCATCTGCGCCACTTCTCCGATACGCTTCAGCAGCACCGCGCGGACGGCGGGATTCAGGGAGCGCACACTAAGCTTCATCAGCGCCTTGCTGTTGATGATGTTCGGGGCCTCGCCGGATTGGATACTGCCGATGGTGATCACCGCAGCTTCGAACGGCGAGACACTGCGCGACACGATGGTTTGTAGCGCCGTGCCAATGTGGCAGGCGACGAGCGTGGCGTCGATGGCCTTTTCAGGAATGGCACCGTGCCCGCCCACGCCATGGATTTCGATGTGCAAGGTATCGGACGACGCCATGAATGCGCCTTCGCGGAAATAGAACTCGCACTCCTTGAATCCCGGCATGTTGTGCATGGCGAAAATGGCGTCGCAGGGAAATTCCCTGAACAAGCCATCGTCGACCATGACCTTGCCGCCGTAGAGCAGTTCTTCGGCCGGCTGGAAAATCAGGTGCAAGGTGCCGTCGAAATTTCTGGTTCTGGCGAGATACTCGGCGGCGCATAGAAGAATTGCCGTATGCCCGTCGTGCCCGCAGCCGTGGAATTTCCCTGGAACCGTGCTGCTCCACGCTTTTCCGCTGGTCTCGGCCATCGGCAGGGCGTCCATATCTGCGCGAATGCCGACCCGCTTTTTGCCGCTACCCACCTTCAACGTTCCGACCACGCCGGTCTTGGCCATGCCGCGAGAGACCTCGTAGCCCCAGCCTTTCAGCATTTCTGCTACCAGGTCGCCCGTTCTGGTTTCGGTAAAACCGACCTCCGGGAATTGATGGATCTGGCGCCGGATCTCGATGAAACGATCCGCGCTTTCGGTGATGGCTTGAAGAATGCCCTGATACATGATCGCTCTCCTGATTCCGGCAAAAAGTTAAGGGTTGGCCGGGAAAAGAATGCGGTGATCAGGGAGGCGCTTCCTTGTTCGTGGTCAACCGTCGCCGTTTCAGCGGTGGTCGTTCTGCGGGATAGCGAGATGCGTCAATTCCAGCCTGCTCCAAACGCAGGCGGCAGACTCAGCGGTGGCGTGCCAGCAACGCCTGCACGGCGTCCTTGAGTGGAGAATCCTCGAGATCGCGCGCCAGTGCATCCATGCTGCGCAGACCGAGTTCCGGCAGATTGGCGCCGCGCGGCTTGCGCTCGACCGGCCCAGTGTCCCAGTCGCCACGTCCGACTTCGGGTTGTACGCGTACCCGGATTGCGGTGACCTGGGAGCCACGTTGCTGCAGTCTCGAGAGTAGCGTCGGCACCACTTGGCGGACGCGGGCCGCAGCCGCGCCATGGGCTGCCAGCAGCAGGAGCGTGTGCTCCGCTTGCGGTCCCCGATTGTCGGACTTCACACCGGCCACGGCGATACCGGCCCGCATGCCGGGCGGGAGCAGCCCAAAAACCTCCGCCTCCAGCAGGGCCAGTTGCCGGGCGGTCTGCATCAGCGTGGAGACCGGCCCGGACTTGGCCAGCCAGTCTTGCAGGGGCTTGGCGGCAGGGGTCTGCAGGGCGTGGTGGGTGAACATGCGCATGCGCGCATTCTAGCGCGCAATACCCGGGGAGCACCTATCAGACCCGTGGACGGAACATTGAAGTCACCGCGTCAGTCCCAACCTGCTGGCGTAGTCCGGGACCGGGTTCCGAACTACGCCAGAGCCGTTGTAACTGTGCAGAATCTGCGCTGGCAATACGCCGGGTCAGGACATCGGCACATGATAAACTCGGCGTTTCGCGCCAATCTACTCATTCCTCGCGCTCGGTCGACCTGGTTCCTGCCGGTTGCTCGCGCAGGTGAAAGCACTCGATGATCACGGGCCTTCTCAAGAAAGTCTTCGGCAGCCGCAATGAGCGGCTGATCAAGCAATATCGCCGCACGGTGGCACAGATCAATGCGCTCGAACCGAAGTTCGAGTCGCTGTCGGACGACGAACTGCGTGGCATGACCGAGATCTTCCGGCAGCGCCATGCCGGTGGCGAGTCGCTGGAATCCCTGTTGCCCGAGGCCTTTGCCGTCTGCCGCGAAGCCAGCAAGCGCGTCATGAAGATGCGCCACTTCGACATGCAGATGATCGGTGGCATGGTCCTGAACGACAACAAGATCGCGGAAATGCGCACCGGCGAAGGCAAGACGCTGACCGCCACCCTGGCCGTGTACCTGAATGCGTTGACCGGCAAGGGCGTGCACGTCGTCACCGTGAACGACTACCTGGCCCAGCGCGATGCCGAGTGGATGGGACGCCTGTATAACTTCCTGGGCCTGTCGGTAGGTGTGAACCTGTCGCAGATGCCGCACGATCAGAAGCAGGTGGCGTACAACGCCGACATCACTTACGGCACCAACAACGAATTCGGCTTCGACTACCTGCGCGACAACATGGTCTATGACCCGTCGCAGCGGGTACAGCGGCCGCTGCACTACGCCATCGTCGACGAAGTGGACTCGATCCTGATCGACGAAGCGCGCACGCCGCTGATCATCTCGGGTCAGGCCGAGAACCAGACCGATCTCTACCAGCGCATGAACGGCATTCCCAAGCTGCTGGAGCGCCAGATCGGCGAGGAAAAGTCCGATGGCACGGGCGTGGAAAAACCGGGCGACTACTACGTGGACGAGAAGGGCCATCAGGTCTACCTGACCGAGGCTGGCCACGAAAAGGCGGAGCAGATCCTGGCTGCACAGGGCCTGATCGGCGAGGGCGAATCGCTCTACGCGCCACAGAACATCACGTTGATGCACCACCTGTACGCCGCCCTGCGCGCGCAGAGCCTGTTCCATCGTGACCAGCACTACGTGGTGCAGAACGACGAAGTCATCATCGTCGACGAGTTCACGGGCCGCCTGATGACGGGGCGCCGCTGGTCCGATGGCCTGCACCAGGCCGTGGAAGCCAAGGAAGGCGTGTCGATCCAGCAGGAAAACCAGACGCTGGCGACGATCACGTTCCAGAACTATTTCCGGATGTACGAGAAGCTGGCCGGCATGACCGGCACGGCCGACACCGAAGCTTACGAATTCCAGGAAATCTATGGCCTGGAAGTGGTCGTGATCCCGACCAACCGCCCGGCGCAGCGCCAGGATTTGCAGGACCAGATCTACAAGACGTCGAAGGAACGCTACGACGCGGTGGTGCGCGATATCCGCGACTGCTTCGAGCGCGGCCAGCCGGTGCTGGTGGGCACGACGTCGATCGAAACGTCCGAGTATCTGTCAGACCTGCTGAACAAGGAAAAACTGCCTCACCAGGTGCTGAATGCCAAGCAGCACGAACGTGAGGCCGAGATCGTGGCGCAGGCGGGTCGTCCGAAGATGATTACGATCGCCACGAACATGGCCGGTCGGGGTACGGACATCGTGCTGGGCGGCAACGTCGAAAAGCAGTCAGGGTTCATCGAGGCCGATGCGAGCCTGTCGGACGCCGAGAAGGCGCAGAAGATCGCGCAGCTCAAGGACGAATGGCAATCGCTCCACGAACAGGTCAAGGCTGCTGGCGGCCTGCATATCGTGGGCACCGAGCGCCACGAGTCGCGCCGGATCGACAATCAGTTGCGTGGCCGAGCCGGTCGCCAGGGCGACCCGGGTTCCTCGCGCTTCTACCTGTCGCTGGACGACCAGCTACTGCGCATCTTCGCCGGTGACCGCGTCCGCGCGATCATGGAGCGCCTGAAGATGCCTGAAGGCGAGCCGATCGAAGCCGGTATCGTCACGCGCTCGATCGAATCGGCGCAGCGCAAGGTGGAAGGCCGCAACTTTGACATCCGCAAGCAACTGCTGCAGTACGACGACGTTGCCAACGACCAGCGCAAGGAAATCTACAAGCTGCGTAACGACGTGCTGGAGTCGCAGGACGTTGGCGACATGGTGGCCAACCTGCGCGAGAGCGTGCTCGTGGAACTGTTCCGCGACTACGTGCCGGCCGAGAGCATGGAAGAACAGTGGGATATCGCGGGCCTGGAGCAGCGTTTGCGCGAGGACTGGAACCTCGACGTCCCGCTGGCCAAGACCGTGGAAGCCGCGCAGAGCATCGAGGACGAAGAACTGCTGAACATCGTCCTGAAGACTGCCCGCGAAACGTATGACGCCAAGATTGCCCAGGTGGGACGCGAGTCGTTCGCCGGCTTCGAGCGTTCGGTCATGCTGCAGAGCATCGACACGCACTGGCGCGAGCATCTGGCCGCGCTGGACCACCTGCGCCAGGGTATTCACCTGCGCGGCTACGCTCAGAAGGATCCGAAGCAGGAGTACAAGCGCGAGTCGTTCGAACTGTTCGCCCGCCTGCTGGACGTCATCAAGAGCGAAGTCACGCGCGTGGTGTTCAACGTGCAGATCCAGTCGCCTGAGCAGCTGGAGCAGGCATCGGAGCAGATCGAAGAGGGCTTGTCGCACCTCGAGAACGTGCAGTACAAGCATGACGACTTCGCCGGCAGTGCCGACCCGGTCGAGCAGGCTTCGGCACGCAGCGGGACTGCCATGGCGGCTGCCGCGGCCATGGGGGGCGACGACGTGGCGCTCGCGGGCATGCCCAAGGTTGGCCGTAACGACCCGTGCCCGTGCGGCTCGGGCAAGAAGTTCAAGCAGTGCCACGGCAAGCTGAGCTGAAGCCAGCCGCCGCTGCAGGCGCCGACGCGAAGGAGACTTCGCGCCGCGCTTCGCGATAGAACAAGAACATGCCCGCTTGGACTCGCGTTCAAGCGGGCATGTTCGTCAGATAGACCGAGTAGTCGTAAAAGTCCGTAGAGGAACGCAAATGCCCGTGAACTTGCCACTGCCGCAGGCAGAAAACCTGAAATCCGTCGCTGGTGTCGAACTCGGCTGGGCCGAAGGTGGCATCCGCAAGGCCAACCGCAAGGACGTGCTGGTGGTGAAAGTTGCCGAGGGCAGCACCGTCGCCGGCGTGTTCACCCAAAACCGTTTCTGCGCAGCGCCGGTTCAGGTCTGCCGGGAGCACCTGACGGGCGGCGCGGGCATCCGCGCCCTCGTGGTGAACACGGGCAATGCCAACGCCGGCACGGGTGAGCCGGGACTGGCCGCCGCACGCGCCACGTGCGAGGCGTTGGCAAGGCAACTCGGCATCGCCGCCAGTCAGGTGCTGCCGTTCTCGACCGGCGTGATCCTTGAACAACTGCCGGTGGATCGCTTGACCGCCGCGCTGCCGGCGGCCATCGCCAACGCGCGCGCAGACAACTGGCTGGCTGCTGCCGAGTCGATCATGACCACCGACACGCAGCCGAAGGCGGCTTCGCGGACGGTGGAGATCGACGGCAAGACCGTGACGATGTCGGGCATCAGCAAGGGCGCGGGCATGATCCGCCCGAACATGGCGACGATGCTGGGTTTTATCGCCACGGATGCCGCCGTATCGCAGCCTGTGCTCCAGAAGCTCGTGTCGCACGCCGCCGATCACTCGTTCAACAGCATCACGATTGACGGCGATACCTCGACCAATGATTCCTTCGTGCTGATCGCATCGGGCAAATCCGGCGCCACGGTGAACAGCGCCGAGGGTGTCGCTTTCGAAGCGTTGCGCGATGCCGTGACCTCGCTGGCGCAGGAACTCGCCCAGATGATCGTGCGCGATGGCGAAGGCGCCACGAAGCTGATGACGATTCGCGTGGAAGGCGGCAAGAACGTGGCGGAATGCCGCCAGATCGCCTATGCCGTGGCCCATTCCCCGCTGGTGAAGACGGCCTTCTACGCGTCGGACCCCAACCTGGGCCGCATCCTTGCCGCAGTGGGATACGCCGGCGTGGATGACCTCGACGTGGATCGCGTCAACCTGTGGCTGGACGACGTCTGGGTGGCTCGCGATGGCGGCCGCAATGCCGAGTATCGCGAGGAAGACGGCCAGCGCGTGATGAAGCAGGCCGAGATCACGGTGCGCATCGCACTGGGTCGTGGCAATGCGGAAGCGACTGTATGGACGTGCGATCTGTCGCACGACTACGTGTCGATCAACGCCGACTACCGTTCCTGAAATCCTAAAACTTCAAGTTTCAGCATCAGAGCCATCGCCCCCATGTCCGACCTCGCTACACGCCTCGACAGTTTTCTCGCCCGTCTTGAACAATGGTTGCCGCCGGAACTGACCGACGCGGACTGGAAGGAGGCGGTAGCGTTCCGGTGGCGCAAGCGGCAAAGCCTGTTTGGCAACATCGGCTATCTGCAGGCCATCCGCCAGTTGCCGCCGATTCATCTGACCGATCTAAAGAACATCGATCGTCAGAAGGATGCCATCGTGGCCAACACGCGCCAGTTCGTGAAGCATTTGCCGGCCAACAACGTGCTGCTGACCGGCGCGCGCGGGACTGGCAAGTCTTCGCTGATCAAGGCCTGCCTGAACGAATTCGTGCAGGATGGCCTGCGGCTGGTGGAAGTGGACAAGGACGATCTGGGCGACCTGGGCGATATCGTGGAGAAGCTGGCCACGCGGCCTGAATGCTTCGTCGTGTTCTGCGACGACTTGTCGTTCGAGGACGGCGAGTCGGGCTACAAGTCGCTGAAGTCGGCGCTTGACGGATCGGTGGCCGCGCAATCGGACAACGTGCTGATCTACGCCACGTCGAACCGTCGCCACCTGCTGCCCGAGTACATGAAAGACAACGAGACCTACCAGCACACGTCCGATGGAGAAATCCATCCTGGCGAGGTGGTGGAGGAAAAGATCTCGTTGTCCGAGCGCTTCGGGCTGTGGCTGTCGTTCTATCCACCCAAGCAGGACGAATACCTGGCTATCGTCGGGCACTGGTTGTCGCACTTCGGCTGCAGTGCGGCCGATATCGAGGCGGCACGCGGCGATGCGCTGGTCTGGGCGCTCGAGCGCGGTTCTCGTTCGGGCCGGGTGGCGTGGCAGTTCGCGCGCGACTGGGGCGGCAAGCACGGCAAGCCGTTCGTCGCGGACAAGGAATAACCGAGCATGAGTGGTCAGGAGGAAACCGTGACGACGTCCGACGGGCAGACCCGCAAGGTCACCGAGGTGGCCGTCGGTGTGATGATCCAGCCGGACGGCCGCTTCCTGCTGGCCCAACGGCCTGCGGGCAAGCCGTACGAAGGCTACTGGGAATTCCCGGGTGGCAAGCTTGAACCGGGGGAAACCGTCGAGGCGGCGTTGGCGCGGGAACTACACGAGGAACTCGGTCTCGATATCCTGCGCAGCGAGCACTGGCACACGCTGGAACATGACTACCCGCATGCCTATGTGCGGCTGTATTTCTGCAAGATCACCGACTGGCGCGGCGAGCCGGTGGGACGCGAGGGTCAGGCGTTCTCCTGGCAGTCAGTGCCCGTGGAAGTCGGGCCGCTACTGCCAGCGACGATCCCGGTGGTCGAATGGCTGGCGGAAGAGTCGCGCGGCTAATGTTGTGATGGAGACCCGGCTGATTGCCGGGTTTTCTCTTTTTGGCGTGTGTTTGCTCCCCTCTCACGCTTGCGGGAGAGGGGAGAAAGAGAGGCGCGCGCGAGGGCTAGCCTAAAAGGCTCACACCCATCAACCAACAACCCAACAACACAATCTCAGGAGGCTCCATGCAACGTGTCGATCGTATCGATGACGCTGTCTCGCTGCCCGAACTGACTTTACGCGGCATCATCCTTGGTGCCTTGATCACGGTAGTCTTCACCGCGTCGAATATCTACCTGGGCCTCAAGGTGGGGCTGACGTTCTCGTCGGCCATTCCCGCCGCCGTGATCTCGATGGCCGTCCTGCGCCTGTTCCCGGGCGCGAACATCCTCGAAAACAACATGGTGCAGACGCAGGCATCTGCTGCGGGCACGCTGTCGTCGATCATTTTTATCCTGCCCGGACTGGTGATGCTTGGGCACTGGCAGGGCTTTCCGTTCTGGCAGACGCTCGCCATCTGCGCGGCGGGCGGCATGCTCGGGGTTATCTTCAGCATTCCGCTACGGCATGCAATGGTTGTGCAGAGCGACCTGCCGTATCCGGAAGGTGTGGCGGCGGCGGAAATCCTGCGCGTTGGCAGCGCGGGACAGGATGCCTCGGGCGCGAAGCAGGCTACGGGCCTGGCCGACCTGCTGGCGGGCGGTGTGGCGGCCGGTCTGTTCAGCTTCGCGGCGGGCGGATTGCGCGTGCTGGCCGAAGGTGCGAACGCCTGGTTTGCAGCGGGCGCGTCGGTGGTGCGGCTGTCGATGGGGTTCTCGCTGGCGTTGGTCGGGGCGGGCTATCTGGTTGGCATCGTCGGTGGCCTGGCGATGCTGCTGGGGTCTGGTTCTGACCTGGGGCGTGGCGGTGCCGTGGCTGACGGCCATCACGCCGATGCCGGCGGGCGCCACGTTGCAGAGCTTTGGGACCTCGGTCTGGAGTTCTCAGGCCCGTTTCATAGGCGCCGGGACTATTGGCATCGCCGCCATCTGGACATTGGCTACGCTGTTCAAGCCGATGGTCGAAGGTGTGCGCGCGTCGATGGGTGCCATCCGCGGTCAAGGTGGTGCCGGGGAAGGCGGCGAGCTGCCTCGCACGCAGCGCGACATGCCGGTGATCTGGATCGGCCTGCTAATGGTCGTGCTGCTCGCGGTGCTGGCCGCCACGTTCGGACACTTCATGGCGCCGGCGCCGCTGGACCGCGCGGCAACATGGAAACTGGTGGGATGCGCGGTGTTGTTCGCGTTCGTGTTCGGCTTTCTGGTAGCGGCGGCGTGCGGCTATATGGCTGGCCTCGTCGGATCCTCCGCGAGTCCGATTTCAGGCATTGGCATCATCGCGGTGATCCTGGTGTCGCTGCTGATCCTCGGCCTTGGCACGCTCGACGGGCTGCTGGATACCCCGGAGGGCGGCAAGTTTGCGATTGCGCTGGCCATCTTCACCACGTCGGCCGTGGTAGCCGTAGCGTCGATCTCCAACGACAACCTGCAGGATCTGAAGACCGGATGGCTGGTCGGCGCCACGCCGTGGCGGCAGCAGGTGGCACTGCTGATCGGCTGTGCAGTCGGCGCGGCGGTCATTCCTCCGGTGCTGGATCTGCTCTACCACGCCTATGGTTTCGCGGGCGCGTTGCCGCGTGCAGACATGGACCCCAACCATGCGCTGGCCGCCCCGCAGGCCACGCTGATGACGGCCATCGCCACCGGCATTTTCACGCACCAGTTGAACTGGACGATGATCCTGATTGGCATCGCGCTGGGCGTCGTGCTGATCGCCATCGACGAAATGCTGCGCCGTCGTGGCGGCGTGGCGCGGCTTCCCGTGCTGGCGGTAGGCATCGGCATCTACCTGCCCCCCACCATCAGTTCGGCACTGGTCGTCGGCGCCATATTGTCATGGGCCTTGCTGAGAGTGGAGCGCCGCCGCGCCGAGGCACGTGGCGACGATGTCAAGACGGTGCTCGATCATGCCGAGCGGCGCGGCACGCTGCTGGCATCGGGACTGATCGTGGGCGAGAGCTTGATCGGCGTGGCGCTGGCAGCGGTGATCGGGCTGTCAGGCAAGGAGGCGCCTCTGGCACTGGTCGGCGAGGGGTTTGCCGGTACTGCGCAGTGGCTGGGACTGGCAGCGTTCGTGCTGGTGTGCGTGGGGTTCTGGAGGAGGGTGCTGGCGGCGCGGTGATAGCTTAAAACCAAGGGATCAGCAAGAACTAGTCGTCCTTATCCTCAGGCAATTCCGGCGACGCATCGGCGGGCTTGCCTTCGATCACGTACTTCTCGGACGCCCAGGCGCCCAGGTCGATTTGCTTGCAGCGTTCGGAGCAGAACGGGCGAAACTTGTTCTCGGGTGCCCAGACCACGTCCTTGGCACAGGTGGGGCATTTGACGACGGCAGGCATGGGACTTCAGAAATTGCAGAGTTTGAGCAGGAAGGGGATATCGGCGTCCACCGAGCGCGGGCGCATGTCGCCGTCCTGCTGCGTGAAGCGGACCCAGAGCATGTACTTGTTGGCGCTCATCTCGGGGATGAAGGCCAGCAGTGACTCGTCCAGGTACACCTGCATCAATTGGTAGCTGCGGCCGGAGAGCATTTGCTGGTAGCTGCCGCCGGTGGCGATCACCTTGCCGCTTTGGCCCGACTCGCGCAGCAGGCGCAGCACCATCGTGGCACCCATGCGCAGCGAGGCCAGCGGGCGTGCCCATTTGAGAATGTCGGCGCGGCGGTCTTCGGAAGGCCGGTGCTGCCACGCGTAGTAGGCCGGGAGATCGAATTCGCAGGTGCCGCCCGGAATGATCGCGCGGCTGCGAATACTGGTCAGCCACTCGTTGTCGGTCAGTAGCTGGCCCGCCTTGCCGACGGTCTGGTTCAGCGCGGCGATGCCCTGTTCGATTTCGGTAATGACGGAAACCAGCGCGTCCTGATCGATCTGTGGATTGGCACGCAGCGGCGCAAGCGCCTGACGCTGACGCTCCAGCTCCTTGATCAGATCGGTCTTGAGGTCGGCTCGGCCCGCCACATCGATGATTTCGAAGATCGTGGTGATGGCAACGTGATGCTGCAGCGGATGTTCCTGCCCGAGGAAATAATCCAGCCGATCGAACAGGTCCTCCAGGCGCAGGAGTGTCCTGATGCGTTCGTTGAAAGGATATTCGTACAGGATCAAGTCGGTATCCGTGCTACGCGCCGATTGGCCATTCGGGCGGTTCGTTTCAGTCGGGGGCGTTACGTGCTGCCCGTTGCCGGCTGTGGCCTGACCCGTGATCGGCAATTGTGCCGAAAGTCGTCACGCAGCACACATTTGCCAGCATGTTTCAGCGCATTCTATGCGAGTCACGGCGCGAGGACAAACTGAATCGGCCTCGAATTTCGCTCAAGCGGCGTACGCGGGACGTGCGAGCGTGCAATCGTGCGGCAATCGAGCCAATTATGCGGAGGCGGGGGCAGACGACGACAGCGAGCGATATAGCGCATCGAGTCTTTCCACCTGGGGTGCCAGCGCTTCCGGTGGACCATCGTTGTCGATCACGTCGTCGGCTACCGCCAGTCGAGCGGTCCGCGTGGCTTGCCGGTTCATGATGGCCAGCACCTGCTCGCGCGAGAAGCCGTTGCGCGCCATGACACGGGCTTCCTGGGTGGATTCCTGGCAATCCACTACCAGCACACGGCCCACGCGGGCGCGCCACGTGCCCGACTCCACCAGCAGCGGCACGACGTAAATCAGGTAGGGGTGTTGTCCGCCCGCGCGGATTGCGGCGGCGCGCGATTCTGTCAGTTGGCGGATCAGCGGATGGGTGATGGCTTCAAGCCGGGCCTTGGCCGAAGGGTCGGAAAACACCAGCGCGCGCATGGCATCGCGGTCCATCGCGCCATCGCTTCGCAGGCAGCGCGGCCCAAAGGCTTCGACGAGCGGGGCGATGGCCAGGCCGCCGGGGGCGGTGATTTCGTGGGCGAGCAGGTCGGTATCGATCAGTGCGGCACCGCGTGCGGCGAACATGTCCGCGACGCGTGTCTTGCCGGAGCCGATACCGCCGGTGAGGCCAATTTCCAGCATGGGGGCAACAGTCGTTCCAGTGGCGATGCCGCTAACGATACCAGCTTTGAAACTACAGCCCGGGCAGCACCAGCGGCCGGATGCTCTCGCCGAAGAACAGGTAGACCACGCCCGCGCCGACGATATACGGTCCGTACGGGAACTGTGTGTCCTTGCCCTTGCGTTGCAGGAGCAGCAGCGCGCCGCCGAGCACGGCTCCCACGATTGACGACAGCAGAATCAGCGGCGGCAGTGACTGCCAGCCGAACCACGCGCCCAGCGCCCCCATCAGCTTGAAGTCGCCATATCCCATGCCATCGTGCCCGCGTACCAGCCGGTAGACCGTGTTGACGGTCCATAGCACCAGATAGCCCGCGGCCGCGCCGATGACGGCATCGGCCAGCGGTGCGAACCAGCCCTGCAGATTCAGCAACAGTCCGAGCCACAGCAGTGGCAGTGTGATCTGGTCGGGCAGCAACTGGGTATCGGCATCGATCATGAACAGCGCCACCAGCGACCAGAGCATGGCAATGGCAGCCACCGCCTGCACCGTCGGCCCGAAATGCCACATCGCCAGCGCGCTGAGTGCGGCTGTCACGGCCTCGACGAGCGGATATCGGATGCTGATCGGCGTCTTGCAGGATGCGCAGCGCCCGCGCAGGAACAGATAGCTGACGACGGGAATGTTCTCCCACGCCGCAATCTGGTGATGGCAGTGGGGGCAGGCCGAGCGCGGCACCATGAGGTTGTAGCGCTCCGGGTGCGGGAGCGGCTCGCCCCGGAGTTCGGCAATGTAGTTGGCTTCTTCGTGATCCATCATCTTCGGCAAGCGATGGATCACGACATTCAGGAAGCTGCCGACCAGCAGGCCGAGCAGCCCGGCCACGACAATCAGGAACGCTGGCGGGAGCGCCGCCAGCATGTCCAGCGGGACCAACGGAATGGCGCCGCTGGCGCCCGGTACGGCTTGCATCGGTGACACCATCCTTCGTTAGACCACTTGGCCGAGCTTGAAGATAGGCAGGTACATGGCCACCACCATGCCGCCGATCAGCACGCCGAGGATCACGATGATCAGCGGTTCGATCAGGCTGGAAATAGCGGCAACGGCGTCGTCCACCTCGCGCTCGTAGAACTCCGCCACTTTCAGCAGCATGTTGTCCAGTGCGCCGGATTCCTCGCCGATCTGCGTCATCTGCAGCACCATGTTGTCGAATACATGCGTGGCCTGCATCGCATTCGTCAGGCTGGTACCGATCCGCACCGACTGCTCGATCTCGCGCGTCGCATCATAGTAAAGCCAGTTGCCGGCCGCACCGGCTACTGACTCCATCGATTCCACGAGCGGCGTACCGGCTGCAAACATGGTGGCGAGCGTACGTGTCCAGCGCGCGATCACCGCCTTGCGGAACAGGCTGCCGAAGATCGGCATTTTCAGCAGTGCCTTGTCATGCCAGCGCTGCACCTTCTCCGACTTCTTGCGAGCGTGGAAGTATCCGATGATCGATCCGATCGGGATGCCGATCACCGCATACCAGTAGGTGACAAAGAAGTCCGACATGTTGATCACGACCTGCGTCGGCGCAGGCAGTGCCGCGCCGAAGCTAGAGAACACGCCCTTGAAGGCCGGGATCACGAAGATCATCAGCACCACCGTCACCGCGAAGGCCACGCTCAGCACGGCGATCGGATAGATCATCGCGGACTTGATCTGGCTCTTCAGCGCGATGCTCTTCTCCATGTACAGCGACAACCGCTCGAGCAGCGCGTCGAGGATACCGCCTTGCTCGCCGGCGTCGATGAGATTGCAGTAGAGCGTGTCGAAGTACTTCGGCTGGCGCCGGAACGCCGTGGCCATGCTGCTACCCGCCTCGATGTCGAAGCGGATGTCGTTCAGCAGTTGCGTGAAGTTCGGGTTGGAGTGGCCGCGCGCGATGATGTCGATCGATTGCAGCAGCGGAATGCCCGCCTTGAGCATCGTCGAAAGCTGGCGCGTGAAGTACGCGATGTCCTTCTCTGTGATTTTCTTGCCGCGCGCCGCCTTGCGCTTCTTCATCTTGACGACGGTCAGCCCCTGCTTGCGCAAGGTGGCCGAAACCTCGGCCTGATTCTCGGCCCGCTGCTCGCCCTTGAAGGACTTGCCCTTCCGGTCCTTGGCTTCCCATTCGAAGATGTACTGCGTGGGCGCTTTCCGCCCTCTGGCCCGCGACGGTGCTGCCGTCCGGGCGCTCGCCGCTGGTGCGCGCGTCGCCATGATGTTTGACCCCCGACTGAATTGCTATGGAACTGCTTTTGTTTTTAGGGCATCCGCATCGTCGCGCGGATGCCGTTTGCGCAGCCTACCCCTCCTGGAGCCGCCCCGGCTGCGCGCCCGGCGGCTTCCTTTTCTGCTGCGCTTCTGCTGCTAACTGTTCGTCGTCGCCAGCACTTCTTCCAGCGACGTCACCCCTTGCTTGACCTTCAGCAGCCCCGAGTCGCGCAGCGACAGCACGCCTTCGCGCCGGGCCTGTTCCGCAATCTGCAGTGCCGTGCCGTGCGACAGGATGATCTGCTGCATGGCTTCCGAAATCGGCATGACCTGGTAGATACCGCATCGACCCTTGTAGCCGCTGCCGTTGCAGCGCTCGCATCCCACCGGGTGATAAGGCGTCCAGGAACCATCGATATCGGCCTCGGCAAATCCTGCGTCGATCAGCACCTGCGGCGCAAGGGCGCCTGCCTTCTTGCACGTACACAGCCGGCGCGCCAGACGCTGCGCGGTAATCATGAGTACCGACGACGCGATGTTGAATGGTGCCACGCCCATGTTCATCAGGCGTGTCAGCGTCGTGGGGGCGTCGTTCGTGTGCAACGTGGACAGCACAAGGTGGCCCGTCTGGGCGGCCTTGATCGAGATATCGGCCGTTTCCAGGTCCCGGATTTCGCCGACCATGATGATGTCCGGATCCTGCCGCAGGAACGACTTCAGCGCCGCCGCAAAGGTCAGGCCCGCCTTGTCGTTGACGTTGACCTGGTTGATGCCGGGCAGCTGGATTTCTGCAGGGTCTTCGGCCGTGGAGATGTTGATGTCGCCCTGATTCAACATGTTCAGGAACGTATAGAGCGACACGGTCTTGCCGCTACCCGTCGGGCCGGTCACAAGGACCATGCCATACGGGCGCTTGATGACCTCCATCAGCAGCGCCTTCTGCTGCGGCTCGTAGCCAAGCTGGTCGATGTCTAGCTTGTCGGTCGAGGAGTCGAGAATCCGCATCACGATCTTCTCGCCGAACAGCGTCGGCAGCGTCGAGACGCGGAAATCGATGGCCTTGTCGGTCGTTTCCTTGCCTTCCTTGTCCTTGGGCACCGAGATCAGCAGCTTCATGCGGCCGTCCTGCGGCACGCGCTTCTCGGAGATATCCAGGCGCGACAGCACCTTGATGCGCGTGGCGATCTTGTCGCGGATATCGAGCGGCGGACGCGCAACCTCCTGCAGCACGCCGTCCACACGGTAGCGGATGCGGTAGAAGAACTCGAACGGTTCGAAGTGGAGGTCGGAGGCGCCGCGGTTGAACGCTTCGGTCAACAGCTTCTGGAGGAACCGGACCACCGGCGCATCGTCGATCTCGTTGCCGGGCCCCTTGCGCGCGGCAGCCGCCGCCGAGGGGTCATACTCGATCATCTTCGTCGCGGTGGGCGTGACCGGCGAGATATTCTTGAGCGTGCCCAGCGCTTCCCCGGCCGCGCGCACATGCTTCATCAGTTTGTCGTGCTCGACGACCACGGTTTCCACGGGGAGGTTGAACTTCTGCTGGATCGCTTCCACACCCGCCTGGTTGGCCGGATCGGACATCGCCACGATCAGCCGGTTCTCGCGCCGCGCCAGCGGCAGCAGCCGATGCGCGTGGAATTCGCGGTTGCCGGCCAGTGCAGGCGGCACGCGGCTGAGGTTGTATTGCGCGAGATCGAGCAGCGGCAAGCGGTACTTGTCGGCGGCAAAGATCGCGATATCGTGCGCGGACATCGTGCCGCTGCCGATGATCTCGTCGATCAATTGCGACTTCTTCTCCCGGGCCGATTGCTCCAGCTGCGCGAGCAGCGCTGGTGCGATCCGCCGGCTCTGGGCTAGTGCTAAGCCTAGTGTCATGGCGAAAACTGTGCGTGATGCGCAGGTCAGCCTGAAGGAGCCAGGCGCGCGCTTGTTAACGGCGGTGGGAGCGGGGGCGAAGTCCCGGACCGAGGCAGTTTGCCGTCGGGGTCACTTTTTGTAAAGCCGGCGCGCGGGCCCGTTGGCGTTTGCGCGACACGGCTGCAACCCTACTTGCGCGGGGGGAAGAAAAGGGGGGAGAAACGAGGGGCGCAGGAGCGCGAAGGGAAAACAAAAAGCCGCACATTGCTGTGCGGCTTTTTGTGAATACTGCGTTTGATGCTGCGCGAGGATATCGTTGCCAATCGTCGCGATCATCGAAATCTGGTCGGGGTGAGAGGATTCGAACCTCCGGCCTCTACGTCCCGAACGTAGCGCTCTACCAGGCTAAGCTACACCCCGATTTTTATTGCTTCCTTCGGCTGTCGAAAACCTTGCGCCGTCAGCAGCAAAGAACAAAAGTTTAGCAGCGTTTCCGGAGGATGGGAAGGCCCTTTCTCAAGAAATTCGGCAGGGCGCCGTGCGTCGTCCGGCCCGTCTCTGTCAGCTCTGGCGTTGCAGCGAGAAGGCGCAGAGTTCGATCAGGGTGTCCTTGAGCGGCGAGTCGGGGAACTGCTTCGCGGCGGCTGCGGCGGCCTCGGCCTCGCGCTGGGCGGCGGCAAAGGTGATGTCGAGCGCGCCGCTGGCATGGATGGCCGCGAACACGGCGTCGAAATGCTCTGTGCCGCCCTGGACGATGGCCTCGCGTGCCAGTTCGCGTTGTTCTGCCGTGCCGTGCTCCAGCAGGTGCAGCAGCGGCAGGGTAGGCTTGCCTTCACGCAGATCGTCGCCGGCGTTCTTGCCCATCTGTTCGGCGCTTGCCGTGTAGTCGAGCATGTCGTCGATCAACTGGAAAGCCGTGCCGATGCGGCGGCCGTACTCGGCGGCGGCCTCTTCCATTGCGGCGTCGGCACCGGCCAGCACGGCACCCAGTTGGGCCGAGGCTTCGAACAGTTTGGCCGTCTTGTAGCGGATCACCTGCAGGTAGCGCTCCACGGTGACGTCCGGGTCGTGCATGTTCAGCAGCTGCAGCACCTCGCCCTCGGCAATCACGTTGGTGGCGTTGGAGAGAATCTCCATGATGCGCATGCTGCCGGCGTCCACCATCATCTGGAAGGCGCGGGAGTAGAGGAAGTCGCCAACCAGTACGCTGGCGGCGTTGCCGAACACGGCATTGGCTGTCTGGCGGCCCCGGCGCAGTTCGGACTCGTCCACCACATCGTCGTGGAGTAGCGTGGCGGTGTGGATGAACTCCACCACGGCGGCCAGTTCGTGATGGCGATGACCTTCATAGCCAAATGCCCGCGCGGAAAGCAGCAGGATCACCGGACGCAGGCGCTTGCCGCCCGCACTGATGATGTATTCGCCGATCTGTTCGACCAGCGGAACCTCCGACGACAGGCGTCGGCGGATAACGGCGTCAACGGCGCGCATGTCGGCAGCGACCGGGGCAAGCAAGGCAGTGGCGGAAGACTGGGACAAGATCAGATCACCGATTCGCGAAACCGGGGGATTATATGCGATGCGCGTTGGTGTATGACGGTTCCCTTCCGGCGACCGAGTGGTTCCTCGGGCGGGTTAGTCATGATGTGGGGCGGGGTACCGTGCATCTATAATGCCGCGCATGGACAAGCCTCGATCGACTCGACCGCAGGTCCGTCGCACCGCCTGGTGGGTGGCGTTCGCTGCCCTGGCCGGGTTTCTGCTGGCCGACCTGACCTGATCCGCGCAACCTCGGTGTGCGCCTCCCGCCGCAGCCTGTGCTCCGGCTGGCTATCTCGTTGTTTTCTTTGCCTTTTCTGTAAACAGCGCTATAATCCCCGGTTCCTTCGGTCGCGTCTACGTGCGCGCACCGTTTGCGGCGCACGAAACGGCGCCGGCTCGGGCGGCTTCGGCCGTCGGGGCAGCATTCCTCGTTTCATTCATACATGAGAGGTTCGACAATGTACGCGGTCGTAAAAACCGGCGGCAAGCAATACAAGGTTGCTGCTGGCGAAAAACTTAAAGTAGAACAGATACCGGCTGACATTGGCGCAGAAATCACGCTGGACCAGGTGCTCGCAGTGGGCGCTGGCGACCAAATCAAATTTGGTACGCCGCTGGTGAGCGGGGCTTCCGTCAAGGCTACCGTTATCGCCCAAGGTCGTCACGACAAGGTGAAGATCTTCAAGATGCGCCGTCGCAAGCACTACCAGAAGCGTCAGGGCCATCGTCAGAATTACACCGAACTGCGCATCGAAGCCATCGTGGCCTGAGCCTCGGCTCGGACACAGGCAACATCGCAATAGGTCAACTGGAGTTAAGACATGGCACAGAAAAAAGGCGGCGGTTCCACGCGGAACGGCCGTGATTCGGAATCGAAGCGTCTGGGCGTGAAGGTGTTCGGTGGTCAGGCTATCAACGCCGGCGGCATCATCGTTCGTCAACGCGGCACGCGTGTTCACGCTGGCGATAACGTGGGCGTGGGCAAGGACCACACCCTGTTCGCGCTGGTGGACGGCCACGTGCAGTTCGCCGTCAAGGGCGCTGCCAAGAAGCAGCAAGTCAGCGTCGTCCCGGCGGCCTGATAACAGCCTTTGCAGCACGAAAGGCCCCGCATCGCATGCGGGGCTTTTTTTGTTTTGAGAACGCTACCCAAACGATTCTGGCGTTGGGGCACGGCCTTGCCGTAACATTTACTGTCTGCGGCCACGTCTGGTCCAGAACGCCTCGCTCCGTTTTGGCAGCGTTTTCGGTCGGCAACTTGCTTGCCGGAACCTCCTCGGAAAGAAAACTAATATGAAGTTCATCGACGAAGCTCGTATCGAAGCGATCGCCGGCAATGGCGGCAACGGAAGTGCTTCGATGCGTCGCGAAAAATTCGTGCCGTTCGGCGGCCCCGATGGTGGTGACGGTGGGCGGGGCGGCAGCGTATTCGCGCAGGCCGACCGCAATATCAATACGCTGATCGATTTCCGCTACGCCAAGAAGCACGTGGCGAAGAACGGCGAGAACGGCCGTGGGGCAGACTGCTACGGCGCGGCTGGCGAAGACATCACGCTGCGCATGCCCGTGGGCACGCAAATCATCGACATGGATACCGACCAGGTCCTGGCCGACCTGACCGAGCATGGTCAGTTGGTGTGCCTGGCCGAAGGCGGCATCGGCGGCTGGGGCAACCTGCACTTCAAGTCGAGTACCAACCGCGCGCCGCGCCAGCAGGTGGACGGCAAGCCCGGCGAACGCCGCATGCTGAAGCTCGAGCTGAAGGTGCTGGCGGACGTGGGCCTGCTGGGCATGCCCAACGCGGGCAAATCGACCCTGATCTCGCATATCTCGAATGCCCGCCCGAAGGTGGCCGACTACCCGTTCACCACGCTCCACCCGAATCTGGGCGTGGTCCGCGTGGATCATGAGCAGTCATTTGTCGTGGCCGATATTCCTGGCCTGATCGAGGGCGCCGCCGAGGGTGCCGGGCTGGGTCACCAGTTCCTGCGCCACCTGCAGCGCACTGGCCTGCTGCTCCATATCGTGGACCTCGCCCCGTTCGACGAAGCGGTGGACCCGGTGGCGGAGGCCAAGGCCATCGTCAACGAGCTGAAGAAGTACGACGAATCGCTGTACGAGAAGCCGCGCTGGCTCGTGCTGAACAAGCTGGACGTGGTGCCCGAAGAGGAACGCGCAGCTCGCATCAAGGACTTCATCAAGCGCTACAAGTGGAAGGGTCCGGTGTTCCATATCTCGGCGCTGACCGGCGAGGGCTGCCGTGAACTGATCTACGCGATCAAGGATCACCTGGTCGCGTTGAAAGCCGAAGAGGCCGCGGCACTGGCCGAACCCGATATCCGCCTGGACGACCGTCTGCACAACGTCGAACGGGACGGGTCAGAAGACTGAACCGGCATCCGCCCATCATCATAAGAACCATCGGAGACAGGACCCCGCCATGCAATCGGTCATCGCCCAGGCAAAACGCATCGTCGTCAAAGTAGGTTCGAGCCTGGTTACCAACGACGGCAAAGGGCTGGATCACGATGCCATCGCACGCTGGGCGGCGCAGATTGCCAAGTTGCGCGGCACGGGCAAGGAGGTGGTGCTGGTCAGTTCGGGCGCCATCGCCGAAGGGATGCAACGGCTGGGCTGGTCGCGGCGTCCCAAGGAAATTCACGAACTGCAGGCTGCCGCCGCCGTGGGCCAGATGGGCCTGGCGCAGGTCTACGAAAGCCAGTTTGGGCGCTATGGCATCCGTACCGCGCAGGTATTGCTGACCCATGCCGATCTGGCGGATCGCGAGCGCTACCTGAATGCACGCTCCACGCTGCTGACGCTGCTGGGGCTTGGCGTGGTGCCGATCATCAACGAGAACGACACCGTGGTTACCGACGAAATCAAGTTCGGCGACAACGATACGCTCGGCGCACTGGTCACCAACCTGATCGAAGGCGATGCGCTGGTGATCCTCACCGATCAGCGCGGCCTCTACACCGCCGATCCACGCAAGGACCCGGCCGCCCAGTTCGTCGACGAGGCGCTGGCGGGCACGCCGGAACTGGAGGCGATGGCCGGCGGCGCGGGTTCGTCGATCGGCCGGGGTGGCATGCTGACCAAGATCCTTGCTGCCAAGCGTGCGGCCAAGTCGGGCGCGCACACGACGATTGCCTCGGGCCGCGAGCAGGATGTTCTCGGACGTCTGGCGACGGGCGAGGCGATCGGTACGCAGTTGCTGGCGCCGACGGGTCGGCTGACCGCTCGCAAGCAATGGATGGCCGATCACCTGCAGTTGCGCGGTCGTGTGCTGATCGACGCCGGTGCGGTGGAGAAGCTGACCGGAGGCGGCAAGTCGCTGCTGCCGATCGGGGTGACCGAGGTGCAGGGCGAGTTCGCGCGCGGCGAGGTCATCGCGTGCGTGGATACGGAAGGTCGCGAGGTCGCGCGCGGCATCACGAACTATTCCAGTGCCGAGGCACGCTTGATCGCACGCAAGCCATCGTCAGAAATTGAATCGGTGCTGGGGCACCTGAACGAGCCCGAACTGATTCATCGCGACAACCTCGTTCTGGTTTGAGATTGACCCGGTAGCGAATCAGCAGCACGCAACCAAGGGATACAAAACAAAACGGCGAGCCAACTGGGCTCGCCGTTTTGTTTTGGCGCAAATCGACGTCAGCTCACGGTCCGGTCCGGCGCGGTGCATATGCCTTCAGGTCGCGGATCAAGCGATCTGGCTTGCCTGCCACGGTGCGCCCATCGCAGAAGTAGTCCCGCGCCAGCGTTGCCGCATAGGCGTTGCGTGCACGGGTCTGCATGCGAATCCACAAGTCGCGTTCCTCGCCCATGTTCGGCACCCAGGCGGGGGCGTCCTTGGGCAGCGTGGCGTAGATGCGACGCTCGAAGGCATCGCAACGCAAGCCTTCGTAGCTGACGTTGCGGCCGCCGCCCGTGCTGGTGATGACCACGGTGTAGCGCACCACGTTGTCATCGCCCACGGAGATGGACTTCTGATCCACGGCGAATCGGAAATTGTCCGACGAGTCGTTGACCGAGAAGGGAATCAGGTCGGCATCCTGGGGCAACGCGGGCAGCGTGGTCTGCTGTTCCTTGAACGGCTTGTCCTCGAACGGATTGACGAAGCCGCTGCTGCTGGCCTTTTCCTCTTCCTCGGGCATGCCCTTGCCGGTGGTCTTGCAACCCGCCAGCACCAGGCAGGCGGTCATGCACAACAGGCCGGCACGAAGGCCCCGGCCGCTGAAACTATTCATCTGAACTCCGTGAGGTGGTTGCCGGACTGGCCGGCGCAACAGATGCGGTCGCCGGCACTTCAGCAGCTTGCGCTGTCGCGTGGATGGTAACCGATGGGGTGTCCGCTGCCGGTTCGACATTGGATTCGTCCGCCACCTGATGCACCGGACGCGCGTCATCGCCATGACGACCTTGGTGACCATGGTGGTGCCCGTACGGGCTCAACGGCACGCGGGCGCGATGCAGGAAGCGTGACAACTCGGTCAGCGCCAGCTGGTACACGTCGCGCTTGAATTCGATGACTGCGTCCAGCGGTACCCAGTACTGGCTCCAGCGCCAGGCGTCGAATTCGGGATGGTCTGAGGCACGCAGGTGGATGTCGCAATCGCGACACACCATGCGCAGCAAAAACCAGATTTGTTTCTGGCCCCTGTAATGGCCGCGGATCTCGCGGCGGATGAACTTGTCCGGCACCTCATAACGCAGCCAGTCGCGCGTGCGACCGACGATCCTGACGTGCTCCGGTAGCAGGCCGACTTCTTCCTGTAGCTCGCGGTACATGGCCTGTTCAGGCGTTTCGCCGTACTTGATGCCACCTTGCGGAAACTGCCAGGAGTGTTCGCCGATTCGCTTGCCCCAGAAGACCTCGTTACGTGCGTTGATGAGGATGATGCCGACGTTCGGGCGAAAGCCTTCACGATCGAGCATGACTGCACCTCGAATCCTTTAGAATTACGACGATTATAAAGGATGCGCGCAACTAGGCCCGCCGCGGGGAATGCTGGTTTTCCCGAGCAAATGGGCAGTTTCAGGCGCGTCCTCTCCAATGGCAGCCCATGGCAGCCGGGCGGGCGGCGCGGTCGGAACGACCCGCCGTGCCCGGTCTTACGAGAAAGCAACGCATGAAAGCCTCGCAATTCTTCATTTCCACCCTCAAGGAAGCACCCGCGGACGCGGAAATCGTGTCCCACAAGCTGATGATGCGCGCCGGCATGATCAAGAAGCTTGGCGCCGGTATCTACAGCTACATGCCGGTGGGGCTGCGCGTGATCCGCAAGGTGGAGAACATCGTGCGCGAGGAAATGAACCGCGCTGGTGCGGTGGAACTGTCGATGCCGGTCATCCAGCCGGCCGAGCTCTGGCAGGAAACGGGTCGCTGGGACAAGATGGGCCCGGAACTGCTGCGCCTGAAGGATCGCCACGAGCGCGATTTCGCCGTCCAGCCCACGTCCGAGGAAGTCGTGACCGATATCGCCCGCAGCGATATCCGCAGCTACAAGCAACTGCCGGTCAATTTCTATCAGATTCAGACCAAGTTCCGCGACGAGCGCCGTCCCCGCTTCGGGATCATGCGCGGCCGCGAATTCACGATGAAGGACGCGTACTCGTTCGACCGTGACGTGGAGGGCCTGAAGGTCTCGTACCGGAACATGTACGACGCTTATACGCGCATCTTCCAGCGTTTCGGCCTGGAGTTCCGCGCCGTGGCGGCCGACAACGGCGCCATTGGCGGCTCCGGTTCGCACGAGTTCCACGTGATTGCAGAGACTGGCGAAGACGCCATCGTCTATTGCCCCACGTCGGAGTACGCGGCCAATATGGAAGCTGCCGAGGCCCTGCCGCTGCAGGCCGAGCGCGCTGCACCGGCCGAGGAACTGAAGAAGACCTCGACGCCCGAGAAGGCCAAGTGCGAGCACGTGGCCGAGTTCCTGGGCATCCCGCTGGCACGCACGGTCAAGTCGATTGTGCTGGCCACCGAGGGCGATGCGGGCGTGCAGATCTGGCTATTGCTGATCCGTGGCGACCACGAACTGAACGAAGTGAAGGCATCGAAGGTGGCGGGCCTGACTGAGTTCCGATTCGCCACCGAAAGCGAGATCGTCGACACGTTCGGCTCGCCCCCGGGCTACCTCGGCCCGATCGGCACGAAAAAGCCAGTCAAGCTGGTGGCGGACCGCACGGTGGCCAACATGGCCGATTTCTGCTGCGGCGCCAACGAGCGCGATTATCACTACACGGGTGTGAACTGGGGCCGCGACCTGCCCGAGCCCGTGGTGGCGGATCTGCGCAACGTGGTGGCTGGCGATGCTTCGCCGGACGGCAAGGGCACGCTGGAAATCTGCCGCGGGATCGAGGTGGGCCACGTGTTCATGCTCGGCACGCGCTACTCGGAATCGATGCGCGCCACGTATCTCGACGAGAACGGCCAGACCCAGCCGATGCAGATGGGCTGCTACGGCATTGGCGTGACCCGTATTCTGGGCGCGGCAATCGAGCAGAACTACGACGAGCGCGGCATCATCTGGCCGGCCGCCATCGCCCCGTTCGCGGTGGTGGTGTGCCCGGTAGGCTATGACCGCAACGAAGCCGTGAAGGCCGAGGCCGATCGCATCCACGCTGAACTGCTGGCTGCGGGCATCGACGTGATCCTGGACGACCGTGGCGAGCGCCCGGGCGTGATGTTTGCCGACTGGGAGCTGATTGGCGTGCCGCACCGCGTGGTCGTGGGCGACCGTGGCCTGAAGGAAGGCAACGTCGAGTACCAGGGCCGACGCGACGCGCAGGCGACGCCGGTCGCCGTGGCCAACGTGGTTGCGCATGTGCGTGGCCTGCTGGCCGGCTGATCGGTCGCCTATCGTCATGCGCCTGGTGTTTCGTCAATCTGCTCTCACGATGCCGCGCCGCTGGTCTGCGGCGCTCGCCGCGGCCTTGCTACTCTGTGCCGTGGCGATGCCCGCCCATGCCGGCGCGCAGAAGGAGGAGGCACTCGCCGATTCCGTCCGTGGCGCGCTGGCCGCAGCCATCGCCGACAACCGTCCCGTGCGCCCGACGTTTGCGTCAGGCGGCGAGAAGATGGGCTACCTGAAGTGGCTCGGGGAGATGTCGGTGCGGCTGGAGTCGCGGATGCCGAACCCGCAGGCGCGCGTCGAGCTGATCGAATCCGTCTATTACGAAGCCAAGCGCGCGGGACTGGAGCCATCGCTGGTGCTGGGCCTGGTGCAGGTCGAGAGCGGTTTTCGGAAGTATGCGATCAGCTCGGCGGATGCGCGCGGGTTGATGCAGGTGATGCCGTTCTGGGTGCGCACCATCGGCGACGGTGACACGCGCAAGCTGTTCCATCTGCAAAGCAACCTGCGCTACGGTTGCACGATCCTGCGCCACTACCTCGATCGCGAGAATGGCGACCTGTTCCTGGCGCTGGGCCGCTACAACGGCAGCCGGGGACGTCCCGAGTATCCGAACGCGGTGCTTGCCGCATGGAAGCGCTGGCAGTACTCGGAAGCCACCGTGACGATTGCTGGCGATCCCGATGGCGCGGCGCCGGTTGTCAATACGCCGTCGCGCCGAACGCTGCCGCCGGAACTGCCCGCGCGCAATCCTTTCTCGCCGCAGCGGCTGGCCAATCCGTCATGACGCGCGAACACCGCACGGGCTACAGCGCTTCGTCGCCCGAGCTTGAACAGTGGTTGCGTCGCCATATCGAGCAGGGCTTCGACGCCGAATCGCTGGTGCTGTCGATGCTGCGCTCGGGGTACGACGCCGCGTTTGCACGCGATACGGTGAATGCTGCGCTGGGCCATCGTGCGCCGATCCGGCCAACGCCGGCGCAGGCGCCCGTGCCGATGCAGGCTCGGCAGCCGATGCTTCAGCCTACCGCCGGGGCAACTGCGCAGGCGATGCCTGAGGCCGGTGCCGGCAGCAACGTCTTCCGCCACGAAGGACGCGAGATCCCGATTCTCTTCGCATTCGAAGCACCGCGCATCCTGCTTCTGCAGAACCTGCTCGACGGCACCGAGTGCGACGCGCTGATATCGCTCGCAAGAGACCGGCTGCATCGCTCGCCGGTGGTCAATCCCGATACCGGTGCCGAGAACCTGATCGACGCCCGCACCAGCATGGGCGCGATGTTCCAGGTGGGCGAGCACGCGCTGATCGAGCGGATCGAGGCGCGCATCGCCGCAGTAACGGGCCTGCCCGCCGACCATGGCGAGGGCCTGCAGATCCTGAACTACAAGCCCGGCGGCGAGTATCAGCCGCACTTCGATTTCTTCAATCCGCAACGCCCTGGCGAAGCGCGCCAACTGCGCGTCGGTGGTCAGCGCGTTGCCACGCTGGTGATCTACCTGAACAGCCCGCCAGCAGGCGGTGCCACGGCGTTTCCACGACTTGGACTCGAAGTCGCACCGGTCAAGGGCAATGCGGTGTTCTTCAGCTACAAGCTCCCCGACGGTGGACTCGACGAGCGCACGCTGCACGCGGGGTTGCCGGTGGAGTCGGGCGAGAAGTGGATCGCCACCAAGTGGCTGCGCGAACTGCCGTATCGCAGCAAGCCTTGAGCCCGTCATGACGGCCAAGGCCACCCGATACTGGTTCGATCCTGCCTTGCCGATGGTCGAGAGTCGCAGTGCCTGCGACAGTCGGGCCGCCTATCTTCCGCATACCCATCCCACGGTCTCGGTTGGCGCCGTCGACGCTGGCCGGAGCGTCTTTACCCACGACCCGTACGTCACGCGACTCGCGCCGGGCGCAGTGGTCTGGGTGCCGGCTGGTTGCGTCCACGCGTGTAATCCCGAGCCCGATGCAGCGTGGAGCTACCAGATGATCCATATCGAAGCGGCCTGGGCCGATGCGGTGCTCGACGAGGCCGGTCGGGCCGGGCTGCGGCGCATCCACGTCACGCATGATGAGGAGGCTTACGCGGCAGTCTGCGCGCTGAATGCCGTGCTGTTTTCCGATAGCGATCCTGTGGAAAAGGAATCGGCGCTGGTGGCATGTATCGGCGACCTGCAGGAGATGCTCGGCGATGGCATGGATGCCCAACGCAGCGATGCCCAGGACCTGCACGATGTCACCGCAATGCTGCAGTCGCGTCATGACGATCGCCTGCCGCTGGCCGAACTGGCTGCTGTGGCGGGCCTGAGCCGTTATCAGTTGATCCGGCAGTTCCGCGCGCAGTTCGGCATGACGCCCCATGCCTATCAGCTCGACATTCGCATCAACCGCGCGCGACACCTGCTGCGCCAGGGCGACGCACCAGCGGACGTGGCGCAGCAGCTCGGGTTTGCCGATCAGAGCCATTTTCACCGGGCCTTCCGGCAGCGGGTAGCGATGACGCCGGGCGCGTATCAGCGCGTTGGCTGAATCCGCTGAATCCGCTGAATCCACCGAATCGGGCCGGGCGCAATTTTCTACAATCCTCGCCGCGCCGATCTCTCCAGACTCCGTCCCTTTGCGGCATGGAGTATGGCGATGGAACATTTTCCCTGGCAGCAGTTTGCGATGGTCGCGGGCGCGCACGCGCTGGCATTGTTGAGTCCCGGGCCGGACTTCTTCCTGGTTGTGTGCGCGGCGATGGTCGAGGGCGTGCGGCGCGCCTCGGGCGTGTGCCTGGGCATCGCGCTGGGCAACGGTGTCTATATCGCGCTGGCGATGGCGGGACTCGCGGCATCGGCAGGTGTCAACGGCGTCTTCATCACCTTGCAATGGTCGGGCTGCGGCTATCTGGCGTGGATGGGCTGGCGATTCCTGCGCGCGCACGGGAGTGTAGAGATACTCTCCGACCAGACCGATACCGCGCCGCGCGGCGCTTGGCTCATGCACGTGGGCACGGGCTTTCTCTCGGCTGTGCTGAATCCCAAGAACGGGTTGTTCTACGCGAGCCTGTTCGCCGTCCTCGCCGGGCAGCGCACACCGCTCGCCGCGCAGGCGGCCTATGGCGTCTGGATGTTTGGCGTGGTGTTGCTGTGGGATGTGGCGGTGGCCGCAGCTGTCCGTCATCCGGCGGTGATGCGGCGGTTTGTCCGCTCGGTGCGAACCTTGGAACGGATGACCGGGGCAGTGCTGTTGGGAATGGCGATCGCCGTGGCCGTCAATGCTGCGCGGCACTAGCCTTCCAGAGCACCCAGCCCCGTACCGGCACTTTTTGATCTAACTGTATCGGTACTGTACCGTTTGCCGTCCATAGACTGAGCGCCTGTCCTGATTTTCCTGGAGCGCCGTCATGGCTCTGACCCTTCCTCCCGAACTTGCAGCAAGCACTGGCGCGCTGATGGCCTATGCGGCTTTCGTGCTCGTCTCGTCGATCACCCCCGGTCCCAACAACACGATGCTGCTTGCCTCGGGCGTGAACTTTGGCCTGCGCCGGACGGTGCCGCATTTGTTTGGCATCTGCATCGGCATGGTGATCATGATGATCGTGGTCGGGCTAGGGTTGGGATCGGTGTTCACGGCGTTTCCGTGGACGTGGAGCGTGCTGCGCGTGGCGGCCACAGCGTACTTAGTCTGGCTGGCCTGGAAGCTGGCCACGGCGGGCGGATTGCAGGATCGCGAGGTGGCACGGCCGATGAGCTTTCTGCGCGCGGCGGCGTTCCAGTGGGTGAATCCGAAGGCGTGGGTGATGGCGGTGGGCGCATGCAGCGCCTATGTACTGCATCCCAATCTGTGGGTCAATGCCACGCTGATGGCGGCGCTGTGCGGCGTGGTGAACCTGCCGAGCATCACGACTTGGGCAGTGTTTGGCGCCGCGCTGCGGCAGTGGCTGGCGAATCCGCGCGTGCTGCGCGTGTTCAATGTGACGATGGCGCTGTTGCTGCTGGCTTCCCTGTATCCCATCCTCGGCGCCCATCCGCACTGAGCGGGGCGCCGGGAGGGGTGGACAGACTGAGGTTCAGACCAGGGCGCGGATGGCGCCGAGGTTGCGCCAGTAGCCCTTGACGTCCATGCCGCAACCGAAGACGTAGCGATCCGGCACCTTGAAGCCGCAGAAGTCCGGATGCATCGGCTTGAGCTTGGTGAGCGTCTTCTCGCACAGCACGGCGGCGTGGAATTCCTTGGCGCCCATGTCCATGATGCGCTGGCGGATGGCGGCCATGGTCTCGCCTTCGTCCAGGATGTCGTCGAGCACCAGCACCACACGGTCCTTGACCGATTCGCGCGGTGCCACGCGCCACTGCATTTCGCCGCCCACGGTCTTGTTGTTGTAGCGCGAGAGGTGGATGTAGTCGAACTCCAGCGGGAACTGCAGCTTGGGCAGCAGCATGCCGGTGAAGACCACGGCACCGCCCATCACGGACAGCACCAGCGGGAAGGCATCGCCCATCTTCTCCGTGATATCGCCGGCCATGCGGTCCAGCGACTCCTGCACCTCGGCGGCGCTGACGATCTCTTCGGAGCTGGCCCAGAGTTCGCGGGCCTGTTCAGCGGTCATCATATTGTGTGTCCTGTTTCGTAGTGTCTTGCGGATGCAGCCGCCGGTCAGCGGTTGAACAGGCCCTTCATGCCGCCCTTCATCCCACCCATCTGGCGCATCATCTTCATCATGCCGCCGCCCTTGAGCTTCTTCATCATGCCTTGCATCTGGTCGAACTGGTTCAGGAGGCGATTGACTTCCTGTACCGGCACGCCCGCGCCCGCCGCGATACGGCGCTTGCGGCTGGCCTTGATCAGTTCCGGCTTGGCACGTTCGGCCGGCGTCATGCTGTTGATGATGCCTTCCATGCGGCCCACGGATTTCTCGGCCTGATCCATGTTGGCACCCTGGGCCTGCTGTGCGAACTGCGCGGGCAGCTTGTCCACCAGGCTGCCAATGCCGCCCATCTTCTTCATCTGGCCGATCTGCGCCTTGAAGTCTTCCAGGTCGAAGCCGCCCGTCTTCTTGATCTTCTTGGCCAGCTTCTCGGCGGCTTCCATGTCCACGCCGCGCTGGGCTTCCTCGACCAGTGCAAGGATGTCGCCCATGCCCAGGATTCGCTGGGCCATGCGGTCGGCGTGGAAGGCTTCCAGGCCGTCGAGCTTTTCGCCCACGCCCACGAACTTGATCGGGCGGCCCGTGATGTGACGCACGGACAACGCCGCACCGCCGCGCGCATCGCCATCAAGCTTGGTCAGCACGACACCGGTCAGCGGCAGGGCGTCGTTGAACGCCTTGGCGGTGTTCACGGCATCCTGGCCCAGCATGGCATCGACCACGAACAGCGTCTCGGCGGGCTTCAGTTCCGTATGGAGCGCGGCGATCTCCTGCATCATCGCCTCGTCGATACCGAGCCGGCCGGCCGTGTCGACGATCAGCACATCGTGGTAGTGCTTGCGCGCCCAGTCGAGCGCGGCGCGAGCGATATCGATAGGCTTCTGGTCAGGCTGCGACGGGAAGAAGTCCGCACCCACCTGTTCGGATACGGTCTTGAGCTGGGCGATAGCGGCGGGACGATACACGTCGCACGATACCGTCAGCACCTTCTTCTTGCGGTTTTCCTTGAGCCACTTGGCCAGCTTGCCGGTGGTGGTGGTCTTGCCGGCGCCCTGCAGGCCGGCCATCAGGATGATGGCGGGAGGCTGGACGTTCAGGTTCAGCTCGTTGGCCTTGGCATCGGCCAGCGCTTCATCGCCGCCGATGATGGCCGTAAGTTCGCGCTGCACCACGCCCACGAGCGCCTGGCCCGGGGTGAGGCTGGTGACCACGTCCTCGCCAAGGGCCTTTTCCTTGACGCGGGCAATGAAGTCGCGCACGACTGGCAGCGCCACGTCGGCTTCGAGCATGGCAAGGCGCACTTCGCGCAGCATCTCGGCGGTATTGGCCTCGGTCAGTCGGGCCTCGCCGCGCATGGTCTTGACGACCCGCGCCAGGCGTTGAGTGAGGTTATCCAGCATGGCAGGAAAGGGGGGAGGAGGTTCGGCTTGTGTGCGGGGCGCAGCGGGCTTTCGCGGGTAATGTGGCGGCGATCCATCGTCCGGATTCCCCGCGAACCGCCCGTGTAAGCACTAGGGTAAACTGCGTAAATGGCCATTGTACTGTATGCCCTGACGGCACTTCTCTACTGCGCCCTGGCCGTTCACGGCTGGGCAACGCGCAACCCGCGGCTCGCAACGGCCGGTGGGGCGACACTTGGCCAGCCCGGAAGACCGGGCGCGGCGGCCGCAGCCGTGCTGATGCCCGGCCCTGGCGCGCGTACGGAAGGCCAGCCGGCCTGGTGGCACGGACTGGTCATGGCGGCGCTGGTCAGCCACGGCATGCTGCTGCACGAAACGATCTTCCCCGCAGACCGCATGATCTTCGGCTTCGCGTTTGCGCTGTCGGCGATGTTGTGGCTCGGCGTGGGCATCTACTGGATCGAAAGCTTTTTCTTCTCGCTGGCGGGACTCGGGCTGATCGTGTTTCCCGTGGCGATGCTGGCCAGCCTGATCCCGCTGGCATTCCCCGGTACGCAGATCCTTGGCTACGCTGCACGACCGCTGTTCAAGTTGCATTTCGTGATTGCCAACGTGGCGTATGGCCTGTTCACCCTGGCCGCCTTCCACGCTTTCCTGATGCTGCTGGCGGAGCGCCGCCTGCACGGTTTCACCCGGCCCGCAACGGGCGAACGGGCGCCGGATCAGTGGCTGGGCCGCTGGCTGGATCTGCTGCCGCCGCTGCTCACGCTGGAGAAGCTGCTTTTTCGCCTGATCGCCGCAGGATTCGTGCTGCTGACGCTGACGATCGTCTCGGGATTCCTGTTCTCCGAGCAATTGTTCGCCCGGGCCTTCCGTGTGGATCACAAGACCGTATTCGCGATCATCTCGTGGTTGATGTTCGGCGGCATCCTGATCGGGCGTGTCTATCGCGGATGGCGTGGACGCACTGCGCTGCGCTGGGTGATCGCCTCGTTCGGCATCCTGCTGCTGGCCTATGTGGGCAGCCGCTTCGTGATCGAGGTGGTATTGCACCGGCTGGTCTGACCTGCGGCCGGTCTGCTTCTCTACATTTCTCCCGCTTTTTCTGCTTTCTTCCGCGACTCCGACCCATGGCAAGAATCTTTCTACTGCTGGCTGTCGTGCTGGGTATCGTCTGGTGGATCCGGTCGCGCGCCAGTGCACGGGATGAGGCCAGCCGGACCAACTCCGCGCAGCAACGCCAGCAGGCAGCGACCGAGGCATCGACCGGCGATGGCGCTATCGAGCCGATGGTGCAATGCGCGCAATGCGGCGTCCACCTGCCGCGCACCGATGCCATTGCCTGGCGCGGCCTGCATTATTGCCGCCGCAGCCATCTGCCCGATTCGTCTGCTGAAGGCGGCGCGTGATGAAGCGGGCGCCGGGATGGTCGTCGCTGAACGGCTGGCGCATGCTGGTCGATCTCTGGCGCCAGCCCGAGCCGCCTGAATTTCACTGGCGCCTGCTCCGCTATTTCTGCTGGACCCGGTTGGCAATGGCTCTGCTGCTGTTCGGCTATGCCTGGCTCCCCATGGAGCGCGGTACGGCGGACATGTCGATTGCCATCGCCACCAGCGCCCGCACTGCCGCGGCCATTCCGGTCGTGTTGCCGTACCTGCTGATCGGCATCCTCTCGCTGGTAGCCTCGTTCTGGCGGCGCCATTTTCACTTGCGCGTGCGCGTGCAGGTCATCGTCGACCTGATGTTGCTCGCGGCCGTCTATACGGTGATGGGCCGCAGTGGCAGCCACGGCGAAGGGCTGGCGATGATCTTCCTGCTGCCCGCACTGGAGGCTGGCGCGCTGACCAGCCTGCTGTTTGCGCTGTCGGCGGCCGCCGTGTCCGCCATGCTGGTAATGGCCAACCCGTTCCTGCAGACCCTGCTGGCGCGGCAGGCAGACGCCAACCTGCTGGGCTCGGGCCTGTTCGGGCTGGTCTTCATGATCGCGGCATGGCTGATGTACATGCTGGCCAATCGGCAGATCGCCCAGGAGCAACTGGCGCTGGCGCGCGAACAGGAGCTGCGGCTGCAGCAGTTGGTGAACCGGCTGATGGTCAACGACATGCAGGATGGCGTGATGTTGGTGCGCGCCAACGGCGTGGTGGTGGCGGCCAATCCGGCAGCGTTCGTGCTGCTGGGGGTGCAGCCCAACGAGCGGATTCGCGAAGGGCAGGTGCGCGCCGGGGAGCGTGAGAACGCGTTGTTCGACCTGCGCCGGATTGCGCGGCTGCAGCCGTTGATGGAAATGCTGCGCGACTGGATCGCGCGCAAGGACGATGTGCCGCGCATCCTGCAGTTGCTGCCGCTGCCGTCGCGTCCCACCTCCGCGCGCAGTCCGATGCTGCATACCCGGCTGCGCCTGCGCTTTGTGCTGCCCGGGCTGGCCGGCTTGCGTTCGACGCTATCCAGTGTGATGACGTCGCCGACCGGGCTCGACACCGCAAGCTGGAATGACCTGTCTCCCGAGGGCGCGGCGCGGCTGCGGCTGGCCATCGCGCAGAACGAGGCCATGGCATGGAGTCCGGCCGACGAGACGCTGCTGCGCAGCGAGATGCGTGACACGGTGCTGGTGCACATCGAAAGCTGGGAGCGGATTGCCGAGCAGGTGCAGCAGGAAAAACTCGCGGCGATGGGCCGGCTGGTGGCCAGCGTGGCGCACCAGATCCGCAACCCGCTGGCGGCGATCAGCCAGGCCAATGAACTGCTGGCCGATTCGGGCGCGGGGGAGGGCGGTGAAGGCAATATCGATGCACGCCTGCTGCGCATCATTAGCGACAACGTGCGGCGGCTGGATCAGGTGATTTCCGACGTACTGCAACTCTCGCGACGTCCGAAGACCGGTCACAGTTCGGCGGATCTTTCACAGGCGTTGCCGGACATCGTGGATCGCTGGCGGGCGGAGATGCGCTCGCGGGCCGGCACGCGCACCGACGTGAATCCCAATGCCATCCGCGTGACAGTGGACCTGCGACGGCCCGTGATCTTCGATACGGCGCAGTTGCAGCAGGTGCTGGGCAATCTCCTGGACAACGCCTGGCGCTACTGCAGCCGGCTGCCGGGGTCGATCCGGCTGCTGGCCCATGCGCTGGACCAGCACCATGCCGAACTGATCGTCTGGAACGATGGCGCCGAGGTGACGCGCGAGCAGCAGCGCAGTCTGTTCGAGCCGTTCTTCACCAGCAACCCGCAAGGCACCGGGCTGGGCCTGTTCATGGCGCGCGAGCTGTGCGGCGCCAACGATGCGCAGGTGCGCTACGGCACCGTGGCGCTGGAGGCGTTGCTGGAACGCACGGGCATGCTGGCCGGCGGGGCTCGCGATACACTGCCGGCCAAAGCCTTCGTGCTGACGATGCGCATCGAGACCCCCGACACCGTCGCTGCTGCTTCGCCAAGTTGACACCACAATAAAGACGCCTCCCAACATGCCCGCCAGACCGTCCGCTCCTGATCCGATCCTCGTCATCGACGACGAGGCAGACCTGCGCGAACTGCTCGACATTTCGCTACGCCGCATGGGCCACGATGTGGTCATGGCCGGCTCCCTGGCCGAGGCGCGCATCCGGCTGGCCGAGCGCCGCTACAGTCTGGTGTTGACCGATATGCGGCTGGGCGACGGACTCGGCATCGAGATCGTGCGGCAACTGTCGGCCTCGCCCGAGCGCACGCCGGTGGCCGTGATCACCGCATATGGCAGCGCGGACAATGCCGTGGATGCGCTCAAGGCGGGCGCGTTCGACTACATCGCCAAGCCGGTGTCGCTCGATCAGTTGCGCACGCTGATCCTCAACGCGCTGGGCCGCCACCAGCGCATGCCGGCGGATGGTGCGGTGGCTGCAGAGGGCGCGGAGATCGCCGATTTGGGCGATCGCGCTGCCGGGCTACTGCCTGGGCAGTCGGCGGCCATCCAGGAGGTGCGCCGGTCCCTGACGCGGCTGGCCCGCAGCATGGCGCCGGTGGTGATCAGTGGCGAGTCCGGCAGCGGCAAGGAGCGCGCGGCGCGGGCCATCCACGCCATCAGCGCGCGATCCGTGCATCCATTCGTGGCCGTGAACTGCGGCGCGATTCCGGAAACGCTGATGGAGTCCGAATTCTTCGGCCATGTGAAGGGTGCCTTCACGGGCGCGGATGCTGAACGCGGTGGCTTTTTCCAGGCCGCGCACGGCGGCACGCTGATGCTCGACGAGGTGGCCGACCTGCCGCTGGCCATGCAGGTCAAGCTGCTGCGCGCACTGCAGGAGCGGCGCGTGCGCAAGATCGGCGCCAGCAAGGAAGACAGCGTCGATGTGCGCGTCATGTGCGCGAGCCACAAGGATCTGGCCGCGATGGTGGCCGCCGGCACGTTCCGCCAGGATTTGTATTACCGGCTCAACGTGCTGGAACTGCGCATGCCCACGCTGCGCGAGCGCGGTGAAGACGTGCCGGTGCTGGCGCGGGCGATCCTGGAACATCTGGCGGTGCGTTACGGCGACGCGCATCCGAAGCGGCTGTCGCGCGAGGCGCTGGAGCGTTTGCGTGCCTACCCGTTCCCGGGCAACGTGCGGGAACTCGAAAACCTGCTCGAACGTGCCTACGCGTTTGCGGAGACCGAAGAGATCGAGGTGGCCGACCTGGGGCCGCTCGAAGCCGGCATGGAGCGCGCGAACCTGCTGCAGCCGCGCGGGCCCCACATGGGCCAGATGCCGCCAGTCCAGATGGCGCCGCCGCCTGCCTATCAGGCTTGGGGTTCGACGTCGGGCTGGTCTGCTCCCTCGCACGCACCGGCTGGTGTAGCGGGAATATCGAGTCAGCCGGAGGAGCCGGAACTGCCGGCCGAACCGGCGCCGCTGACAGCCGTGCGGGAAAGCGATCCGTTGGCCGAGGCATTGGCCGGACTCGCGCTACCGATCAACCTGCCGGCCCGGCTCGAAGCCATGGAGCGGGAACTGATTCTTCGCGCGCTACACCAGACCGGCTTCAACCGCACGGCTGCTGCGCCGTTGCTGGGCCTGAACTTCCGACAGTTGCGATATCGCATCCAGCAGCTCGGGATTCGCGATGAGCGGGAAGGGCGTGATGGCCGGGACGGTGGCGACGCCAGCGAGGACGGTGAATCGCTCGCCGAAAACGAGGGCCGCGATGGCTGACCGCGGCGCGCTGGGCAACCAGCCTGGCTACCTGCCCGATGCCGATGGCTGGGTGCCCGCCGCGCGGCGCGTGCCGTCGCCGAACTTCGACGCGCGCCCGGATGGCATGCCGGTGGACGTGGTGGTCATCCACAACATCAGCCTGCCGCCGGGACAGTTCGGCACCGGCGATATCGAGGCGTTCTTCCAGAACCGGCTCGATGCCTCGCGCCATCCTTTCTTCCAAACCATCCGCGATGTCCGGGTGTCGGCGCATTTCCTGATCTCCCGTGAAGGCGAACTGGTGCAGTTCGTGGCCTGCACGCAACGGGCCTGGCATGCCGGGCAGTCCGAGTACTGCGGACGGCAGCGTTGCAACGATTTCTCGATCGGCATCGAGATCGAGGGCACGGACGATGTGCCGTTCACCCCGGCCCAATACACGACGGCCGCCGCGTTGGTGGCTGCGCTGCGCACCGCCTATCCGATCCAGGGCGTTGCCGGACATAGCGATGTCGCACCCGGTCGCAAGACCGATCCGGGACCATGTTTCGATTGGGCCCGGTTCGTCACGCTGGCGAAGTTGCCTGTGGCGTTATTGCCATATTTGCGACAGGGCTAATTCGGTTTCGTATTCGTCATATCGGTGCAATGCCAATGTGACGGCGAGGTCGTATGCCTCCAAAGCGCGCAAATAACGGTACAATCGCCGCCCTTTTGAAGGGCCCCGCGCCCTGCTCCGGATCACCTATCGGATGATCCATGGTCATTAAAAAAATTTCGAGTTTTTGTGCGGCACCGAACGTGCTGCCGCCAACCCTTGCGGCAGCGCGCTTTGCGGGAATGTGGCGCCGCCGCATACCGCACCACGGTGTTGGAACGGCGCATGTCAAGTCTGTTCATTCACTCCCGTTTCACTATACTTAGCCCAGTTTTGAAACGGCACCACTAGATATAGTGGTACTTCCGGGGAGCCGGCCCTGATGTGGCGCGGGCGGCGCAGAGAGTGCGCAGCGTTCGCGTCATATTGGTCAACGGGCCGGGGTAGTGCCAGAAAGTCCCTAGCAAAGTGTTCGCAGTGCAGTTTGGTTCTCAACCGGCGACGCCGGTGCCGAGTGTCTTCTGAGGCGCATTTTGCTAGGGACTTTGTCGTCTTCTTATCAGTACTCAAAAAACACGGGGAGTTACCTCATGCAAACGGCCCAAAACGAACAGCAAACCACCGGCGTGGCCGGCATTGCCGGCGCGGCAGCCGGTACCGCGCAGCAGGGCGTCGCCGCTGCTGGCGTTTCGTATCAGGATTACAAGCTGATCCGTCGCAATGGCGCCGTGGTGTCGTTCGAGCCGAACAAGATCGCCGTGGCCATGACCAAGGCGTTCCTGGCTGTGAATGGCGGCCAGGGTGCAGCCTCTGCACGCGTGCGCGAGATCGTCGAGCAAATGACCCAGGGCGTGGTGCGCGCACTGGTGCGCAGCCGTCCGAACGGCGGCACGTTCCATATCGAGGACGTGCAGGATCACGTGGAACTGGCGCTGATGCGCTCGGGCGAGCATGAGGTGGCCCGTGCCTATGTGCTGTACCGCGAGAAGCGTACGCAGGAACGCGCCCAGGCCAATGCCCAGGCGGTGGCGCGTGTGCAGGAAGGCGGCGTGTCGGTCAACGTGAACGACAACGGCGTGGTGCATCCGCTGGACCTGGTGGCGCTGCACGCGCTGATCGACAACGCCTGCAGCGGTCTCGGCAATGCCGTGAGCGCAGAGCCGATCCTGAAGGAAACGCTCAAGAACCTGTACGACGGCGTGCCGATGACGCAGGTCTACGACTCGGCCATCCTGGCTGCGCGTACGCTGATCGAGAAGGACCCGGCCTACAGCCAGGTTACGGCTCGTATCCTGCTGCACACGATCCGCAAGGAAATCCTGGGCGCCGAAGTGACCCAGAGCGAAATGTCGACGAAGTACGCCGAGTACTTCCCGAAGTTCATCGCACGCGGCATCGAAGCCGAACTGCTCGACGAGAAGCTGGCCACGTATGACCTGGCCCGCCTGGGCGCCGCGCTGGACGCCTCGCGCGACTTCCAGTTCAACTACCTGGGCCTGCAGACGCTGTACGACCGCTACTTCCTGCACGTGGAAGAGCAGCGCATCGAAATGCCGCAGGCGTTCTTCATGCGCGTGGCCATGGGCCTGGCGCTGGAAGAGAAGGATCGCGAAGCCCGCGCCATCGAGTTCTACCAACTGCTGTCGTCGTTCGACTTCATGTCGTCGACCCCGACGCTGTTCAACTCGGGCACGCGCCGCTCGCAGCTGTCGTCGTGCTACCTGACCACGGTGTCGGACGACCTCGAAGGCATCTACGAAGCCCTGAAGGAAAACGCGCTGCTGTCGAAGTTCGCCGGCGGCCTGGGCAACGACTGGACCAACGTGCGTGCGCTGGGCTCGCACATCAAGGGCACCAACGGCAAGAGCCAGGGCGTGGTGCCGTTCCTGAAGGTGGTCAACGACACGGCCGTGGCCGTGAACCAGGGCGGCAAGCGCAAGGGCGCGGTCTGCGCATACCTGGAGACGTGGCACCTGGATATCGAGGAATTCCTGGAGCTGCGCAAGAACACCGGCGACGACCGCCGCCGCACGCACGACATGAACACGGCCAACTGGATTCCGGACCTGTTCATGAAGCGCGTGATGGAGAACGCCGAGTGGACGCTGTTCTCGCCGTCCACCTGCCCGGACCTGCACGACAAGGTCGGCAAGGCCTTCGAGCAAGCCTACGTGGCCTACGAGGCCAAGGCCGCCAGCGGCGAGCTGAAGCTGTTCAAGAAGGTGCCGGCCATGCAGCTCTGGCGCAAGATGCTGGGCATGCTGTTCGAAACCGGCCATCCGTGGATCACGTTCAAGGACCCGTGCAACATCCGCAGCCCGCAGCAGCACGTGGGCGTGGTGCATAGCTCGAACCTCTGCACGGAAATCACGCTGAACACGAACGACAGCGAAATCGCCGTGTGCAACCTGGGTTCGGTGAACCTGGTGGCCCACCTGAAGCAGCAGGCCGACGGCACTCACGTGCTGGATCACGCCAAGCTGCAGAAGACGATCCGCACCGCGATGCGCATGCTCGACAACGTGATCGACATCAACTACTACGCGGTGGAGAAGGCGCGCAATTCGAACCTGCGCCACCGTCCGGTGGGCATGGGCATCATGGGCTTCCAGGATTGCCTGCACGTGCTGCGCACCCCGTACTCCAGCGACGCCGCGGTGAAGTTCGCCGATACGTCGATGGAAGCGGTCTGCTACTACGCGTACCACGCCTCGACCGAACTGGCCGAGGAACGCGGTCGCTACACCACGTACGAAGGCTCGCTGTGGGACCGTGGCATCCTGCCGCAAGACTCGCTGAAGCTGCTGGCCGAAGAGCGCGGCGGCTACCTGGACGTGGACATGTCGTCGTCGATGGACTGGACGTCGCTGCGTGCCCGCATCAAGCAGCACGGCATGCGCAACTCGAACTGCATCGCCATCGCCCCGACCGCCACGATCTCGAACATCATCGGCGTGTCCGCATGCATCGAGCCGACGTTCCAGAACCTGTACGTGAAGTCGAACCTGTCGGGCGAATTCACGGTGGTGAACGACTACCTCGTGCGTGACCTGAAGGCGCGCGGCCTGTGGGACGAGGTGATGGTTGCCGACCTGAAGTACTTTGACGGCTCGTTGGCCCGTATCGACCGCATTCCGCAAGATCTGCGCGACATCTACGCCACGGCGTTCGAAGTGGAACCGAGCTGGCTCGTGGAAGCGGCCAGCCGCCGCCAGAAGTGGATCGACCAGGCCCAGTCGCTGAACATCTACATGGCCGGCGCATCGGGCAAGAAGCTGGACGATACGTACAAGCAAGCCTGGCTGCGCGGCCTGAAGACGACGTACTACCTGCGTACGATGGCTGCCACGCACGTGGAGAAGTCCACTGTGTCGCGCGGCTCGCTGAACGCGGTGTCGTCGGGTTCGGACAACGGCTCGGCCATGGACGCCGCCGCTGCCGCAGCCCCGGCGATGCCCGAAGCCGAAGGCGCAGTCTGCACGATGCGCCCGGGCGACGCCGGATTCGACGAGTGCGAAGCCTGCCAGTAACAAACTGATTCACCCTCGGTCTGCTCCCCTCTCCCGCTGCGCGGGAGAGGGGCCGGGGGAGAGGGCGGACGCGTCAGATGCCACGGCGTCGCGCCAGAGCCGCCCCTAAATACTGCGAATTTCCGGAGAAACACCATGCTGAGCTGGGACGACGACGTTCAAGCCACCCCGCAGGCCGCACCGCAGCCTGCCCTGCAACCTGCATCCGCCGCATCGGCCGCCGTCGACCAGCATGGCGCACTGCCGCCGGCCGCCACGGCGCCGACTGGCATCCTGGGCAACAACCCCAACGCTGCCGCCGCGCAGAGCTCGCGCCGCGTGAGTGCCGCCGACAAGCGCGTGATCAACGGCGCCACCGACGTGAACCAGCTGGTGCCGTTCAAGTACAAGTGGGCGTGGGAAAAGTACCTGGCCGGCTGCGCCAATCACTGGATGCCGCAGGAAATCAACATGTCGCGCGACATCGCCCTGTGGAAGGACCCGAACGGGCTGACCGAGGACGAGCGCCGCATCATCAGCCGCAACCTCGGTTTCTTCGTGACGGCCGATTCGCTGGCCGCCAACAACATCGTGCTGGGCACCTACCGCCAGATCACGGCGCCGGAATGCCGCCAGTACCTGCTGCGCCAGGCTTTCGAGGAAGCCATCCACACGCACGCCTACCAGTACATCGTGGAGTCGCTCGGCCTGGACGAAGCCGAGATCTTCAACGCGTACCACGAGGTGAAGTCGATCCGCGACAAGGACGAGTTCCTGATCCCGTTCATCGACACGCTGACGGACCCGTCGTTCAAGACCGGCACGCCGGAAAACGATCAGAAGCTGCTGAAGAGCCTGATCGTGTTCGCCTGCATCATGGAAGGCCTGTTCTTCTACGTGGGCTTCACGCAGATCCTGGCGATGGGCCGCCAGAACAAGATGACCGGTGCCGCCGAGCAGTACCAGTACATCCTGCGCGACGAGTCGCTGCACTGTAACTTCGGCATCGACCTGATCAACCAGATCAAGCTCGAGAATCCGCACCTGTGGACGCCCGAGTTCAAGGCCGAGATCACGGAACTGTTCAAGAAGGCCGTGGACCTGGAATACCGCTACGCCGAGGACACCATGCCGCGCGGCGTGCTGGGCCTGAACGCACCGATGTTCAAGGGTTACCTGCGCTTCATCTGCAACCGCCGCTGCCAACAGATCGGCCTGGATCAGCTCTTCCCGAACGAGGAAAACCCGTTCCCGTGGATGAGCGAGATGATCGACCTGAAGAAGGAACGCAACTTCTTCGAAACGCGCGTGATCGAGTACCAGACCGGCGGCGCGCTGTCCTGGGATTGATCGGCGCGGCGACGACGAGACGCCACGATTGAAGGGTCGGCTGCAGCAGTACGAGAAGTCAAAAATGTAGAAACAAGTCCAGCAGCCAGGACGGGTGAGAGGCGGCCATCGGGTGAGAACCCGGTGGCCGTTTTTCTTTTTGGGGGCGATATCGGGCAACTTCACTTGATCCGATACCACCTCATCCCCCTTTTCAGAATCGGCTCAAATCGTTCGGCATTCCTCCTCCTTACGATGGCTTCCGACATCACCAAGGAGGTCGTCACGATGCAAGCTGTAGTGCTGGAAAACCTGGGGGAAGCGCCTCGCTTCGCCACATTTCGCGATCCGGTGGTTCGCGATCAGGAGGTCTTGGTACGCGTGGGTGCCGCCGCGATCCGTCCGGGCGATCTTAAGATTGCGCGGGGTCATCATCCGCGGATACCCATGGAACTGCCCCACATCTGCGGACGAGATGGCACGGGGTACATTGCCAACGGGCAGCCGGTGTACTTCCGGACCATCCGGAGTCCGTACGGGTCGATGGCAGAGTACGCGCCGGCGGATTGGACCGTGCCGATTCCGGAAGGCGTGGACATGGCAATGGCCGCCGCACTGATCGGGCCGGCAATGCGTGCCTGGCTGCCGCTGACCATGCGTGCCGACCTGGAGCCCGGCGAAACGGTGCTGGTGTTGGGCGCCTCGGGGATCATGGGGCGGCTGGCGGTGCAGGCCGCGCGCCTGCACGGCGCTGGCCGTGTGATCGTGGCGGGGCATCGTATCGACCTGCTATCGGTCACGGGGGCCGATGCGCTGATTGATCTCGGGCAATCGCCGAGCATGCTGCACTATGCATTTGCTTCGCATGTGGCGGACGGAATAGATGTCGTGCTCGATTTTGTATGGGGCGAGACCTTGGAATTGCTGCTGGCCGCGTTGATCGAGCCGGTGGGCGCCGCACACGCATCCGAGTACCGGGAGGTCCGCATCGTGTCCGTGGCAGAGCGTGGAGCGAGCAGCCTGATGATGGCGCCAACCGCGCTGCGGGATTCACGGGCCGTGTTGATGGGATCGGGGCCAGCGAATCATCCCGGTGTGGAGGACACGAGGCTGCTGGTCGAGGAAATCCTCGCTTGTATGCGCAAGGGCGACCTGCAGATGGTCGTGGATGCGATGCCGATGGTGTCGGTGGAGACCGCCTGGCAGGCCGCCCGCGACCCTGCGCGCAGGATCGTGCTGACGCTGGATTGAGGGACAGCGGGACAAAGGACCCTCAATCCAGCCTCTTGTCAGGCTGCCTTGCGCTGCTCCACCGGGGCTGCGCCTTCGGGCCGGCGTTCGCCGCCCAGGGCATCGGTGAGGTCGGTCAGCAGGCTGGCCAGTTCGCCGGCCATCAACGCGAAATCGGCGTCGAAACGTTCGGCTTCGTCATGGAGCGTGGCGTCGGCCTGCTCCTTGATGACGTCGAGCGGGTTCACGCGCTTGACGGCCAGCGCGTCGGTCAGCACAAAGGAGACACGGTCGTTCCACGTCATGGCCAGTCGCGTGCAGCGCTTGCCGGCGGCGATGTGGCGGCGCAGGTCTTCGGGATCGAGCGGATGGCGCACATAGCGGACCGTGGCCTTGCTCTCGTTGCTCGATTGGAGCTCGATTTCCTGATCGACTGTGAAGCCGGCCGGGGCGGTCTCGGTCGCCAGCCATTCGGTCATGGCGGCAACGGGCGAGAGGTTGACCTGCAGGCCGACTACCGGCAGCGGGTCGATGGCCTTGAACAGCATGCCGCGCACTTCGTCCGCCTTGGCAGTACCAGCAGCGTCGATGGCGAGCCAGCCGCTGACGGGATCGATCCAGACGCGCGTATCGCGTCGAATGCTGAACGCCCGGGGTAGCAGCTCCTCGGTGATCTGCTCCTTGAGTTCCTTGAGTTGCTTGCGGCCGGGCTTGAAGCCTTGCTGCTCTTCGAGTTCGGCGGCGCGTGCCTTGGTGACCTGGTTCACCACGGTGGCGGGCAGCAGCTTCTTCTCGGTTCGGAGCACCAGCAGCATCTGGCGGTTGACGGTATGCACGAGTTGGTCGTTATCGCGCGGCGATGCCCAGCCCTGGGTTTGCATTTCGAGGCTGGTGCCCGGATAGAACGCGTGCTTGGCCAGGCAGGCTTCCACGTCTTCGGCGCTCAGCGTCCACGGGGCGGAGAAACGATGGATCTGGAGATTCTTGAACCACATAGGGAATTCGGCCTCGCGTACGGATTGGAAATTGGCAAGGGACGAATTCTAACGGGTCGGGGCCGCGCGGCGCGCCAAGAAAAACGCCCATTGCGCGGAGGCTTCCGCACAATGGGCGCATTCAAAGTCCCTCGGCTTGCTCAGATGTCGAGCTTCGAGATCTTGGTGCCTTCCAGGCTCAGGCCCGCCATCACGCCGGCGTTGGTCATCGCGAAACCGATGATCGGCTGCTGCGCCGTGTTGGTATCGATCTGGCCGTTGGCGCCAATCGTGGCGAGTGCCACGGTGGCATCTGCACCAACTTGCCAGCCGCTGCTGCGTACGAACTTGTCGTAGGCGTCCTGCGTCATGAACATCAGCACGAAGGCTTTGGACTGCGCGCCGATCTGCCAGCCGATCGAGCCGGAGATTGCGCGATAGTAACCACGGTTGGCGCCACCGGAGCGCAACACGCCATCGCCGTATTCGCCACCCACGATGAAGCCGGCGGACAGCAGCTTGGGGAAAATCAGGATGCCCTTGGCCTTGGCGCCCAGGTCACGCGCGCCGCTGGCGGTGGCGTAGAGGCGATTCAGCGTATCGCTGGCATTGGTATCGATTTCGCGGCGCTTGGACGCGGGATCACCCCCGTCCTTGGGGCCAGTGAAACTGCAACCCGTAAGCGACAGCGCACCGAGGGAAAGACCGGTAAGTCCGACAACACCGGCGCTGCCGGCGGACAGGAAGGTTCGACGTTTCATTATTTCCTCCAGGGGGTTCGTGTGTTGCAACCGCCTCTACAGCATAGGCGGGCAAGGCACTTCCGCAAATGCGATTTTGTCTGACACGGGGCCGGAGGGACTCTGACATGACCTCTACATACTTTCTTGCAAATTGACGGAACTTATTCAGGAACTGCATTGTTCGATGGGAGTCTTTGAGTCATGCACAAGACATATGCCCCCTCCGCAAGCGCCGCACGCCAACCCGGTCGTGTGGATTCCCAACCTGTCGCGGCTGCGATTGATGCAGTGCAGCGATGCACGCCGCGCCTGCCCAGCAGCCGTCTGGGTGCCGCCGCGGTGCCCCTGGCGGCGCTGTTTCTGGCGGCGTGTTCCTCGGCGCCTTCGGTAGAAACACCCGAAACCAAGCAGGAAGTTGCCCAGCTGAATTCTGGCTGGCAGGCCGAGCGCGCTAAATATATGGAGTGCGTCCAGGAAAAGGCGGACACGGGCGCGAAGGGTAAGGGCACCTCGCGCGACGTGGCCGCCGGTGCCCTCGATGCCTGCAAGGGTCAACTTACCGTCATGCACGACGCCTTCCAGTCCTACCTTTCCGCGCAGATGAGTTCGGCTCATGGCCAGAACAGCGCCCGCCAGGCGGCGGATCGCGTGACGACGGATACGCGCGAGAAGGCGCGCACATATCTGACGCGTTATGTGGAAGTGGAGCGCTACAAGGCGGGGCAGCGCTGAATTTCTTCTCACGCGCCGATAGAAATAGCTAACGACGATGCGACGCCCCTAAGCGTCGCATTTTTCTTTTTTTAAAGCATGGCGAGCGGCTGTGCATGGCGGGGCGGCGGAAATAGTTGATCGAGTTCTGCCCGCTGGGCCACCGTCAGCGTGATGGAGAGCGCGCCCGCGTTCTCACGCAGACGCTCGCGGTTGCCCGTCTTGGGAATGGCGATGACGTCATCCCGATCAATCAGCCATGCCAGCGCCGCCTGCGCTGGTGTCATGCCATATGTTTGCGCGAAGTCTTTCAGGCCCGGGTTGCGCAGTAGCCGGGCCTGTTCGATGGGGGAGTACGCCATCACCGGCACGTTGCGATCGCGCAACCATGGCAGGAGGTCGAACTCGATGCCGCGCCGGCTCAGGTTGTAGAGCAACTGGTTGGCAGCCACGGCGTCGCCGCCCGGCGTATCCCAGAGTTCCTCCATATCGGCGAGGTCCAGATTGCTGACGCCGAAGTACCGGATTTTTCCGGCCTGCTGCAAGGCGAGGAATGCCTCGATGGTTTCCTCAAAGGGGATGTCACCGCGCCAGTGCAGCAGATACAGGTCGAGATGGTCGGTACCCAGCCGGCGCAGGCTGCGCTCGCACGCGGCCACCGTGCCCATGCGGCTGGCATTGTGGGGATAGACCTTGCTGACCAGGAAGGCGTCATCGCGGCGGCCGGCCAAGGCTTCACCGACCAGCGATTCCGATAGCCCTTCGCCATACATCTCGGCGGTGTCGATCAGGCGCAGACCCATGTCCAGACCGAGGCGCAGCGTGGCGATTTCCTCGGCGCGCGACTCGCGATGATCGCCGACATTCCAGGTGCCCATGCCCAATGCGGGAACGCGCTCGCCGCCGGGTAGCGTGACGTGCTTCATGCGGTGTCTCCGGTGCAGGAAGATAGACCCTCCACACTAGTGAACATCGCCTCCCGGTACAAGCCCGCCGCTTGCATGGCAGTCGTGCACCGGGCGCAGCAATCAGAGCACTGGCCGTTTCGTCCGCGATCAACCGTGCTGGTGGCGGAACTCCTGTGTCTTGCCGCCGTAGCCATAGGCCGCGGCCCGGGCGTCGATCACGTAGATATAGGACACCGGATTGACGTCGCCGATGATCTCCGACAGCGTGGCGAAGGTCTGCTTCAGGTACTCGGCTTTCTCGGCCTTGGTGTTGGTCTCGTCGGTCACGCTGATATCGAGCTGAAACGCATTGCGGCCCGTGCTGTATTCGGACAGCGGCTTGCCGCCGATGAACCATTGCTCGCGCGGCAGGAAGGTGACCGTGGTGGCAATCACCGGCGCTTCCTTGCGTAGCACGCGCTGGGTGAGTTCGCCCACGGCGGCCACGGCTTTCTGCATCAGTTCGGTATCGGGATGGCCAGAGATCTGCAGGGAAATGTGGGGCATGACAGGCTCCTTGAACGGTGATTTTCCTCGGGTGCAGTGCGTCGACAGAAGCGCTGCGTCGATGTCATCGTAGTGCCTGCCTTGATATCGGAAAAGCGGGAATATACGATACCATCCATCGGAATAACCGAATCGACTACGGATCGACATACCATGCGCAGTTTCGAGACCGACCAGCTCAGGACCTTTGTCGCCGTGGCCGACAGCGGCAGCCTTTCTGCCGCCGCGCCACGGTTGTTTCTTTCGCAATCCTCGGTGAGCGAGCAACTGCGCAAGCTGGAGGAACGCGCTGGCGTTTCGCTGCTCAAGCGCGGGAAGAAAGGGGCGGCACTGACTCCCGCCGGCGTGCGTTTGCTCGACTACGCCCGGCGCATCCTGACGCTCAACGAACTGGCGATGGCCGAGTTGCACGGCCAGTCGCTGGACGGCGAACTGCGGCTCGCAGTGACCGATTATTTCCGCCCCGGCGAGATCGCCGGCATGCTGCGCCGCCTGCGCGATCGCTATCCGTATCTGAAGCTGCACGTCACGGTGATGAAGAGCGCAGCCATCGACGCCGCAGCGGACATGGATGCATTCGATATCGGTCTCGGCATGCGGCTCGTTGGCAGCGGCGCCCAGTCCCGCTCCGCCGCGCGAGGCGGGGTGGTGTTGCGGCGCGAGGAACTGGCGTGGGTGGCCGCGCCCGAGGTGGCGGAGGCGGCAACGGAAACGCTGCCGCTGGTGCTGTTGCCCGATACCTGTTCGATGCATCAGTTCGTGGTGCAGCTGCTGATCCGCCGCAAGCGCACGTTCGACATTGCGCATTCGGCGTCCGGCGTGGCGGGTTTGCACCTGGCGCTGGCTGCGGGCCTGGGTGTGTCGTGCCTCAACGCGTCGGCCATCGGCCCCGGTGTGCAGCCGCTGGATGCGGCGGCCGTGGCCAAATGGAAACTGCCGGCCCTGCCATCGGCGGAGTTCTATCTGCTAGGGGCGCGGCGCGGTGAGAGCGAGTTCATTGGTCAGGCGCGCCAGGCGCTGGCGGAACAGTTCGGCTAGTGGCCGGTATGCACGATGCTTCGCATGCGTCGCGCGATGACTATATATAAGGAACAAAGCCCGCTCGAAGCGGGCCTTGTTTGCAGTTGACAGCGAGCGGCAGGCAGCGCGCGGGAAGAATTACTCGGCGCTCATGTGCGCGTTCTTCGCGATACGTCCCAGACGATCGCGCTCGGACTTGATGAACGCGACGAAGCTCTCCACCGAACCACCGGCCGGCTCGATACCGTTCTGGATCAGCCGTTCGCGGATCTCGGTGTTCTGCATGCCTGCCGTCAACTCTGCATTCAGGCGCTTGACGATGGCGGGGTCGGTCCCCTTGGGCGCGAAGATGCCCGCCCAGTGGCCGATGCGAACTTCGGGCAGGCCTTGCTCGGCCGTGGTCGGGATATTGGGTGCGGCGGGCATGTGCTTGTCCCACGTCGCGCCCAGCGCCTTGAGTTTGCCGGCCTTGATCTGCGGCAGCACCACGATCGACGCTTCCGAAGTGGCAGCCACCTGGCCGCCGATCACCGCAGTGATGCTTTCCGAACCGCTCTTGTAAGGCACCACGGTCAGGTCGGCGCCTTTCTCCTTGAGCATCTCTTCCACGAAATGCGGCGTGCTGCCGCTGCCTGCCGTGGCGAACGGTACGCCACCCTGCTTCTTCGAGTAGGCGACCAGTTCCGAGACATTGTTCACCGGCAGCGACGGCGATGCCACGATGACCGACGGACTCACCGCGATGAGTCCGACCGGCACGAGGTCGTCAGGCTGGTAGGGCATCTTCGGCCGAATCAGGCCGTTGGTGACGGTGCCCACGGCGCCGACCAGGAACGTATAGCCATCGGGCTTGCTCTTGGCCACGTAGTCCGCGCCCACCACGCCACCTGCTCCCGGACGGTTCTCGATTACCACGGGCTGGCCGATGCGCTTGCTGACGGCTTCGGCACCGGCACGCGCCACGAGGTCGTTGGCGCCGCCGGCCGTGAACGGCACGACGAACTTGATGACGTGATTCGGCCACGGGTCGGCGGCATGCGCAAGCGGAGCGAGGAGCGTGGTGGCGGCGGTAGCAGCGGCGAGTGCCAGAACCCGGACGGGTCCTTGGAGGGAATCGGTCATGCTTCAGTCTCCGGAATGTTATGTGGGTTTGAGATACCCATCCTACCGAAGGAAGCTGTCAGTTACCTGTAGCGAGTGGAGGCAGGCTGGGTCGCCTGCCTGCCGCCCCCACAGCCCCGCGATAATGCGCAGCGATGGGCGCTGGCCATCACTGCTGGCGGATCCAGCTCTGCGTGCGGCCAATCAGGCTGATGCCGATGAAGCCGCGCACGTTGAGGGTCTTGCCGTCGTCGGCCAGCGACATCTTGCACTTGTAAAGTTTGCCGGCCTCGGGATCCAGAATTTCACCGCCGGTCCATTCGTTGTCGCCGGTCTTCTTCAGTCCGGTGAGGATCGTCATGCCGATGATCGGCTGATCCTTGCGCGAGTCGGTGCACTTCTCGCAAGTGGATGGCTTGCCTTCGGTCGGCACCAGGCTCTTCACGAGCTTGCCGCTGTACACGCCATCCTTCTCGGTGATCTCGATGACGCCGCGCGGCTTGCCGGTGGTGTCGTCGATCGTGTGCCACGTGCCGGCCGGCGTGGCCTGGGCGGCGGCCATTGCGCTGGCTGCCATGGTGCCGACAAAAGTGGAAGCCAGGATGGCGGCGCGAAGCAGGGCGCGGATGTCGGTCAGGCGCATTGAAGTCTCCTTTTCAGAGTGTCAGTGTTTCGGTCGTTTAGTCGTGCAGTGTCGCAGGGTTGCAGCAAGGCGAGGAACGTTGCGTCAGGGCGTTGCCACACGCGACGCCAATCTACTGGGGGTCGGTGCGCTCCGCAATGACCCCCATCATTTGCGTACGCACCAGAGCAACCCCCGTGACATAGCCAGAGCGACTGGCGGTTGGCGGCTGTACGGGATTTTGTCGTGCAGCATATCGGGAGGGCAAGATCGTCCGAGGTATTCCTCTAGCCCTCCGTTCTTGGTGCGCTCCTGCGCCAGGTATTGGTAGGAACCCGGAGGCGCACACGCGTGTTCGCACCACGTTCGCCATCGGAGTGGATAGCGACCCACGACTGTCAGGTCAGACATCAAGAGATCGTTCGCCTGCCGTGCATCGACGATGCCGATGCGCGGTTGATGCGCTATCGATCCAATCTGCAAGCAAGCGATGCAAGCCGGAGACGGATGCGCGCGTGTGTCGACGCCTGTCGCGCATGTCGAATTCGATTCGAGTTGGTATCGATCGATGCCGATGCATGGACGCAAACACGCGTCGCAGAGACAAACCGTTGCGCTGACGCATCACTCTTTCGTCGTACTGAAGCGACCGCCGAATCGATGCGTGCGCAACGCGTCGTTGCATCGGCGCGATGTGCGAACGAGCGATTTATTTTCTCTGCGCAAGGATGTCGAAACGACGACGTCTCGGTTGGGCCAGAAGCGGCGGCGCCTCTTGCTCGACGTTGCGCGCGACAAGCGCGAGAGACATGCGCATGATCCGAAAAGCCAATGTTCATGCGGTTCTCCAGCCGTTGGCTTGTGCGTGGGCGTGGAGTTTCGAAGCGCATCGCGATGGTGACTGCGCACGTGTTGCACCGTGCGTGAATGCAATGCGCGCATGCTCGACGAAGACGCGTGACGACGCGTCGGACCATCATGCCGACACACGCCGATGGAACTTCGTTGATGGTATGGCAGTCGAGATCGATGTGTGTGTCGATGGTGTTGTCATCGCAGAGCGCGCACGAAGTAGATCGATTCGATCTTGCGCGCAAGTTTTTTTGCACTTTTTTCTTAACATCATCGAGCAAACGAATTATGATTCGCCTTGACAAGAGTCTCACTTCATTGCATCGCGTGTCGTGTCACAACAAGCAAGCACAAGTAACGATGACACGATGCTCGATGACCGAGTGAATGCGGGTAGCCGAGGAGCACCAGAACTTTGACGCAGACCGAGCCGATCCGGTTTTCTACAACGCGTGCAGTGTGCTGTAGCCCAATGACGGGATGGGCGAGCTACCCTCTGATGAATGCCGTCTGCAGTGCGCGAGGCCAAGCCCGTGCTGCAGGCCTGCTGACCGATATCTCCTCTTTTCTGGCTGCGCGCCGACACGACGGACGGCGCGGGCCAATCGAATATTCCAGGGCACGGCCTGCCCCGGAGATCCGCCTGTACGCTGGCTTTGTGACCAGCGCGCGGATCTCGTGCCGCCGTGAACGAACCATGCCGCGCGGTGCGACGCGCGATGGTTTCCCTGCCACCGAATTCATTAGCGTGCGGTTAGAGAAGTGTCGTGCGCCGATGAATCGCTCGCTCGATTGGGGATCGCGTCAGACGCGCCTCGGGTCGGTCGGGTCGTCCATTTAGGTCATTCGATATTTCACGTTAGTGAAGGAGTTATCCATGGCAACTGCTGCAAAGAAAAAGCCGGCGGCTAAGAAGGCCGCCAAGCCGGCCGCCAAGAAGGCCGTCGTGAAGAAGGTCGCCGCCAAGAAGGCTGCTCCGGCCGCCAAGAAGGCAGCAACCAAGAAGGTCGCCGCCAAGAAGGTAGCAACGAAGAAGGTTGCCGCCAAGAAGGCAGCACCGGCCAAGAAGGCTGCAGTGAAGAAGGTTGCGGCCAAGAAGGTTGCAACCAAGAAGGTCGCCGCCAAGAAGGCAGCACCGGCCAAGAAGGCTGCAGTGAAGAAGGTTGCCGCCAAGAAGGCAGCGGTCAAGAAGGTCGCCGCCAAGAAGGCAGCACCGGCCAAGAAGGCCGCAGTGAAGAAGGTTGCCGCCAAGAAGGCTGCACCGGCCAAGAAGGCTGTTGCTGCCAAGAAGCCGGCTGCCAAGAAGGCTGCTGCACCGGCCAAGAAGGCTGCTGCCAAGAAGCCCGCTGCCAAGAAGGCTGCCAAGCCTGCTGCGGCGCCTGCCGTTGCCCCTGCAGCTGCTGCAAAGACCGCGCTGAACCCGGCTGCGGCCTGGCCGTTCCCGACGGGCAACCGTCCGTAATCGCTCCGCCTCGTGCGAGCGGTCACCACAGGGAATTGCCTGGGCACGCATCGCGTGCCGCACTGACCGGATACGGCGTATCCGGTCCGCAAGACAGCAAGTCTTGCCGACCCGCCGATGGCACACGTGCCCGGCGGGTTTTTTATTTGCCGAAGCACCGGAAGCGGAAAGACAAAACGCCGCGGCCCGAGGGCACGCGGCGTCTGTTTTAGAACGGATAAGGGAATCAGTGCGTCACGCGCGTCACGCCGCCCGATGACAGCAACCTGACGCGATCGCCGGGACGGAACATCTCGTCGGCTTCCTGCGTGATGGCGCGCACGTCGCCGTCTTCCAACTGTACGGTGATTTCCAGGCCACGGCGCTGGGTGATGCGATTCTCCGCGGCGCTGCCAGCCAGTCCACCAAGCACGGCGCCCAGCAGGCCAGCCGCTACGGAACCGCCACCGCTGCCGATGGTGCTACCTGCTGCCACGCCGCCGATCGCACCGCCGGCGATGGTGCCGGCGCCGGTGGATGCCCCCTGGATCATCACCTCGCGCACGCCTTGCACAACGCCGTAGCGCACCACCTGCTCGCGCTGTGCCTGGCCCGGCGAATAGACGCTGCCGGAGTTCGAGTAGTTGGCGCAGCCACTGACCAATGCTGCCGTGGCCAGTATCGCCACGCCGCCAATTCGGAAGATCTGATTCATGGCAACTCCCGTCTGAATGCCGCGCCGTTCGTGTTTCAGGTCCGATGCGCGCGGTGCATCGTTTCCATCTTACGCGTAACGATATCCGAACGCCGATTCGAACCGGCTGCCGATCTCTTCACGCGAAATCCAGTGATTCTGCGGCCCTTGCTGAGCGATCTTGAGGGCGCCCATCAGCGAGGCGAGGCGACCCGTGGTTGGCCAGTCGAGGCCATTCTCGATGCCGTAGAGCAGACCGCCGCGGAAGGCGTCGCCGCACCCCGTGGGATCGACCACGCGTTCGGCCTGCACCGCCGGGATGGCGTGCTGCTGGCCATCTGCATAGATGGTGGCGCCACGTTCGCCGTGCGTCACGATGAACGCGCGGACCTTGGCGGCGATGTCGGCACTGGTCCATGCGGTGCGAGACAACATGACCTGCGCTTCGTAGTCATTGACCGTCACGTAGCTGGCGAGTTCAATGAACTGCCGGAGGTCCTCGCCGTTGAACAGCGGCATGCCCTGTCCCAGGTCGAAGATGAATGGGATACCTTCCTCGGCGAACTGGCGTGCGTGGTGCAGCATGCCCTCGCGGCTGTCCGGGGCGACGATGCCCAGTGCCGGACGCTGGCCCGACTTCACGGTGTCCCGCACGCTGTTGAGCGCCGACTGGTTCATCGCACCCGGGTGGAAAGCGGTGATCTGGTTGTTCTCCAGATCGGTGGTGATCATGGCCTGCGCGGTGAAGGTATCGGGCAGCGTACGGATGTGGTCCGTGCCGATGCCGAGGTCGCGGAAGTGATCCAGGTACGGGCCGGCATCCTGGCCTACCGTGGCCATCACGACCGGATCGCCGCCGAGCATCTTCAGTGTGAACGCGATGTTGCCGGCGCAGCCGCCGTACTCGCGACGCATGCCCGGCACCAGGAAGGAGACGTTCAGCATGTGAATCTGATCCGGGAGAATGTGTTCGCGAAAGCGCCCGTCGAACGTCATGATGGTGTCGTAGGCAACGGAGCCGCAGATCAGGCTGGACATTTCTTCTCCAAGTGGCCCGCGCACTCAGGGCCGTAACAAGTAAATTAAATAATTCCGCCCGTGCATGACGGGCGGATGGGTAACAATCGATTGTGTCCTACCGCACAGATTTACTTGAGCGCGGCCAGGGCAGCATCGTAGTTGGGTTCCTGCTTGATTTCGGCAACCAGTTCGCTGAACTTGACCGTATCGTTCTCATCCACCACCACGACGGCACGTGCGCATACGCCGGCCAGCGGGCCCGACTTGATGTCCACGCCGTAGGCGTTCTTGAACTCCGCGCCGCGCATCGTCGACAGCGTGACCACATTGGCCAGGCCTTCGGCGGTGCAGAAGCGGCCCATGGCAAACGGCAGGTCGGCCGATACCGTCAGTACTACGGTGTTGGTCAGGTTGCTGGCGGCTTCGTTGAACTTGCGCGCCGATGCCTGGCACACGGGCGTGTCCAGGCTCGGGACGATGTTCAGCACCTTGCGCTTGCCGGCGAAATCGGCAAGCGTCACATCCTTCAGATCCTTGCCAACCAGCGAGAAGGCCGGGGCCTTGTCGCCAGCCTGGGGAAACTTGCCGCCAACTTCAATGGCGTTGCCGCCGAGGGTCACGTTGCTCATGGTGCGTTCTCCTGATGGAATGGATGAAATACGGCCCGCCGGTCCAGTACATTGCCGGCCGGCGTGGCGGGGGCGATGGAATTCAGGGGTAGAAGATCAGCACGCGGTAGTTTGCTGCCGCCTGCTGCGTCCGGAATCGTACCCGAACCGGTAGCTCGCTGCCCGCGCGCAGACCCGTTGCAGCAAAACCGCGCTGTGCGGCCTCCAGGTACTCGGCAGGCAGCAGCACACGGCGCAGCAGTAGCTGGTCCTGCAGATCCGTCATGACAAGTTCGATAGCGGGCAGGGCCGTGGTCGCACGCCCCTGATTGCGCAGCGTGACGGCCAGTTGGTAGGCGTCGGTGCCTTCGTCCTGCTTCTGCAACTGGGAGCTTTCAATGCGTAGCGATTCAAGGTCACGCCACGGCGGCACGTCGCAACCGAGCGGCGCGCAGGCGGCTTCGAGCAATGGCCGCAACATCGGTACGCTACCGGCAAGATACGATCGTGTGAGATAGGTAGTCTGCGCAATTGCGCCGATCGCCAACACGACGACCGCAGCGACCTTCCAGCCACGCGTGTTCTTCGGTCGCGACACGGTCCTGGCCGGCGTGCGAGCTTGTTCGCGCCCGCGCGTATGGCGAAGGAAGTCGGGCGCGAAGCCCGGGCCCGACGGGTTTGATGACGGTGCAGAAGCGTCCGGACTCAGCCAGTGGCGCGTGGTGGCTTCGCGTGCTACGGCATCGGGTGTGCCATCGCGCGGCGTGACGCCGAGATCGTGCTCGATGACATCCTTGGCCTGTGCTGCCCACGCCTCGGCTTCGGGATCGGTCGGGTCTGCCACGCGAAGAAAACCGCTGGCACTGGGCACGATGTCCACGGGAGCAGGCGGCGGGGGCGCATCTGGCGGGGATATCCCATCGATGGTCAGGTCCGGCACGGATGCTGGCGCCGGCACCGATTGCACCGCATGGGGCGCCTGAGGCGCTTCCGCTGGAAACAGCGCGGGCCAGCTTGCCTTGGCGCTATAGGCGCCCGATGGTGGCTGGGTCGATGGATTCTGCGGAGCGAATGCGGCTGCCGGGTCCAGTGACGAATGCGAACCTGGCGAACCCGGCGAACTTTGCGGGCTCGTCGCTTCAGGTGCGGCGCTGGGAGACTCGTCGTGGTCGAACGTCCCATGGTCCAGAATCGGCCACGGCACCGGCGGTGCGCTGCGGGGCGCGTAGAGATCGTCGGCGTCGGGGACCGAAGCCTCGGTTTCGTCGGGGTCCGATGGTCGCTCAGGTTCAGGTTCTGGTTCTGCTTCCGGTTCCGGTTCCGGTTCCGGCGAAGGCACAGGTGCAGGTTCGCCCTCCGGCTCACCTTCCGACTCCGTCTCCAACCGGTCTTCCGTCGTCGGTTGTTCGTCAGCGGGCGGCGTGACCTCGGGTTCCGACATCATCGTCGTCGGCGAGTCGAGCGCGGGCACTTCGTAGCCGGGATCGAAGCCGGGGTCGAACGGTGCTTCCTGTTCGCGGGCCCGCGCGCTGTCCTGCATCCGCTCCGCGTGCGCCAGCGCGGCAGCCATCGTCACGGCTGAGGCTGTTGCGGAGGCGGGTGCGGTGTCAGGTGCTGCAGGGTTCGCAGGCGAAGTTGGGGACGGGGGCGCCGGTGCTGCGCCGGGCGTGCGCACGGGCACCTCGATCAGGTGTTCGCGCGCGTCGAAGACGGTGTCGCATTGTCCGCAGCGCACCAGGCCCTGGCGCAGCCGCAACTGGTCCGCGACAAGCCGGAACGCGGTGCGGCAGGCCGGACAGCGCGTAACGAGCTTGGCAGCAGCCATAGTGAAGGATCAGGATTGTTGGGGGATGTTTGCCGGACGCGTGCCGTGCAGGCACACCCAGCCTTCCTCGCTGCGCCATACCGACATGGCGATCCACGGCGCGTAGGACGCGGCCACTTCGTCGGCTTGCCGTTCCAGCACGCCGGACAGGATCAACCGCCCGCCCGGACGCACGCGTGCGCTGAGCATCGCGGCCATCAGCTTGAGCGGGTTGGACAGGATATTTGCCACCACCAGATCGTGCGTGGCTTCGGACACCGCTTCCGGCAGCGCAAAGCTGGCTTCCACGCGGTTGCGTTCGGCGTTATAGCGCGACGCTTCCACGGCATTCGGATCGATGTCGATGCCCACCGCATCGCCGGCACCGAGCTTCTTCGCCACGATGGCCAGGATGCCCGAGCCGCAGCCGTAGTCGAGCACGGTCTCGCCTGCCCGCACGTTCTGCTCCAGCCATTGCATGCACAAGCGCGTGGTCGGGTGGCTGCCCGTGCCAAACGCCAGGCCCGGATCGAGTTCCAGGATGACAGCGTCGGGGTCGGGCGCATCGTGCCAGGACGGCACGACCCAGATCTTCTCACCAATGCGGATCGGTTCGAATTGCGACTGGGTCAGACGCACCCAGTCCTGGTCTTCCACGGCGCGCAGCGTGAACGCCGGCACTGGGTCAACTCCGAGCTGATTCGCAGCCGCCGTGACCACCAGTGCGGGATCGGTCTCTTCGTCGAAGAGCGCCACCACGCGCGAACGGTTCCAGGCGAGCCGCGTCGGCTCCATCCCGGGCTCTCCGAAGAGCGGTTGCTCGTCGGGCGTATCGGCATCGGCGTCTTCCACCGAGACCGACAGCGCGCCGAGGTCGAACAATGCGTCGGACCAGACTTCAGCCTGTTCCTGCGCAATTTCGATCACACATTCCTGGAAAGCCACGGGATTCCTTTTCTACTGCAGGGCCGGCCCGCAGGCCACGCGTCAGGGTTTGCCGCCCGACGCGTTGGCCTTCTGGGCCAGGCGGTGTTCAAGATAATGGATGCTGGTGCCGCCTTCCACGAAGTTGGCGTCGAGCATCAGTTCGCGGTGCAGCGGCACGTTGGTCAGGATGCCGTCCACCACCATCTCCGACAGCGCAATGCGCATGCGGGCGATGGCCTGGTCACGCGTGGCGCCGTACGTGATGATCTTGCCGATCATCGAATCGTAATTGGGCGGCACGAAGTAGCCATCATACGCGTGCGAGTCCACACGGACGCCAGGACCGCCGGGCATGTGCCAGGCAGTGATGCGGCCCGGCGACGGCGTGAACTTGAACGGGTCCTCGGCGTTGATGCGGCACTCGATGGCGTGGCCGGTCAGCTGCACGTCCTTCTGGCGGAAGCGCAGCTTCTCGCCAAAGGCGATGCGGATCTGTTCCTGCACGATGTCGATGCCCGTGATCATCTCGGTGACCGGGTGCTCGACCTGCACGCGCGTGTTCATTTCGATGAAATAGAACTCGTTGTTTTCGTACAGGAATTCGAACGTGCCGGCGCCACGGTAGCCGATCTTCTTGCAGGCTTCGGCGCAGCGATCGCCAATGCGTTCGATCAGGCGGCGCGGAATGTGCGGAGCCGGCGCTTCCTCGATCACCTTCTGGTGGCGGCGCTGCATCGAGCAGTCGCGTTCGCCCAGCCAGATGGCTTGCTTGTGCTGGTCGGCCAGAATCTGGATTTCCACATGGCGCGGGTTCTCGAGGAACTTCTCCATGTAGACCTCGGGATTGCCGAAGGCACGGCCGGCTTCTTCGCGCGTCATATTGACGGCGTTGATCAGCGCAGCTTCCGTATGGACCACGCGCATGCCGCGACCACCGCCGCCACCGGCAGCCTTGATGATCACGGGGTAGCCCACGCGGCGCGCGGTGGCCAGGATTTCCTTGGGGTCGTCGGGCAGGGCGCCTTCGGAGCCCGGCACGCACGGCACGCCGGACTTGATCATGGCCTGCTTGGCCGACACCTTGTCACCCATCAGGCGGATGCTGTCGGCGGTCGGGCCGATGAAGACGAAGCCGGATTTCTCCACACGCTCGGCGAAGTCGGCGTTCTCGGAGAGAAAGCCGTAGCCCGGGTGGATCGCCTGGGCGTCGGTGACTTCGGCGGCCGAAATGATGGCCGGCATGTTCAGGTACGACAGCGGCGAAGGGGCCGGGCCGATACAGACGGCTTCGTCGGCCAGCTTCACGTACTTGGCTTCCTTGTCGGCTTCCGAGTACACCACCACGGTCTTGATACCCAGCTCGCGGCAGGCGCGCTGGATGCGAAGGGCGATTTCGCCACGGTTCGCGATCAGAATTTTTTCAAACATGGTCTCTCTCTGCGAGATCAGGGGCGGGCCCGGGCATACCTTGAAGGCGCCTCGGGCCGACGCTGACGGCCGGGAAACGTATCCGCGCGGCCGTCCACTGCAACCGGTCCGGGCCGGTTTAGCCGATCACGAACAGCGGCTGGCCGTATTCCACGGCCTGGCCGTTCTCGACGAGGATTTCCTTGATCACGCCGGCCTTGTCGCACTCGATTTCGTTGAGCAGCTTCATGGCTTCGATGATGCAGACGGTCTGGCCTTCCTTGACGGTATCGCCCACGTTCACGAACGGCGCGGCACCCGGCGACGGTGCGCGGTAGAACGAGCCCACCATCGGCGACGTCACGATGTGGCCGGCGGGTGCCTGCGGTGCGGCTTCGGCGGCAACTGGCGCGGCAGCGGCCGGTGCGGCGGCTGCAGCCGGCAGCGCTTGCATCTGCGGCATGGCCATCGGGGCGGCCACGACCTGCGGGGGTTGCTTGACGATGCGTACCTTGCCTTCGCCCTCGGTCACTTCGAGTTCCGAAATACCGGATTCGGCCACCAGGTCGATCAGCGTCTTCAGCTTGCGCAGGTCCATCTTCTTATCCTCCAGAATCGGGTTGCCCGGCCATCCTCCTGCAAACAGCAGGGAGTGCCGGCGTTGAGTCATTGATAGGCCAGCCACGCTGCGCGTGGCGGCCCCGGTTGTCTCTGTATCTATATAGGGAGCGAACTAGCTGCCCGGTGTTGCCTGTTCCTGCGCCAGCGCATATTCCAGCGCGAGCAGATAGCCTTGCCAGCCCAGTCCGCAGATCACGCCGACAGCCTGGTCGGAGAAATACGAATGATGGCGGAACGGCTCGCGGCGATGCACGTTGGACAGGTGGACCTCGACGAACGGGATCGCCACGCCAGCCAGCGCATCCCGCAGGGCCACACTGGTATGCGTGTATGCAGCGGGATTGATGACGATGAAGTCCACGCCTTCGCCACGCGCAGCCTGCACGCGATCCACGAGCGCACCTTCATGGTTGGACTGAAACGTATCCAGTTCGATACCCGTCTCGGCAGCCCGATTGCGCAGCGCTGCGTCGATATCTGCCAGTGTCGTGTGCCCGTACGTCTGTGGCTCACGGGTGCCCAGCAAGTTAAGGTTTGGTCCATGCAGGACCAGCACCTTGCGGTAGCGGGCGGAGCGGTTGACGGTAAGGGAAGTGGACACTGCGGCTCGACCAGTTCAACGAAATTGCGCGGAGATTACCGTAGCTTAGAGGGATTTGTCTAGCGTGGGATACAAGAGGCGTGTCGATTTCCAAGCACACACCGCCGATCACGGGGCGTTCTCGGCACAAATCAGCAATTTCTCGTTGATCGGCTGTGAGTTGGTGGCAGATCGGCGACTTTAGCGTGTAGTTCGGATGCAGATGTATCAAAAAGGAACCGCCTCCTGCTCACCACGCCCGACTCTGTCACTCCCTCGCCTCACGCTGCCTCAAGCGCCTGGTAATTCCTTGCGGAGTTCCTCGGCATGAACACGTCCCATCTTGCGGTACTTCACGGCACCGTCAGGCGTGATGACCACGGTGTACGGCAAGCCACCCTGGGCGTTGCCGAACTGCTTGGCAAGCTCGGTGCCAGAGAAGCCGGCCACCGCGAGCGGGTACTTGACCGGCACCTTTTTGAGGAATTCCTGAATATTGGTGGCGGAATCGATACCAATGCCGACAAATTCCACGTTGCGTGCCGCGTACTCGCCGTGCAGCGCGGTTAGTTCCGGCATTTCCTCGACGCAAGGGCCGCACCACGGGGCCCAGAAATTCACGACCAGCGTCTTGCCACGCAATGCCGACAGATCGAGTGCCGTACCCGATGGATCGGGCATCTTTGCTTGAAAAAGCGATTCCACGGCCGTATCGGATGCTGGCTTCGGCGACATGACGAAATGCGCGGCGAGTGCACCCGCAACAGCGGCCACGATCGCCAGGACAATCCAGACGGCGACAGGCGTTCGGCGGGAGGAGGGCGAGGAGGTTGCAGTCATAGTGTCTATATAGATAGTAGTTACCGGGCAGTCGGTAATCGGCAATGCGGGTCAGCTATCCGCCGCGGCCTTGTCGATCAGGGCACGCACCGCGTTGGCATCGGCACGGGGTACGCGCCCGGTGGCGTCGGCGCGCAGTGCGCCGCGTTCATCGTCCGCATCGTACAGCGCAATGTGGATGCCCACCGGCGCACCCAGTGCCTCGCGCACCTCCCCGGCCAGCAAACGGGTCTCGCGTGACGCCGGCCATTGCCCGCGCCACAGGAAGCTCAACGTCTCCACATCGCCCTTGCCGGCGAAGTGGCGCGATTCGCTGGTGTCGAAGTCGACCGAGGCATTGAGCAGGTGCAGCGCAACGTCCTTGGGGCTGTCGCAGAAACACTGGATATAGACATCGGAGTGTTCGGTGGCGGTGCCGTTGAGGACAGCACCCGCCAGATAGGGGCGGAATGGCGACAGATCGTCCATGGCGAGCACGGCCAGCCGGCGCAGCAGCGCCAGAATGCGAGGCTGGTTTTCACCCTGGAATAGCGCCTGGTAAGCGCGTACTTCTTCCTCGATCATCACGTTGTCAGGCAGCCATTCGCCGGCCACGCGCACGTCGCCCAGCAATTGGCGGGCGGCCTTGCGCTTGGCCGTGGCGTAGTCGGCGCCGTCTTCGGCGATCATGCGGGCAGCGGCCTGGGCGATTTCCTCGCGCAGGCGGGCGGGGTCGGAGGGCATACGTCGGGACATGGCCCGATGATACCCGCATGGCTGCCACGCTGACTGCGCGCAACCCCGGTTGCGGCCAGCCGCCGCAGGCCCGGGAACCCGGGGCATGCAGGTACAATCAGACCCTTCTTTGCTCCCGGCGGCAGTCGCCGCTGCGGATCCACGCATTTTCTGAAGCTTCCGAAGCATCTCCATGCATATTCACATCCTTGGCATCTGCGGTACGTTCATGGGCGGCCTGGCCGTGCTGGCCCGTCAGGCGGGACACCGCGTGACAGGCTGCGACGCCAACGTCTATCCGCCCATGAGCACCCAGCTCGAAGCCCAGGGCATCGACCTGATCGAAGGCTTTGATCCGGAGCAGCTGTCGCTGGAACCGGACCTGTTCGTGATCGGCAATGTGGTGTCGCGCGGCAATCCGCTAATGGAAGCCATCCTCGATCGCAACCTGCCGTATGTGTCGGGCCCCCAGTGGCTGGGCGAGCACGTGCTGAACGGCAAGTGGACGCTGGCCGTGGCCGGCACGCACGGCAAGACCACCACCACGTCGATGCTGGCCTGGGTGCTGGAGGATGCCGGCTATAACCCGGGCTTCCTGGTGGGTGGGGTGCCCCAGAACTTCGGTATCTCGGCCCGGCTGACGGACTCCGATTTCTTCGTCATCGAGGCCGACGAGTACGACACGGCCTTTTTCGACAAACGGAGCAAGTTCGTTCACTACCGTCCCCGCACGGCCATCCTGAACAACCTGGAATTCGATCACGCCGACATCTTTCCCGATCTGGCCGCCATCGAGACGCAGTTCCACCACCTCGTGCGCACTGTGCCCGGCCAGGGCCGCGTGATCGTCAATGGCGTGGAACCCGCGCTGGCCCGTGTGCTGGAGCGCGGCTGCTGGAGCGAGGTGGAGCAGTTCGGCGTGGGCGACTGGCGCGAAGGCGATGCCAAGGCGCCTGCACCGACCGGCAAGGATGCGTTCGATGTGTTCTTCCACGACGAACTGGTCGGCACCGTGGTCTGGGACCTCCAGGGCACCCACAACCGCATGAACGCCATCGCGGCAATTGCTGCCGCCCGCCATGTCGGCGTGCCGCCCGCGCAGGCCATCGAATCGCTGGGCCGCTTCGCCAACGTCAAGCGCCGCATGGAAGTCCGGGGTGTCGCCCATGGCGTGACCGTCTATGACGATTTCGCGCATCACCCCACGGCGATCCAGACCACGCTCGACGGCCTGCGCCGCCGCGTGGGCAATGCCCGTATCCTGGCCGTGCTCGAACCGCGCTCCAACACAATGAAGCTCGGCGTCATGGCCGCGCAACTGCCCGCCAGCCTGGAAGCCGCCGATCTCGTGTTTGGATATGGCGCGCCATCGGGCAAGGACGCGCTGGGCTGGAACCTGGGCGATGCGCTCGCGCCGCTGGGCGACAAGGCTCGCGCCTTCCAGGATCTGCCGACGCTGGTCGAGGCCGTGCGTGCCGCGGCGCGGCCGGGCGATCAGGTGCTGGTGATGAGCAACGGCGGGTTTGGCGGCGTGCATCAGAAGCTGCTCGATGCGATCGGCGCGGCCAACGCCGGCACCGACAACGCATAAGAGGCGAGAGCAACGATGCTGCTGTACCTGCACGGCTTCCGTTCCTCGCCGCAATCGATGAAGTCCCGGCTCGTCCAGGAGCGAATGCGTAAGTGGGGCTTGGAGAAATACTTCGCCTGCCCCGTGCTCAACGTTTCGCCATCGCAGGCGATTGCTCAGGCGGAAGCTGCGATTCGCGGCGCGCGGGCCGGCGGCGAGACCGATATCGCCATCGTCGGCTCGTCGCTCGGTGGTTTCTACGCGCGCTGGCTGGCCGAGCAGCATGGCTGCCGCGCTGTGCTGCTGAATCCCGCCATCCACCCGTGGACTGACCTGGAAAAGTACCTGGGCGAGCAGCCGCTCTACCACGGCGGCGGCTCGGTGACGGTCAAGCGCGAGCATCTGCAGGAATTGCTCGACCTGCGGGTGGACATCATCACCCAGCCCGAGCGCTACTACCTGCTGGCGGCGACCGGTGACGAAGTGCTCGACTATCGCGAGATGGTCGAAGCCTGCCCGGGTGCGCGTATCAAGATCATCGAAGGCAGCGACCACGGTATCTCGGAATTCGACGAGTACGTCGACGACGTGCTGGCGTTCTGCGGCTACACACCCGACGGACGCCTGCACGCATGACGGTCGGCATGACGGCCCTGCAAGGGCTGCGCGCCGCCTGGCACGCTCATTTACCGTATGACGCCGCGATTCCCGTGAACCAGCGCCGCTGGATCGTCGGGGAGGGCTCGCTGACGGCCCGCCTGATGTCGGCCGCGACGCAGTTTCGCGTGACCCGCCTTGCCCAGACGCCGGCCTTGCCGTTCGCGGACGAGTGGCAGGCATTGGGGCTGATCCGGCCCGTGCCCGCCATCACCCGCGAAGTGCTGTTGATCTGTGACGATGTACCGGCGGTCTTCGCACACACCATCGTCGATCCGTACCGTGCGCGGCGCGACTGGCCGTTCCTGCGCGGGCTGGGTAACCGGCCGTTGGGCGGTGCGCTGTTCGTGGACCCGCGCGTGCGGCGTGATCCATTCCAGTTCGCCCGGCTGTCGATGCACCATCCGCTCCGTCAGGCATTGCAGCGCGTACTGCCGGCCCTGGCCGCAGTGCCGATGTTGCCGGCGCGACGCTCGGTGTTTCGGCGCGATGGCGGCGCCATGCTGGTCACGGAAGTCTTTCTGCCGGATCTTCTGCGCCGGCCTGCACCGCCCAGTACTGGCGCAGGCGGCACACGGCTGCCGCGCCGTATCGATACCTTCCGCGCCCTGCCGGAGCAGGACGCGCGGCCCTGACCTGGAAGTGCCGCGCCTGTGGCCCGTTGGCCGAAGGCGCGGTGCGGTATCATCCCGGGTCGAATATCCAGCCCGAGCCGTCTGACTTCAAGTGCGCCAACGCGCACTGTTGCAGCGTGTTCCGGCCCTTGTGAAAGTCCAATCCATGCAGTTGCTGTTCGAAGAAGGCGGCGAGATCCGCGCCGGCACCGTCCTTGCCCAACAGGGCGAGGCCTACCAGGTGGAGTTGCCCGCTGGCAAGCGCACCAAGGTCAAGGCAAAGGATGTGCTGCTGCAGTTCGCCCAGCCGTCGGCAATCGAAATGGTGCGGCAAACCGGCGACCTGACCGCCGAGATCGATCTCGATTTCCTGTGGGAATGCGCGCCGGCCGAGGAATTCGGCTTTGCCGAACTCGCCGCCGAATACTACGGCGCCGATGCGGGCGCGGTGCAGCAGGCCGCGCTGGCCATGGCGCTGCATGGCAACCCCGTCTACTTCCGGCGCAAGGGCCGTGGCCGCTATGCGCGCGCGCCGGAAGATCAACTCAAGGCCGCGCTGGCGGCGGTCGAGCGCAAGAAGCAGCAGCTGCTGTTGCAGGCGGAGTACGAGGCGCAGCTGAAGGACGGCAAGCTGCCCGAGGTGTTCCGCGGCAAGGTGCTGCAACTGCTGTTCAAGCCCGACAAGAACAGCCTCGAATACAAGGCGATGGATGCCGCCTGCACGGCGCAGGGCATGTCGCCGATGCGCCTGATGGTGGCCGTGGGCGGAGTGGAAAGCCCGCGCGCGCTGCATGAAGCCAAGTTCCTGGCAGACTGCTTCCCGAAGGGCACCGGCTTCCCCGACGTGGACGTGCCGGAGCCGCCGAATGACCTGCCGCTCGCTGACGTGCAGGCATTCTCGATCGACGACGTCACCACGACCGAAATCGACGATGCCCTGTCGGTGACGCCTCTCGGCGACGGCAAGCTGCGCATCGGTATCCACATCGCAGCACCGGCCCTGGGCATCCGCCGTGGCGAGGCGCTCGACACCATCGCGCGTCATCGTCTGTCCACGGTGTACTTCCCTGGCGACAAGATCACGATGCTGCCCGACAGCGTGGTGGATCGCTACACGCTGCAGGAAGGTCGCACGTGCCCGGCCCTGTCGCTGTACGTGACCATCGACCCGAACGGCATCGATGGCATGACCATCCTCGGCAGCGAATCGCGTGCCGAACTGGTGCCGATTGCCGCCAACCTGCGCCACAACCTGCTGGAGGACGTGGTCACCGAGGCCGCGCTGGCCGCAGGCACCGGCGACTATCCCTTCCGCGAGGCTTTGACCGAGCTGTACCGGCTGGCCAATTTCCTGCACGACGAGCGCCAGAAGGCGCGACTCGCCAGCGGCCTGCGTCCGGAATCGCACAACCGCGCGGACTTCAATTTCTACATCGACCGGCAGGACGATGGCAGCGAGCGCGTGCGGATCGAGCAGCGCCGCCGTGGATCGCCGCTGGACAAGATCGTGGCCGAGCTGATGATCCTGGCCAACAGCACGTGGGGCAAGCTGCTGGCGGACAACGGTGTGCCGGGCATCTACCGCACGCAGAAAGCGTGGGGCATGCATCGCACGCGCATGCAGACCTATCCCGCGCCGCACGAGGGGCTGGGCGTGGCGCAATACGCGTGGAGCACCTCGCCGCTGCGTCGCTACGTCGACTTGGTGAACCAGTGGCAAATCCTGGCCGTGGCCCAGCATGGCGTGACCGCCAAGCTCGTCGCTCCGTTCAAGCCCAAGGATGCGGATCTGCTGGCCGCCGTGGCGGATTTCGAAGGCACCTATGCGGCCTATGCCGATCACCAGTCCACGATGGAACGTTACTGGTGCCTGCGCTGGCTCAAGCAGGAAAACCGCGACAAGCTGATGGCCACCACGCTCAAGGAAGGCGCGGTGCGCTTCTCCGAGATTCCGCTGGTGACCCGCGTGCCCGAATTGGCGCAGGCCGCGCGCGGCACCCAGGTTTTGCTCGAAATCGGCGCCACCGACGAGATCACGCTCGAAGTCTCCTGTCGGGTGCTTGAGGTATTCGCTGGCGAAGGCGAACTGCCCGAGGAAGAGCTGGCGGGTAACGATCAAGGCGACGAGGGCGACGAGGGCGATGAAGTGCTGGCGGAGGTGTCGGCCGAAGCCGCCGCTGAAGCCGCTGCGGAGGATGCTGCGGAAGCCGCTGCCGAAGACGCGCCCGAAGGGACGGATGACGAGGCGTCGGCGCCACGCGACACCGATCCCGGTCCGGCTGCCTGAGCGCTTCGACAAACAGGGCGGCTCCCGTACAATCTGAGTCTGCGCCGGCCATCCCCCCGCCGTGGGGTGGCCGGCACGTATCGATTCTGTCCGACGATCGCTGCCCGATCGCCTTTCGCCTTCCATCAAGCCTCTGACCACAGTGAACGCCGTTCTCTCTGCTCCCCGCCACCCGCGCGATTGGTGGCAATCCAGCGGCACGCTGGCCAAGGCGATTGTCGTCTCGCTAGTCATTCATGCGGTGCTGCTGATGGTGCGGTTCGCCGCGCCGGAAGTCTTCGAGATCAAGCGTTCCGACCCGCAGCTCGACGTTGTGCTGGTCAACTCCAAATCCGCCGAGAAGCCGCGCAATCCCACAGTTCTGGCCCAGGCCAATCTCGATGGCGGCGGCGACCACGATGCGCAGCGTGCCACCACGCCGCTGCCGGCGCAGACCGAGTCCCGCGATGGCGATCTGATGAAGCTCACGCAGCGCCGGCTCGAGCAACTCGAGGAAGAGCAGCGCCGCTTGATGACGCAGTCGCGCGAGGCCGCGCCGTCGGTACGCAGCCAGCCCCTGAAGCCCGGCGACAAGCCAACCGAGGCGCCGGTGCGCGGCCAGGACGACCGCACGACCACGACCGAGATGGCTCGGCTGGAAGCGGAAATCGGCCGCAATCTCGAGCACTATGCCAAGCGCCCCAAGCGCATGCAGCTGACGGCCACGAGCGCCCAGGCCGTGGACTATGCGCAGTACTACGATCGGCTGCGTCGCAAGATCGAGATACGCGGCACCAGCGATTTCCCGCAGAAAAACGGCAAGCCCATCTATGGCCAGTTGATCCTGGTGATCAACGTCAACCGCCAGGGCAAGCTCGGCTATAACCGGGACGGCTACAACATCGAGGCCATCGACGTGGCGAAGAGTTCGGGCGATCCCGCGCTCGACCGTCAGGCCGTGGCCATTGTCCGTGCGGCGGCGCCATTCGGCGCGTTCACGCCCGAGATGCAGTCGAAGCAGGACATCCTCGAAGTCATTTCCACTTTCAAGTTTACGCGCAGCGGGCTGGACGTCCGGCTGCAAGGACGCTGATGACCGCAGAACAGCAATCCGCCGACCGCTACGTCGTGGTGGGCAATCCCGTTTCGCACAGCCGCTCGCCGGCGATCCACGCCGCCTTTTCGCGCCAGACTGGCGAGGCGGTGCAATACGATCGCCTGGAAGCGCCGCTCGACGCGTTTGCCGACACCGTGCGCAAGTTCCTGGCCGACGGCGGCCACGGCTTCAACGTGACCACGCCGTTCAAGCTCGAAGCCTATGATCTGGCAGACCGCCTGACGCCGCGTGCGGAAGCCGCTGGCGCCGTCAATACGATGTGGATCGAGGATGGCTTGATCCATGGCGACAACACCGATGGCATTGGCCTGGTGCGCGATATCCAGGACAACCTCGACGTGCTGCTGGAAGACAAACGCATCCTCGTGCTGGGCGCCGGGGGGGCGGCCATGGGGGCGATGCTGCCGCTGATCGAGTGCCGTCCGTCGCGGATCGTGGTGGCCAACCGCACCGCGCAGAAGGCCAGCGACATGGTCGAGGAATTCGTCGAGGCAGCGGACCAGTACGGGGTGGAACTCTGGGCCGGTGGCCTGGATGCACTCGACGCGCTATCCGAGGACGAGCGCTGCGACGTGGTGATCAACGCATCGGCCAGCAGCCTGCAGGGCGAAGTGCCGCCGATGCCGGATTTCCTGCTTGGCGAAGGCGTGCTGGCCTACGACATGATGTACGACGCCAAGCCGACCGTGTTCCTCGCGCACGCGGCCCGGTGCGGCGCGCAGACCGCCGATGGCCTGGGGATGCTGGTGGAGCAGGCCGCCGAGGCGTTCTACAACTGGCGCGGCGTCCGGCCCGCCACGGCACCGGTACTGGCCGAGCTGCGCGCTGCGCTGCAGGCCGAAGCCGATCGCTGAAAGACGCCGGCCTTGGCCCGCCAGCGCAGCACTACCGCCCGGCCCTCGGCCAGATTGTCCGGCGCCGCCAATCCGCTGCGCTGGATCGGCTATTTCGGCGAATGCCTGATCATCGGCGTGCTGGCGATGCAGGTGTACTTCTTCCTGCAGATTGGCGCGTGGCAGGTTCTGAATCCGTCGTCCACATCGTTCATGCGCGCGGAGCAATGGCGGCTATGCGGCTTCAATTTCTGGAGCTGCAAGGTCGATCACCAGTGGGTGAGCTACGACCAGATGTCGCGCAACATCAAGCGCGCGGTCATCGCCAGCGAGGATGCTGACTTCGTCAACCATCCCGGCTACGAACTCGATGCCATGCTCGACGCATGGGAGCGCAACAAAAAGCGCGGGCATATCGTGCGTGGCGGTTCCACGATCACGCAGCAACTGGCCAAGAATTTGTTCCTCGCATCGGAGCAGTACTACGTACGCAAGGGCCAGGAACTGGCGATTACGTGGATGCTCGAATTCTGGCTCGACAAGCAGCGCATCTTCGAGATCTACCTGAATTCAGTGGAGTGGGGCGAGGGCGTGTTCGGCGTAGAGGCCGCCGCGCAGCACTACTTCCGCACCTCGGCATCGAAGCTGACCGTAGGCCAGGCCGCAAGACTCGCCGCCGCGCTGCCCGCGCCGAAATGCTTCGACAAAAAGGAATACTGCGCCAACGTACGCGTGAACTTCCGCGTGAAGGCGTCGATCATCGCCAGACGGATGGGCGCGGCGACGCTGCCGGATTAGTACCGATATCCGCTGCTATGCGCCACGCCCTTAGCTGAGCCAACCTTTGCGCCTGAAATACACCAACGGAATCGCGGCCGACACCGCCATCAGCGCGATCGCCCATGGATAGCCAATGGCCCAGTCCAGTTCCGGCATCAGCTTGAAGTTCATGCCGTAGATGCTGGCGATCAGCGTGGGCGGCATCAGTGCCACCGACACCACCGAGAACAGTTTGATGATCTTGTTCTGGTTGATGTTGATGAAACCGACCGTCGCGTCCATCAGGAAGTTGATCTTGTCGAACAGGAACGCGGTGTGGTTTTCGATGGAATCGATATCGCGCAGGATTTGGCGGGCCTCGTCCTGTTGCTCGGCTGACAGCAACTGACTGCGCATGAGGAAGGACACCGCGCGGCGCGTATCCATGACATTGCGACGGATGCGGCCGTTCAGGTCTTCCTCGCGGGCGATGGTTTCCAGCACATCGGCCGCGGCGGCATCGGTCACGTTCTCGGCCAGCACGCGGCGGCTGGCTTCTTCCAAGCGCTCGTAGATCTCCTCGATCGAATCGGCCGAGTATTCGGCGTCGGTCGCGTAGAGATCCATCAGCACGTCCTTGGCGTTGCGCACCGAACCGGGACGCATCCGCGCGCGCAGCCGTACCAGCCGGAACACGGGCAGGTCTTCGTCGTGGATGGAGAACAGGACATCGCGCGTCAGCACGAAGGCCACGCGCACGTTACGCGACGCTTCCTCCTCGTCGAGCAGGAAATCGGTGCGGATGTGGATATTCTCGTCCTCACCTTCGAAGTACCGCGCCGACGCTTCCAGGTCGCCCAGGTCTTCCAGTTCGGGCAGGACGACACCGTAGGCTTCCTTGATCCACGCGAGTTCTTCGTCGTCGGGGCTGACCACGTCGATCCAGATGGGCTTGTGCTGCAGCAGCTCATTGCGCTCGTCGACCTGCTCCTGGGCAAGCCGACCTTTCTGCAGGACGAACAGATTGATCATCCCTAGACTTCCTTGTGACTGATTGCGCTGTGTCGAGGCATCGGAGACAGGCGCAGGCACGGCATCGGCAACAACCATGGGGCGGCCGGCAAGCGTGATCGCGCTGCATGCGCACAGCCATAGGGGCGTGGCGATGCAAGGCGATGGCGTTTGCCTGTTGCCTGGTTATGGCTGGCTGGCCGGGGAGAGGGAAGATCCGAAGCGCGACACGGCAGCCGTGGCGGCCGCCGCTGGGGGAAACGGAAAGACACTCACCCGCAGGTGTCTGCGGGCAAGCGCGGCGAAGGGCAGGGCGATGGCCCAGCCCGGTTCGACGTTACGCAGCCCGCAGTGACATGGCATCCGACGATGGCGCGATATTGTCGCGACAACCCGAACACCCGATGCTACTGCCCACGTACTTTCTCCGGGATTCTGATGGCCGCGAGTGTAATCCAACGCGGGGGGGCTTGTTAAGCGAAATCTAGGGTGTTGTACGGATGGCGCTCAGCGCCCCCGGCGCAGCAACGGCGCCAGCATGACAGACGACAATGCCGCGAACATCAGCACGATGGCCGCGTAATCCTGCCAGTGCGGCGTCTCCCCCAGCAGCCACATGCCGGAGAACACGCCGACCACGGGAATGAACATGATCGACAGGCTCGACACCACTGGCGGCAGGCTGCGCGCCAGCGAGAACCACACCAGGTGGCAGTACGCAAAGACCACCACGGCGTTGTAGACGATGGCACCCCATTCGATGGCGGTGGGCATGCGCCAGCCGGCCTCGAACAGCAGCGAGCCGATGGCGAGGAACGGCAGCGTGACAGCCAGCATCCAGAACGTGAGCGCCCCGATGGGCACGTCCAGCGGGGTGCGTTTCATCAGTTGGGTGCCGAAGCCCCAGCCTGCGGCGGCCACGAGCATCAGCAGCGTGCCGGCCGGGCTGCCGGTCAGCGCGGCAATCTCGCCGGACAGTAGCAGGACGGTGCCGGTCAGCGCGCAGCCGATGCCAATCCATGCTGACAACGCGATGCGTTCGCGGAAGATCAGGAGCCCCCAGACCACGGCCCAGATCGGCATGGTGTAGCCCAGGATGGCTGCCCGGCCCGAAGACAGCATCTTGACTGCGCAGATCGCGAACAAGTGCCAGATGACCATGTTCGGGATGGCCAGCTTGACCACCGTGGGCCATGTGGCACGCGGAATGTTCAGCGAATCGCCGCGTAGTTTCAGCGCCAGGCCCAATGCCACCAGCCCGCCGGCCATGCAGAGCAGGCGAAAGCCCATGGCGGGGAAGTGGGCGACGCCGATTTTCATGATCGGCCAGTTCAGGCCCCAGGCGAGGGTGAGGAATACGAGGAGGAGAAGACCGCGGCGGTCGAGTTGCATGGGACGTGGCGACGCAGACTGTCGCTCTTTTAAGCGGAAGCTGCAGACAATAGCACGCCAGGGGTTGGGCCAGCGGGTAGAATTGGCGTCACCCCCGATACAGATTTACCGAGCCCCTCATGACTTTTACCGAGCAGCTGTCCGCCGCATGGCAGCGTAACGATTCCCTGCTGTGTGTCGGTCTGGATCCGGACCCGGCCAAGCTGCCGGTGTCCCTGACCAGCACTGGCGGGGCGATTTTCTCGTTCTGCCGCGAAATCGTCGATGCCACCGCCGACCTGGTCTGCGCATTCAAGCCGCAGATCGCCTATTTCCACTCCCAGCGCGCCGAGGACCAGCTCGAGCAACTGATCGAGTACATCCATGACGCGCACCCGGGGATTCCGGTCATTCTCGATGCCAAGCGCGGCGATATCGGCTCCACGGCCGAGCACTACGCCATCGAGGCATTCGACCGCTACAAGGCCGACGCGGTGACGGTCAGCCCGTACATGGGTTTCGATTCGATGTCGCCGTATCTGGCGCATCCGGGCCGTGGCGTGATCGTGCTGTGCCGCACGTCGAACCCGGGCGGCTCGGACGTGCAGTTCCTGCAGGTCGACGGCAAGCCTCTCTACCAGGTGGTGGCCGAAGCCGCCCGCGAGCGCTGGAATACCAATGGACAGATGGGTCTGGTGGTCGGCGCGACGTTCCCGAACGAGATCGCCAAGGTGCGCCAGATCGTCGGCGACATGCCGTTGCTGATCCCCGGCATCGGCGCCCAGGGTGGCGACATCGAAGCCACCGTGAAGGCTGGCCGCACGGCTGACGGCACCGGCATGATGATTAACTCATCGCGCGCTATTCTCTATGCGAGCCGGGACAAGGACTTTGCCGTGGCAGCGCGCAATGCGGCGCTGCAGACCAGGGAGTTGATTAACCGGTACCGGCACGGTTGAACCAGCGGGGCCTCTCCTGCTGATGGTTTTCTCCCCTCTCCCGCATGGCGGGAGAGGGGAGCACTCCGAGCAGCTGTCAGAGTTACTCCTCGTTCCGAATCATCTCGATTAACCCGCGCATGGCATGCTCCGCCGCCTGCCTGCGGATCTGGGCGCGGTCGCCCTTGAAGCGTTGGGTGTCGGTGCGGGTGGTGATGCGGTTGCTCCAGCCGAAGCAGACCATGCCTACCGGCTTCTCGGGTGTGCCCCCGTTGGGTCCGGCCACGCCGGTGATCGATAGTGACACTTGCGCACGGCTGTTCAGCAGCGCGCCTTCGGCCATGGCGTGCGCCACCTCTTCACTGACCGCCCCGTGGTCGCGGATCAGCTTGGCGGGCACGCCGATCATCGTCGACTTGGCTTCGTTCGAATAGGTCACGAAGCCGCGCTCGAACCATCCCGAAGATCCCGACACATCGGTAATGGCAGCGGCGACCAGTCCGCCCGTGCAGGACTCTGCCGTGGCGAGCATGAGAGAACGTTCCGCGAGGACGGTTCCGGCCTGGATGGCAAGCTGGTCTAGCAGGCGGCTGACTGACATGGCGCGGCTCTAAGTGGATAAACGGTGCGGAAGCGGGCGGCGCTCAGATCGAACGCCACAGTGCGAACACAAGCAGCGTGTAGAACGCCGCGAAGATATCGTCGAACATCACGCCGAACGCGCCGTTAAAGCCCGGTCCCTTGAGGGTGCGGTCGTAATAGCGGATTGGCGCCGGTTTGACGATATCGAAGAAACGGAACCATGCGAAGGCTGCAAACTGGCCCCAGAAGCCGGTTGGCGTGACGAACACCAGCACCAGCCAGAACGCGACAATCTCGTCCCAGACCATGCTGCCATGGTCGTAGACACCCATGTCGCGCGCCGTGCGCAGGCAGGCCCAGATCCCGATGGCGAAACCGGCGGCAATGATGTACAGCCAGGTCGTCGGCTCGATCCACATCGAGATCACGACAAACGACAGCCAGCCGTAGAGCGTGCCCACCGTGCCGGGGCTGACGGGCGACAGGCCGGAGCCGAACCCGAGTGCGATCAGACGAGCCGGATGGCCCAGCATGAAGCGCGCGGTGGGGCGCGTGATTCTGGCAGTCTGGCCAGCTTCCAGCGTGACGGGTTCTACGGGGTCGCTCGGCGCGGCACCGGGGGGGTAGGCGGACATCAAGAAATAGCTCGTCTGTATTTGTTATCTATTGCGCGCACGCGGTGGCTCCCGCTACGCGCATGGCGGCATCATGACACGGCTTGCGGCCCGTGTCAGGCAGGTATCAGGGCGCTGCGAAGTGGTCGAACGATGTGCCGGTGTAGTCGAACGGATTACCGTCACCATCGACGATGCGCAGGCCCGCCTCCGGGGTGATTGATCCGACACGCGAAAGAGGAAGATCGAGCTGGCGGCTGATGCCGGCAATGGCTTCACGGGCGCCAATCGGTGCCGAAAAGCAGAGTTCGTAGTCGTCGCCACCGGCCAGCACGCACTCGCGCTGGCACGCCAGGGGCTGGCCAGACAGGATGCGAGACCGTGGCAGCGCGTCCACATCGATGATCGCACCCACCGAGGAGCGATTGAGGATGTGGCCCAGGTCGCCGATCAGGCCATCGGAAATATCGAGCGCGGCGTGAGCCACGCCCCGCAACGCCAGCCCCAGCGCCACGCGCGGCGTAGGGGTGTCCATGCGAGGACGGATCACGGTGAAATCGGGCTCGGGCAGTAGCCATTCACCACGGCAATCACCGAGCGCCAGTCGTGCGTCGCCAAGCGTGCCGGAAATCCAGATATCGTCGCCGGGGCGCGCAGCGTCACGGCGCAGCGCCTGGCGCGCCGGCACATCCCCGAACACAGTGATCGAAATGGTCAGCGGTCCCTTGGTGGTATCCCCGCCGATCAACTCGCAGCCGTGCGCATCGGCCAGCGCCAGCATGCCGGCCGCGAACGGCTCCAGCCAGGCGGGGTCCGCCTCGGGCAGCGCCAGCGCCAGCGTGAAGGCGCGCGGCTCGGCGCCCATCGCCGCCAGATCCGACAGATTGACCGCCAGGGCCTTGTGTCCCAGCGAGTGCGGCGGCACGTCGGGAAAGAAATGGCGGCCGCTGACCAGCATGTCGGAGCTGATGGCGATCTGGTGGCCGGGGCGCGGCTCGATCAGCGCGCAGTCATCGCCCACACCCAGCACAGCCTTGCGTACCGGGCGCGTGAAGAAACGGCGAATCAGGTCGAATTCGGAGAGCTGGGCAGGCTGGACGGCCGGAGAGGCGGGACTCGGGGCAGGCATGGAGCGTGGGATGACCCGTTGGCGGGCGGGGATGGTGGGGGATGGAGTTCGAAGACCAGTGGAAATGCTGAGACACTCCGGCTGGTCAAGCCCACCGGCATGCGGCATATTGTACCGAATCGAAAAGGTGCCCCGCGCAAAACGCTTATTGTGAAAGAGTATTTCACAATATAAAATGCGCAATTCTTATAGCGCCCCAGGCGGAGACAAACGGGTTCGTGGAGCCGGCCCGTACTCATCGCCCGTGTTATTCAGTGTGGCTCCACCGATCGGAAGATGCGCAGATGACAAGCCCTCAGCAGCCCCCGTCCCAAGACGATCTGAAACAGCAGCAGCGTGAGGCGCTGCGCAAGGCCGCACTCGAATACCACGAGTTTCCGACCCCCGGAAAGATTTCAGTCACCCCCACCAAGCCGCTGTCGAACCAGCGCGACCTGGCCCTGGCGTATTCGCCGGGCGTGGCCGCTGCCTGCGAGGAAATCGTTGCCGATCCGGCCAATTCCTTCCGCTACACCGCGCGCGGCAACCTCGTGGGCGTGATCACCAACGGCACGGCCGTGCTGGGCCTGGGCGACATCGGCGCCGCAGCGTCGAAGCCGGTCATGGAAGGCAAGGCCGGCCTGTTCAAGAAGTTTGCAGGCATCGACGTCTTCGACATCGAAATCGACGAGAAGGACCCGGAAAAGATCGTCGATATCATTGCCTCGCTGGAACCCACGTTCGGCGGTATCAACCTTGAAGACATCAAGGCGCCGGAGTGCTTCTACGTGGAGCGCAAGTTGCGCGAGCGGATGAAGATTCCCGTCTTCCACGACGATCAGCATGGCACCGCCATCGTGGTGGGCGCCGCCGTGATCAACGGCCTGAAGGTGGTTGGCAAGGACATTTCCAAGGTCAAGCTCGTGGCCTCGGGCGCTGGCGCCGCAGCGCTGGCCTGCCTGGACCTGCTCGTCGACATGGGCCTGCCCATCGAGAACATCTGGGTAACGGACCTGGCCGGTGTGGTCTATGAAGGCCGTACCGAACTGATGGACCCGGAAAAGGCGCGCTTCTCGCAGAAGACCGACAAGCGCAAGCTCGCCGAAGTCATCGACGGCGCCGACATCTTCCTGGGCCTGTCCGCCGCTGGCGTGCTGAAGCCGGAGATGGTGCAGAAGATGGCCGAGAAGCCGCTGGTGCTGGCGCTGGCCAATCCGAATCCGGAAATCATGCCGGAACTGGTCAAGGAAATCCGCCCGGACGCCGTGATGGCCACGGGCCGCACGGACTATCCGAACCAGGTCAACAACGTCCTGTGCTTCCCGTTCATCTTCCGTGGCGCGCTGGACTGCGGCGCCACCACGATTACCCGTGAGATGGAAATCGCCGCCGCGAACGCCGTGGCGGAACTGGCTCGTCAGGAACAGAGCGATATCGTGGCCTCGGCCTACGGTATCCAGGACCTGTCGTTCGGCCCGGAATACCTGATCCCGAAACCGTTCGATCCGCGCCTGATCGTCAAGATCGCACCGGCCGTGGCCGAGGCCGCCGCCAAGTCCGGCGTGGCCGCGCGCCCGATCGAGGACATGGACGCGTACCGCCTGCAACTGCAGCAGTTCGTCTACCACTCGGGCACGCTGATGAAGCCGATCTACGCGGCTGCGCGCAAGGTGGAGATGGAGAAGAAGCGCATCGTCTTTGCCGAGGGCGAGGAAGAGCGCGTGCTGCGTGCGGTGCAGGTGATCGTCGATGAAAAGCTGGCGAACCCGATCCTGATCGGTCGTCCGGCTGTGCTGGCGCACCGCATCGAACGCTTTGGCCTGCGCCTGCGCATGGGCACGGATTTCACGGTGGTGAACCCCGAGCACGACGAGCGCTTCCGCGACTATTCGGATACGTACTACGGCATGATGGCCCGCGAGGGTGTCACGCAGCAGTACGCCAAGCTGGAAATGCGCCGCCGCACCACGCTGATTGGCGCGATGCTGCTGAAGAAGGGCGAGGCCGACGGCATGATCTGCGGCACGGTCAGTACCACGGCTGCCCATCTGCGCTATATCGACCAGGTACTCGGCGGCACCAACAAGGTGTACGCGGCCATGAACGGTCTGGTCCTGCCGGGCCGCCAGATCTTCCTGGTGGATACGCACGTCAATGTGGACCCGACCGCCGACGAGCTGGCCGAGATCACGATCATGGCTGCAGAGGAGCTGAAGCGTTTCGGCATCGAGCCGAAGGTGGGCCTGCTGTCGCACTCGAACTTCGGTACGTCCGAAGCACCGTCGGCCCGCAAGATGCGCGACACCCTTGCCATCCTGCGTGAGCGTGCACCGGAACTGGAAGTCGACGGCGAAATGCATGGCGACAGCGCGCTGGACGAAAAGCTGCGAGATTCACTGGTGCCGGACGGTTCGCTCAAGGGCGAAGCCAACCTGCTGGTCTGCCCGAACATCGACGCCGCCAATATCTCGTACAACCTGCTCAAGGTGGCGGCCGGCAACAACGTGGCGATCGGTCCGATCCTGCTCGGCGTGAAGGCGCCGGTGCACATCCTGACCCCGTCGGCCACGGTGCGTCGTATCGTCAACATGACCGCTCTGGTCGTGGTGGATGCCGCTGCCAAGGTCTGACACGCCGCGATATTCTCTTCGCATCACGCGCATCGGCTAAGTCATTGCCGATGCCGCGTCGTAAAGCCGGGCTTGCCCGGCTTTTTTCATGTGCGCCAGCCTGTCTTGTCCGTAAGGTTAGTATGCGCACACATTTCAATAACACATTGAAACAATTGAGGAATTTCGGCGCCCCAGAGCGCAGGGATTGATTAATGCGCGACATCCGCGTAACCTTACGCCTTTGAATGCAGGCGTTCGTCCACGCGCGCCCCGCCACTTTTCCCAATCATTTTCGATAACGTGGGTCCCCGGAATCTCGCGAGCCAGTCGCAGCGGCAGTCAACTTGGCAGTCCCTGAACCTGACGCGGAGCCTGGGCCGCGCGTTGGCCGGTGCGGCATTGTCCGTCGCGCTGGCGATGTCGCCGCAGGGCGCCGTCGCGAAGCAGTCGTCCGTGGCGGATGTGGAAGGGGTGGTGGGAACCATCGCGGCCCCGCAGTTGCCAAACGAGGCGCGGCAGACGCTGGAGCTGATCCAGTCGGGCGGCCCGTTTCCGTATGACAAGGATGGTTCGCGGTTCGGCAACTACGAACGGCACCTGCCGACGCAATCTCGCGGCTACTACCGCGAATACACCGTCAAGAACAGCAAGAGCCGGAATCGGGGAGCCAAGCGGATTGTTTGCGGTGGTGATCAACGCGCCGCCAACGACTGCTATTACACGGAAGACCACTACAACAGTTTCAAACGGATAACCAAATGATGACTGACATTTTCGGATTGGGCGACGCCCTTGCCGCCCGCGAGGAGCGCGGCGCCGGAGATGGCTGGCAGAGGGCCCACCATCAGGCCCAGAACCTTTACGACAATGTGCTGATGATGCCGCGCCAGGATCTGACGCACCCACTGCCGCCTACCTGCTCGCCGGCCATTGCCACGTGGGCTGACGACGGTACCAACGAGGGAGCCATGAATCTGTTCAAGACGGTGCGCCCGAACATCGTCCAGTCGATCCGCGCGTTCCGCGTGCCGGAGTTGGCCCAGGCGGCCACGGCGCTGAACCAGCACTTCCTCTACGCCAACTGCGCCGATTGCGCCAGCAAGGCCGAGATCCTGGAGCGCATCGCCACCGAGTTCACGTTTCCGAAGCATTTCGGCAAGAACTTCGATGCGTTGTCCGATTGCCTGACCGACATGATCTACAAGGCCGGTCCGCAACCCGGTTTTGTAATCGTGCTCGAAGGCTTGCCGATTGCGCTCAAGTTCGACAAGGAAGCGCGTGAGGTGCTGCTGGACGTGTTCCGTGACGCCGCCGAATTCTGGCTGGAGCGCAAGGTGCAGTTCCGGGTGTTCTACTCGTTCGCCTGAACGCCTTCCCCGGCCGCAATGAAAAAGCCCGCTGTCACCAGCGGGCTTTTTTGCGTCCTGCGCCAGCGCTGCACCGGCTCAGGCTGCAGGCGGTAGCTGGCCGCCCGGCGTCAACCGGTCGATCAGTTCCGGCAGGCCTTCGCTGAGGCTCGCCGCCACGTCGTCGGAAGACATCCCGGTGGTTTCGGCCAGCGACTGCAATGCACCGGTATTGCCCAGCGCACCCTGCAGGTCGGCTGCACTGACGGCCTCGTTTCCGCCGGTGCCGATCCAGGAATCGACCTGCTGGCCCAGCCCGGCCTGGCCGAGTATGTCGCGCAACGCGCCGATACCGCCAGCGGCCGCTCCCATCGCCTGCGCCGAGTTCGTGGCATCGCCCTGACCGCCGAGCAGTCCGCCCAGCAGCGATCCGAGATCGAGTCCGCCCGGGGCCGGGGCGCTGCCGCCACCCAGCATGCCGCCGAGCATGCCGCCAAGACCGCCGAGTCCTCCCAGGCCGCCGAGGGCACCGCCCGCCGCATCGCCGGCGTCGGCGGGGGCAACGCTGCCATCCGCACCCTGGCTCTTGTTACGCATGGCCAGCATCGCCAGCAAGCCCAGCGCCATCATGAGCTTGGGATTCATCCCTCCGCCGCCGGCTTGTTGCTGGCCGCCGCCCTGACCGAGCATTCCGCCCAGCACGCTATCGAGTAGTCCCATATTCGACTCCTTTGACCTGTCCTGGTCAGAATCCGCCAAGGATGGCGTTCAGCGTGGCGAGGCACGCGAGGCCCGCCGTCTCGGTACGCAGAATACGCGGCCCCAGCGACACGCCGATGAAACCGGCATGGCGCGCCGCTGCTTCTTCCTCGGGCGACAGCCCGCCTTCGGGGCCGATCAGCAACGTCACGCCCTTGGCACGCCAGGCATCGGCGTGAGTTCGTGCAAGCTCGGGCAGGGGCGCTACGGCACGCGGCGACAGCAGCAGCCGGTTGCCCGTGGCAGGCGCCGCCGCAAGCCATGCATCAAAGGTAGACACCGGCGCCAGCGCCGGCAAGCGGTTACGTCCGCATTGCTCGCACGCCGCCTCGATCAGGGCCTGCCAATGGGCTTGGCGTTTGGCAGCCCGCTCGCCGGATAGCCGCACCACGGAGCGCTGGGCCTGCAGCGGCTGGATCGCCGCCACGCCAAGCTCCACGGCTTTCTCGATCAGCCAGTCCATTTTGTCGCCGCCTGCCAGACCCTGCGCCAACGTCACCGCAAAAGGCGGTTCGGCCTCGGTGGCGTCATGGGCGGAGATACGGGCCGATGCGCTGCGCTTGCCGATCTCCGCGAGCGTGGCGCTGTAGCTGCCGCCCTGACCGTTGAAAAGCGTGATGGGGTCTTCGGGCGACAGGCGCAGCACATGGACGTGACGTACGACGGTGTCGGGCAACTCCACGACGGTATCGGCAGCAAGCGCTGCATCGACAAAAAATCTAGGTGGCATCAGGAAAGAAAGATCAGGATTCGGACGAGGGATCGACGTCCGCGGCCTTCGGCAGCGGCGTGCCGAAGCCCCAACGGTAGCCGTCAGGGTCCTCGACCATGCAGTAACGGTCGCCCCAGAACTGGTCGGCGGGCGCCATCACGCTGACCGCGCCGGCACCAATGGCCTGCGCATACATGGCATCGACATCGTCGCAATAGACATAGAACGTCTGAGACGCCTCGACGCCAAGGGAGCGGGGCGTGCGCGCGGTACTGCCCCATGCGCCTTCGGGCGCGAACATCACGACAAGCTCGCCCTTGTAGTGCAATTCGGCGTGGGTCGGAACGCCGTTCTCGTCGACCACATGGCCCGCGGTGAAGCCGAACGCGCGCTGGTAGAAATCGATTGCGGCGCGGCCGCTGGCAACCGTCAGGTAGGGCGTCAGCCAGGGCGTGTTGGACGGTCTGGGCATGCTGGTCTCCCGGAGGGTGGCTCGGAGGAAGTCCCGGCCGCTCGGCGGCGATCGGGACGAAAGTGCATGTTACGCGGGTCGGCTGGCGCTGTCGAAGATCGGCTGCAGATGGCGCGGATGCACGAAGAGCGCTGGGTGGAGATCTGCATGATAGGCGCGCAGTGCCGTGTCCAGGCGCCATTGCCGCAGCCGAGCTGCGATGGACGCGGCAGGTGCGGCGGCAATGTCCAGCGTATCGCTTGCCAGCGCGATGCCCCACAGCGCGCCGTACGCTGGCACATACGCGGCTAGCGGCGCCACATTCGGAAAGACTTGCCGCAGGCGCGACAGCAGCAACCGCGCCGCGTCGGGACGATGGAGCAGGGGGCCAAGATGCAGCGAGAGCGCGCCACCCGGCGCCAGACACCTGCGCGCCGTTTGCAACCCGTGCGTGGTGAACAGCGCGGCCGCGGGGCTGCCGTCGTCGGCCTCGGTCAGGTCGTAGACGATGAGATCGAAACGGCGGCCGGTACGGGCGAATGCTTCCATTAGGCCCAGTCCGTCACCGATGGCGAGATGCAGGCGTGGATCACCCGGTTCGTCGAGCGCTCCGCGATGGATGCCGGGCAGCCATTCGCGCGCCAATCGCACAACCTCGGCATCCAGCTCGGCCACCACCACATCCCGCATTGTGGGAATTCGCAACAATTCGAAGGCCGAACCGCCATCGCCGCCACCCACAACCAGCGCGCTACGTGGCGTACCGTGCACAGCAGCCATTGGCACGGACATCAGTTCGTGCAGGATGAAGGCATCGGCCTCGGTGCTCATCACCACGCCGTCCAGCCGGAAGATCCGCCCCAGGCCTGGGTTTTCGCCGATCTCCACCTGCTGGTACGCCGAACGCGTGGCCGCCAGGACGGTGATCTCGCCCAGCGTGGTGCCCGTACCGGGTGCCAGCCATTCCGTCCAGGTTTGATGGCCTCTTCGGGACGCGCCTTCGCGCCCGGAAATGCCGCCTGCTTCTGCTAAAATTGCGGTTTTCCCGCCGTCAGGTTCTCGCATGTCTGCCCTCGCCCATCCCGCAACAAGTCCTTTCGCCAACCAGCCCGTCAAACTGATGGCCGACGCCATCCGCGTGCTTGCCATGGACGCCGTCCAGCAAGCCAACTCCGGTCACCCCGGTGCGCCGATGGGGATGGCGGATATCGCCGTGGCGTTGTGGGGCCGGCATCTGAAGCATAACCCCGTGAATCCGCAGTGGGCCGACCGCGATCGCTTCGTGCTGTCGAACGGTCACGGCTCGATGCTGATCTACGCGCTGCTTCACCTCACGGGTTACGACCTCCCGGTGGAAGAACTGAAGAACTTCCGTCAGTTGCACAGCAAGACGGCCGGCCATCCGGAATACGGCATCACGCCGGGCGTGGAAACCACGACCGGTCCGCTGGGTCAGGGTATTACCAACGCCGTGGGCATGGCGCTGGCAGAGCGCTTGCTGGCCGAAGAATTCAATCGTCCGGGCTTCGACATCGTCAACCATCACACCTATGTGTTCATGGGCGATGGTTGCCTGATGGAAGGTATCAGCCACGAGGCTTGCTCGCTGGCTGGCACGTTGAAGCTGAACAAGCTGATTGCACTGTGGGATGACAATGGCATTTCGATCGACGGCGACGTGGTGCACTGGTTCGCCGACGATACCCCGAAGCGTTTCGAATCCTACGGCTGGAACGTGATTCGCGGCGTGGACGGCCATGACGCCGTGGCGGTGGACAATGCCATCGCGCAGGCCAAGGCCAGCGACAAGCCAACGCTGATCTGCTGCCGCACGCTGATCGGCAAGGGTGCTCCGAACAAGGAAGGCGGTCACGACGTGCACGGTGCCCCGCTGGGCGGCGCCGAAGTGCTGGCCACGCGCGAAGCGCTGGGCTGGGTGCATGCACCGTTCGAACTGCCGCCGGAAGTCTATGGCGCGTGGGATGCCAAGCATACCGGTGCCGCGCTGGAAAAGGCCTGGGACGCGCTGTTTGCCGCCTACGCCGAAGTCCATCCGTACGAAGCCGGCGAGTACACGCGCCGCATGCGCGGTGAGCTGCCGGGCGCGTTCGACGAGGCTGTCGATGCCTTCCTCGCCAAGTGCGAAGAAAAGGCAGAGACCATCGCCACGCGCAAGGCCAGTCAGAACACGATCGAGGCGCTCGCGCCCGTGCTGCCGGAATTCCTGGGCGGCTCGGCCGACCTGACCGGCTCGAACCTGACCAACTGGTCCGGCAGCAAGGCTGTGCGTGTAGATGCCTGGGGCAACCACATCAACTACGGCGTGCGCGAATTCGGCATGAGCGCCGTGATGAACGGCATCACGCTGCACGGTGGCTACATCCCCTACGGTGCCACGTTCCTGACGTTCTCGGACTACAGCCGCAACGCGCTGCGCATGGCCGCGCTGATGAAGATCCGCACGCTCTTCGTGTTCACGCACGATTCGATCGGCCTGGGAGAAGACGGCCCGACGCACCAGTCGATCGAGCACGTGGCCAGCCTGCGCCTGATCCCGAACATGGATGTCTGGCGTACTGCCGACACCACCGAGACTGCCGTGGCTTGGGCCGAGTCGATCCGCCGCGAGAATGGTCCGAGCTGCCTGATTTTCAGCCGCCAGAACCTGCCGTTCCAGAAGCGCGACGACGTGACGCGCGCCAATATCGCTCGCGGCGGCTACGTGTTGCGCGATGCGAAGAACCCGCGCAAGAAGGCGCCGGACGCCGTCATCATCGCCACGGGCTCGGAAGTGGGCCTGGCCATCGGCGCCGCCGATGCACTGGCTGCCGAAGGCGTGCATGTGCGCGTGGTGTCGGTGCCGGCAACAACCGTGTTCGACAAGCAGGATGCCGCGTACAAGGCCAGCGTGCTGCCGGCCGGCGTGCCGCGTATCGCCGTGGAAGCCGGCGTGACCGATTTCTGGTGGAAGTACCAGGTCCAGGCGGTCGTCGGCATCGACACGTTTGGCGAATCGGCTCCGGCAGGCGTGCTGTTCAAGCACTTCGGCTTCACGGTAGAAAACGTGGCCGACACCGTGCGCGCCACGCTCGCCCAGTAATTCCCGCCCGTGTGCCCCGCCGGTGCGACGCGCCGGCTGGCGGCACCGGCCCAGGCTTCATCGATTGCACTCTAGGAGATAGACATGACCATCAAGATCGGCATCAACGGCTTTGGCCGTATCGGACGCATGGTGTTCCGCGCCGCCGCCGCGAACTTCAAGGACATTGAAGTCGTCGCCATCAACGACCTGCTGGAGCCGGACTACCTGGCGTACATGCTGAAGTACGACTCGGTGCATGGCCGCTTCGATGGTGAAGTGTCGGTGGATGGCAACACGCTGGTCGTGAATGGCAAGAAAATCCGTTTGACCGCTGTCAAGGATCCGTCGGAACTGAAGTGGGGCGAAGTCGGCGCCGATGTCGTGATCGAATCGACCGGCATTTTCCTGACCAAGGAAGGCGCACAGAAGCACATCGACGCGGGCGCCAAGAAGGTGATCATGTCGGCTCCGTCCAAGGACGACACCCCGATGTTCGTGTACGGCGTGAACCACGAGTCGTACAAGGGCGAAGCGATCGTTTCGAACGCCAGCTGCACCACGAACTGCCTGGCCCCGGTTGCCAAGGTGCTGAACGACAAGTGGGGCATCAAGCGCGGACTGATGACCACCGTGCACGCTGCCACGGCGACGCAGAAGACCGTTGACGGTCCGTCGAACAAGGACTGGCGCGGTGGCCGCGGCATCCTGGAAAACATCATCCCGTCGTCGACCGGTGCTGCCAAGGCCGTGGGCGTGGTGATTCCGCAACTGAACAAGAAGCTGACGGGCATGTCGTTCCGCGTGCCGACCTCGGACGTTTCGGTGGTTGACCTGACCGTCGAGCTGGAAAAGTCGGCCACGTACGCCGAAATCTGCGCCGAGATGAAGGCCCAGAGCCAGGGCGCGCTGAAGGGCGTGCTGGGCTACACCGAAGACAAGGTCGTGGCCACGGACTTCCGCGGCGATGCACGGACCTCGATCTTTGACGCCGAAGCTGGCATCGCGCTGGACGGCACGTTCATCAAGGTTGTGAGCTGGTACGACAACGAGTGGGGCTATTCGAACAAGTGCCTGGAAATGGCACGCGTCGTCGCCAAGTAATCTGGCGGCGGTCCCAAGAAAAACGCGCCTTCGGGCGCGTTTTTTTGTGGGTCAGAGTTTCAGCGGCTTCGCATCGATGACATCGCCGTCGACGATGAAATGTCCGCCCGCCACGTGATGGATCGTGCGGAGGGAATCGTGGCCCGTGAAATCCCAACGGCCTTCCCGGAACACGCGACTGTCGGCGTGCGCGGCGACGACTTCGCCGAGGAACAGGTCATAGCTGTTCTGGATAGCGGGCTCGGGCAGCAGGCGGCATTCCAGCCAGGCGGCGCAACCTTCGAGCAACGGCGCACCGACAAGGTTGCCGTCAAACGTTTGTAGTCCGTAGGCGGCAAACTTGTCGATGCCATGTTCCTCGGAGATCTTCAGGCCGGAACTCGATCCGAGCGCCTGAGTAATGTCCACCTGGGCCACGGTGGGCACATGCAGCGCGAATTCGCCGCTGGCTTCGAGCAACTGGCGCGTCCATGTGGCCTTGTCGAGCACGACGGCCACTTTGGGCGGTGCGAAATCGAGCGGCATCGCCCATGCGGCAGCCATGATGTTGCGTTGCCCGCTATGGGCTGCGCTCACCAGGACGGTGGGGCCGTGGTTGAGCAGCCGATAGGCTTTGGATAGATCAACGTTGTGACGATGAGTACTCATGATATCTCTGCAATCTCAGGGATATGTGTCCGAGCGCAAGGCGGAAACATCCCACTACGACGAATATAGCGAGTTCCGCGCATAAGAACGCGTGGGCTTTTTGACATTATCTGTTCCGAATGTGCCCGGAAGCCGCTGGAAATCATCCGATAACCCGTTTGCTTAGTGCGAGAAATGCCGAATTTGCTTTTCCCTGCCGTTTTTTTCTCATACACTCGGAAGAATCTGTTGATATCTGATGTGCAGCCAGTGAAAGTGGTGGGGCCATCGAATGTGGAACACAATAACCGGGCCTGATCATGGTGAACGTGGATACCAAGCTGCTTGTGATTTTCACAGAGCTGCTGAGTAAACGAAACGCCACTTATGTGGCGGAGAAAATGCACATGACGGCACCTGCCGTCTCGCATTCGCTCGGCCGACTGCGCGAAATCTTTGACGATCCTCTTTTTATCCGTGTCCCCCACGGGCTGACGCCGACGCCCCGCGCGTTGGAGCTGGGTCCAAAGATTCGGGACATGTTGGATCTTTGGTCGTCGATCAACGAAGGTGATGCCGACAATTTCGATCCGGCAATCGCTACCGGCACGCTGAGCGTGGGCTTTGCAGCCGAGCTGGGCGATACCGTGTTCAACCGGTATGTGCTGCGCATCAAGCAACTGGCTCCCGACCTGCATATCCGCCTCGTGGAATCGCATTCCTGGGAAAGTGACGTTGCGGCGATGCGCGCCAATGAATTGGACTTGGGCTTCTCGCCGTTCCCGACTCGCCATCCGGAGATCGTCGAGGAAATGGTGACCTCGCTGAATCTTTGGGTTTGCGCGCGCAAGAACCACCCGCTGCTCATTAACGATTGCACGCTCGAACAGTATCTGGATTGCAGCCATATCTTCATGGCGCATTCCGGTGGCGCAGGCCGTCCGGCACCCGCGCTCATTCCGCTCGACTACGCGCTGCAGCAGCGTGGGCTCAAGCGAAATGCAACGCTGACGGTGCATTCGTGGCGCGCACAGGCTGAACTGGCCGCCCAGACGGACATGATTTTCACGGTCAACGCGCTGACCAAGGACATGGCCTGCGAGACCTATGGTCTGAAGGCGTTCCCGTTGCCGGCTGAGTTGGATACGACGCTGGGCCTGAACATGTTCTGGCACCGCAGCCGCAATACCCATCCGATGCTGGTATGGGCCCGCAATCTTTTTCGTCAGGTTGTCGGAGAGTTCGTAGGCGTGCCACAGAACTCGGCAACCCGCCTGCTACGTGTGGTGGCCGAGCAGGATTTGCCGCAGGAGTAACGACGGGAAGGTCAGGTGAGTCGATAAAGAAAAACCGGCGTCTGGACGCCGGTTTTTTCATGCCTGCTGCCGGAATCGTCGCCGGCGCGGCTTATCGTTTGGGTCTGTGGGTACAGTTGTCTTTTGTGCAATTGCCGTACAGCGACAATGCGTGTTCCTGCAATGCGAAGCCGCGCTCGCGCGCAATGCTCTGCTGGCGGTGCTCGATGTCCGGGTCGAAGAATTCTTCGACGCGGCCGCAGTCCAGGCACACCAGGTGATCGTGATGCTTGCCCTCGTTCAGTTCGAAAATGGCCTTGCCCGATTCGAAGTTGTTGCGCGACAGGAGGCCGGCTTGTTCGAACTGGGTAAGGACGCGATAGACCGTGGCGAGGCCGATATCCATATGTTCGTTGAGCAGGATACGGTAAACGTCCTCAGCGCTGAGGTGCCGCTGTTCGCTGGTCTGGAAGATCTCGAGGATCTTCAGGCGGGGGACAGTCGCCTTGAGGCCAATATTTTTGAGGTCCGCCGGACTCGGCATGGGCGTGACTCCCTAGAGTACAATGTCTGGATAGTTGAATCATAAGGGTTTTGGCGGCAAATGTCGCCCCGGTGCCATGACGCCCGGACGCCACCCCTGCGGCGGCGTGTCCCGAAGCGCCTGGCCGTGCCCCGACGCCGCTACGTATTGTGCAGCGCGCCGGCTCCGGCACAGAGTCACTCCCGTCTGGAAGCGAGATACATGCGTTCATTCCGTTCGACCGCCACGCGCCCGGCGCTGGTATTTTCCCTGCTGGCAGCGGCGCTGCTGGCCGGTGCCTGCTCCGCTTACGACAGCACGTCGCGCAAGGTGGTGCAATCCATCACGCCTTACCGCATCAATATCGTCCAGGGCAATTTCGTGTCCCGCGAAGCTACCTCGCAGTTGCGTGAAGGCATGACGCGCGATCAGGTTCGCTTCCTGCTCGGCACGCCGCTGCTGCAGGACGTGTTCCATGGCAATCGCTGGGACTATTATTTCTCGTTCCGTCGCGGCGCCACCCCGGTCGTGCAATCGCGCCAGTTCACGGTGTTCTTCGACGGCGACAAGCTCGTGAAGTGGCAAGGCGATGAACTGCCTTCGGAATACGAATTGATTGCCGAGATCGACGGCATGAAGGCAGCGCAGCGGAACAACACGTCGGGCAAGGCCGTGTCGACGCCAGCCGCAGCACCAGCTTCTACCTCGACGACCCCCGCGCCGGAAGCGGCGCCGGCAGCACCGGAAGCGCCAGCGGCGTCGGCCGTACCCGCCGCGCAGGAAAAACCCGCCAACTGATCGGACCGGGCCCACGCTATCGCATAGACGACATCGTTGGCCGGTTCCTTCCAGACTGCCCGGCCTGTGGACCGGGCGCTGTCCCCAATTACCCCCGTACACCATGAAAATCGCCATCGCAGGTGCATCAGGCCGCATGGGCCGCATGCTGATCGAAACCGTCCTGAACACCGAAGGCGTGACGCTGACCGGCGCGCTGGACATTCCGGGTGCTGCCGCATTGGGGCAGGATGCGGCCATGTTCCTGGGCCGCGAGACCGGCGTGAAGATTTCGGACGATATCGAAGCGGTACTGGGTGCTTCGGACTGCCTGATCGATTTCACGCGGCCGGAAGGCACGCTGGCCCATCTGGCCGTGGCGAAACGCCTGGGCAAGAAGATCGTGGTCGGTACGACCGGATTCGATACAGCTGGCAAGCAGGCACTCGAAGATGCGGCGAAGTCGATCGGCGTGGTCTTCGCCTCGAACTTCAGCGTGGGTGTGAATGCCACGTTCAAGCTGCTCGAAGTGGCGGCCAAGCTGCTCTCGACAGGTTATGACATCGAAGTCATCGAGGCCCACCATCGCCACAAGGTGGATGCACCGTCCGGCACGGCGCTGACGATGGGCGAGGTGATTGCCAAGGCAGTCGGCCGGAATCTGGACGCCTGCGCGGTGTATGCCCGCGAAGGCCACACCGGCCCGCGCGATCCGAAATCGATCGGGTTTGCCACGATTCGCGGCGGCGATATCGTGGGCGACCACACGGTGATGTTCGCCGGCATCGGCGAGCGCATCGAGATCAGCCACAAGTCGTCGAGCCGCCAGTCGTACGCCGATGGTGCCGTGCGCGCGGCGCGTTTCCTGGCCGACAAGCCCAATGGCCTGTTCGACATGCAGGACGTGCTTGGCCTGAAGTGATGTCGGGCCCGTTTCGGCGGGCCGCCCCAGCGCCCTGGCGCATTGCCGTGGCAGCCCGGATTGGCCGGGCGCCACGGTTATAATCGTTTCTTTCGCAAACCGATCCCCCGGCCGTCCGGCGCGCCTGTTGCCGCCGGACTGGTGTCCAGACTGCCGTCCCGACCATGCAAGACAAATATCTTCCGTCCGCCGTTGAACAAGCTGCGCAGCAGCACTGGCAAGCCATCGATGCCTACCGGGTGTCCGAGTCTGCCGTCGGCCCGGATGGCAAGGAAAAGCAGAAGTTCTACGCCTGCTCGATGCTGCCGTATCCCTCGGGCAAGCTCCACATGGGGCACGTGCGCAACTACACGATCAACGACGTGATGGCGCGCTATCTGCGCATGAACGGACGTAACGTGCTGATGCCGATGGGCTGGGATGCATTCGGCATGCCCGCCGAGAACGCCGCGCTGAACAACAAGGTGGCACCGGCCGCCTGGACCTACGACAACATCGCTTACATGAAGAAGCAGATGCAGTCGATGGGCCTGGCGATCGACTGGTCGCGCGAAGTGGCGACCTGCAGCCCTGACTACTACCGATGGAACCAGTGGCTGTTCCTGAAGATGCTGGAAAAGGGCATTGCCTACCGCAAGACCGGCACAGTGAACTGGGACCCGGTCGACCAGACCGTGCTCGCCAACGAGCAGGTGATCGATGGCAAGGGCTGGCGTTCGGGCGCGGTGGTGGAAAAGCGCGAGATTCCGATGTACTACCTGCGCATCACCGAGTACGCGCAGGAACTGCTGGGCGATCTGGACGGCCTGGGCTGGCCCGAGCGTGTCAAGATCATGCAGCAGAACTGGATCGGCCGCAGCGAAGGCGTGCGCTTTGCGTTCCCGCATGATATCCGCGATGCGGCAGGCAACACCATCCAGGACGGCAAGCTGTACGTGTTCACCACGCGCGCCGACACGGTCATTGGCGTGACGTTCTGCGCCGTGGCTGCAGAGCATCCGCTGGCTACGCACGCCGCCGCGAACAATCCGGAACTGGCTGCATTCATCGAGGAGTGCAAGCACGGTTCCGTCATGGAAGCCGACATGGCGACCATGGAAAAGAAGGGCATGCCCACTGGCCTGCAGGTCACGCATCCGCTGACCGGCGCGCAGGTGGACGTCTGGGTCGGCAACTACGTGTTGATGAGCTACGGCGACGGCGCCGTGATGGGCGTGCCGGCTCACGACGAGCGTGACTTCGCCTTCGCCAACAAGTACAACCTGCCGATCAAGCAGGTGATCGACGTCAAGGGCCAGCCGTACTCCACAGATGCGTGGCAGGAATGGTATGGCGACAAGGAACAGGGCGTCTGCATCGAAAGCGGCAAGTACGATGGCCTGGCCTACAAGGCTGCCGTCGACGCGATTGCCGCCGACCTCGCCGCCAAGGGCCTGGGCGAGAAGAAGGTGACATGGCGCCTGCGCGATTGGGGTATCTCGCGCCAGCGCTACTGGGGCACGCCGATTCCGCTGATCCATTGCGATGCCTGCGGCGTGGTGCCCGTGCCCGAGCAGGATTTGCCCGTGGTGCTGCCGGAAGATCTCGTGCCGGACGGCACGGGCAATCCGCTGAACAAGGACGAGCGTTTCCTGGCCTGCACCTGCCCGTCATGCGGCAAGCCCGCGCGTCGCGAGACCGACACGATGGATACGTTCATCGACTCGTGCTGGTACTACATGCGCTATACGTGCCCGGATGCCACCACGATGGTGGATGGCCGCAACGACTACTGGATGCCGATGGACCAGTACATCGGCGGCATCGAGCACGCGATCCTGCACTTGCTGTACGCACGATTCTGGACCAAGGTCATGCGCGACATGGGCCTGGTCAAGTTCGACGAGCCGTTCACGAACCTGCTGACGCAGGGCATGGTGCTCAACGAGACGTACTACCGTGAAGATGTGTCGGGCAAGAAGACCTGGTACAACCCCGCCGACGTCGATGTGAAGACGGACGAGCGTGGCCGCCCCGAAGGCGCCACGCTGAAGGCGGACGGGCAGCCCGTGGTGATCGGCGGCGTGGAAAAGATGTCGAAGTCCAAGAACAACGGCATCGACCCGCAGGCCCTGATCGACCAGTACGGTGCCGACACCGCGCGCCTGTTCGTGATGTTCGCCGCGCCGCCGGAGCAGCAGCTCGAATGGAGTGGCTCTGGTGTGGAAGGCGCATCGCGCTTCCTGCGCCGCGTGTGGAACTACGGCGTGGCCAATGCGCAGGCCATTCGCGATGGCGCCGGCACGAAGCCCGTCGCCGGAGATGCCGACCTGCGCCGCGAACTGTACACGGTGCTCAAGCAGGCCAACTACGATTACGAGCGGATCCAGTACAACACCGTGGTGTCCGCCACGATGAAGATGCTGAATGCGCTGGAAGATGCCAAGGGCGCATCGCCGGCTGCGCGCCGCGAGGGCTTTAGCATCCTGCTGCGCGTGCTGTACCCGGTGGTGCCGCATATCGCGCACGGGCTGTGGGCCGAACTCGGCTATGCAGCTGAGTCCGGCGACGTGCTCGACGCCGCCTGGCCGCAGGTGGACGAGTCCGCGCTGGTGCGCACCGAGATCGAACTGGTGCTGCAGGTCAACGGCAAGGTCCGTGGCAGCCTGACCGTGCCGGCCGGCGCGGACAAGGGTGCGATCGAAGCCATGGCCGCGGCCAGCGAGACCGTGGCGAAATTTGCCAACGGCGCGGCACCGAAGAAGATCGTGGTCGTGCCCGGCCGCCTCGTCAACGTAGTGCTCTGACGCAAGTCGCCAGATATCGCCAGCAACAGCCAGGAAACAGAATGGATCGACCGGACATGGGACGCCGCGGATTTCTCGCCATCGGTGCTGCAATGGCAGCGGCCGGCCTGCTGGCTGGCTGCGGCTTCCACATGCGTGGCAATGCCGACTTCGCATTCAAGCGGCTCTATATCGGTCTGCCGGCCGGTTCGCTCATGGGCGCCGACCTGCGCCGCAACATCCGCAACGGGTCGGACACCAAGGTCGTCGAGGACAAGGCGGATGCCGATGCCTTCCTCGACGTGCTGGCCGATACGCGGGGCAAGTCGATCCTCTCGATCACGGCCCAGGGCGTGGTGCGCGAGTTCCGGTTGAGCCAGCGGTTCGTGTTCCAACTGCGCGACGCCGCGGGCAAGGAACTGATTCCGCCGTCGACGCTGCTGCTGACGCGGGACCTGACGTACAACGAAGCCAGTACGCTAGCCAAGGCGTACGAGGAAGAGCAGCTTTATCGCGACATGCAGAAGGATGTGGTGCAGCAGTTGATGCGCCGTCTGGCGGCCGTCAAGACGATCTGACCCCCTTCTGGCCACGCATTGGCGATGCAACTCAAGCTCGACGCACTCGACGGACATCTGAAGCAGGCCCAGGCCAAGGGCCTGGCGCCGCTTTACGTGGTGCATGGCGACGAACACCTGCTCGTGCTGGAAGCGGCCGATCGGCTGCGGCGTGCGGCGCGTGATGCCGGCTTTACGGAGCGCGAGGTGCTGGTGGCGGAGCGCGGGTTCCATTGGAGCCAGCTCGTCGAGGCCCAGCAGTCGATGTCGTTGTTCGGCGACCGCAAGATCGTGGAACTGCGCATTCCGACGGGCAAGCCCGGCAAGGATGGTGGAGAAGCGCTGCGCGCTGTCGCGGCGCAGCCGTCGCAGGATGTGGTGATGTTGGTGACGCTGCCCCGGCTGGACTTTGCCACGGCGAAGTCGGCGTGGTTCCAGGCGCTGGAATCTGCAGGCGTCTCGATCAAGGTGGATGCCGTGGATCGCACCCGGCTGCCCGCCTGGGTGGGCGAGCGGCTTGGCCTGCAGCAGCAGCGCGTGGAGCCCGGCGAAGCGGGCCGGCGCGCGTTGCAGTTCATCGCGGACAAGGTGGAAGGCAACCTGTTGGCCGCGCATCAGGAAATCCAGAAGCTCGGACTGCTGTATCCGCCCGGTGTGCTGACGTTCGATCAGGTACATGATGCCGTGCTCAACGTGGCGCGTTTCGATGTTTTCAAGCTGTCCGAAGCCATGCTTGGCGGCGATGTGCCGCGCCTGACACGCATGCTCGAAGGGCTGCGGGGCGAGGGCGAGGCCACGGTGCTGGTGCTGTGGGCGCTGACCGAGGAAATTCGCGTATTATCCAAGGTCCGGCAAGGGCTGGCGGGCGGTAAGCCGGCCGGTGTGCTGATGCGCGAACTGCGCGTCTGGGGGCCGCGCGAGCGGCTCGTGCCGCAGGCGGCCCAGCGGCTGTCGATGCCGCAGTTGGAAGCGGCGCTGGCCATGGCTGCCCGGTTGGACCGACAGGTCAAGGGACTGGGAGACCTACCGGGTGCAGGGGGCACGGCAGGGGGGCTGCCCGCCGAGCCTTGGGATGGGCTGCTGCAACTGGCGTTGCTGATCGCCCGGCCAGCCTGACATCCTCACCCAAATGGAATTTCGCCGGCAGCCGCGCCGGCGCCAAGCATCGCGGCACCATGAATCGTGGCACCACGCAGTGCCGCACCCACAGCAGACCGGGCTCGTGCCCGGACACATCATGACCGAGTCCGATCTCCACGCATACATGAACCGCGTCGGCCAGCAGGCCCGCGCGGCATCGCGCGCCATGGCGCGTGCCTCCACGGCTGACAAGAACCGCGCGCTGATGACCATTGCCGCCGCGATCCGCCGCGACGCCGACAAGCTCAAGGCCGTCAATGCACGCGATGTGGAGCGCGCGTGCGCCAACGGGCAGGACGCCGCCTTCATCGATCGCCTGACGTTGTCGGACAAGGCCATCGACACCATGGCTGCGGGCCTCGAACAGATCGTGGCGTTGCCGGACCCGATCGGCGAAATCTCCAACATGAAGTTCCGCCCGACCGGTATCCAGGTGGGGCAGATGCGCGTGCCGCTGGGCGTGATCGGCATCATCTACGAGTCGCGCCCGAACGTGACGATCGACGCCGCGGCGCTGTGCCTGAAATCAGGCAACGCGACGATCCTGCGCGGCGGCTCCGAAGCCATCGAATCGAACACGGCGCTGGCCGCGCTGGTGGCAGAAGGGCTGTCGTCGGCCGGACTGCCCGCCGAGGCCGTGCAGGTTATCGAGACCACGGATCGGGCCGCAGTGGGCCGCCTGATCACGATGACCGAATACGTGGACGTGATCGTGCCGCGTGGTGGCAAGAGCCTGATCGCGCGGCTGATCGAGGAGGGACGCGTGCCGATGATCAAGCATCTGGATGGCATCTGCCACGTCTATATCGACGATGACGCCGATCTCGACCGTGCGGTGCGCATCTGCGACAACGCCAAGACGCAGCGTTATGCGCCGTGCAACACCATGGAGACGCTGCTGGTGTCGCGTCCGGTTGCCCGGCAGGCGCTGTTGCCGCTGTGCCGCATCTATCAGGAGAAGGGTGTCGAGCTGCGGGTCTGTGCCGAAACGCGCGCCATGCTCGAAGCCGCAGGCTTCTCGGGGCTGGTGGATGCCACCGAGGAAGACTGGCGTACCGAGTACCTGGCGCCGGTGCTGGCGATCCGCACTGTCGACGGACTCGATGCGGCCATCGACCACATCAACACGTACGGCTCGGCACACACTGATTCGATCGTGACCGAAAACTACAGCACGGGCATGCGATTCATCCGCGAGGTGGATTCGGCCAGCGTCATGATCAACGCGTCCACGCGCTTTGCCGATGGCTTCGAGTATGGGCTCGGCGCGGAGATCGGCATCTCCAACGACAAGTTGCATGCGAGAGGTCCGGTGGGCCTGGAAGGGCTGACTTCGCTCAAGTACGTCGTGTTCGGGCACGGCGAGATTCGCGTTTAAGCGGAGGCAGTAAACAGATGCTCTGGGTCAAGGCGTTTCACATCCTGTTCGTGACTTCGTGGTTTGCCGGGTTGTTCTACCTGCCGCGTATTTTTGTCAACCTAGCGATAGAAACCGAGGCGGCCAGCGTACAGCGGCTACTGCTGATGGCGCGCAAGCTGTTCCGGTTCATGACGATGCTGGCAGTGCCTGCCGTGGTGCTCGGGCTCTGGCTCTACCTCGGCTATGGCATCGGACGCGGCACGGGGCAGGGCTGGATGCATGCCAAGCTGGCACTGGTGCTGGTGCTGATCGGCTATCACCATGGCTGCGGCGTGCTGCTGCGCAAGTTCGAGCGGGGCGCCAACAAGCGCTCGCACACGTTCTATCGGTGGTTCAACGAAGTGCCGGTGCTGGTGCTGTTGGCCATCGTGATTCTGGTTGTCGTAAAGCCGTTCTAAGCTGTCGGATCTTTCCTGATATCTGATGAGGTCGTGATGAGCAAGCAGGTCGAGTATTTTCTGGCGCCGCATTCCCCGTATGTCTATATGGGGCATGCGCGCTTCGTTGAAATCGCCCGGCGCCATGATGCGCAGGTGCTGCTCAAGCCGATGGACCTGGGCAAGCTGTTTTCCGTTTCGGGCGGGCTACCGCTGGCACAGCGTCCGCCGCAGCGGCAGGCGTACCGGCTGGTCGAACTCGAGCGCTGGCGCAAGTTTCTCGACATCCCGTTCAACCTGCATCCCACGTTCTTTCCGGTATCCGGCGATGCCGCCGCACGGCTCATCATTGCCGCGCAACTGGCGCACGGCACGGCACGCGCGTTGGAGTTGACCGGCGCCATCACCCGTGGTGTCTGGGCCGACCAACGCAACATCGCCGATGCTGCCACGCTGTCGCTGATTGCCGACGAACTGGATTTCGACGGTGCGAGTCTGCTGAAGGCCAGTGAAGCACAGGCCGTGCAGGCGGCTTATGCACAAAATACGCAGGATGCCATTTCGGCCAATGTGTTCGGCGCCCCGTGGTATGTCCACGACGGCCAGCCGTACTGGGGCCAGGACCGTCTCGATTTCCTCGATCGCGCACTTGCGGCGGGCTGAGAGACGGTCAACACCACGCTTTCCCGTCCGCTGCTGTTGCGGACGTTTTTGTTTCAGGATGACACGTCATGACCCAAGCATTTTTCGCTCCCTGCCCACGCGGCCTTGAACAGGCACTGGCCGAGGAGTTGCGCGAGATCGCGCAGTACCCGGCTGTGGTGGCCTCGGCGCCGTTCACGGTGCATCGCGATGTGCCCGGCGGCGTGACATTCTCCGGCGACATGTCTGCGGCGTACGCGGTCAACCTGCATTCGCGGATTGCCAGCCGCGTGCTGCTGCGTGTGGCGCAGCGCGGCTATCGGCACGAGGACGATATCTACACGCTGGCGCGCCAGCAGCGCTGGGAACAATGGTTCTCGCCCAACGAGACGCTGCGCGTTGATATCACGTCGCACAAGTCGCCGTTGCGCAGCCTTAATTTCACGGCGTTGCGGGTCAAGGATGGTGTGTGCGATGCCATGCGCGAACGCCTGGGCGAGCGGCCGAGTGTGGATACCGTCAGCCCGGATGTCCGCATCTACGCGCACCTGACCGAGACCGACTGCACGCTCTATCTCGATACCACGGGCGAGCCGCTGTTCAAGCGCGGCTGGCGCATGGAGAAAGGCGAGGCGCCGCTCAAGGAAAACCTTGCGGCCGGCATCCTTCGGTTGGCGGGCTGGACGCCGGGTAATACCAACCGTCCGTTCTTCGATCCGATGTGCGGCAGCGGCACATTCCTGGTAGAAGCCGCGCAGGTGGCGCTGGGCATTGCACCGGGCGTGGCCCGCACGTTTGCGTTCGAATGGCTCAAGGGCGCCGACATGAAGGCATGGCAGGCGCTGCGCAGCGATGCCCAGCATGCCCGCGAGCGGGCCGCGAACCGAGGCGATGCGCTGCATATCGCAGGCTCGGATATCTCCACCGACATGCTTTACATGGCGGAAGCCAACTGGCGCCGCGCCGGATTGCCCGGTGACGTGCAGTTGAAACAGGTCGATGCACGGTTCGTGCAACCGCCGTTTGCCGAGGCGGGACTGGCAATCATGAACCCGCCTTATGGCGAGCGTATCGCAGTGCGCGGCGAACGTCGCGATCCCACGTATGACGCTCCGCCGGACGAAGCCGAGGAAGCGGCAGCCAACCAATTCGCAGCGGCCTTTGCCACGACGTTGAAGCAGCATTTTTCCGGCTGGCAGGCATGGGTATTCACAGGCGATCTGTCGATGCCGAAACGTCTGCGTTTGAAGGAGTCGCGCCGTACCCCGCTATACAACGGCAACATCGAATGCCGGTTGTTCCGGTTCGATATGGTGCGTGGCGGGAATCGGGAGGGGAAGAAGGAGTGAGGTGGTTTTCTCCCCTCTCCCGTTTTGCGGGAGAGGGGAGAAAAACAAGCGGCGGATTCTAAGCCAGCTTGTTCCTACCCGTCATTGCCTGCCCATTGCGTGAGAACTCCGACAGGAAGCTTTGCAGGCTGACGATCGGTTCCTGCAGCAAGTGACGCGGCAGGTCGAACAGGGCGTAGAAGTATTCCTCGCGGCCTTCGCAACGTTCGGCCGGCAGGCAGTACTGTTCCCAGTCTACACAGGCCGGGGTGTACATGCCGTTGCCGGGCCAGAAGAACGGCACGATACGGCCTTCGCGCAGACCCTCGATCAGCGCGGCGGGCGCCTCGTAGGCTTCGGCCGACTCCACCTGGTTCAGCAGGCCGGCGCGCGTTTCGATCACCATCAGCGTGGCATGGCCCTGCGCAGTCAGCAGCAGCATGCCCACGGGATTCGGATACAGGTAATACTCCACGAAGCCATAGCGCGCCGCCGTCTGGCGTACACGCTCGGCCATGACCGGGTCCGACAGGAACGAGTACGAATGCCGTGTCAGCAAATCGCGCAGCGTGCGCGAAATCGACGCGAAATACTGTTGCTGCAGCGCGTCGATTTCCTCGTTCAGCCGGGCCACCATGTCCGGGTCATGCTTCTTGACGTAGCGATCGATCAGCCCGTGATTGAAACCCTGCACGGCGATGCTTTCGTCGGCCGTGCCGGTCAGGAGAATTGTCTTGCACGGCAGGTCTTCCAGTGCCTGGCAGAACTCGAGGCCATCCATCTGTGGCATCGAGTAATCGACCACGATGACGCCGGGCTGCAGGAAGCGATGCACATCGTGAATCTGACGATGGATGCGGTCGACATCGAGCTGCACCGTGCGGCGCTCCGACAGGAACGTCAGGTCGTCGTGGGTGACGCGCACCGGGAGGAAGGCCGGATGCCGCGTGGCATAGGCTTCGCGAATCCACGCGAGTGCTTCGCGCGGGTCCGTGAAATTGACGACCGCGCGCGATGCATCCATCTGGAATGCAAGGCTGTCGATGAACGACTTGCTGTCGTCCACCAGCACCGTCAGAACGGGGTGATGGAAGACCGACAGGTTCCTGTCATGCGCGGTAAATGTCATGGTGCGATTGAATCTGGCCGCCTGCTGCAAAGGGGGAATGGAAAGGGGCAAGCCAGTATAGCGCCGGAATTCCCGCATGCAAGCCAGTCGCACAAAAGGAAACGGCCGGCGTTGGTTGCCGGCCGCACCAGTTCGATTTTATTGATTTCAGGTCTGCGCGTTGCTTTATTCACCCTGCGGACCTGACGCCGTCCGCAGGGTTAACGGCAACTTATTCCACGGCCTTGAACATGTCTTCCACCACCTTCTTGGCGTCGCCGAAGACCATCATCGTCTTGTCCATGTAGAACAGTTCGTTGTCGAGACCCGCGTAGCCGGCGGCCATCGAACGCTTGTTCACGATGATGGTCTTGGCCTTGTAGGCTTCCAGGATCGGCATGCCGGCGATGGGCGATTGCGGATCGGTCTTGGCGGCCGGGTTGACCACGTCGTTGGCGCCCAGCACCAGCACCACGTCGGCTTGCCCGAACTCGCTGTTGATGTCCTCCATCTCGAAGACCTGGTCGTACGGCACCTCGGCTTCGGCCAGCAGCACGTTCATGTGGCCGGGCATGCGACCCGCCACGGGGTGGATCGCATACTTGACCGTCACACCGTGCTCGGTGAGCTTTTCGGTCAATTCCTTAAGTGCATGCTGCGCCCGCGCCACGGCCAGGCCGTAGCCCGGTACGATGATCACGGTCTCGGCATTGCTCATCACGAACGCTGCATCGTCGGCAGAACCCGACTTCACGTTGCGCGCGGCCTGCGAACCGGCAGTGGCGCCAGCCGTGGCATCGGCGCCGAAGCCACCGAGCAGCACGTTGAAGAACGAGCGGTTCATCGCGCGGCACATGATGTACGACAGAATGGCACCGCTTGAGCCCACCAGCGAGCCGGCGATGATCAGCATCGGGTTGTTCAGCGAGAAGCCGATACCTGCCGCCGCCCAGCCCGAGTACGAGTTCAGCATCGACACCACCACGGGCATGTCGGCGCCGCCGATCGGAATGATGATCAGTACGCCGAGCACGAACGCAATGGCCAGCATCAGCAGGAACGGCAGCCATGCCTGCGTCATGAAGAAGATGATGCCGAAGCCCACCATCGCCACGGCCAGCAGCAGGTTCAGCCAGTGCTGTCCGGCGAACACCACCGGTGCGCCCTGGAACAGCCGGAACTTGTAGCGGCCCGACAGCTTGCCGAACGCGATCACCGATCCCGAGAACGTGATGGCACCCACGAAGCAGCCGATGAACAGTTCGATGCGGTTGCCCAGCGGGATGTCATGCGAGCCGGCCGGCGTGATGCTGAAGGCGGCCGGTTCGGCCACGGCAGCTACGGCGATGAACACTGCCGCGAGACCGATCAGCGAGTGCATTGCTGCCACCAGTTCCGGCATCTTGGTCATTTCGACCTTGCGCGCCACGTAGGCGCCGATGCCCCCACCGACGACCAGCGCGCCGAAGATCAGCCCGAGGCCCGTAGTGACCGACGATTGCGCCGCGCCCGCCGCAAGGAACTCGTGCTTGAGCTTGACGATCAGCACCAGCGTGGTCACCACGGCAATCGCCATGCCGATCATGCCGAACGCATTGCCCTTGCGGGCCGATGCCGGATGCGAGAGACCCTTCAGCGCCTGGATGAAGCAGACCGACGCCACCAGGTACAGCAGCGTCACAAGGTTCATGCTGACGGCTTCCATCACGCACCTCCCTTGGCGGCTTCAGCCCCGGCCTTGGCCTTTGGCTCCTTCTTCTTGAACATCTCCAGCATTCGCTGCGTCACCAGGAAGCCGCCGAACACGTTCACCGCGGCCAGTGCCACAGCCAGCGTGCCCATGATGCGGCCGACGTTGCCTTCGGTGAGGCCAGCGGCCAGCATGGCGCCGACGATGATGATGGCCGAGATTGCATTGGTCACGGCCATCAGCGGGGTGTGCAGCGCGGGTGTGACTGTCCAGACCACGTGGTAACCCACGTAGATTGCCAGCACGAAGATGATCAGGTTGATCACCGTGTGGTTCACCATCTCCATCGACTTCTCCTCCGTTGCTTTGAATACGGTGCCACGCCCACGCGTGCGGGGCGCGGCGTACCGTGGCGCGCAGGCTCGGCGCACCACGGCAACATCAGGGGCGATTAAATCAGGCGGCTTCGCGGATGACCTGGCCGTCCTTGCACATCAGGCAGGCGGCGACGATGTCGTCTTCGAGGTTCAACGTGTAGCGGCCGTCCTTGTCGATGATCAGCTTGAGGAAGTCCAGCACGTTGCGCGCATAGAGCGCCGACGCATCGGCGGCCACCATGCTTGCCAGGTTGGTGTGTCCGATCAGCGTCACGCCATGGCGTTCCACAACCTCGTCAGCCACAGTCAGCGGACAGTTGCCACCCTGCGCGGCCGCCAGGTCCACTACGACCGAGCCGGGCTTCATCTGCTTGACGGTGTCTTCCTGCAGCAACACCGGCGCCTTGCGACCCGGGATCAGTGCCGTGGTAATGACGATATCGGCCTGGATGGCGCGCTGGTGGACCAGTTCGGCCTGGCGGCGCATCCAGTCAGCGGGCATCGGGCGGGCATAGCCGCCAACACCCTGGGCAATCTCGCGTTCCTCGTCAGTGACGAAGGGCACGTCGAGAAACTTGGCGCCAAGAGACTCAATCTGCTCTTTGACTGCGGGACGCACATCGGAGGCTTCGATCACCGCACCCAGCCGCTTGGCCGTGGCGATGGCCTGCAGGCCGGCCACGCCAGCGCCAAGGATAAGCACGCGTGCCGCTTTCACGGTACCCGCGGCAGTCATCAGCATCGGCATGAAGCGCTGGTAGTGGTGCGCAGCCACGAGTACTGCCTTGTAGCCAGCGATGTTGGCCTGTGACGACAGCACGTCCATGCTTTGCGCGCGCGTGGTGCGCGGCGCGGCTTCCAGCGCGAAGGCGGTGATCGCCGAGCTGGCCATGCGGGCGTTGTTTTCGATATCGAAGGGATTGAGCATGCCGACGAGCACGGACCCGGCCCGGAACTGCGCACGCTCGGCATCGTCGGGAGCACGTACCTTGAGTACCAGTTCGGCGCCCAGCGCATCGGATGCAGATCCGATGCGCGCACCAGCCGCCTCGAACGCTGCATCCGGAATGCTGGCACGTACGCCAGCGCCGGTCTGCACCGTCACCTGATGGCCCTGAGCCACGTACTTCTTGACGGTCTCCGGGGTGGCGGCGACACGCGTCTCACCTGCCCGCGTCTCGAGCGGGATACCGATATGCATCGTCAATTTCTCCTGTCTGGCGTCGTTCGAATCTGGTTGTCGGGGCTACGTCCATGCCCGTTGGTGCATTGCAAAACCCGCACCAATTTTTGCGCAGCTTACCCGAAACTTACGCTCGGTGGTGGCTGGCCGGTCAGAGATTTGTGCGTCGGCGGCGACTCATTTTTGTTCCGCATGAAACGACTCCTTTCATGCAAGGCTGATTCCTGTTGAAAAGCGTCTTTATCGGAAGGTGTCGGCACCGTCCCTTTTCTTGATGCCGATTTGATATGCGTCTGCGTATCGTGGCGCCCACGCCTCCTCAAGGGGCGCATTCCCAACGCAACGCTATTCCATTTCATGATTGCCACCCGCCTGATGACTTCGGTGCCTGCCTCGCTGGCCGCCGCCATCCTCCTCGTCGCCCCGTTCTCTACCGCATTTGCGCAAGAAGCCACCGCCACGCCCGAAGCGCCTTCGCAAACCTCGCCGCACACCTTCACCGCCAATGTCTCGGTGGTCTCCGACTACCGCTACCGCGGTATCAGTCAGACCGACCGTCGCCCCGCCATTCAGGGCGGCTTCGACTATGCGCATGCCAGCGGCTTCTATCTGGGCAACTGGAATTCGAGCATCAGCTGGCTTGGAGATTCTGACGCGTCAGTGTCTGCGCCGATCGAGATGGATTTCTACGGCGGCTTCAAGAACACGTTCCAGCTAGGCGGCCAGGACTTCAACTACGACCTCGGCGTGCTGGAGTACTACTACCCCGGCGCGTACACGGCCACGCGGCCATACACCACCGAGCTGTACGCCGGCATCGGCTGGGGTCCCGTGTTCCTGAAGTACTCGCATGCCGTGACGAACCTGTTCGGATTCGCCGACAGCAAAAACAGCTACTACGTCGATCTCTCGGCCAACGTGCCGCTCGATGTGTGGGGCCTGACGCTGAATGCGCATGTGGGCTACCAGGGCGTGCAGCATTTCAGCGATGCCTCGTACGCGGACTGGAAGATCGGCCTGACGAAGGATCTTGGTCAGGGCTTCTCCGTGGCCGTGGCATATATCGACACCAATGCGAAGCAATCGGTCTACACGAATACACGCGGCCGATACCTCGGCAAGTCTACGGCCTTCGTCTCGCTGACCAAGACGTTCTGATCGTTGCCGATGGCGGGGTCTTTTACGCGTTCTTGATGCGCCCCGCCCGTAACGCTGCATCAAATTGATGCCCGCCTCCCTAGCATGGGAGGCATGTTCAACAGACGATCCGCCACGCGCGGATCATCGCTTCATGCGACAGTCATCGAGTCTCGCCATCGCCTTTGCATCCGTACCGCGACGCCGGATCGTTGCGGACGACGCCTGGATCCGCCTGCGCCTCGCCGTATCGTCGACGCAGGTCTTTGCCCTGCGCCAGACCCTGCATCGGGCTATCGGCAACATGGCGCGGATCTACGTGGTGCAAGTCGATCATCGCCATGGCGAGACCACGCTGCATGTGGAAGTGGAGCGCGCCGACCGCGACGCGGCCATGCACGCCATCATGGAAGCGCTGCCCGCCGCCGAGTTCGGTGCGGCCACCGTGCTGGGAGCCGACCATGCCGCGCACTGAAACGCAGCGTGGCACCGTTACCGACGGCTTGTGGCTACCGATGGTCACGCCGCTGCGCAACGACCAGGTGGATCTGGACGCAGCACAACGGCTGGCCTTGCACTATGCGGAAGCCGGCGTCGATGGCCTGATCGTGCTGGGCACCACGGGGGAGGGCGGGCTGCTGACGGACGCCGAACGCTTCATGCTGACGGCGTCGGTGACCGAAGCCGTGCATGGCGCCATACCTGTGATGGCTGGCGTAGGAGGCGTGGCCACGCATGCGGTGTGCGAACAGGTGCGCAGGCTCGACCGCCTGCCGCTGGCCGGCTACCTCGTGCCGCCGCCTTACTATCTGCGTGTTTCCGATGAGGGGATCGCCTGGCACATGCGCAGCATCGCTGGCCACACCAACAAGCCGTTGATGCTTTACAACGTGCCCAAGCGCACCGGCTGCACGATCTCCCCGGAACTGGCGTGGCGACTGGCGGCGCATCCGCAGATCGTCGCCATCAAGGAATGCGATCCCGCGAACATGCGCACGCTGGCAATGCAGGATCTGATCGGCGTCTATTGCGGCGACGATGCATCGATGCTCGACCATTTGCTGGATGGCGGGCAGGGGGTGGTGCCGGCCGCCGCGCATGTGCGGCCTGACCTGTTCGTGCGGTTGCTGCAATATGCCCGCACGGGTCGCGCCGACGCCGCGCGTGCGTTGTTCCAACAACTGTCGCCGCTGATCGCCCTGATGTTCGCCGAACCGAATCCCGCGCCGGTGAAGGCGGCGCTGGCCTTGCTCGGTCAGGCGACGGCAGAGGTGCGCCGTCCGCTGATGCCGGCATCGAAGGCGCTCACGGCGCAGATCGATGCGGCCATGGCGTTGCTGCCGCCTGTGTTCATCGCCAAGGCTGCGTGACACCCCGAGCCATGCACGTTCGAACGGCAACCGGTAAAATGCCGGATTGCTTAAAAAATGTGCATCATGTCACGTGAATGGAATGCCAGTGTCACGGTTGCCGCCGTTATCGAACGGGGTGGCCGCTTCCTGCTGGTGGAAGAGGAAACGGCGGATGGCCTGCGCCTGAACCAGCCGGCGGGCCATCTCGAAGCGGGCGAAAGCCTGATCCATGCGGTGATCCGTGAAACGCTCGAGGAAACCGCGCACACCTTCGAGCCGCGCGCACTGGTGGGCTGCTACATGAGCCGCGGCCGTTCGTCGCGCGATCAGGGCGACACCACCTATATCCGCTTTGCCTTCACCGGTGACCTCGGCGCGCTCGACGCCGGCCGTCAACTCGACGCGGGCATCGTACGCACCGTCTGGATGACCGCCGAGGAACTGCGCGCGAGTACCGACCGGCATCGCACGCCGCTGCTGATGGCGTGCGTCGAAGACTACCTGGCCGGCAAGCGCTTTGCGTTGGATGTGCTGCATACTCATCCCACTGCGGTGGCGGAGGCGGCGCTTGTCGCAACGCCTGCAACTCCCGCAACGACCGGATCGGCATCATGACCGGCAAGCGCGTAGTGGTGGGCATGTCCGGCGGCGTGGATTCGTCGGTCACGGCATGGCTGCTCAAGCAGCAGGGCTACGAGGTCATCGGCCTGTTCATGAAGAACTGGGAAGACGATGACGACAGCGAGTATTGCTCCACGCGGCAGGACTGGCTCGATGTGGCGTCGGTTGCCGACGTCATTGGCGTGGATGTCGAAGCCGTGAACTTCGCGGCCGAGTACAAGGATCGCGTGTTCGCCGATTTCCTGCGCGAGTACTCGGCAGGGCGCACGCCGAATCCCGATGTCCTCTGCAATGCCGAGATCAAGTTCAAGGCGTTTCTCGACCATGCAATGTCGCTGGGCGCGGACACCATCGCCACGGGCCACTACGCCCGCGTGCGGCAGGCGACGAATGGTCGATTCGAACTGCTCAAGGCGTTCGACCACACGAAAGACCAGAGCTACTTCCTGCATCGCCTGAATCAGTCGCAACTGTCGCGCACGCTGTTTCCACTCGGGGAAATGCCGAAGACGCGCGTGCGCGAGATCGCCGCGGAAATCGGCCTGCCCAACGCGAAGAAGAAGGATTCGACGGGCATCTGCTTTATCGGCGAGCGTCCGTTCCGGGATTTCCTGAACCGCTACCTGCCGACCAAGCCCGGTCCGATGAAGACCGACGAAGGCAAGGTGGTGGGCGAGCATATCGGCCTGGCCTTCTACACGCTGGGCCAGCGCAAAGGCATCGGTCTGGGCGGCAGCAAGGACGGCAATGGCGATGCATGGTACGTGGCGCGCAAGGACATGGCGGCGAATACGCTGTATGTCGTGCAGGGACACGATCATCCGTGGCTGTTGACGCCGGCGCTGAACGCGGCCGATCTCTCGTGGGTGGCTGGTGAACCCCCGGCTGCAGGTGCCGTGATGGCGGCCAAGACGCGTTACCGGCAGAGCGATGCGCCGTGTACCGTGGTGTCGGCGGACGGCGAGGCGCTGAAGCTGTCGTTCGCCGAGGCGCAGTGGGCGGTTACGCCCGGACAGTCGGCGGTGCTTTACGACGGCGAGGTGTGCCTGGGCGGGGGGATTATTCAGTAGTGCAGGGATGCAGAGGGTGGCCGGAGCCGGCCACCCGGGCGCGCCGGTCAGGCGGCGGGAATTGCAGTGTCGATGAACGACTGGCGCTTCTCGATCTTCTCCTGGAACGCGACGAGGTTGGCGTACTGCTCGCGCCATGCCAGATCCGGGAAGCGGAAGTCCAGGTAGGCCAGCGCACAGCCCACGGCCACGTCGGCCAGCGTGAAGTGGATGCCGGTGCACCACGGCTTGTCGGCCAGGCCGGCGGACATCGCGGCCAGTGCCGCGTCGATCTTGCCGCGCTGGCGGGCTACCCAGCTTTCGCTGCGTTCGTTCGGCTGGCGTTGCGTGGCTTCCAGGCGCACGAGCAGGGCGGCGTCGAGCAGGCCATCGGCCAGTGCTTCCCAGCAACGCACTTCCAGGCGTTCACGGCTACCTTGCGGAATCAGTCGGCCGACTGGCGACAGCGTGTCGGCATACTCGGCGATGACGCGCGAATCGAAGACCGCGCCGCCGTCTTCCATGACCAGGCACGGCACCTTGCCGAGCGGGTTGAACTGGGAAATGGTGGTGTCGGGTGACCAGACGTTCTCCTCGATCATCTGGTAGTCGATCTTCTTTTCCGCCAGCACCACGCGCACCTTGCGCGCATACGGGCTGGTGTGGGACGCATACAGCTTCATGTTCTCCCCTTGAGCATGTTATGAAGTGCATCGGCGCTCTATGGCACACGGTGCGGCAGGCGCGGCCGCGTGCCCAATGCACTTCATAACAGGCTAACGGATGGGCGAGCGGGAGTATACCCGCGCGTCTGCCCGGATGCCGCGCCAATGCGGCCTGTCGCACCGATCACCGCCCATCGCATGGGACGGTCCGCACAGCGCCATGGTGCGATGGTAAAATCGCGCGTTACGCGTTTTGGCCCTGGCCACTGAGCGGCGCATCCGCCGCTTGCACGAGCCGCCTTCGCGACGCCTATCCTCTGGTTCCGGCGCCCCCGCACGAACCCCCGATTTCTCTTCTCTCCGGTTGCCCAGCATGTCCACGTCTTCCCTTTCGCCGCTCTCCGCCCTGTCCCCCATCGATGGCCGTTATGCCGCCAAGGCCGACGCGCTGCGCGAGTGGCTGTCGGAAGCCGCATTCATGCGCAACCGCGTCAAGGTCGAGGTCAACTGGCTGATCGCACTGGCCCAGGCCGGCCTGCCTGACGTGCCGAGATTCTCGGCCGAATCCGAAGCGAAGCTGCAGGCGCTGGTGGATGATTTCACCGAAGCCGATGCCGGCCGGATCAAGGAAATCGAAGCCGTCACCAACCACGACGTGAAGGCGGTGGAGTACTGGCTCAAGGAACAGGTCAAGGGCAACGCCGAGCTGGAAGCCGCGAGCGAGTTCATCCATTTCGCCTGCACCTCGGAAGACATCAACAACACGTCGCACGGCATGATGCTCAAGGGCGCCCGCGATGGCGTGATCGTCCCGGCGCTCAAGCGCGTGCACGCCCGCCTGGTGGAACTGGCCAAGCTCAATGCCACGCAGCCGATGCTGTCGCGCACGCACGGCCAGCCGGCCAGCCCGACCACGCTGGGCAAGGAAATGGCCAATGTGGCCGCCCGCCTGGCCCGCGCCATCGAACGCGTGGAGCGCGTGGAACTGCTCGGCAAGATGAACGGCGCCGTGGGCAACTACAACGCCCACCTGTCGGCCTATCCGTCGTTCGACTGGGAGTCGTTCTCGAAGCAGGTGATCGAGCAGCGCCTGGGCCTGACGTTCAACCCGTACACCATCCAGATCGAGCCGCACGACTACATGGCCGAACTGTTCGATGCCGTGGCGCGCGCCAACACGATCCTGCTGGACCTGAACCGCGACATCTGGGGCTACATCGCGCTGGGCTACTTCAAGCAGAAGACGAAAGCTGGCGAGATTGGCTCGTCGACGATGCCGCACAAGGTCAATCCGATCGACTTCGAAAACTCGGAAGGCAACGTGGGCCTGGCCAATGCCGTGCTGCGCCACCTGTCGGAAAAGCTGCCCTTGTCGCGCTGGCAGCGTGACCTGACCGATTCCACCGTACTGCGCAACATGGGCGTGGCCTTCGGCTACAGCCTGCTGGCCTACGAGGCATGCCTGCGCGGCCTGGGCAAGCTGGAAACCAATCCGGAGCGCCTGAACGAAGACCTCGACAACTGCTGGGAAGTGCTGGCCGAGCCGGTGCAGACCGTGATGCGCCGCTTTGGCGTGCCCAACCCGTATGAACAGCTCAAGGAGCTGACGCGCGGCAAGGGCATCTCGCGCGAAGCGCTGCAGACGTTCGTGCAGGGGCTGGCGATTCCCGACGACGCCAAGAAGGTGCTGCTCGACATGACGCCGGCCAGCTACATCGGCAAGGCCGTGGAACTGGCGAACCGCATCTGATTACCTTCGCGCTCCGCAAGGAGCGTGGCGGCAGGACAACAGGGGCTGACCTTCGGGTCGGCCCTTTTTGTTTGGCGCGGTTTCAAACGGGCAACGACTGGCCGGACAGGGTGACACCATCGGCCAGTGCCGTCTGTCACCGGTGTGCGCTACGATCGGTTCCCGGTTGGCTGGTGCGACATTACGGCACATCAAATGATTTGAACGACTTCATGAAGTTCGGGGCTTCCCAGCATCGGGCGCGCACCCAATAATGCGAAGATTGCTGGTCACGCATGGCGCGGCGCAGGCGGCCTTGGGGCCTGACGTGATTGTCGTGGCGGATCGTCTTGCATGATGGATGGTCGCCAGACAGGCCGGCGCAACAAATAAAAGCAACAAACGAAGGGATTGACTGACATGGGTTCCATTGGATCCTCGACGGGGGCGCCGGCGCGCTATACGCCTACGGCGATCGGCCTGCACTGGCTGATTGCGTTCGGCATCTTTGCCGCGTTCGGCCTCGGCCTCTACATGACCGGTATCCCCGGTTTCACGCCCACCAAGCTCAAGCTGTTCTCCTGGCACAAGTGGCTTGGCGTAACGATCTTCGTGCTGGCCGTGCTGCGCGTGATCTGGCGCGCCACCCATGCCGCACCGGCCGTGGCGCCGGGCACGCCGGCCTGGCAGGCACGGGCCGCGGCCGCCGCGCACCATCTGCTCTACCTGCTGATCATCGTCGTCCCGATCACCGGCTATCTGTACAGCCTGGCTGCTGGCGTGCCGGTGGTCTACCTGGGGCTCTGGAAGCTGCCGGTCCTGATCGAGGCCAGCGACACATGGAAGCCGATCCTCCAGAATGCCCATATCTGGCTCAACTACCTGATGGCGGCGATTGTCGTGGTGCATGCCGCTGCAGCCATCAAGCACCAGATCATCGACCGTGACGGCACGCTGGGCCGCATGATCCCGTTCCTGCGCTGAACCGCGCGAATCCATCACCCGATCACCCCATTACCACTGGAGTCTCAGATGAAACGCATGTCCCGTTCCGGTCCAATCCTCGTGGCCGCCGTGCTGGCCACGGCGGGCATGGCCGCCAACCTGGCATGGGCCCAGATCGATGCCGCAAAGAGCTCGGTCACGGCCGTTGCCAAGCAGATTGGCGTGCCGATGGAAGGCAAGTTCAAGAAGTTCGATGCCACCCTCGACTTCGATCCGGCCAAGCTCGCCACCTCGTCGGCCAAGGTCGAGATCGATGTGTCGAGCTTCGAGATCGGCGATGCCGAGACCACGAAGGAGGTCAAGGGCAAGGATTGGTTCGATGCAGGCAAGTTTCCGAAGGCCGTGTTCCAGTCCACCAGCATCAAGGCTGGCGCCGCAGGCAGGTACGACGTGGTGGGCAAGCTGACCATCAAGGGCAAGACCATCGACGTGACCGTGCCGGCCACGTACAAGCAGGACGGCGGTGCGCAGGTCTTCGACGGCGTGCTGCCGATCAAGCGTACCGTGTTCAACATCGGCGACGGCGAGTGGAAGGACACTTCCGTGGTGGCCGACGACGTCCAGATCAAGTTCCATATCGTGACCCCGGCAAAGAAGGGCTGAGGCAGGCTTAGTCCCGCTGACCGCTCCTTGGCCGATTTATGACCTTCCTCTCCAACTTTTTGACGGGAGATTCAAGATGAAAATGCGCACCCTGATCGCCGCTGCCGCGGCAGCCTCCGCCACGTTCGCCGCCGGCGCCGCCATGGCCAACGCGTCGACGTACAACATCGATCCGACCCACACGTACCCGAGCTTCGAAGCCGACCACCTGGGCGGCCTGTCGAAGTGGCGTGGCAAGTTCGACAAGTCCACCGGCGTGGTGACGCTGGACCGTGCTGCCAAGACCGGCACGGTGGACATCAAGATCGATGCGGCGTCGATCGATTTCGGCAACGGCAAGCTCAACGAGCACGCCAAGGGCCCGGAGATGTTTGACGTACAGGCTTTCCCGGATGCCACGTACAAGGGCAAGTTCTCGAAGTTCAAGGGCGACGTGCCGACCGAAGTGGAAGGCGTGCTGACGCTGCGCGGCGTATCGAAGCCGGTCAAGCTCGAGATCAAGGAATTCAAGTGCATCCAGCACCCGATGCTCAAGCGTGAAGCTTGCGGCGCCGATGCCGTGGCCGAGTTCAACCGCGCCGACTTCGGCATCGACTACGGTGTGAAGTACGGCTTCAAGCAGGACGTGAAGCTGGCGATCCAGGTCGAGGCCGTCAAGGCGGACTAAGGTTCGGACTGGGTTCGACGGTGATCCGTACACAAGGACGGATCACGGCGCGATGCAATATTTCGGTGCATCGGCGCTATCGGGGAGATGTCATCTTCCCAAGACATGGGCCGGCAGGGAATGCCGGCCCATTTTTTATGCGTGTTGGCATACCCCACTATTTGGCTGGACTGGCCGGTTGTGCGTTGTCGAACAGCCACAGTACAATGGGTCGCCGCAGTCCCACCCTCTGGGGCGGCGCCCGCCAGTGCAATGGCCAGTTCCGCCAGCCTGCCGGTGCGCGCCTTCCCGCAACAGGTCACGCGCATCGATATGAGCATAGGCTGCATTCCCTGACTGGTAGTTCGCCTCAAGTCCCTTGCCTGAGCCGTAATCGGCCGGCTGCCCCTTGGCGCCGAGCCCGCAGTGTTTCTCGGAATTCCCCTGGCGCGATACCGTGTACTCCAAAACGCAAATCGATCCGGTAGTCAGCTTCCGCAACTCGCAGGGCGAGCAGGTGCGGGGCACGATTATCAATCTCCAGCGCAAGTCGCTGGTGATGGAAATCTACAATCCCTATTCGATTGTCCAGGTCAGCGAGGTACTCAGCGAACTGAACGTCCGCATGGGCGCCAAGAACGCTTACCTCGGCAAGGCCGTCGTCATGAGTCTCGTCAACACGGGCCTGACCGCTGTGGTCTCGCTGACGCTGATCGACGAATGGCGCGAGCTGACGGACGTGGGCGACGCGCCCAAGTCGGTCGCCCACGAGGCGAATCTCTTTGTCCAGGACTGGGACACGCGCTTCAATATCCGGCGCGATTACCAGATCGTGGTCAACGAGATGCGCGCATTCCTCTCGGAAGTCTCGCGCTGGGTCGAGCAGGTGGACCTGACCGAGTCGCTGCCGAAGAAGGAAGGCCGGCTGCGCGAGGACGTGTTCTACGAACTGGCCTCGCCGCTGATGGGGAAGGTGAAGACCTACCTCGACTGGCTCGAGGGTGAAGCACAGAGCGTGGACAGCGAACTGGCGCCGGTGCACCGCACCTATGCGCAGGCCGCGCTGCATCCGCTGCTGCTGCGGGCACCGTTCGTGTACCGCACCTTCACCAAGCCGCTGGGCTACGCCGGCGACTACGAGATGGTGAACCAGATCCTCAGCGATCCGCAGCAGGGTCCGACCACGTACTTCCAGATCGTCAACACCGCGTTCCTCAAGGCTGCGGTGGCTACGGCGCACCGCAACCGCATCGACCTGCTGGTGGACTTCCTGACACGGCAGGCCGAGCGCGCGCGGGCCGCGGGGCGTCCGTTCCGCATCCTCAACGTGGGGTGCGGGCCGGCATTCGAGATCCAGCGCTTCGTGCGCGAGTACCCGAATCCGGAGTTGCTGTCGTTCCAGCTGGTCGATTTCAGCGAGGAAACGCTCGAATACACACGCAGCTCGATCGAGCGATCGGCGGCGGCGGCCGGGCACAAGGTATCGGTGGAGATGCTGCATCAGTCGGTGCATGAACTGCTCAAGCGCCGGATTGCCATGGACGACCCGAGCGTGCGGGAGTTCGACGCGGTCTACTGCGCCGGCCTGTTCGACTATCTCTCGGACAAGGTCTGCGCGCGTCTGCTGTCCTATTTCGCATCGCGATCGAAGCCGGGCGGGGAGATGCTGGTCACCAATGTCCACTCCGACAATCCCGAGAAATTCGGCATGGAACATTTGCTGGAGTGGTACCTGATCTATCGCGACGAGGCGGGGATGTCCTCGCTGCTGCCGGAGAATTCGCATGCCCACCGACTCTATGTCGATGAAACCGGCGTCAATGTCTTCGCCGAAGCCACCATCCGCTGAGATAGAGGCGGCGCCTGCCAGGGTCATGAGCTCGAACCAACTCTATGCCGGCTATCAGTCGGAACTGGCCGACTTCCGCCTTGCGTTCAGTCGGGGCGGCGCCTACACGGCCATCGCCCTCGTGCTCCTTGGTGTCGGGCTCGACTACGGCCAGTACCCGCATCTGCAACTGCCTTTTGCGATTGCGCGGGTCGTCGTGTCGTTGCTGATTGCCGGCGTGGTGGTGGCGCTCTACAGCCAGGCGGGGCGCCGCTTCGCGCCCTGGCTGACGATGTCGTGGCTGCTGCTGCCGCAGATCATGATTGCGTGGATGATTTCGCAGACCGAAGGGGTGCAGTCGCCTTACTACGTGGGCCTGAACCTCGCGATCTTCGCCTCGGGCATCGCCCTGCCATTCGGACTCTGGCAGAACCTGGTGTTCGGCATTCTCTCGTACGTGCTCTACGCGCTGGCTTGCCTGCTGCATTCCGGCGGCATCGAGCCGATGGGCACGTTCATCGTGAACTCGCTATTCCTGCTGTTCGCGGCGGCTGCCAGCGGCGTGTACACGTTCTTCAATGAACGCGCGCGCTTCATGCTGTTCCGGCTCAAGGCCGAGGTGGCAGACAAGAACACCGAGCTCGAAGTCATCAATCGCAAGCTGGTGGATATCAAGGGCCAGATGCTGCAGCAGGAAAAGATGGCCGCCATCGGTACGCTGGCGGCGGGGCTGTTGCACGAAGTCAACAATCCGGTGAATTTCTGCCTGATGGCCATCGAGGTGGCCATGGAGGAGCCGGCGGCCAAGAACGAGCCGGGGATCCAGGAGTGCCTGGTGGATGCCAAGCAGGGTATGCAACGCATCCAGCATATCGTCTCCGACCTGAAGACGTTTGCGTACCGCAAGCCCGGCGCCGAGGTGGAGGGCACACCTTTCCTTTTCGAAAAGGCGCTCGACTCGTCCCAGCGGCTGACGGCGCACGAATTGCGCGGCGTCAAGATGACGCGCGAGATGCCGATGGATACGCTGGTGCTCGGCGACGAGGCTGCGATCATCGGCGTGCTGATCAACCTGTTTTCGAATGCCGCGCTGGCCATGCGCAAGGCGGGCACGAAGGAACCGGCGATCCATACGACCGTGCGCTGGGACGTCAAGCGCCTGCACGTGACGGTGCGCGACAACGGCCCCGGCATTGCGCCGGAAAACCTCGCGCGGGTGTTCGAACCGTTCTTCACGACGCGCGAAGTGGGGCAGGGGTTGGGGCTGGGCCTGTCGATCAGCTATGCGGTGATCGAGCGCCACGACGGCGTGCTCTATGCCGAGAGCGAGGTCGGCCAGTGGGCTGCCTTCAGTTTTGACCTGCCGCGCGCGGAGTGATGTTGTCATGATCGAAGTTACGCAGGCGCGTCCTACCATTCTCTACGTCGATGACGAGGAGATGGCCTGCAAGTATTTTGCCCGCGCTGTGGGCAGCGAGTACGAAGTGCTGTCGGCCACGGGTGCCGACGAAGCCATCGCCATCCTGCGTGCGGAGCACGCGCGGATATCCGTGCTGGTGACCGATTTCCGGATGCCGGGCCGCGATGGTGGCGACCTGTTGCGCCAGGTGTCGCTGGAGTATCCGCAGATCGTGCGGATTCTGGTCACGGCCTACGCGGACAAGGATGTGCTGCTCGAAACCGTGAACAACGGCGAGGTCTTCCGCATCCTGGAGAAGCCGATTGGCGTGGCGGGTGCGCGGGATGTCCTGCGGCTGGCCGGCGAACGGTTCCGCGAGCGCGCGGTGCGCCAGCAGCGGCTGATGGCCATCGACGAGACGCTGGCCTTTCTTGCCCACGAACTGAATACGCCGCTGGCGGCCATCGCCAACTTCGCGCGTGGCATCGAGTCACGCGTCGGAGGTGAACTGAGCCAGCAGCGCCAGACCGAGATCGGCCATGCCGCTGGTGCGATGCACGATAACGCCCAGTATTGCCTGGCGGTGCTGTCGTCATTCCTTCAGTCGGTGCGGAGCAGCGCGGGTGGTACCAAGCCCCGGACCGGACCGGGGCAGGAGGTCAGTGCGGGCGCGCTGGTGGCATCGCTACTGGATAGCTACCCTTTTGCCGATAACCAGCGTAGTTGGGTACAGGTCGATGTGATCGGTGATTTTCCGGTGCTCACGCTGCCCAATTGCGTGGCGCTGGTGCTGTCGTCGGTTATGAGCAATGCATTGCGGGCACTGGCCGACGTCGAGGCGCCGTTGCTGCGCTTTGTCGTGGAGTCCGGTGACCGGCCGGAAATCCGCATCGCGGACAACGGCCCCGGCATCCCGCCCGAGGTGATGGGCCGGCTGCTGGTGGACCCGGTGACCACGCACGCCTCGGCGGGTGGCAGCGGCATGGGCATGATTTTCTGTAATCGCGTAATGCAATCTTTTGGTGGCGGCATCCGGATAGCGTCCGCATCGGGCGCAGGCACCACCGTTACCCTCGATTTCCCCAATTTCAAGAATCGTATGCACAGGAGTGATCGATGAGCGAACCGAATATGACGCAGGCACCCCCGGCGATTCTGTTCGTCGACGACGAAGCTACCGCAGTCAAGTATTTCCAGCGCGCCATCGGGCAGCTTGCACCGGTGGTGACCGGCCAGTCGGTGGAGGAGGGCAAGGCGCTGCTCGATGCCCACGCCGAGAGCCTTGCCGTGCTGGTGTCCGACCAACGTATGCCGGGCGAGTATGGCAACGAACTGCTGCGGTATGCGCGCGAGCGCTACCCGCACATCGTGCGCATCCTGACCACGGCCTACTCGGAGCTCGACCAGACCGTCGAGGCAGTCAACCAGGGCCAGATCCATCGCTACATCAAGAAGCCGTGGGACATTACGGCGCTGCGCATGGAACTGAAGCAAGCGCTGGAACTGTCCGGGCTGCGCCGCGAGCGCGACCAGCTTGTACGCGAGAAGCTGATGGTGCTGCAGAAGCAGACCGTGGCGACGCGCGTGGGCATGGTGCATGCGCTGTGTGCGAGCCTGATCGGTCCTGGAAAATTCCAGCCGGTGGAGACGTATCTGTCGGGTACCTCGCTGGCCGGTGCGAAGAATGCCGAGCCGGACTGGCAGCGCATGGACTACGCGGACGTGATCGGCGCGGAAAGCCAGCGCAGTGGATCGTTTGGCCATGCGGTCGGCTTGAGGCTCGCGGCGTTGCGCGCAGCGGGCCGTGGCGCTGGCGATGTGGCGGCGGTGTTGGCCGAGGCGCTTGGCGCGTCCGTGCGCCGTGATGGCGACGTCATCACCTGGACGTCCCCCGCAGCGTTGAGCGAGTTTGTCGCCAATCCAGTGGGCGAAGCCGTGTCGGCCGAACACGCTGCCTGGCTGGCTACGCTGCTGTGGCTGGAGGAAGCAGGCGGGGCGCTGCAACTGGTGCGCGAGGGCGATGCCATTTCGGCGCGCACCGGCACCCGTACCGAGTCGTTTGCGTCGGATCGCCTGGCGGTCTGGATCGAGAACCTGACGGAAGTCTGATGGCTCGGCCGGTAGCGGCCCGGAGGAAAATAAAAAGGCACCCGAAGGTGCCTTTTTATTTTGTCGCTTCTTTGTCGCTTCTTTGTCGCTTCTTTGTCGCTTTCTTTGTCGATGACAGCGATGACCGTCAGGCCTGCGCCCCGAAGTTCGGGTCGTTGCGGTCGGTGGAGTCGCCTCCCTTCTTGTCGCCCTTGACCAGGTCTTCGCGCTTGACGCCCAGCCACATGGCCAGTGCCGCAGCCACGAACACCGACGAGTAGATACCGAACAGGATACCCACGGTCAGGGCCAGTGCGAAGTAGTGCAGCGTCGGGCCGCCGAAGAAGAACATCGACAGCACCATCATTTCGGTCGAGCCGTGGGTGATGATGGTCCGCGACATCGTGCTGGTGATGGCGTGGTCGATGACTTCGTGGGTGCTCATCTTGCGGTACTTGCGGAAGGCTTCGCGAATCCGGTCGAAGATCACGACCGATTCGTTCACCGAGTAACCGAGCACCGCAAGGATTGCCGCGAGCACCGACAGCGAGAACTCCCACTGGAAGTACGCGAAGAAGCCCAGGATGATCACCACGTCGTGCAGGTTGGCGATGATGCCCGCCACGGCGAACTTCCATTCGAACCGGAACGACAGGTAGATCACGATACCGGCCACCACGCAGAGCAGCGCCAGCAGGCCGTCGGTGGCCAGTTCCTTGCCTACCTGCGGCCCCACAAATTCCACGCGCTGGAGCTTGGCGTCAGGCGCGGAGGCGGTCAGCGCGCCCATCACCTGTTCGCTCTGCTGCGCCGAGGTTACGGGCTTGCCGTCCGGACCCTTCTGCAGCGGCAGGCGGATCATCACGTCGCGCGAGGTGCCGAAGTTCTGCACCTGCACGTCGCTATAGCCGAGCTTGCCTACCTGGCCACGGATCTTTTCGAGATCGGCGGTCTGCTGGTAGTTGACTTCCATCACCGTACCGCCGGTGAACTCGATCGACAGGTGCAGGCCCTTGTGCCAGAGGAAGAAGACGGCAGCGGCAAACGTCAGGAAGGAGACCACGTTGAAGATCAACGCGTGCTTCATGAACGGAAAGTCGCGCTTGATGCGGAAAAATTCCATGATGTGTGTTCCTGTCCTGGCTTACTTGGTGACCGGGGTATCGGGGCCCGGCTTCCAGACCTGGCCAATGGCCAGGCTCTGCAGCTTCTTCTTGCGGCCGTACCAGAGGTTGACGATGCCGCGGTTGAAGAACACCGCCGAGAACATCGAGGTCAGGATGCCCAGGCAGTGCACCACGGCAAAGCCGCGCACAGGACCCGAGCCGAACGCCAGCAGCGCCAGGCCTGCGATCAGTGTGGTCACGTTCGAGTCCAGGATGGTGGCCCAGGCGCGGTCGAAGCCGATGGCAATGGCCATCTGCGGCGACGCGCCCGCGCGCAACTCTTCCCGGATACGTTCGTTGATCAGCACGTTCGCATCGATGGCCATGCCGAGCACCAGCGCGATAGCGGCGATGCCGGGCAGCGTCAGCGTGGCCTGCAGCATCGACAGCAGCGCGATCAGCAGCAGCAGGTTCACGCCCAGCGCGATTACCGAGAACACGCCGAACAGCATGTAGTAGAAGATCATGAACACGCCCATGGCCGCAAAGCCGTAGGCGACGGAGTCAAAGCCCTTCTGGATGTTGTCCGCGCCCAGCGACGGGCCGATCGTGCGTTCCTCGATGATTTCCATCGGTGCGGCCAGCGAGCCGGCGCGCAGCAGCAGCGCCAGGTCGTTGGCAGCTTCGGTCGAGTAGGAGCCGGTGATCTGGAAGCTCGAACCCAGTTCCGACTGGATCGTCGCCACGGTCAGCACTTCGCCCTTGCCCTTTTCGAACAGGACGATGCCCATCGGCTTGCCGATGTTCTCGCGCGACACGTCACGCAGCGTGCGGCCACCCTGTGCATCGAGCTTGATGTTGACGGAGGGGCGCTGGTTCTGGTCGAAGCCGGCCGACGCGCTTTCAATGCGGTCGCCCGTGAAGATCACCTGCTTGCGCAGGATCACCGGCGCGCCGTTACCTTGCGTGAACAGTTCGTCGCCAAACGGCACCGGGTCGCCCGGACGCGGGTTGCGCGGTGCGTCCGGATCGGCCAGGCGGGCTTCCAACGTGGCGGTACGGCCGATGATGTCCTTGGCCTTGGCCGTGTCCTGCACGCCCGGCAGTTGCACGACGATACGGTCGGCGCCCTGCTGCTGGATCACGGGCTCGGCCACGCCGAGTTCGTTCACGCGGTTGTGCAGCGTGGTGATGTTCTGCTTGACGGCGGCGTCCTGCACGGCCTTGCGGGCAGCATCGGTAAACACGCCGGTGACGTTGTTGCCGTCCACGGTGAATGCCAGCTCGCGCAGGCTATCGGCCAGGACAGCGCGTGCGCGGTCGGCCTCGCCAGCATTGCCAAAGCGCACGGTCAGGCGGTCGCCGTCACGGTCGATGCCGGAATGGCGGATGTTCTTGTCGCGCAGCAACGTACGGGCATCGCCCGAGAGGCTGTCGAGCTTCTTGTCGACGGCACCCTTCATGTCGACTTGCAGCAGGAAGTGGACGCCACCGCGCAGGTCCAGGCCCAGGTACATCGGCAGTGCGTGCAGGGAGGTGAGCCACTGCGGCGAGCCGGACAGCAGATTCAGCGCCACCACATAGGTGGGATCGTTGGCGTTGGGATTGAGCGCGCGGGACAGGACGTCCTTGGCCTTGAGCTGCTCGTCGGTCGTGCGGAAACGTGCCTTGACCGAGCCGGACTGGCCGGCGAGATCGAAAAAGACCCCGTCGGGCTGCAGCTGGTTCTGGGCCAGCACTTCCTCGACCTGTTTCTGCATGGCCAGGTCGACCTTGACCGTGGCCTTTGCGGAGGACACCTGCACAGCGGGTGCCTCGCCGAAGAAGTTCGGCAGGGTGTAGATGATCCCGATGGCCAGGGCCACCAGAATCACGATGTACTTCCAAAGCGGGTAACGATTCATCTTTGGCCAGTCGTTGCAGTTGGCGTGGCCGATTGTCGCGCGCAGTGCGCGCCGGATCGGCCGGACCGGTTGGCAAACAGCCGCCTGGCAGCTCCGGGCCGGGTCCGGGTGGACCCGCGGGCTGGTTCAGGCGGCTGCGCAGGGGGCGGTCTCTCGCGGCGGTTGCTGCGGTAGACCGTGCCGGGATCAGGCGATTGAGGCAGTCCGGATCAGAGCGACTTCAGCGTGCCTTTCGGCAGGACGGTGGTCACGGCGTTCTTCTGCACGGTGATTTCCGTGCCTTCCGCCACTTCTACCGTCACGTAGTTCTCATTGACCTTGGTTACACGACCCAGGATGCCGCCGGCGGTCACGACTTCGTCGTTCTTTGCCAGTGCTTCCATCATGGCCTTGGCTTCCTTTTGCCGCTTCATCTGCGGGCGGATCATGATGAACCACAGCACCGCGAACATCAGGATGATCGGCAGGAAGCTCATCAGGCCACCCGCTGCGCCGCCAGCGCCAGCGGTCTGAGCAAAAGCGTTCGAAATCAGCACGTTACTTCTCCGTCACAAAGGTCATTCAGTGAATCGGGCATTCTATCACCCGTTGTCGTCCCGCCTTGGGCATTCTAGGGCGAATTCCGGGTTTGCTCGGGGTGCTCCGAAAGTACTTTAAGTACGTGACAGAAATACCTCGTTCCCGGAGACCACCCGCTCGGCGGGCAGGTATTCGACCATCAGGCCGCGAAAAGTTCTACCGGGCTTTCCGCTACCTGTCTGGTTTTGGATACATGGAGGCTATTTGGTGCCGCGCGCGCGGTTCTCGGCGAACTGGCGACGGAACGCCTCGAAGCGGTGTTCCTCGATGGCGGTGCGCATTTCGCTCATCAGTTCCAGGTAGTAATGCAGGTTGTGGATCGTGTTGAGCCGTGCGCCGAGGATCTCGCCCACGCGGTGCAGGTGGTGCAGGTAGGCACGCGAGAAGTTGCGGCAGGTGTAGCAGCCGCACTGCTCGTCGAGCGGGCGCGGATCGTTGCGATGGGCGGCATTGCGGATCTTCACGTCACCGAAGCGCGTGAACAGCCAGCCGTTGCGCGCGTTGCGCGTCGGCATCACGCAGTCGAACATGTCCACGCCATGCGCCACGCCTGCGACCAGGTCTTCCGGCGTGCCCACACCCATCAGGTAGTGCGGCTTGTTGGCCGGCAGGCGCGGACCCACGTGTTCCAGCACCCGCATCATGTCTGCCTTGGGCTCGCCCACCGACAGACCGCCGATGGCGTAGCCGTGGAAGTCCAGTTCCGACAGGCCGGCCAGCGACTCGTCGCGCAGGTCCTCGTACATGCCGCCCTGCACGATGCCGAACAGCGCGTTCGGATTGGCGAGCGACTCGAATTCGTCGCGCGAGCGCTTGGCCCAGCGCAGGCTCATGCGCATGGATTTGGCCGCTTCCTCGTGCGTGGCGGGGCGGCCATCGATCTCGTAGGGCGTGCATTCGTCGAACTGCATGACGATGTCCGAATTGAGCGTGCGCTGGATCTGCATCGAAATCTCGGGCGACAGGAACAGCTTGTCGCCATTGACCGGCGACGCGAACGTGACGCCTTCCTCGGTGATCTTACGCAGTTCACCGAGCGAAAACACCTGGAAGCCGCCCGAATCGGTCAGGATCGGCTTGTCCCAGCCCATGAACTTGTGCAGGCCGCCGTGGGCTTCCACCACGTCCAGTCCGGGACGCAGCCACAGATGGAATGTGTTGCCGAGGATGATCTGGGAGCCGATCTCGTTGAGTTCCAGCGGCGACATCGCCTTGACCGACCCATAGGTGCCCACGGGCATGAAGATCGGCGTTTCCACGACGCCATGGTTCAGGGTGACGCGGCCGCGGCGGGCGTTGCCATCGGTGGTCAGCAGTTCGAAATCGAGCATGTTCTTGGTCCTGGGATTCGGTCAGTCCTGCGTCTCGCAACGGTCACGGACAGTCAGCAGCATGGCATCGCCATAGCTGAAGAAGCGGTAGCGGCCTTCCACGGCGTGGCGGTAGGCGGCGCGGATGGCTTCCACGCCCGCCAGCGCCGACACCAGCATCAGCAGCGTGGACTTGGGCAGGTGAAAGTTGGTGATCAGCGCATCGACCACGCGGAAACGATAGCCGGGGGTGATGAAGATATCGGTGTCGCCCTGGGCGACGGCCAGCGTGCCGTCTTCGGCGCCCGCCGATTCCAGCGCGCGTAGCGACGTGGTGCCCACGGCGATCACGCGGCCGCCTCGCGTGCGGGTCTCGCGCACGGCATCGGCCAGTTCGGGCGGAATCGAAAACCACTCCGAGTGCATCTTGTGCTCGGCCAGGTTCTCGGTACGCACGGGCTGGAACGTGCCCGCGCCAACGTGCAGCGTCAGGAAGCCACGGCGCACACCGGCCGCGTCGAGGCGCGCGAACAGCGCATCGTCGAAATGCAGCCCGGCGGTGGGCGCGGCCACCGCGCCTGGATTGCGCGCATACACGGTCTGGTAGCGCGTTTCATCGTAGGCGTCGGGGTCGTGCGTGATGTACGGCGGCAGCGGCAGGCGGCCGTAGCGCTCGATCAGGTCGAGCGCAGGCTCGGGGAAGCGCAGCGTGAAGAACTGGTCCACGCGCGGGCCCACGGTCACCGAAAAGGCATCGTCGGCCAGCAGCAGTTCGCTACCTTCGGCGGGTGTCTTCGAGGCGCGTACTTGGGCCAGCACGGTGTGGGTATCCACCACGCGCTCGACCAGCACCTCGATCCGGCCGCCGCTGGGCTTCTGGCCGAAGAAGCGCGCCTTGATCACGCGCGTGTCGTTGAAGACGAGCAGGTCGTCGGGACGCAGGTATTCGAGGATGTCGCTGAATGCGCGATCCACCATCCGCACGGCGTCGGCAGTGTCTTCCGGGGCTGTCCGATCCACCACCAGCAGGCGGCTGGCGCTACGGTCGGGCAGGGCGGACTGCGCGATCAGTTCGGGCGGCAGCGGGAAATCGAAATCGGACAGAGTCAGCATGGGTTTGACAAACGGCGCGGCCACGCAAAACGATGCGCGGGCGGCACTCGTGACGGAGTGCTGCCGCAGGCATCGGCATGGCATGGGTACAATCGGCGAATCCGATATTGTAAGGCTTGGGCGCCCCGCGCTGCCCACGCCCCGCTTGTGATCTCCATATTCCCGCGCTGATGCCAGGCACCGCCAACGATCCGATCGACGAACCCGCACACGCTGAGGCCCCCGGCAAACCGGCCCGGCGTGGCAAGTCCACCCCAGCCAAGGATGGGTCGGGGCCGAACGCGGCCAAGCCGTCCACGGCCGCCGCCCGGCTGGCCAAGCTCGGCTTGCGCCGGCCCGTCGACCTCGTCCTGCATCTGCCGCTGCGCTACGAGGACGAGACCACGCTGGAAACCATCGGCGAGGCCACCCGGCGCGCAGGGCTTGGGCTGGCGGCGCAGGTCGAGGGCGAAGTGGTCTCCAACGAGGTGACATTTCGACCGCGTCGGCAACTCGTGGTCAAGATCGCCGATGACACCGGCGAACTCACGCTGCGCTTCCTGAACTTCTACGGCAGCCAGACCAAACAGATGGCCGAGGGCGTGCGGCTGCGCGTGCGCGGGGAGATCCGTGGCGGTTTCTTCGGTGCCGAGATGGTTCATCCGACGGTGCGCCCCGTGGTGGCCGAAGAGGCCCTGCCGGATCGCCTGACGCCGGTCTACCCCGCCACGGCCGGCATTTCGCAAGCCTACCTTCGCAAGGCTATTGGTGGCGCGCTGTCTCGGACGCCGATGCCCGAGACATTGCCGCAACCGGTGCTGCGCGGCCCGCTGGCGTCGCTGAAGCTGGCGCCACTGATGGATTGCCTGCGGCTGCTGCACAACCCGCCGCCGCAGGAGAGCGAAGCCGCGCTGGCCGATCGCTCGCATCCGGCGTGGATCCGCATCAAGTTCGACGAACTGCTTGCCCAGCAGATATCGCTGCGCCGCTCGCAGGCGGCCCGGCGCGAGAAGAATGCGCCATCAATGCCGCGTCGCGCGGATGGCCTGCTGACCCGCTTCCTGGCCGCGTTGCCGTTCAAGCTGACCGGCGCGCAGCAGCGCGTGGTGGAGGAAATCGCCGCCGACATGACCTTGCCGCACCCGATGCATCGGCTCCTGCAAGGCGATGTGGGCAGCGGCAAAACCATCGTGGCGGCACTGGCCGCGTGCCAGGCCATCGATGCCGGTTATCAGGCCGCATTGATGGCACCCACGGAAATCCTGGCCGAACAGCACTACCGCAAACTCTCGGCATGGCTGGAGCCACTGGGCGTGCCTGTAGCGTGGCTGGCGGGTAGCCTCAAGGCGAAGGCGAAGCGCGAAGCCGTGGCGCTGGCCGAATCGGGCGAAGCCAAGCTGGTGATCGGCACCCATGCACTGATTCAGGACGGCGTGCGCTTTGCCAATCTGGGGCTGGCCGTGGTCGATGAACAGCACCGCTTTGGCGTGGCGCAGCGGCTGGCGCTGCGCGGCAAGGCGGGGGCAGCCGATGCTACGGCTCCATCGGACAAGGCGCCCCATCAACTCATGATGTCGGCCACGCCGATCCCCCGGACGTTGGCGATGACCTACTACGCGGACCTCGACGTGTCCGTGATCGACGAACTGCCGCCAGGCCGCACGCCGATCGTCACGCGGCTGGTCAACGATGCGCGTCGCGATGAAGTCATCGAGCGCGTGCATCATGCCGCCGCCGAAGGTCGGCAGGTCTACTGGGTCTGTCCGCTGATCGAGGAAAGCGAGGCGTTGCAGTTGCAGACCGCCGTGGAGACGTATGAAACGCTGGTGGCCGCGCTGCCCGACCTGCGCGTCGGGCTGGTGCATGGCCGGCTGCCGCCCGTCGAGAAGGTGGCGGTGATGGAAGATTTCAGCGCGAACCGCATGCAGGTGCTGGTCGCCACCACTGTGATCGAGGTGGGCGTGGACGTACCCAATGCCTCGCTAATGGTCATCGAGCATGCCGAGCGTTTCGGGCTGGCGCAGTTGCACCAGTTGCGCGGCCGGGTGGGGCGGGGCAGTGCGGAATCCGTCTGTCTGTTGATGTACCAGGCCCCGCTGTCGCCCACGGCCAAGGAACGGCTGGCCACGATGCGTGAGACCACCGACGGTTTCGAGATCGCGCGGCGCGACCTGCAGATCCGTGGTCCCGGCGAGTTCCTCGGCGCGCGCCAGTCGGGGGAGGCCATGCTCCGGTTTGCCGATTTGGAGACCGATGCCTGGCTGGTGGATCCCGCGCAGGAAGCTGCTGAGCTGATGCTCGCCCGGTTCCCGGAGGCTGTGGAGGCGCATCTCTCGCGCTGGCTTGGCGGTCGGGAACACTTTCTGAAGGCCTAGCGTTGTTCGCGGAATGTTTGATGCGTCAGCGAAGTGATGTATGCCTGACATTACTTCGTCGATCTGACAGACGGCGGAATCGAAGCTAAAATCTATCGCCTAACCGGAATTGATTAATCATGACGCTCACCGAACTGAAGTACATCGTCGCCGTTGCGCGCGAGCGCCATTTTGGCCGTGCGGCCGAGGCGTGCTTCGTATCGCAGCCAACGTTGTCAGTCGCCATCAAGAAGCTGGAAGACGAGCTGACCGTGCAGATCTTCGAGCGGGGCACCTCCGAGGTGTCGGTGACGGCGATTGGCGAGCAGATTGTGGCGCAGGCTCAGCGTGTGCTGGAGCAGACCATGGCGATCCGCGAAATCGCCAAGCAGGGCAAGGATCCGCTGGCCGGTCCGCTGCGCGTGGGCGTGATCTACACGATCGGGCCGTACCTGCTGCCGGCGCTGGTCAAGCAGATGATCGACACCGTGCCGCAAATGCCGTTGATGCTGCAGGAGAACTACACGAACAAGCTTATAGAACTGCTCAAGCAGGGCGAGATCGATTGCGCGATCATGGCCGAGCCGTTCCCGGATTCGGGTTTGACCGTGCGTCCGCTCTATGACGAGCCGTTCGTGGTGGCTGTTCCGCGCGGGCACGCCCTGGCCGAACAGGCCAAGGTGGACCCTGACGAGCTCAAGCAGCAGACCATGCTGCTGCTTGGCAGCGGGCATTGCTTCCGCGATCACGTGCTGGGCGTGTGCCCGGAACTGTCGCGCTTCTCGCAGGCCGCCGACGGTATCCAGAAGACGTTCGAAGGATCGTCGCTCGAGACGATTCGCCACATGGTGGCCAGCGGCGTGGGTATCACCGTGCTGCCGCGCACGTCGGTGCCGGACCTGAAGCCGCGTAACGACCTGCTGGCCTATGTGCCGTTTGCCGATCCGGTGCCAGACCGCCGCGTGGTTCTGGCATGGCGCAAGAGTTTCACGCGTCTGCCGGCCATGGAGGCCCTGGCCCGCGCCGTGGCCGCGTGCGATCTGTCCGGCGTGCGCCGACTCTCCGATGCGTCCGCCGTCGAGGCAGTGGCGGCCTGACAGCCTTTCGATAATCCATCGCCAACGGCAGGGTTCTCCTGCCGTTTTTTATTTCCCGCCAACGCCGTCCGGCCAACATAGCCCCAGCCTATTCAATAGTTTTAAATTATCGAATAGTCACATTAGTAGTTGATGCATACACTCCATTCCATCGGGTCTTGCGGTGCTGCTTGCAGCGGCGCAAGACCTCCAGTGACCGCATGGGGAGCACAACATGGCAATGGTTGATCTTTTTGTTTCCGAATTCCGGCAATTGCAGGCGCAGGCCACTAAACAGCGCCTGGCGCGCACCGGCGATGCCGCCCGGCTGCGCCGCAAGGTGGTGCGCAAGGAGATCGGCATGGCGATTGTCGCGCTGGGGGCAATGGCGATGTTCCTCGACGCGGCACGGGGTCTGACCTTCCTCGCGGCGTGATCCTGGTGCGATAATGATCGCCGTCTTGTCCGCCATCATGTTCGCAACCGGCGGCGGACGCCGATCCTCGTGCTTGAACAAAAAATGGAGCTGAAACACCATGGCAAAGAAGAATGAGATGAGCGTGAATATTGGTATTTCGGACAAGGACCGCAAGAAGATCGCGGAAGGGCTCAGCAAGCTGCTGGCTGACACCTACACCCTCTATCTCAAGACCCACAACTTCCACTGGAACGTGACGGGTCCCATGTTCAACACCCTGCATACGATGTTCGAGACGCAGTACACCGAGCTGGCGCTGGCCGTCGACTCCATCGCCGAACGTATCCGCGCGCTGGGCTACCCGGCACCGGGCACGTATCGCGAGTTTGCCAAGCTGTCGTCGATCGCCGAGGAAGAGGGCGTGCCCGAAGCCACGGACATGATCCGCAAGCTCGTGGAGGGCCAGGAAGCCGTGGTGCGCACCGCGCGCTCGCTGTTCCCGGCTATCGATGCTGCTGGCGACGAGCCGTCGGCCGACCTGCTGACCCAGCGCATGCAGACGCACGAGAAGACCGCGTGGATGCTGCGCTCGCTGCTGGCCTGATCCTCATCGGCCAGTGACCGGTTGATCCGGTACGACGCGCCCCGGCAAACCATGCCGGGGCGCGTTTTTGCTTTACAGATTGCTACGAAGTCCGCCATGTCCCAACCCTCTGCCGCCCCCCGACACCCGAGCCGCCTCGCGCTTTACGCGCGGCTGGTGCGCATCGACAAGCCCATCGGCACGCTTCTGCTGCTCTGGCCCACGCTGTGGGCGCTTTGGATGGCCGATGGGGGGCCGCCTTCGTGGCAGATGTTCTGGATTTTCTTCGTCGGTACGTTCCTGATGCGCTCGGCGGGTTGCGCAATGAACGACTGGGCAGACCGCGATTTCGACCGCCATGTGAAGCGCACGAAGGAACGACCGCTGACCGCCGGCCTGATCGCGAGTTGGGAAGCCCTGATGGTGGCGGGCGTGCTCACCGTGGTGTCGTTCCTGCTGATCCTGCCGCTGAACGGGCTGACCAAGTGGCTGGCCGTGGTGGCGGCAGTGCTGGCCGGCACCTATCCCTTCTTCAAACGTTTCTTCGCCATCCCGCAGGCTTATCTGGGCATCGCGTTCGGCTTCGGTATCCCGATGGCGTTCGCGGCTATCCAGGGCCAGGTGCCTTTTGTGGCCTGGCTGATGCTGGCAGCCAATGTGTTCTGGGCCGTGGCCTACGACACCGCTTACGCGATGGTCGATCGCGATGACGACCTGCTGCTCGGCATGAAGACTTCGGCCATTACGTTCGGACGCTTTGACGTGGCCGCGATCATGATCTGCTACGCGGTGTTCCTGGGCCTGATGGCTTGGGCTGGACTGCTGCTGGAACTGGGCTGGCCGTACTTCGCGGGGCTGGCGGCTGCGGCGGTTCTCGCTGGCTATCACTACACCCTGATCCGCGAGCGCGACCGGATGAAATGCTTCGCGGCGTTCCGGCATAACAACTGGCTGGGGGCCTGTGTGTTTGCTGGGACGTTTGGGGCGTATTGGATGAGGTAAGCGCAAAGCCCCTAAACTCCGCTGAGTTTGCTCCCCTCTCCCTCAGGGAGAGGGGTTGGGGGTGAGGGCAAGCGTGTCGCCCGTGACAAACGCTTCCGTTCACCACAGGCCAACCCTCACCCCCGCCCCTCTCCCGCAAGCGGGAGAGGGGAGAAAGAATGGAAGCGGGAGAGGGGAGTAACAAGCGGAGTGGACTACCCCTCAATCCTTCCCGAATTCCGCCCCCATCTCCCGGCCGCGCTCCGCAGCCGCGTGCATCGCCTTCACAAACGCTTCCTTCATCCCGCTCGCGTCCATCGCCGTCAGCGCCGCGTAGGTCGTGCCGCCCTTCGATGTCACGCGCTCGCGCAGCAGCGACACGGGCTCGGGCGACTCGGCGGCCAGCGCCGCTGCGCCGCGGAAGGTTTCCACCGCAAGCTGGCGGCCCTGTTCGGCGGAGAGTCCCATTTCCATGGCGGCGCGTTCCATCGCTTCCACGAAATAGAACACGTAGGCCGGGCCGCTGCCGGAGATGGCGGTGACGGCGTCGATCTGGTCGTCGTTGTCGACCCAGACACACTGGCCCACGGCTTCGGCCACGGCGCTTGCGACGGCGCGGTCGGCCTCGGACAGCCCCGGGGCGGCCGCCAGTCCGGTCATGCCCATGCCGGCCAGCGCCGGGGTATTCGGCATGGCACGCACCAGACGGGTACGGCCGAGCCAGCGGGCCATGTCCTGCAGGCGGATGCCAGCCGCCACGCTGATGATCAGGCTGTCGCCCAGCAGGGCTTCCAGCGGAGCCAGGGCGTCGCGGAACTGCTGCGGCTTGACGGCCAGCACGATGACGTCGCTGGCGCCGAATGCGGCGTCCGGAGCGGCCAGTGCATGGACGCCCGGCGCCTGTGCCAGACGTTTGCGGGCGTCTTCGGAGGGGTCGACCACGCGGATCGAACCGGCGGGTACGCCACGGGCCACCAGGCCGCCAATCAGCGCGGAGGCCATGTTGCCGCCGCCAAGGAAGCCAAAGGTGAGGGAATCGAGCATCAAAGTTCCTGGTCTGCCAGCGCGCCGCCATTGGCTGGATCGGCTGGCGTTCTTGTCATGGGTTCGGGGGCCGGCGCGGACCCGTTGGGGCAGTCAGCCCCGCGCGCCGAAAATCGCGGTACCGATGCGCACGAGCGTGGCGCCTTCGGCAATGGCCGCGTCCATGTCTGCAGACATGCCCATCGAGAGCGTGTCCACGTTTAGCCCGGATTGGCGTAGTTGATCAAGCAACCTGCGCAAATCGGCAAACGGCCGGCGCTGTGCCACCGGATCGTTCGCCTGCGCCGGAATTGCCATCAGCCCACGCAGTTGGAGATTCGGCAAGGCTGCGATGGCCTGGGCCAGCGCAGGCACTTCATCGGGCGCCACGCCGCTCTTGGTGTCTTCACCGCTGATATTCACCTGGATGCAGACCTGCAGCGGTGCCAGGCCGGCCGGCCGCTGGGCGGAGAGCCGCTCGGCAATCTTCAGCCGGTCGATGGCATGTACCCAGTCGAACTGCTCGGCCACCACGCGGGTCTTGTTGCTTTGCAACGGTCCGATGAAATGCCAGACAATGCCGCCGCGCAGATCGTCCAGCGCCCCGATCTTTTCCACGCCTTCCTGTACATAGTTTTCGCCGAACGCGCGCTGTCCGGCCTCATATGCCTCGCGGATCCTGGCCACCGGAACGGTCTTGGAAACGGCCAGCAAGGCGACCTCCGAAGCGGGTCTTCCCGCCTGTTGTGCAGCCGCCGCGATGTCACTTTCCACGGCTTGCAAGTTGGCGGCGATTACAGACATAATCCGGCGAACATATATATCAAGAAGTAAAACAATAAGCGGGTTTTTAGGGTGGGGTCATTATAGATGGACATCGCACAGCTTCTGGCCTTCGCGGTCAAGAACAAGGCTTCCGATCTTCACCTCTCGGCTGACATGCCGCCGATGGTGCGGATTCACGGCGATATGCGCCGCATCAATGTCGCAGCCATGACGCACAAGGATGTGCACGCCATGGTGTACGACATCATGAGCGACGTGCAGCGCAAGATGTACGAGGAACGGCTGGAAATCGACTTCTCGTTCGAGATCTCTGGCCTGTCCCGCTTCCGGGTCAATGCCTACACCACGCAGCGCGGCGCCGCCGCCGTGTTCCGGACGATTCCGTCGAAGGTACTCACGCTCGACGATCTCCGGGCACCGGCGGTGTTCGCGGATCTCTGCATGAAGCCGCGCGGGCTGGTGCTGGTGACCGGACCTACGGGCTCGGGAAAGTCCACCACGCTGGCCGCAATGGTGGATCACCGCAACGATAGCGACATGGGCCACATCCTCACGGTCGAGGACCCGATCGAATTCGTGCACGAGTCCAAGAAGAGCCTGATCAACCAGCGCGAACTGGGTCCGCACACGCACTCGTTTGCCAACGCACTGCGCTCGGCACTGCGTGAAGACCCGGACGTGATCCTGGTGGGTGAATTGCGCGATCTGGAAACCATCCGGCTGGCACTGACCGCGGCCGAAACGGGCCACCTGGTCTTTGCCACGCTGCACACCAGTTCCGCTGCCAAGACGATCGACCGGGTGGTGGACGTGTTCCCGCCCGAAGAAAAGGACATGGTCCGCACCATGCTGTCGGAATCGCTCGAAGCGGTGATTTCGCAGACGCTGCTCAAGACGCGCGATGGCAACGGCCGGATTGCCGCGCACGAGATCATGATCGCCACGCCGGCCATCCGACACCTCATCCGCGAGAACAAGATCGCGCAGATGTACTCGATGATGCAGACCTCCAGCGGCATGGGCATGCAGACGCTGGACCAGGGCCTGAGTGACCTGATCAAGCGCGGGTCGATCAACTACAACGATGCGCGGGCGATTGCCAAAAACCCCGACGCCTTCATGGGCTGAGGAAACTGCTTCAGGAGGATTCTGGCGTCGTTGCGCGGCCTTGCCGTACTGTTTGTACTGTCTGCGGCCGCGCGCCTGGTCAGAACCGCTACGCTCCCTCCTGAACCAGTTTCCAAGTGAAACGGAGTGACTATGCTCGACCGCGAATCTGCATCGAAGTACATCAACGACTTGCTTGAGCTGATGGTGAACAACCGCGGCTCGGACCTGTTCATCACCTCCGAATTCCCGCCGGCCATCAAGGTGGATGGCAAGATCACGCCGGTCTCGCAGCAGCCGCTGAATCCGACGCAGGCGCTGGGCCTGGTGCGCTCGATCATGAACGAGCGGCAGGTGAGGGAGTTCGAAGAGTCGCGCGAGTGCAATTTCGCGATCACGGCGCCCAATGCGGGCCGCTTCCGTGTGTCGGCGTTCATCCAGCAGGGCCGGGCCGGCATGGTGGTGCGGACGATCAACACGCAGATCCCGTCCGTGGACGATCTGGACCTGCCGAAGTCGCTGCAGGACATCGTGATGTCCAAGCGCGGCCTTGTGATCGTGACGGGGGCAACGGGTTCGGGCAAGTCCACTTCACTGGCGGCGATGCTCGACCACCGCAATGCGCACTCGTACGGGCACATCATCACAATCGAAGACCCGATCGAATACGTCCACGCGCATCAGAACTGCATCGTGACGCAGCGAGAGGTCGGTATCGATACGGAGTCGTGGCACATCGCGCTCAAGAATACGCTGCGTCAGGCGCCCGACGTGATCCTGATCGGCGAAATCCGCGACCGCGAGACGATGGAGTACGCAATGCAGTATGCCGAAACGGGCCACCTGTGCCTGGCTACGCTGCACGCGAACAATGCCAACCAGGCCATTGACCGCATCGTCAACTTCTTCCCCGAGGAGAAGCGCCATCAGTTGCTGATCGACCTGTCGCTGAACCTCAAGGCGATGATCTCGCAGCGCCTGCTGCCGCGCGCGGGTCGCAAGGGCCGGGTGCCGGCCGTGGAAATCATGATCGGCACGCCGCTGGTGGCCGACCTGATCTTCAAGGGCGAGATTGCCGAGCTCAAGGAGGTGATCAAGAAATCCCGCGAGCAGGGCATGATCTCGTTCGATCAGGCGCTCTTCGAGCTCTACGAGGCTGAGAAGATCACGTACGAGGATGCGCTCAAGAACGCCGATTCGCTCAATGACCTGCGACTGATGATCAAGCTGCACAGTGCGCGCCATCGCGATACCGATCTCGGTGCAGGTACGGAGCATCTGAACGTTATCTGACCAGTACGGCAGCGTTCAAGCTTCACCCTTCACCCTGGACGGGTCAGGCGGAGTATTCTTCGGCCTGACCCGTTTCACATTCCGAGGAGCCCATGATGGCCAATGTCTACGAATTCGAAGCCAGTTCGCTGTCGGGCAAGCCAGTGCCGCTCGACGATTTTCGCGGCAAGGTGCTGCTGATCGTCAACACGGCCAGCGAGTGCGGTTTCACGCCGCAGTATGCGGGCCTACAGACGTTGCAGGATACGTATCAGACGAAGGGTTTCGATGTGCTGGGCTTTCCGTGCAACCAGTTCGGCAAGCAGGAGCCGGGCGATGCGGAGCAGATCGGCGCGTTCTGCGAGTCGCGTTTCCACGTCACGTTCCCGATGTTCGGAAAGATCGACGTGAATGGAAGCGACGCCCATCCGCTCTACAAGTGGCTGACTGCCGAGAAGCCCGGCCTGCTCGGCACGCAGGCCATCAAGTGGAACTTCACCAAGTTCCTGCTGCGCCGCGACGGCACGGTCTTCAAGCGCTACGCGCCAACGACGAAGCCCGACGAGATTCGCGGCGACATCGAATCGCTGCTCGCGGACCCGGGCGTCTGATCGAACGGTGAGAATCAGCGCGGCATGAAGGTGGCCAGCACGGGAACGAGGATGGCCGTCAGCACGCCGTTGAGTCCCATGCCGAGGGCGGCAAACGCGCCGGCCTCCTGGCTGACCTGGAAGGCGCGGGCCGTGCCGATGCCATGCGCGGCCACGCCCGTGGCGAAGCCGCGTACTGTGTAGTCGCGCACGCGCAGCAGGTTCAGCAACCCCGTGGCACTGATCGCGCCGATGATGCCGGTGGCCATCACCAGCACAGCGGTCAGCGAAGGCAGTCCGCCGATCTTCTCCGACACACCCATGGCGATCGGAATCGTCACCGACTTCGGCGCCAGCGATCGCACGACCTCTGGCGACGCGCCCAGCGCATATGCCACGCCCACCGCCGACACGACAGCCGCCAACGAACCCGCCACCAGCCCGATCAACAGCGGCAGCACGTTGCTGCGCAGCTTCGGCAACTGGGTATAGAGCGGCACCGCCAGCGCAACGGTAGCGGGTCCAAGCAGGAAGTGGACGAACTGCGCGCCATCGAAATACGTCTTGTACGGCGTGCCAGTTACGGTCAGCACGGTGACGAGCAGTGCCACCGAGATCATCACGGGGTTGGCCAGTGGCGAGAATCGCGCGCGCTCATAGATGCGGAACGCGAAGACGTAGGCGATCAGCGTGGCGGTCAGCCCGATCAGCGGGCTTGCTGCCAGATAGACCCAGATTTCGTTGAGGCGCGGAGACATCATGGCTGCGCTCCCTCGTTGGGCACAGTTGGGGTGGCAGGCGGCTTGCGCATCAGCGCGCGCGTGACCAGCGCGGTAACCGCGATCGCCACCCAGGTGGAGACAACGAGCGCGATGATGATCGGCATCCATTCGCTGCTGATACGGTTGGCGTGCACCATGATGCCGACACCGGCAGGCACGAACAGCAGGGACAGGTGCTTCAGCAGTTCATTGGCCGAACCCTGGATCACGGGCAACAGCCGGTTGTCGAACACCAGCCAGCCGAACAGCAGCAACATCCCGATCACGGGGCCAGGAACGGGCAGGCGCAGCGCGTAGCTGATCACCTCTCCCACGGTCTGAAAGACCAGCAGAATGGCAAACGTCTGAAGCATGGGGGCAACTTGGGATTTCCAAAATTGCCGACATGGTACTCCCGTACAAGATGCGTGCAAGGTGCCGATGAGGTGTCCCGTCTCCCACGGTTTTGCTCCCCTCTCCCGCGCGCGGGAGAGGGGAGCAAAACCAGAGGGAAAATCACACAGTCACCATCCGATCCACCAATTCCACCCAGTGCATCACCGGCGTTTCCGTCCCGCTCTGCAAGTGCGTGATGCAACCAATGTTCGCCGTGACGATCGATTCCGGCGCCGTGGCCTGCAGCTTGGCCAGCTTGTCATCGCGCAGCTTGTACGACAGTTCCGGTTGCAGCACCGAGTACGTACCGGCCGAGCCGCAGCACAGGTGGCTGTCGGCGCAAAGGCGCACGTCCACGCCGAGGCGCGTCAGCAGGGCTTCCACGTTGCCGCGGATCTGCTGGCCGTGCTGCAGCGTGCAGGGCGGATGCCAGGCCACGCGTCGGCCATCGCGCGGGACGGCGCCGGCGAGCTTGTGCAGGTCGTCGGTGAAGGCTGGCAGCAGTTCGGAAAGGTCACGCGTCAGCGCCGATACGCGTGCAGCGCGCTCGGCGTATTGGGGATCGTCGCGCAGCAGGTGGCCGTAATCCTTGACCATCGCACCGCAGCCCGATGCCGTCATGACGATGGCCTCGGCGCCGGCTTCGATCTGCGGCCACCATGCGTCGATGTTGGCGCGCATATTGTCGAGGCCGCCCGGATGGTCGCCCGTGTGGAAGCGGATTGCGCCACAGCAGCCGGCCTGGGGCGCGACGATCAATTCCACGCCGAGCTTGTCGAACACGCGTGCCGTGGCGGCATTGATGTTGGGCGACATCGCGGGTTGCACGCAACCGTCGAGCAACAACATCTTGCGTGCGTGGATGTTGCGCGGCCACGTGCCGGGTGCCGTGGGATGCGCCGGCACCTTGTTGCGCAGGGTCTGCGGCAGCATCGGACGAACCAGCTGCCCTAGCTTCAGCGCCGGGCCGAACAGCGCCGGACGCGTCAGCCCTTCACGCAACGCCCAGCGCATCACGCGCTGCCCCAGCGGACGCTGTACACCCTGGGCTTCCAGCCGCTCGTCGACGATCTGCCGGCCGATATCGACCAGCCGGCCATACGTCACGCCAGAAGGGCAGGTCGATTCGCAATTGCGGCAGGTCAGGCAGCGGTCCAGGTGCAGCCGCGTGCTTTCGGTCACCGGATTGCCTTCGAGCACCTGCTTCATCAGGTAGATGCGGCCGCGCGGGCCGTCCAGCTCGTCGCCCAGCAACTGGTAGGTGGGGCAGGTGGCCGTGCAGAAACCGCAGTGCACGCATTTGCCGACGATCGATTTGGCTTCTTCGCCCTCGGGCGTGTTGCGCAGGAATTCGGCCAGGGTGGTTTGCATGGTGGGGGATCGTTATATGGGCCTGTGCGTCTGACGTGTTGCGCCGGATCAGAGCCCGTTGTACATGCGTTGCGGATTGAAGATGCCGGCCGGATCGAACGTGGCCTTGAGTCGCTTGTGGATCGCGGCGAGTGGCGTGGCCAGTGGCGTGAATACGCCCACTGACTTGTCGCCATTGCGGAACAGCGTGGCGTGTCCGCCCGCCGCCTGGGCCACTGCGCGGACATGGTCAGCGGAAGCGGCACTATCGTCGGGCGCCAGCCACCAGCGCTGGCCGCCGCCCCATTCCACGAGTTGCGCGCCCGGCAGGTCCAGCGGCGGCGTGACGGTGGGCACGGCAATGCGCCACAGCGCGGCGTTGGCATCGTGCGCCGGGCCGAAGAACGGGTGCGTCTGCTCGCGCAAGGCAGACCACAGCAGTTGGGTGTGGCTGTTGTCGACCACCTCGCCGCCCAGGCTGTCGCGCGCCGCGCAGACCGCTGCCGTGGCACCGCTCAATCGCACATGCAGCGCGCCGTCATGCCACGCAGAGGCGGCAATCGGCAGCGGCTTGCCGCCCCATTTGTTGAGCTGGTCGATGGCGTCGGCCTGCGACATCGCGAAACGCAGCGTGGCATCGTCGAACGGCACGGGCAGCACCTTCAGCGAGACCTCGGTGATGAGGCCAAGCGTACCGAGTGATCCGGCCAGCAACCGCGAGACATCGTAGCCGGCCACGTTTTTCATGACCTGTCCGCCGAAGTTCAGGATCTCGCCCTGGCCATCCATCAGTTGCGCGCCGAGCACGAAATCGCGCAGCGCCCCCACTGACTGCCTGCGCGGTCCCGACAACCCGGCGGCCACCGCGCCGCCCAGCGTGGCTTCGCTGGCTTGTCCGCGTGCGGCGAAGTGGGGCGGCTCGAAAGCCAGCATCTGGCGCCGCTCGGCCAGCACGTCCTCGATCTCCCGCAGCGGCGTGCCGCAGCGCGCCGTGATCACCAGTTCGGCTGGGTCGTATTCGACGATGCCGCGATACGCACGGGTGTCGAGCACGTTGCCGGCCAGCGCCTGGCCATAGAAGTCCTTGCTGCCGCTGCCGCGCAGGCGCAGCGGCGTGCGGCTGTCGCCGGCCTGGCGGATCGCATCGCGGAAGACTCCGAGGGTGGCGTCGAGAGTGGCTTGCATGAGGGGCGTGGGTATCGTTATTGGAATGCGTGTGGGATCAGCGTCGAGGCCGCTTCGGGGGTGGGGCGTTGTCGAGCGCGCCTTCGAGTTTCGAATCGGACTGGTACTCGGGTAGCGCCGTGCCGCAATGCTTGCAGTAATTGGCGTCGGGCTCGTGCCCCTCGGTCAGGCAATGCTCGCAGCAGCGGGTGGTCAACGGTCGCTTGATGATGCTGGCGGCGAGCTCGGCGCCGACGATGCCAGTCGGGAACGCAATGATCCCGTAGCCCAGCAGGATGGTCAGCGACGTGATGAACTGGCCGATTGGCGTGCGCGGCACGATATCGCCGAAGCCCGTCGTGGTCAGCGTGACCACGGCCCAGTACATGCTGAGCGGGATGCTGGTGAAGCCATGCTCGGGCCCTTCCACCACGTACATCACGGTCCCGAGGATCACGGTGATGATGCACACCGTGCCGAGGAACACGAAGATCTTGCGGCGGCTGTTGGACAGCGCCCGGGCCAGGACCTCGGCTTCCTCAAAGTAGACGGTGAGCTTGAGGATCCGGAACACGCGCATCAGGCGCAGCAGGCGCACGTCGATCAGGAACGCCAGTTCGGGCACGAAGAACGAGGCCCACGTGGGCATGATCGAGATGAAATCGATGATGCCGTAGAAGCTGAACACATAGCGCAGCGGGCGTCGCACCACGGACAGCCGCATGATGTACTCGGCCGTGAACAGCAGCGTGAACATCCATTCGAGGACCGTGAACAGCGTGCCGAAGCGCGCGTTGATCCTCGGGATGCTGTCGAGCATCACCACGGCCACGCTGGCCATGATGGCCACGAGCAGAACCACATCGAACAGTCGACCCTGGCGCGTGTCGGCTTCGAAGATGATCGTGTACCAGCGCTGGCGCCAGCCCGATTCGGGTTGGCCCAGACGTTGGCGGTTGAGGGCGTTGAGGTTGCGTTGTGGCATATCGGACGGTTGGGTAACGGAAACACGCGGCACGCCGCTTTCCCGCAACCTTGCCCGGTGGTTCAGAACCGTGGCAGGTCCGGATGCGGCAGCAATCCGCGCCTGACGTGCATCTTGCCGTACTCGGCGCAGCGGGCCAGCGTGGGGATGGCCTTGTCCGGATTCAGCAGCCTGGCCGGGTCAAAGGCGGCCTTCACGCCGAAGAATGCCTCGCGCTCGGCCGTCGAGAACTGCACGCACATCGAGTTGAGTTTCTCCACGCCCACGCCGTGCTCGCCGGTGACCGTGCCACCCAGTTCCACGCAGGTCTCGAGAATGTCGGAACCGAACAGCTCGGCGCGATGCCACTGGTCAACGTCGCCGCCATCGAACAGGATCAGGGGGTGCATGTTGCCATCGCCCGCGTGGAACACGTTGATGCATCGCAAGCTGTACTTCCGTTCCATCTCCTCGATCCGCTTGAGCAGCGTACCGATGTGCTTGCGCGGGATGGTGCCGTCCATGCAGTAGTAGTCGGGCGAGATACGACCCGCCGCCGGGAAGGCGTTCTTGCGGCCGCTCCAGAAGCGCAGGCGCTCCGCCTCGGACTGCGACACCGTGATGCGGGTTGCGCCGGAGGCGCGCAATACCTCGCTCATGCGGCCGATTTCCTCGGCCACTTCCTCGGGCGTGCCGTCCGATTCGCACAGCAGGATCGCGGCGGCATCGAGGTCGTAGCCCGCCTTGACGAATTCCTCCACGGCCGCTGTGGCGGGTCGATCCATCATTTCCAGGCCGGCCGGGATGATGCCGGCGGCGATCACGTCGGCCACGGCATTGCCGCCTTTTTCCACGTCGTCGAAGCTGGCCATGATGACCTGCGCGAGTTGCGGCTTGGGCACGAGCTTGACCGTGACTTCGGTGACCACGGCGAGCATGCCTTCGGAGCCGATGACGGCGGCCAGCAGGTCAAGTCCCGGCGCATCGGGCGCCTCGGAGCCGAAGACCACCACATCGCCTTCCATCGTCACGCCACGCACGCGCAGCACGTTATGCACCGTCAGGCCGTACTTGAGGCAGTGAACGCCGCCCGAGTTCTCGGCCACGTTGCCGCCGATGGAGCACGCAATCTGCGAGGAAGGATCGGGTGCGTAGTAGAGGCCATGCGCGGCCGCGGCTTCCGAGATGGCGAGATTGCGCACGCCGGGCTGGACCACGGCGGTACGCGAATAAGGATCCACCGACACGATGCGCTTGAACCGCGCCAGCGAGAGCACAAGGCCACCTGCAATTGGCATCGCGCCACCGGACAGGCTCGTGCCCGAACCGCGCGGCACCACCGGCACGCCGAGTTCGTGGCACAGGCGCAGCACGGCGCAGACCTGGGCTTCGGTGTCGGGGAGTACCACGGCGTCGGGCACCTGGCGATACGCGGCCAGGCCATCGCACTCGTAAGGCACGGTGTCCTCGGCTTTCCAGAGGATGGCGGCATCGGGCAGGATTCTGGCGAGCTGTGCCAGCAAGGAGGCGCGACGGGCCTCGGCGGATTCGCCCGCCACGGTTTGTGCGTCTTGCGGTGCGTTCATGGTGACTCCTGTGACGAACCGGGCGCGGCGCATGTACTGCGTGCCTGCGGCCGGGGAGGGGGACGGCCGACTATAGCGCAGCCCACGCGCCGAGCGCACGTCAACGCACATGAATTCGGCACGGCAGGCCGATCAAAATGGTTCATGCCGCGTGGAGAACGCAGCACGCCCGGAGACCTCTTCCAGCGTAGTGGCTGCGCCGCTACCAGTCCAGCCCGAGCAGCCAGTCGATGAACGCGCGCGCTTCGGGCATCAGCGGCGCCTGTTCGCGTTCGACGATGTAGTAGCCGTGCGGCGAGACCGATTCCACATCGAGCATCTTCACCATCTGGCCCGATGCCAGCCACTGCCGCGCCATGCGCTGCCGCACCAGTCCCACGCCCTGGTTGGACACGATAGCCTCCAGCATCAGGCCGATGTCGTTGAACTGCGCACCGGTCTGCGGCTCGGGCCACTCCAGGCCGGCTGTCTCGAACCACGGGCGCCACGGCTCCAGCGGACTGCGCAGCAGCGTCAGATTGTGCAGATCCTGGGGCTTGGTGATCGCGAAGCCGTTCACGCGCTCGTAGTATTCGCGGCCGCACGCCGGGAACACCGGCTCTACCAGCAGCTTCGTGGTCTTGAGGTCGTGGTAGCGCCCGGTGCCGTAGCGGATCTCGACATCGGTGTCCTCTGCCTTCACGTCCAGGAACGGCACGGACAGGTGCAGTTCGAGATCGATGTGCGGCTGCAGCGCCTGGAACTCCGGCAGCCGCGGCACCAGGTGCTGGCGGCCGAACGTGGGCGGGATGGCCACGCGCAGCCGCGTGCGCAGCTTGTTGTACTCGGGGCGCGCAAGTTCGTTGAGGGACTTCAGCGCATCCTCCACATTGCGGTGGTAGCGCATGCCGGCGGCGGTGAGCCGCAGCGCGGCATTGGAGCGCACGAACAGGTCCTCGCCCCAGAGTTCCTCCAGGTTCTTGATGCGGTGCGAGACCGCGCTCGGCGTGACCGAGAGTTCCTCGGCCGCACGCGCGAAGCTGCCAAGCCGTGCGGCGGATTCGAACGCAATCAGCAGGTGCAGCGGCGGAACACGCTGGAAGACGGATGCCATGGCGCCGGCCTCAGCGCGCGGCGTTGAAGATCTTGCCGGGGTTCAGGATGTGATTCGGATCGAGCGCGTCCTTGATGGCGCGCATCAGATCCAGCGCATCCTCGCCGTGCTCCTGCACGAGGAAACCCATCTTGTGCAGGCCCACGCCGTGCTCGCCGGTGCAGGTGCCGCCCATCGCCAGCGCGCGCTGCACAATGCGCCGGTTGATGTCCTCGGCCTCGGCCATTTCCTCTGGCTTGTCCGGATCGACCAGGATCGCCACGTGGAAGTTGCCGTCGCCGACGTGGCCGACGATCGGGCAGGGCAGCGACGACGCATTGAGATCGCGCTCGGTCTCGGTCACGCAGTCCGCCAGGCGCGAGATCGGCACGCAGACATCGGTCGTCACGGACTTGCAGCCGGGCTTCAGTTGCAGCATGGCGAAGTACGCGGTGTGGCGCGCATTCCAGAGCCGCGAGCGGTCTTCGGGGCGCGTGGCCCATTCGAAGCCCTTGCCACCATGCTCGGCCGCGATTTCCTGCACGGTTTCGGCCTGCTCGCGCACCCCGGCTTCGGTGCCGTGAAACTCGAAGAACAGGTGCGGCGTTTCCGGCAACGTCAGATTGTCGTGGCGGTTGATCGCGCGGATGGCCAGCGCATCGACAAACTCCACACGCGCCACGGGCACGCCAAGCTGGATGGTCTGGATGGTGGCGCGCACGGCATCGCCCATGCCCGGGAACGCGCAGACCGCCGCCGAGATGGCCTCTGGCTGCGGGTAGAGCTTGACGGTGACTTCGGTGATGATGCCCAGCGTGCCTTCGCTGCCGATGAACAGGCGCGTCAGGTCGTAGCCAGCCGACGATTTGCGCGCATGGGTGCCGGTGCGGATGACGCGGCCGTCGGCGGTAACCACGGTCAGTGCCAGCACGTTGTCGCGCATCGTGCCGTAACGCACGGCGTTGGTCCCCGAGGCCCGTGTGGCACACATGCCGCCCAGCGACGCATCGGCGCCAGGATCGATCGGGAAGAACAGGCCGGTGTCCTTGATTTCCTGGTTCAGCTGCTTGCGCGTGACGCCCGGTTGCACGGTTACGGTCAGATCCTCGGGCTGCACGGCCAGCACGCGGTTCATCTGCGAAAGATCGAGGCTCACGCCGCCCGCCACGGCCAGCAGATGGCCTTCGAGCGAGGAGCCCGCGCCGTAGGGAATCAGCGGTACGTTGTGCGCGTTGCAGAGCCGGGCGACCTCGGCCACTTCCTCGGTGGAGTGCGCAAACACCACGGCATCGGGCAGGGCGGGGGCAAAGGGCGATTCGTCGCGCCCGTGGTGCTCGCGTACCCCATTCGAGGTTGTGAACCGGTCGCCAAAGCGGGTGGTCAGGGCATCGGCCAGCTCGGACGGAAACGGACGGCGCGCCAGCGCGGCGGCAGGGGTGGGGTGGTTCATGCGGGTCTCCGTCGGGGCCGTTCGGCTCTGTATGCAAGGGAATGCCCGCTATTCTACGACTCCCCCACACCGTGCGCGTCACCTGCCGGCCCGGCAATTTGCAGCCGACGGCCGATCAGCGGTCAATCCGGGCGGGAAGCGCGCCATAATTGCGCCACTTTCTGAAAACCATCACAACCGACACCAAGGAGACCGGCATGGGCAACCGCCTGTCGAAGATTGCCACGCGCACCGGCGACGCTGGCACCACGGGCCTGGGCGATGGGAGCCGCGTGGGCAAGAACAGCCTGCGCATCGCCGCCATTGGCGACGTGGACGAGCTGAACAGCCATATCGGCGTGCTGCTGGCCGAGGACGGCCTGCCGCCGGACGTGAGCAGCGCGCTGCTCCACATCCAGCATGACCTGTTCGATTTGGGCGGCGAGCTGTCGATTCCCGGCTACACGCTGCTGCAGGCGCCTCAGGTGGCGCAGCTCGACGAATGGCTGGAGCATTACAACGCCGCGCTGCCCCGGCTGGCGGAGTTCATCCTGCCAGGCGGAAGCCGGACTGCCGCGCAGGCCCATGTCTGCCGCACCGTGTGCCGCCGCGCCGAGCGCGCGCTGGTGGACCTGGGCGCCACTGAACCGCTCAACGACGCGCCGCGCCAGTACCTGAACCGGCTGTCCGACCTGCTCTTCGTGCTGTCCCGGGTGTTGAACCGCGCTGCCGGCGGTACCGACGTGCTGTGGCAGCGGGAGAGAAAGTCCTGATTAGTGACGTTTGAATTACTTTCAAGCGAAATGGGGTGAGGGCGCCATAAGCTGAGAAAATTACTCGGAATTGCGGATTACGCCCTTGAAATGGCCTCGACCGGCCACATTTCGCACTCAGGTTGAATTGCAGTCCCTGACGAGAGACAGGGCTCAATAGGAGAGAACACTATGGGTAAGATCATCGGTATCGACCTCGGTACCACAAATAGCTGCGTCGCGATTCTGGAAGGCAACGCCCCGAAGGTCATCGAGAACGCCGAAGGCACTCGCACCACCCCCTCGATCATCGCCTACATGGAAGATGGCGAGATCCTGGTTGGCGCACCCGCCAAGCGCCAGGCCGTCACGAATCCGCGCAACACGCTGTACGCCGTGAAGCGCCTGATTGGCCGCAAGTTCGAAGAGAAGGAAGTCCAGAAGGACATCGGCCTGATGCCGTACGCCATCGTCAAGGCCGACAACGGCGACGCATGGGTAGGCGCGCGTGACCAGAAGCTGGCACCGCCGCAGGTATCCGCCGAAGTGCTGCGCAAGATGAAGAAGACCGCCGAGGACTACCTGGGCGAGCCGGTGACCGAAGCCGTGATCACGGTGCCGGCCTACTTCAACGACTCGCAGCGCCAGGCCACCAAGGATGCTGGCCGCATCGCCGGTCTGGAAGTCAAGCGGATCATCAACGAGCCGACGGCTGCCGCACTGGCATTCGGCCTGGACAAGAACGAGAAGGGCGACCGCAAGATCGCCGTGTATGACCTCGGCGGCGGTACGTTCGACATCTCGATCATCGAGATCGCGGACGTGGACGGCGAGAAGCAGTTCGAAGTGCTGTCGACCAACGGCGATACGTTCCTGGGCGGCGAAGACTTCGACCAGCGCATCATCGACTACATCATTGCCGAGTTCAAGAAGGAACAGGGCGTGGATCTGTCGAAGGACGTGCTGGCCCTGCAGCGCCTGAAGGAAGCCGCTGAAAAGGCCAAGATCGAACTGTCGAGCGCGCAGCAGACCGAGATCAACCTGCCGTACATCACGGCGGATGCCTCGGGTCCCAAGCACTTGAACCTGAAGATGACGCGCGCCAAGCTCGAATCGCTGGTGGAAGAACTGATCACGCGCACGATCGAACCGTGCCGCACCGCGATCAAGGATGCCGGCGTCAAGGTCAGCGACATCGACGACGTGATCCTGGTGGGCGGCATGACGCGTATGCCCAAGGTGCAGGAGCAGGTGCGCGACTTCTTCGGCAAGGAAGCCCGCAAGGACGTGAACCCGGACGAAGCCGTGGCCGTGGGCGCTGCTATCCAGGGTTCGGTGCTGTCGGGTGACCGTACCGACGTGCTGCTGCTGGACGTGACGCCGCTGTCGCTGGGTATCGAGACGCTTGGTGGCGTGATGACCAAGATGATCACCAAGAACACGACCATCCCGACCAAGCACGCCCAGGTCTTCTCCACCGCCGACGACAACCAGCCGGCCGTGACGATCAAGGTGTTCCAGGGAGAGCGCGAGATGGCCAGCGGCAACAAGCTGCTGGGCGAGTTCAACCTGGAAGGCATTCCGCCGTCGCCGCGCGGCACGCCCCAGATCGAGGTCGCGTTCGACATCGACGCCAACGGCATCTTGCACGTGGGCGCCAAGGACAAGGCCACCGGCAAGGAAAACCGCATCACGATCAAGGCGAACTCGGGTCTGTCGGAAGACGAGATCCAGCGCATGGTCAAGGACGCCGAAGCCAACGCCGAGGAAGACAAGAAGGCCCGCGAGCTGGCTGACGCTCGCAACCAGGCCGATGGTCTGATCCACTCGACCCGCAAGGCGCTGACCGAGCATGGCGACAAGCTCGAAGCCGGCGAGAAGGAAAAGATCGAAGCTGCGATCAAGGAACTGGAAGACGCCGCACGCGGCGGCGACAAGGCCGAGATCGATGCCAAGGTCGCTGCGCTGTCGGAAGTCAGCCAGAAGCTGGGCGAGAAGGTCTACGCCGACATGCAGGCGCAGGCGGGTGAAGCCGGTGCCGCAGGCGCTGCCGGTGCAGCCGGCGCCCAGCAACAGGCGCAGCCGCAGGACGATAACGTCGTGGACGCCGAGTTCAAGGAAGTGAACGACAAGAAGTAAGCGGGAGGGGGCGGCGGCGCGGGTGATGCCGGCGCCGCTGCCCGTCCCGACGCCGGGCGACGGTGGTCTGACTTGCGGTGAAAACCACGGTCGGACACCGCGCTCGGCTTTTTTGCTTATCGCGCGGCGGGGTTTCAAGGCCCGCCGGGCCCATCAGGTATGAGCCACCATGGCAAAACGTGACTACTACGAAGTGCTCGGGGTAGGCAAGGACGCGAGCGACGACGAGTTCAAGAAGGCTTATCGCAAGCTCGCGATGAAGTACCACCCGGACCGTAATCCGGACAACAAGGAAGCCGAAGAGAAATTCAAGGAGGTCAAAGAGGCCTACGAGATGCTCTCGGACCCCGAGAAGAAGGCGGCCTACGACCAGTACGGCCATGCCGGCGTGGACCCGAACATGGCCGGCGGCTTCGGCGCGGGTGGTTTCGGCAACGGCGGCTTTGCCGAGGCATTCGGCGATATCTTCGGCGACATCTTCGGTCAGCAGGCTGGCGGTGGACGTCGCGGCAACGGTCCGCAAGCCTATCGCGGCGCCGATCTGCGCTACAGCATGGAAATCTCGCTGGAGCAGGCCGCACACGGCCACGAGGCGCAGATCCGCGTGCCGCACTGGGACGACTGCGAACACTGCCACGGCAACGGCGCCGAGCCGGGTTCGTCGGTGGAGACCTGCCCGACGTGTAATGGCGTGGGTCAGGTACGCGTGTCGCAGGGCTTCTTCACGATGCAGCAGACCTGCCCGAAGTGCCACGGCAGCGGCAAGTTCATTCCCAAGCCGTGTACCAAGTGCCATGGTCAGGGCAAGCTGAAGTCGCAGAAGACCCTTGAGGTCAAGATCCCGGCTGGTATCGATGAAGGCATGCGCATCCGCTCGTCGGGCAACGGCGAGCCGGGTATCAACGGCGGCCCTCCCGGCGATCTGTACGTCGAAGTCCACATCAAGCAGCACGAGGTCTTCGAGCGCGATGGCGACGACCTGCACTGCCAGATGCCGATCTCCTTCGCATCCGCGGCACTGGGCGGCGACATCGAGGTGCCCACGCTGAACGGACGGGTCAGCTTCCCGGTACCGGAAGGCACCCAGGCCGGCAAGACGTTCCGCCTGCGCGGCAAGGGCATCAAGGGCGTACGCTCGGGCTATCCGGGCGACCTGTACGTGCATGTGAACGTGGAAACGCCGATCAAGCTGACCGACGCGCAGAAGGAACTGCTGCGCCAGTTCGATCGCTCGGTACACGATGGCGGCTCGCGCCACAGCCCGCAAGAGCAATCCTGGCTGGACAAGGTGAAGGGGTTCTTCAGCTGATCGCGCACTGCTGCGAACGATGAAACCGGCTACGTGATAAACGTGGCCGGTTTTTTTATGTATTGTGGGTGTTTGAAAGGCTGGCCCTCTCCCCCGCCCCTCTCCCGCTAGCGGGAGAGGGGAGAAAACCGATGGCATTCGAATCGCCGTGGGTTCGCTCCCCTCTCCCGCTGTGCGGGAGAGGGGCTGGGGGGAGGGCCAGCGTTCGAATCACCAACCACGCCTGAACCCGTTTGCAAACGACCCCCTTCGTCCTCCTCGACGACGCCCACGCCCCCGGCGTAGCCGCCTCGCGCCTCTACACCGACTTCGTTCGCGAGGATCGCGTCCAGCCCGGTGCCGACACCGCCACACTCGACATCCTGCTCGATGCAGGCTGGCGTGCGGGCCTCCACGTCACGCTGTTCGCCCCTTATGAATTTGGCGGCGCGCTGGTCGGTGCGCCGGTGCATGTCGGTGATGACCTGCCGTTCCACGATGGCGCGCTGCGCCTGCTGTGGTTCCGCAACCTGTCGATGCTCGACGCGAGCCAGGCGGCCCAGTGGGTCGACGAACGTGCGGCGTCCGGCCCCGCTGGCGCCATCGACATCGCCGGCAACTTGACCTCGCAGCAGTACGCCGATGCCATCGCCCGCATCCACGCCTACATCGAGGCCGGCGATACCTATCAGGTCAATTTCACGCAGCGTCTTCGATTCGGCACATTCGGTGATCCGGTGGCGTTCTATGCGGCGCTGCGTGCCGCGCAGCCGGTCCCGTTCGGTGTGCTGGCGCAGTTGCCCGGTGACGAATGGGTGCTGTCGCTATCGCCGGAGTTGTTCGTGGCACACGATGGCGAAGGACATCTCGTCGCGCGTCCGATGAAAGGCACCGCGCCACGTTCGGGCGACGCGCAGCAGGATGGGCAGGCCGCGAAGGCGCTGGCCGCCGACGCCAAGAATCGCGCCGAGAACGTGATGATCGTCGATCTGCTGCGCAACGACCTGGGCCGTGTCGCTGTCCCGGGGAGCGTGGCCGTGCCCGATCGGTTCGTCGTAGAGCCATTCGGCCGCGTGTTGCAGATGACCTCGACGGTGACGGCCACCGCGCGCCCGGCCACGACGTTCGGCGAACTGATGCAGGCACTGTTCCCCTGCGGCTCGATCACGGGTGCGCCGAAGCGTCGCACCATGCAGATCATCGCCGAGTTGGAAGACTCGCCGCGTGGCCTCTATACCGGTTCGATTGGCTGGCTTGATGCGCCATCGGACAGCATGCCGCTTGGTGCCTTCGGCATGTCCGTTGCCATCCGCACGCTGGTGCTGGGTGCAGCGAATCCCGAGGGTTTGCGTCGCGCCGAGATGGGCGTCGGCGGCGGCATCGTCCATGACAGCGTGGCCGATGACGAGTTTGCCGAGTGCGGCTGGAAGGCACGCTTCCTGACCTTGCACGACCCCGGCTTCACGCTGTTCGAGACGATGCATGCATGCGATGGCGACGTGCGACATGCCGAGCGGCATCTGCAGCGGATCGCGACATCGGCGCGCGCATTCGGGTTTGCACTCGACCTCTCCGCCACGCGCGCCGCATTGCAAGCCGAAGCGGCACGTCTCGGCAATGGCGACTGGCGCCTGCGGATGAGCGTCGACAAACGCGGCACGCTCACCTTCGCACATGGCGCGTTGGTAGCCTTGCTCGATGGCGTCGTAGCGGTGGAACTCGCAACGCAACGACTGCCGGTCTCAGATGTCCTGCGCCGACACAAACTCAGCGCACGCGCCACCTACGACGCCGGCTGGCAGACCGCCGAGCAACACGGCGCGTTCGACGCGCTGTTCTTCAACACACGCGACGAACTGCTCGAAGGCGGCCGCTCATCGGTATTCGTCCAGGTGGATGGGCAGTGGATGACGCCACCGTTGTCGGCGGACATCCTGCCCGGCGTCATGCGCGCGGTGGTGCTGGAAGAGGGCGATGCGCTGATCGATGGGCCGGTGGTTAAGGCGACGATCACGCGGGAGATGGTGCTGCGGGCAGGACAGATCGTCCTGGTGAATGCGTTGCGAGGGGTGATGCGGGCGGTATTGCGCCTCGTATCGCACTAACCTGTTCCCCTCTCCCGCGGTGCGGGAGAGGGGAGACAACCAGTGGGATGGAGGCGCGCTCACGCCGCAAACGTATGCTCCACCGCCGGAAAACTTCCGTCCTTCACCGCTGCCACATACGCGCGCACCGCCGCTTCGATTGACGTCTGCCCGTCCATGAAGTTGCGTACGAACTTGGCCTTGCGGCCAGGGTAGATGTTCAGCATGTCCTGCAGCACCAGCACCTGGCCCGTGCAGTCCACACCGGCACCGATGCCGATGGTCGGCACGGTCAGCAACTCGGTCACTTCGCCTGCCACCTTGGCTGGCACGGCTTCCATCAGCACCACCTGGGCACCGGCCTGTTGCAGCGCCAGTGCATCGCGCTTGAGTTGCGCGGCACCGGCCTCGGTCTTGCCCTGCACCTTGAATCCGCCAAACGCGTGCACCGACTGCGGCGTCAGGCCGATGTGTGCGCACACCGGAATGCTGCGCTCGACGAGGAACTTCACGATGGGCGCAGCCCATTCCCCGCCTTCGATCTTCACCATCTGCGCGCCCGCGCGCATCAGTGCGGCGGCACTCTCGAACGCCTTCTCGGGCGTGGGGTACGTGCCGAAGGGCAGGTCCGATACTAGCAGCGCGGTCTGGTTGCCGCGCGCCACGCACTCGGTGTGATAGACCATGTGATCGAGCGTGACCGGCAGCGTGGTCTGCTGGCCCTGCATCACGTTGCCGAGCGAGTCGCCGACCAGGATCATTTCAACGCCACAGTAGTCGAGCAATGCGGCAAAGCTGGAGTCGTACGCGGTCAGCATGACGATCTTTTCGCCGGCGTCGCGCATGGCCTGCAGTTTCGGGGCGGTGATGGTCTTGCGGGAGGGTTCGAGGAGGTAACTCATGGCAGTGCCCGTAGGAGTGGCGGCCAGGTTGTACGCCGGAATGTGCGGAAGGTGCGCACCGGCGGCGGCCGTTGTCGTTATCGTATGGTGCTGCAGCGACTCAGGACGCAGCGAGATTCAGGAAGGCTCTGCGGCCCCGCATGTTCTCGATGCGCGACAGTAGTGTACGGAAATCACCGTCGTTGTCCACCGGATTGAAGTGGGCGGTATCGACGATCATGACGGGCGCATCATCGTACGTGTGGAACATCTCGCCGTAGGCATCGGTGAGCCGTTGCAGATACTGTTCCTCGATGCCGGTTTCGCCTGGCAGGCCCCGGCGCGCAATGCGCTCGCGCAGCAGCGACGGCGTGGCCTGCAACATGATGACAAGGTCCACGCGCTGCGTCGGCACTTGCAGCCGTGCCGCCAGCGTGTCGTAGAGCGCCAACTCGTCGGCTTCGAGCGTCAGCGACGCATAAAGACGGTCTCGCGGATACAGGAAATTGCCGATCATCCGATGGCCGGCGAGCATTGCCGCATGCCACTGCTGAAGCTGGGTGGCGCGCTGATTCAGGCAGGCCAGTTGCATGGCCAGCGCATAGCGCTGCGGTTCGCGGTAATAGCGTTCGAGGAAGGGATTGTGACGCGCACTGTCGGGCAGTTCGCCGGCACGCAGCGTTTGCGCCAGGCGCTGGGCCAGCGCTGTCTTGCCCGATCCGATCGGGCCTTCCACGACGATGCGGCGCAGATGGTCGAGCATGGTTCAGATGCTCCGTGGCGTAGCGCGTGTGAGGCGTCTCACGACGCCGTGCCGCCTTCCTGCAGCCGCGTGCATTTGCATGAGGAAAGCTTCTCGATGCGCTGATTGCTGACGTTAGCGACAAAATCGGCGGCGCGGCCACGGCCTGGAATTTCCAGCGCGGCATCGAGTTCCAGCAGCGGCACGAGCACGAAGGCGCGCTCGGTGATGCGAGGGTGCGGCACAGTCAGTGTCTCGGTATCGATCGAGACATCGCCGAACAGCAACAGGTCGAGGTCCAGCGTGCGGGGCGCGTTATGAAACGGGCGCTCGCGGCCGAACTGGTCCTCGATGTGGTGACAGATGCGCAGCAGTTGCGCCGCCGTGAACGTCGTCTCGACCTTCACTACGGCATTGCAGTAGTCGTTGCCCGTGGCATCGACCGGCGCGGTCCGATAGAACGAGGACCGGGCGGCCACCGTGATGCCGACCTGCTGGGCCAGGCACACGATGGCGTCTTTCAGCGCCTGGCGCGTATCGCCCATATTGGCGCCAATGCCGATGAAGGCAAGCGTCATGTTATTCCTCCGGCTGGGCGCGGCGTGACCCCTCCGCGGCCTGGTCGCCGTCGGCAGAATCCGCCCCGCTGCGGGAAGACACTGTATCCGATTTCCGGGGACTCCGCCGACGGCGCCGTTTGCGTGCCGGCGCTTCGCCTTCCACCTCGTCCGCCACCTCCGGACCCCCTGCGTCCACGGCCTTGTTGCCCTTGCCACGTGCAGGTTTCACCGACTGGATCAGCGCCTCGCGCTCGTCAGGCGGCGAGTTCTGGAAATCGGTCCACCACTGGCCCAGTTCAGCCGGCTGTTCGCCAGCCTCGCAGCGCAGTTGCAGGAAGTCGTAGCCGGCACGGAAGCGCGGCGATTCGAGCAGGCGGAAGGGCATGCGGCCCACGCGCTTCTCGAAGCGCGGCTGCATGCCCCAGATGTCGCGCATGTCGGTCACGAAGCGGCGCTGGATGGCCAACTGGCCGGTCTGCTTTTCCAGCACCATGTCCATGGCCGTGTTCAGCGCGGCGATCGGATGCTCGCCGCCTTCGCGCAGCTTGGTCCAGCGCTGCAGCACGTGGTGCCACAGCAGCGACGCGAACAGGAAGCCCGGCGAAACCGGCTTGCCGGCCTGTACGCGACGGTCGGTGTTATCCAGGGCAAGCTGCACGAAGCGCTGGCCCATCGGTTGCTCGATCGCTACATCCAGCAGCGGCAGCAGGCCCTTGTGCAGGCCAGCCTTGCGCAGCTCCTGCAGCGATGCCCAGGCGTGGCCGGACATCAGCAGCTTCAGCATCTCGTCGAACAGGCGCGCGCTCGGCACGTTATGGATCAGCGGCGCCAGTTCGGCGATGGGCACGCGCGTATCTTCATCGATGCCGAAACCGGTCTTGGCCGCAAAGCGCACCACGCGCAGCATGCGCACGGGATCTTCGCGATAGCGCGTGACCGGATCGCCGATCATGCGCAGCGTCTTCGCGCGGATGTCTTCCATGCCGTGATGGTAGTCATGCACGGTCTGCGCGGCCGGATCGTAGTACATCGCGTTGATCGTGAAATCGCGGCGTTCGGCGTCCTCGGCCTGCGAGCCCCAGACGTTGTCGCGCAGCACACGGCCGCTGGCGTCGATCGCATGCGTCTTGGTGTCGAGCTCGGCGCGCTTCAGGCGGCGGCCTTCGGGCAGCGTCTCGCTGGCCACGGCATCCACAAGGGCGCGGAACGTCGAGACTTCGATGATTTCCTGGTCGCGTCCGCCGTAGAACGTCACGTGCACGATCTGGAAGCGGCGGCCGATGATGCGCGAGCGGCGGAACAGCGCCTGTACCTGATCGGGCGTGGCGTTGGTCGCCACGTCGAAATCCTTGGGCTTGATGCCGAGCAGCAGATCGCGGACGGCGCCGCCCACGATGAAGGCCTGGTAGCCGGCCTGCTGGAGCGTGGACGTAACCTTGACCGCGTTGCGCGAGATCAGCGTCGGGTCGATGCGATGTTCGTCCACACCGACCACGCGCGGCGTATGGGCGCGGCCGATGCGGCGCTGCTTGGGGCCCGGCTTGCCGAGCAGCCGGTTGATGAGCTTCTTGATCACGTCAGAACAGGTCCATGATGCGCCAGCCGGCCTCGGCTGCGCGGTTGCGCAGGCGATCGTCAGGGTTGGCGGCCACCGGCTCGCTGACGATTTCCAGCAGCGGGAGGTCGTTGGCCGAATCGCTGTAGAACGTAGTGGTGCCGAAGTCTTCCCACTTGGCGCCCAAACTCTTCAGCCAGCTGTTGACGCGCGTGATCTTGCCTTCGCGGAAGCTCGGTACGCCGAACACTTCGCCCGTGAAGGGGCTCTCCGGCTTGCCGTCGAGCGTGGCGGGTTCGGTGGCGATCAGGTGCTTGATACCGAACGCCTGGGCGATCGGGGCGGTGACGAAGCTGTTGGTGGCAGTCACCACGGCGCACAGGTCGCCCGCTTCCAGGTGCTTGTACACCAGGGCCTTGGCCTGCGGCGTGATGACGGGCTCGATGACCTCGTGCATGAAGCGCACACGCCACTGGTCCAGGCGATCGCGCGGATTGGCGGCCAGCGGGGCCAGCGCAAAACGCAGGAATTCCTGGATATTGAGCGTGCCAGCCTTGTATTGGCTATAGAACTCGTCGTTCTTGCGACGATAGGATTCCTCGTCGACGACGCCCATGCGGACCAGGAAGCGGCCCCATTCATGGTCGCTATCGGTCGGGATCAGGGTGTGGTCGAGGTCAAACAGTGCCAGATTCATGGGGCGCGATTTTACATTAAGGTGCAACAGGCGGGCGGGTTGTCCCGGCGCAGGTTGGGAGCGGGTTTTGTGCCAGCGCGCCGGGATGGCAGCGCTGGCGGACATCTACTCGCGAAATTCGGCAAACATCTCCCGAAGCAGCGGCAGTGTCACGGCGCGCTTGCGCTCCAGCGCGTACATGTCGAGGGCGTCCAGCAGGGCCATCAGGCTGGGCATGTCGCGATAGTGGCGCGTGACGAGCCAGTGCGGAATTTCCGGCGCAAGCTGGAGCCCGCGCTCGCGTGCCGCCTGGACGAGGGCGGCCATCTTGTCATCGTCGGACAACGATTCGAGTTGGTACACCAAGCCCCAGCCCAGCCGTGTGCGCAGATCTTCACGCACGGGCATGGCGCGGGGCGCCAGGTTCCCCGCCACCACGATCGCACAGCGCACATGCGCCCGTACTTCGTTGTAGAGCGAGAACACGGCGATCTGGCGTGCTTCGTCCAGCAATTCCACATCGTCCACCGTATACAACTGGCATGACGGGTCGAAGATGAAATCGGACAGCGCGTGGTGCGGACTCAGGTAGCGGCAGTTCAGGCCCCCATGCAGCGCGGCGTCGCACACGGCATGCAGCAGGTGCGTGCGGCCCGAACCCGCCTCGCCCCACAGGTAGAACAGGCGGTCATGGGCCTGCTCGCGCGCCACGAGGCCGGGCAGCTCGCGAAGCCGCTGCACGGGTTCCCGGTTGGCGGCCACGAAGAAGTTCTCGAACGTGGACGGCGGAGGGCTGCCCAGTTCGAGTGACAACTGCTTGTGGGAGGGTCGCAAAGACATGGCGCGCGTGACTGGGGCGAATTAAGTCAAAAACTTCAAATAGGGCGAAAAGGTGGCTTCAGCCGTGACTTTGGCGTACGCGGGGCAGGGCTGGCAGTGTGGCACTGGTCGCCGGGAGCCTGTATCCGTTAAAATCGCGATTTTACTGGAGTCGCGCCCTCGATCCGCGCCCGATTCGCCTCAATGGCATCGGAGTGTGATTAATAGGTGATGATTTCAGCACTTCACCCTCCTCAAAGACAAGCAGGTTCTCATGAGCGCATCCCCGACCGCCGGCCAGGCAGGCCTTTCCTACCGCGATGCCGGTGTTGACATCGAAGCCGGCGACGCCCTGGTCGACCGTATCAAGCCGTTTGCCAAGCGCACCATGCGCGAAGGCGTGATGGCCGGCATCGGCGGGTTCGGCGCGCTGTTCGAACTGTCGAAGAAGTTCCAGGAGCCGGTGCTGGTCTCGGGCACCGACGGCGTGGGCACCAAGCTCAAGCTGGCGTTCCAACTGAACCGCCACGACACCGTGGGCCAGGATCTCGTGGCGATGAGCGTCAACGACATCCTCGTGCAGGGCGCCGAGCCGCTGTTCTTCCTGGACTACTTTGCCTGTGGCAAGTTGGACGTGGACACCGCCGCCACCGTGATCCAGGGCATCGCCCATGGTTGCGAACTGGCCGGCTGCGCGCTGATCGGCGGCGAAACCGCTGAAATGCCGAGCATGTATCCGGACGGCGAATACGACCTGGCCGGTTTCGCGGTCGGCGCCGTGGAAAAGAAGAAGATCATCGACGGTTCGACGATCCAGCCGGGCGACGTGGTGCTGGGCCTGGCCTCGTCGGGTGCGCATTCGAACGGTTACTCGCTGGTGCGCAAGATCCTCGACGTGGCCAAGCCGGACCTGAACGCCGACTTCCACGGTCAGCGCCTGCAGGACGCCATCATGGCGCCGACGCGCATCTACGTGAAGCCGCTGCTGTCGCTGATCGAAACCCTGCCGGTCAAGGGCATGGCCCACATCACCGGCGGCGGCCTGACCGAAAACGTGCCGCGCGTGCTGGCCGACAACCTGACCGCTGTCATCAAGAAGGACGCCTGGACGCTGCCGCCGCTGTTCCAGTGGCTCCAGCAACAAGGCAACGTGGCCGACGCCGAAATGCACCGCGTGTTCAACTGCGGCATCGGCATGGTCGTGATCGTCGCCAAGGAAGACGCCGAACGCGCGATTCGCCATCTGCAAGCCGCTGGTGAAGCGGTATGGCAGATCGGTGCGATCGAGGCTCGCGCCGAAGGGCAAGCACAGACCGTCGTAGTCTGATTGTGTTTTTCCCCTCTCCCTCTGGGAGAGGGGCAGGGGAGAGGG
>NZ_SCMX01000039.1 GCF_005503625.1 Cupriavidus sp. 2SB | reverse complement strand
GTTCAGTCACGACTTCCGCCCGTCCGGCCACCTGCATCAAGGACGCAAACAGATGCTCGGCCGCGCGGAAGTCGTGACTGAACATGGCGGCGTCGGGGTGGACCACGCCGACCAGCGTCACGCGCTGGAAGTCGTGGCCCTTGGCCACCATCTGGGTGCCCACGAGGATATCGACCTCGCCCGCATGAACCTCATCGAACATGGCCTGCGCGCTGCCCTTCTTGCGCGTGGAATCGGCATCGATGCGCGCGATGCGAGCCTGTGGAAAACGTGTGGATAACGCTTCCTCGATTCGCTGCGTACCACGCCCGAGCGGCGCCACATCGACATTGCCGCAGTCCGGGCAATGGTGTGGCACCGGCGACTCCAACCCGCAGTGGTGGCAGCGCAGCCGCCGTTCCGGTCGATGCAGCACCAGGTACGCCGAGCAGCGCGGGCAACCCGACAGCCAGCCGCAGCTATCGCAGGCCAGCACCGGTGCATAACCTCGCCGGTTGAGGAACAGCAGGCTCTGCTGGCCGCGATCGAGCCGATGCTGGATCGCATCGAGCAACGGCACCGACAGCCCCTCGAACAGTTCGCGCTGACGCTGACGCTCGTGATTCAGATCGATCAGCCGAACGGTCGGCAACGCGGCATCGGTCTGGGCGCGTTCGCGCAACACCAGCTTGCGATACGCGCCCTGCTCGGCACGCTGCCAGGATTCCATCGAAGGCGTAGCCGACCCCAGCACGATCGGCACCTTGAGCTGGTTCGCCCGCCAGACCGCGAGGTCGCGCGCCGAGTAGCGCAACCCTTCCTGCTGCTTGTAGGACGTATCGTGCTCTTCGTCGACAACGATCAGCTTGAGGTTCGGCATCGACGCCATCACCGCCATCCGGGTGCCCAGCACGATGCGCGCCTCACCCCGGTGCGCCGCCAGCCATTGGAGGCTGCGCTCCTGATCGGCGAGGCCGCTGTGAAGCACGGCCAGCGGCAAGTCCGGAAAGCGCTCGGCGATCCGGGATTGCAGCTGTGGCGTGAGGTTGATTTCGGGGACCAGCATTAGCACCTGCGCCGAGGGGTCCGCTGCGAGCCGATCCGCCATCGCGTGCAGATACACCTCGGTCTTGCCGCTGCCGGTCACACCGTGCAGCAGGAAGGCCGCGAAGCCCGCGGCAGCCGCGATGGCATCCACCGCCCGGCGCTGCTCGTCATGGAGTGCCGGCGCAGGCGATGGCGCAAGGTCTGCACGCGTCTCCAGCAGGATCTGCGGCGCGTGCGCGCACTCGACCCAGCCTGCGGCCTCCCATTCAGCCAAGCGCGCCGGTGCCGCCGCGCAGATTTCCCTCGCATCGGGCAGGCGTACCCAGTCCTGCGCGGCGATCAGCAGTTCAGCCAGGGCACGCACGGTGCGGGCGCGAGTGGGAGCGGCCTCACGCAACGCGTCGGCACACCCGGGCCGCAGCCGGTACTGCACGGTCTGGGCGCGCACGCCAAGCCGCTCCCACGTCTCCGCGTCGCGCAGCGACGGCGGCAGCGATGGCAGCATCACCTCGCCAAGACAACGGTGGTAGTAGCGCGCGGCGAACCGGGCCAGGGCGAGCCACTCGTCGTTGAGCGGGGGCAGCCAGCCGATCCGCTGCGTAATGGGCCGGAGCTTGTCCGAAGGCACATCCGAATCGTCTGCGAGTGCAACGGCGACGCCCACCACCATGCGCTTGCCGAACGGCACGACCACCAGCTCCCCGGGTGCGGCCGCGCCATCGGAGAGATAGTCGAAGCAGTCATCGGCCGGCGTATCGAGTGCCACGCGGACGATTCGGGGATACGACAACGTGGGAGCAGTTGTCTGTAAGGTATCCGCCACAGTTACCGTGCCTGGCGAGTTGGGGCTGATCACACGCACCCTCCCGACTGGTGCATGGCGATGGCGCGAATCCGGTGCATGCCAGTCGAGAACTTTACGTTGGAGGAAGTCTGTGTGCGGCGCAACATCAACTTAAAGTAAAACTTGAAATGTGACCCTAAGTCGATGATCCATGGAAGGTTTTGCCGCTGCCAGAAAATGCCTGTGGATAACTTTGTTGAAAAGTCGCGCCGACCACCCGCTAAGGCGCGTACGGCAAGGGTTCCATCGCTCCGGCCAGCCCGTTTGGAGAAGATTCAAAGCCTTATAAATCAAGGGCTTGCAAACCTCCCCCAAGTGAGTTAAGGACTTACCCGCTCGTGCAGCGCCGCAAACCTATCGGTGTGCATAAGTCAAGCCTTGACAACAAGCCCCTGGCACCTTTTTGGCGATAAAAATCAAAATAGTTTACTTGACAGCCCGCCTTTAGCGCCGCCTGCGCCACAAATGGGATTTTACCCATCACATCGTTGCGACGCGGGGAAACTGACTGCACAGAGAATCAGGCTGACCGCGTAGCGCGCAGTTTGCGGCTGTGAGCGTGGACCTCATCGACGAGGATCGAAACGTTCTCAGGCGGCGTGAACTGCGAAATACCGTGTCCCAGGTTGAAGACGTGGCCATCGCTACCACCACCTGCCGCGAAGCTGTCGAGTACGTTGCGCACCTGTTCGCGAATCGCCGCTTCCGGGGCAAAGAGGACGGTCGGATCGATGTTGCCCTGGAGCGCCACACGGTTACCGGTGCGCTGGCGAGCCTGCGTCAGGTTGACGGTCCAGTCCAGGCCGATGGCGTCCGGGCCGATATCAGCGATCTGCTCCAGCCAGATACCGCCGCCCTTGGTAAAGACGATCACGGGAATCTGCTCGCCGTTGTGCTCGCGCTTCAGGCCCTGCAGCACCCGACGCATATAGGCCAGCGAGAACGTCTGGTACATGCCGTCGGCCAGTGCACCGCCCCAGGTATCGAACACCATCACGGCCTGCGCGCCGGCTTCGATCTGCGCGTTCAGGTAGGCGGAAACAGCCTGGGCATTGATTTCCAGGATGCGATGCATCAAGTCTGGCCGGCCATACATCATGGCCTTCACAGTGCGGAAATCGTCGGAGCCTCCGCCTTCCACCATGTAGCAGGCCAGGGTCCATGGGCTGCCCGAGAAACCGATCAGCGGCACGCGCTGGCGACCGTCCTGCACAAGCGCGCGGCGGATCTCGCTGACTGCATCGAACACGTATTGCAGTGACGACATATCCGGCACGGCCAGCTTCGCCACATCGGCTTCGGTACGCAGCGGATGTGCAAAACGCGGGCCTTCGCCCTGAGCGAAGGACAGGCCGAGGCCCATCGCGTCCGGGACGGTCAGGATGTCGGAGAACAGAATGGCCGCGTCCAGCGGATACCGGTCCAACGGCTGCAGCGTCACCTCGGTCGCATATGCCGGATTCTTGGCGAGTCCCAGGAAACTGCCTGCGCGCGCGCGCGTGGCATTATATTCAGGCAGGTAGCGGCCCGCCTGGCGCATCAGCCACAGCGGTGTGTGTTCGGTGGGCTGCCGGCGCAATGCGCGCAGGAAGGTATCGTTCTGCAATGCGGTCATGGTCATCCTCGTAAGACCGCCATTCTACGGGAACGCAGCGGTCTTCCCACGGCTGGGGCCGTGATGCCCGTCATGTCCGGCGGGCTCGGTGCAGCAGACTCAGAGTTCGTCGAAGGTGCCGACGAATGCCTGCGCCGCGCGCCGCATCCACTCGCGAGCACGCGGCGCCTCCGGCTGCAGACGCGCAAAGCCATGCGTCATGCCGCTCGCCTCGATCGTGGTCACCGGTGCGTCATGACGCACCAGGAAATCCGCGTAGGCCAGGCCATCGTCGCGCAGCACGTCGTTGGCGGCGACCATCACCACAGTGGCTGGCGGCAACTGGGCAGGTGGCGAAGCCATCAAATGAATGCGCGGATCGGACTGTTCCGGTCCCCGCGCCAACGCGGCGTCACCGATGTACTGTGTCCAGAACCATGACATCTCGTCGCGCGTCAGGCCCGGCCCTTCGGCAAAGGCGCGGTAGCTTTCCGTCGTCAGCACAGGCGCGGCCACCGGATAGATCAGCAACTGGGCGTTCACCACTGGCGCACCGGCCTCCTCGTTGACGACACGCGCCGCCGCGGCGGCCAGATGACCACCGGCGCTATCGCCGGCGACGGCCAGAAAGTCTGGCGTCGCGCCGAGTGCTTCGCGTTGTGCCGCGAGCCATCGCACGGCGGCCACGGCGTCGTCGCATGGTGTCGGAAACGCATACTCGGGCGCCAGGCGGTAATCGACACTCGCCACGATGCACCCCGTATCGGTGGCCAGCAAGGCGGCAACCGTGTGATGGGTCACCGGCGAGCCAACCACCCAGCCTCCCCCATGGAAATAGACAATCAGGCGTGCCGGGGCGCTGGCCGCGGGTCGAAATATGCGGACAGGCAGTGCCGCACCGTCGACCGGGATCTCCAGGTTGCTGACTTGCATGTCTTCCGGATCTGGCAGGATGGACAGCGCCGCCACCTCCTCGAAGCGCGCACGACGCGCCACGGCATCCGCCGCAAGAGGTTGTCCCGCATACCGTTCAGCCATGCGAAGGTAGTACGCCTGCAATTGGGGATCGATGGCCATGGAGAAATCGGGAATAACGAAGGATCGTCAGTGTAGCGGCAGTTGCGGCGGCTCCACCGCTTCGGAAAACGGCAATACGAACCGTTTCGAATCGTAACGCTGAATGCGGCATCGCACAGAGCGTTGGCAGCGAAATGGCAGCCACCCTACCAAGGAGGGATGCCAATTAAGCACGGCCCTAAAAAACGTAATGCATTCAGTACACTAGCCCCGAAATGTATTTACATTTTCCCAAGGGACAGCGCGCCGTTCAGGTGATGAAAACGGTTTCAAATTTGCGCAAAAGTGTTTAAAACGCCGGGAAATATCGCAGCTAGCTTTCAACTTCTTGCAAACCGATACATTTTGTTACTGCCATGCCCAGAAGTTTCCCCCACAATGCATTGACAGACCAGCGCTTGGTGTGAGGCACCCCCGCCGCTAAGCTCTTGAATAATAAGGGGTGTAGAAGAAAGCCTAGCAGTAACCCGAATTATCCAGACCAGCCTCTTCTCAGAAGTGGCTGATCCGGACAACCAGGAAAGCTGGCGGCGCGAGGCTTGAGATTCCAGAGTGGGAAACTCGCCGATCATGCGGAGACGAAAGTTCCGCTGCGCTTGTAAGTAAAACTCCTGGACCGAACCCGTTCCTTCGAATTGACCCCTCGAAGGGATTTTCCCGTCCGCGCGGTGCCTCCCCGGCCCGCGCGCTTTTTTTTGCCGTCCTGGCTCGAAAATATAGCGCGCGCACTTAAAAAAAGGCAGCCAACTGGCTGCCTTTTTTACTGACCACGCTCAAAAAACAACGACGCGGCGTTAGTCAGGTAATGCTTACTTCTTACGACGCAGGCGGGCGATTGCAGCCAGCTGTGCGGCGGCCACGGCCAGTTCGCTTTGCGCACGAGCCAGGTCGAGATCGCTGCTCTGGTTCTGCATCAGCTCCTCGGCAGCGCGCTTCGCTTCCTGGGCCTTGGCTTCGTCCAGATCGCCACCGCGGATGGCGGTGTCGGCCAGCACGGTCACGTGCTGAGGCTGGACTTCCAGAATGCCGCCGGCAACGAACACGAATTCCTCGCTGCCGTCTTCCTTCTCGATGCGAACCGCACCGGGTTGGATACGCGTGATCAGCGGCGTGTGGCCCGGCAGGATACCGAGTTCACCCGACTCGCCCGGCAGCGCAACGAACTTCGCCTGACCGGAAAAGATCGACGACTCCGCGCTGACGACGTCTACAAGAATGGTTGCCATATATGATCCTTTCTCCAGAAGGCGTTTGCTTCCCGCAAACAGGAAGCGGTGATTCGCCTTCAGCCCGGGTGGCTGCCTTTCGGCGATGCCACCCCGACCGGTGAAGGCGAAAGACCTCGCTTACTGAAGCTTCTTGGCCTTTTCGAAGGCTTCGTCGATCGAGCCAACCATGTAGAACGCCTGCTCGGGCAGGTGATCGCACTCGCCATCCACCAGCATCTTGAAACCACGGATGGTTTCCTTCAGCGGCACGTACTTGCCCGGCGAACCCGTGAACACTTCGGCCACGTGGAACGGCTGCGACAGGAAACGCTGGATCTTACGCGCACGCGACACGGCGAGCTTGTCTTCCGGCGACAGTTCGTCCATGCCCAGAATCGCGATAATGTCGCGCAGTTCCTTGTAGCGCTGCAGGGTCTGCTGGACGCGGCGGGCCACTTCGTAGTGTTCCGTACCCACGACTTGCGGATCCAGCTGGCGCGAGGTCGAATCGAGCGGATCGACGGCGGGGTAGATACCCAGCGCGGCGATGTCACGCGACAGCACGACGGTCGAGTCCAGGTGCAGGAAGGTGGTAGCCGGCGACGGATCGGTCAAGTCATCCGCAGGCACGTACACGGCCTGAATCGACGTGATCGAACCCGTCTTGGTCGACGTGATCCGTTCCTGCAGCTTGCCCATTTCTTCAGCCAGCGTAGGCTGGTAGCCCACGGCCGAAGGCATACGGCCCAGCAGTGCCGACACTTCCGTACCGGCCAGCGTGTAGCGGTAGATGTTGTCGACGAAGAACAGGATGTCGCGGCCTTCGTCGCGGAAGCGCTCGGCCATGGTCAGGCCGGTCAGCGCCACGCGCAGACGGTTGCCCGGCGGCTCGTTCATCTGGCCGAACACCATGGCCACCTTGTCGAGCACGTTCGAGTCCTTCATTTCGTGGTAGAAGTCGTTCCCTTCACGGGTACGCTCGCCCACGCCGGCAAACACCGACAAACCGCTGTGCTGCTTGGCGATGTTGTTGATGAGCTCCATCATGTTCACGGTCTTGCCGACGCCGGCGCCACCGAACAGGCCCACCTTGCCGCCCTTTGCAAACGGGCACACCAGGTCGATCACCTTGATGCCCGTTTCCAGCAGGTCAACCGAAGGCGACAGTTCGTCGAACTTCGGTGCCTTCTGGTGAATCGCGCGCTTTTCGTCAGCGGCGATCGGACCAGCTTCGTCGATCGGGCGACCCAGCACGTCCATGATGCGGCCCAGCGTACCGTGGCCAACCGGCACGGAGATGGGGGCGCCGGTGCTCTTCACCGACATGCCACGGCGCAGGCCGTCCGAGGAACCCAGCGCAATGGTACGCACCACGCCGTCGCCCAGCTGCTGCTGCACTTCGAAGGTCAGACCCTTCTCGGCGAACGACTTGTCGTTGCCCTCTTCGAGCACGAGTGCGTCGTACACCTTCGGCATTGCGTCACGCGGGAACTCGATGTCCACCACCGCGCCAATGCACTGCACAATATTTCCGATACTCATTTCGTATCTCCGATAGCTTGAATACTTGACGCCTTAGACCGCTGCCGCGCCGCTGACGATTTCCGACAGTTCCTTCGTGATCGCTGCCTGACGGGTCTTGTTGTAGACCAGTTGCAGTTCGCCAATCACGTTCTTGGCATTGTCGGATGCCGCCTTCATGGCCACCATGCGCGCGGATTGTTCCGACGCCATGTTCTCGGCCACGGCCTGGTACACCAGCGCTTCGACGTAGCGGACGAGCAACTCTTCCACAACCGTCTGGGCGTCGGGCTCGTAGATGTAATCCCACGAGTAGGCGCGCTTCTCATCTTCGGTCTGGCTCAGCTTGTCTGCCGCCAGGGGCAGCAGTTGCTCGACCATCGGCTCCTGCTTCATCGTGTTGATGAACCTGGTATAGGCCAGGTACACCGCATCGACTTCGCCGTTGGTGAAGGCATCCAGCTGGACCTTGATCGCGCCGATCAGCTTTTCCAGGTGCGGGGTGTCACCGAGCTGCGTCACGTTCGAGACCACCTTGGCGCCGATGCGACCCAGGAACTGCATGCCCTTGGTACCGATGGCGGTCGCTTGCACGTCCACGCCCCGGCCCTGCAGGTCCTTCAGTTCGTTGGTCACAGCTCGCAGCACGTTCGTGTTCATGCCGCCGCACAGACCCTTGTCGGTCGTCACCACGATCATGCCGACGCGCTTCACATCGCGCGCCACCATGAACGGGTGCTTGAACTCGGGGTTGGCAGCGGAAAGGTGCGCTGCGATATTGCGCACTTTTTCAGCGTAAGGGCGGGCGTTACGCATCCGTTCCTGCGCCTTGCGCATTTTGGATGCGGCGACCATCTCCATCGCCTTGGTGATCTTTCGCGTGTTCTGCACGCTCTTGATCTTGGTTCGAATCTCTTTCGTTCCGGCCATATCTTTCCTCTCCATTCATGCCGCGCCCGCTGCCTTGCGGCAGCGGCGGCGCAGCGCATGGAATCACGCGGTTAGAACGCGGCGGACTTCCTGAAATCCTCGATCGCGGCACGCAGGGCGGCTTCGTCGTCCTTCGACAGATCCTTGGTATCTTCGATGCGGTTGACGAGGTCGGCGAACTTGGTCTTCAGGTGGTCGTGCAGGCCCTTCTCGAACGGCAGGATGTCCTTCACGTCGACGTTGTCGAGGAAGCCATTGTTCGCGGCGTACAGCGACGCGGCCAGTTGCCACACTTGCAGCGGCTGGTATTGCGGCTGCTTCAGCAGTTCCGTCACGCGGCGGCCGCGCTCCAGCTGCTTGCGGGTGGCATCGTCCAGGTCCGAGGCAAACTGCGCGAACGCAGCCAGTTCACGGTACTGGGCCAGGTCGGTACGGATACCGCCGGACAGCTTCTTGACGACCTTGGTCTGCGCTGCACCACCCACGCGCGACACCGAAATACCGGCGTTGATAGCGGGGCGGACACCGGCGTTGAACAGGTCGGTTTCCAGGAAGATCTGACCGTCGGTAATCGAGATCACGTTGGTCGGCACGAAGGCGGACACGTCGCCAGCCTGCGTTTCGATCACGGGCAGCGCGGTCAGCGAACCGGTCTTGCCGGTGACGGCGCCGTTCGTGAACTTGGCCACGTAGTCTTCGTTCACGCGGGCAGCACGCTCGAGCAGACGCGAGTGCAGGTAGAACACGTCGCCAGGGTAGGCTTCGCGGCCCGGCGGGCGGCGCAGCAGCAGCGACACCTGACGGTAGGCCCATGCCTGCTTGGTCAGATCGTCATAGACGATCAGTGCGTCTTCACCGCGGTCGCGGAAGTATTCGCCCATCGTGCAGCCGGCGTAGGCAGCCAGGTACTGCATGGCGGCCGAGTCCGAAGCCGATGCGGCCACGACGATCGTGTATTCCATGGCGCCCAGCTCTTCGAGCTTGCGCACCACGTTCGAGATCGTCGAAGCCTTCTGGCCGATTGCCACGTACACGCAGAAGACGCCCTTGCCCTTCTGGTTGATGATGGCGTCGACGGCCACGGCGGTCTTGCCGGTCTGGCGGTCGCCAATGATCAGCTCGCGCTGGCCACGGCCGATGGGCACCATCGCGTCGATCGACTTCAGGCCGGTCTGGACCGGTTGGCTCACCGACTGACGTGCGATCACGCCCGGTGCCACCTTCTCGATCACGTCCGTTTCCTTGGCGTTGATCGGGCCCTTGCCGTCGATCGGCTGGCCCAGCGTGTTGACCACGCGGCCCAGCAGTTCCTTGCCAACCGGCACTTCCAGAATGCGGCCGGTGCACTTGACCGTATCGCCTTCCGAAATGTGTTCGTAATCACCCAGCACCACGGCACCCACCGAGTCACGCTCGAGGTTCAGTGCCAGGCCAAAGGTGTTACCCGGGAATTCCAGCATCTCGCCCTGCATCACGCCAGACAGGCCGTGCACGCGGCAGATACCATCGGTCACGGAAATTACCGTGCCGGTGTTGCGCACTTCAGCGTCGGCGCCAAGACCCGAGATGCGGGACTTGATCAGCTCGCTGATTTCTGAGGGGTTCAGTTGCATCACAATGCTCCTAATTCTTCAATCCGTCGGCCGTTGCGGTCAGGCGGTCAGCGTGGCTTGCATGGCAGCCAGGCGCGTACGCACGGAGGTGTCGAGCACTTCGTCGCCGACCTTGACGCTCACGCCGCCGATCAGCGATGGGTCGACCACCACGTTCGCGTACAGCTTGCGGCCGAATTTGCGTTCGAGTGCGGCGACCAGGTCGTTCTTCTGCGAGTCATCCAGCGGGAAAGCGCTGGTGATTTCCACATCGGACGACCCCTCGCGGGCGTTCTTGAGCACATGGAACTGTTCGGCGATCTCCGGCAGCACCGTCAGGCGGCTGTTTTCTACCAGCAGCTTGACGAAGCGCTTTGCCTCGTCGTTCACCGGGCTCTTCAGCACCGACAGGAACACTTCCTCGAGCTTGGCGCCCGGGACGTTCGGATCGGTGGCGAGGGCCTGCATGTCGGGATTGGCGGCAACCTGCCCCATTTCCGACACCAGTTCGGACCATGCACCCAGGTTGCCTGCACCGGCTTCGCTCGCGACGCGGAACAGCGCCTCGGCGTAGGGACGGGCAATGGTTGCGGTTTCAGCCATGATTAGAGCTCAGCCTTGAGTTGATTGAGCAGGTCTGCGTGGACCTGCGCGTTCACTTCACGCTTGAGGATCTGCTCGGCACCCTTCACGGCCAGCACGGCAACCTGGTCGCGCAGCGTCTCGCGAGCGCGGGTAACCTGCTGTTCCGCCTCGGCCTTGGCCTGGGCGATGATACGTGCGGCTTCCGCCTGGGCGTTTTGCTTGATCTCGTCGGCGGCTGCCTGGGCGCGCTTTTCAGCGTCGGCCACGCGTTGCGCGCCTTCGGTGCGGGCTTCGGCCATGGCCTGGTCCACACGCTTGTTGGCGATTTCAAGCTCCGCCTTGCCCTTTTCGGCAGCGGCGAGGCCATCGGCGATCTTCTTTGCGCGTTCGTCGAGCGCCTTCACCAGCGGCGGCCAAATGAATTTGGCAACAACCCACCACAGGATGAAGAACACGACCATCTGCGCAAGAAACGTTGCGTTCAGATTCATGGTGTGTTCCTTTCGGTAATCAAACTACAGATAAATGCACAAGGGCGGCCAGGCCATCGGACTGAGGCCTGCGCCGCCCGTCAGCATCATGCAGACCGAAAAGACTTACTGAATGACAGCCAGCAGCGGGTTCGCGAACGCGAACAGCATTGCAACACCCACGCCGATCAGGAATGCAGCGTCGATCAGGCCGGCCAGCAGGAACATCTTGGTTTGCAGCGGGTTCATCAGTTCAGGCTGACGTGCGCATGCTTCGATGTACTTGCCGCCCATCAGGGCGATACCCAGGCAGGCACCGATAGCGCCCAGACCGATGATGATGCCGATACCGATTGCGGTCAGACCCTGGATGTTGGCGAGATATGCTTGCATGATGACTCCTTTAATTGAGAGAGACTTAGAACCAAAAAACTAAAAAACGAAGAACCTGAAATCAGTGGTGATCGTGAGCCTGGCCGATGTACACCAGCGTCAGCATCATGAAAATAAAGGCCTGGAGCAGCACGATCAGGATGTGGAAGATGGCCCATACGGTGCCGGCAACCACGTGCCCGATGAAGCCCAGCGCGGACAGGTCCGCACCGAACGTCCAGATGGAACCCAGCAGTGCGATCAGCAGGAACACCAGTTCGCCGGCGTACATGTTGCCGAACAACCGCATGCCCAGCGACACGGCCTTGGCCAGGAATTCGATGATGTTCAGGATCAGGTTGAACGGGGCCAGGTACCACTTGGCGCCGAACGGGGCCGAGAACAGTTCGTGCATGAAGCCGCCTGCGCCCTTGATCTTGAAGCTGTAGTAGATCATCAGCACCAGCACCGAGCACGACATGCCCAGCGTACCGTTCAGGTCGGCCGTGGCCACTGCGCGGTGGTGCGGGAGATGGATGTGGAAGATGCCCAGCAGGTTGTTCAGGCCGGTGACCCAGTCGACGGGGATCAGGTCGATGGCGTTCATCAGGGTGATCCAGCAGAACACCATCAGCGCCAGCGGGGCGATCCACGAACGGTCGCCGTGGATGATGCCCTTGGCCTGGTCGTCGACCATCTCGACGATCATTTCCACGAAAGCCTGGAAGCGGCCCGGCACGGCCGGCGTGACGCGGCGTGCGGCAACGTAGAGGAACAGCACGGCGATAGCGCCGCACAGCACGGACCAGAACACGGTGTCATAGTTGATGACACTGAAATCGACGACGGCGTGCTGCTTTCCGCCGATCGAATTCAAGTTTTGCAAGTGTTCGGCGATATAGCCTGAGGGTGTGAGCGTGTGCCCAGCGGTAGCTTCAGCTGACATGTCGAAACGAAAGGTATATTGCGAAATTGGTCTGTCCGGCGCCAACTCATCGGCCCACCGGTATGCGTCTCGCATGGCCTTCGGTCACATGACCGGTCACCGCCCGTGCAAGCTCGCCGCTTTGTTCTGGCAAAACTTCTGGCAAAACCTTACTCACGCTGCGCTTCACCTTCGTGACGCGCGGCGCATGAAACCTCTTGATAATCCGGATGGGTGCCTCATCTGAGACGCAAGCCCCACGCCGCGGCGCTGCCTGTGCAGTGCCAAGGGCGACGGGATTCGCGTTCATCCGCTTAGCGGATCGCGAGCGCCACCCAATAAGTCTTGAGTGCCAACAGGAACGTGACCAGCAAAGGTACCCAGTGCAAATCACGGTACAGCACGATCACCAGCACCAGGAGTGCCACGGTGCCGAAGATCTTGATTGCCTCGCCGGCCACCAGGCCGCCAACCGATGGCTGCTTGCGCGACACGTACAAGCGCAGCGCGAAGAAGCCGCTGGGTACGAAACACGCCATGCCACCGAAGAAAGCGGACCAGCCTGAGGCCATGCCACCCTGCGCAAACATCGACCAGGCAAGTGCCGAAAGCAGCGTCACGATTACCTGAGCCACTACCACCTTGCCTGGCGTCATGCGGGACGGACGCAACGCGCGCTCGCCCAGCAGCTTCACCGCCTCGGCACGCGACAGCGGATCGACAGCTTCGTCCTCATCCCGGGCGTTATCATCCCACTCGTCACGAAGGTCTCGCACCACCACCTGCCCAGTCTCGGCCCAACCCGGAATTTTTCCGGCCCGGCCAGATTTCAAACCGCACGATTCTATTAGGAATCGCCAACTTGAGTCAATCTGCTTTCAGTTAGCTTGCATTGAATTTCGCACAACGGTTGCTATCACGTCTTCATGATGGCGGGTGCGAAATTGCGCAGCAATGATGCGAAACGTAATTGGATTGCGCTCGTCCTTGCGCGAATCATGGTGTTTTGGCCCCCGTTGACGCCGTGCGGCTGCGCACCGCAATGAATCATCGCTGCGGGGGCGTTCGGTTATCGCGCAGATTGTCTGCCGCAGGCTGGTGCACGCGATGTGCAGGTGTCGCGCCGGGCCGACAGCGCGAAATATCCACCAGTAAAACATTGCCGAATGACGGGTAAACCGGTTATGCGCTGGCTTCAGGTTCGCGCAGCCGTGTCAGTACCCCATCGAGCGCGTCGTTGCTCGGGAAGTGGATTGTCAACTGACCCTTGCCGCGCGCACCGAGCTTGATCTGGACGGCCAGCCCCAGCGTGTCGGACAACTCCTCTTCCAGCCGTGCCACGTCGCGCGTGCCGTTGCCCTGCTTCTGCTTGAGTGATTTGAGATCAAACGGCTTCAGCGTCGAGGCCACCAGCTTCTCGGTTTCACGTACCGACAGCCGTTTGTTCACGATCTGATTGGCCAGCGTGATCTGGTTGGCACCATCCACGGCCAGCAGTGCGCGGGCGTGCCCCATGTCGAGATCACCGGCCATCAGCATGGTCTGCACCGGCGAGGCCAGGTTCAGCAGGCGCAGCAGGTTGGACACCGCGCTGCGCGAGCGTCCCACCGATTCCGCGGCCTGCTCGTGCGTGAAACTGAATTCGCGGATCAGGCGCATGATGCCTTGCGCTTCTTCCAACGGGTTCAGGTCTTCGCGCTGAATGTTCTCGATCAGCGCCATCGCGGCGGCGGCTTCGTCGGCCACGTCCTTGACGAGCACCGGCACCTTGTCGAGGCCGGCCAGCTTCGATGCGCGGTAACGTCGCTCGCCCGCGATGATCTCGTAGCGGTCGGGTTCGGCCACGCGGCGCACCAGGATCGGTTGCATCAGACCCTGCGCGCGGATGCTGGCGGCCAGTTCCTGCAGCGCGCCTTCGTCCATGCGCGTACGCGGCTGGTATTTGCCGGGCTGCAACTGATCCACGCGCAGCACCGACGGCGCGCCGGTTTCCTTCGCGGCTTCGACAATCTCGGCCGGGCCGCCGAGCAATGCTTCCAGTCCCCTGCCCAGGCCCTTCTTCTTTGCGGTCACCATGCTCGCCACCTTCCTGTCCAATGCTTGTTGCCGCTCAACCGAGCTGACGCACGCGCGCGATCATCTCCGCGCCGAAATCGAGATAGGCCTTGGCGCCCTTCGAGGTCGCATCGAAGGCCACGCCGGGCATGCCATATGACGGCGCTTCGGCCAATCGCACGTTGCGCGGAATCATGGTCTTGAACACCTTGTCGCCGAAGTGGGCTTCGAGCTGCGCCGAGACCTGCTGCTGCAGCGTGACGCGCGGGTCGAACATGACGCGCAGCAGACCAATCACCTTGAGGTCGCGATTCAGATTCGCATGCACCTGCTTGATCGTGTTGACGAGGTCCGACAGTCCTTCGAGCGCGAAGTACTCGCACTGCATCGGCACGATGACCCCGTGCGCCGCGCACAGTCCGTTCAGTGTCAGCAGTGACAGGGACGGCGGGCAATCGATCAGGACAAAGTCATACTGGTCATCGACTTCCGCAAGGGCCTGCTTGAGCCGGCGTTCGCGCTGGTCGAGCTCGACGAGTTCGACTTCCGCTCCAGCCAGTTCGCGGTTGGCCGGCAGCACATCGTAGCCACCCGACTCGGAGCGTTGGCGCGCCTGCGACACCGAGGCCAATCCCACCAGTACCTGATACACGCTATGTTCGAGCGCCTGCTTGTCGATACCCGAACCCATCGAGGCATTACCCTGCGGGTCCAGATCCACCAGCAGCACACGCTGATCCTGCGCAACCAGTCCGGCAGCAAGGTTCACCGTGGTGGTGGTCTTGCCGACGCCGCCCTTCTGGTTTGCGATCACGAATACCTTGGCCATATGCGCAGAAGCTCCTCGTTGCACCACTCTTATTCGTTGAAAGAATAGTGCGTTTTAATACTAGATCAGGCTAATTCAACGCCTTGATAACACTACCAAATGCCGCTCGGCATCGAGTTCGGGCACGTGCAAACGCGGTACGTCGTCGATTTGCCACGCTTCCATCAGTCCTGCCGCGTCCATCCGATCGAACTCGGCCTGCGGATACACCCCCTTCATGGCGAGCAGCTTGCCGCCTGGTGCCAGCAAATGTCCGGACAGATTCACGAAATCAGTCAGTTCGGCGAATGCGCGCGACGTGATCACCGCATAGCCGTTTGCGTCCTCGATCTTTTCGACCGGCCCCCAATGCGCGGCCGCATTGGTCAGTTGCAACTGGGCGCGGCACTGCGTCAGGAAGGCTGTCTTTTTCTGGACGATATCGACCATCAGCACCGACACATCGGCACACGCGATAGCCAGCGGCAATCCCGGCATGCCGCCACCGGAGCCCACATCGAGCACCCTGCCACGCGCAGCGTCGGGTACGGCGTTGCTGCGTGCTGCCTCACCCAGCGCAGGTACCGCCGCCAGAGAGTCGAACAGATGATGCGTCAGCATCTCGTCGGGATGACGGATGGCCGTGAGGTTGTAGACGCTGTTCCACTTGCGCAGCAGCGTCAAATACGACAGCAGCGTTTCGATCTGCGGCGCAGACAGCTTCAGACCGATGGCCGCCAGCGCGGCGTCGAGTCGCGAGCGCTGGGCAGCCTCGTCAATCACAGGAGTCCGATAACCCGCCACTCAGGCTGCCTCCTGCCCGCTGCCGGTCGACGGACTCGTCGGCGGCGTGCGGCCCATGCCCTTCTTCTTCAAATGCACGAGCAGCAGCGAGATCGCGGCAGGCGTGACGCCGGAAATCCGCGATGCCTGGCCCAGCGTTTCCGGACGATGCTGGTTCAGCTTCTGACTCACTTCGAAGCCCAGTCCGCGCACTTCGGTGTAGTCGAAGTTCGGCGGGAGCTTGGTGGCTTCGTTGGCTTCGAGCTTGTCGACTTCGGCGGCCTGCCGCGCGATGTAACCGTGATACTTGATTCCAATCTCGATCTGTTCGCGAATCTGCTCGGCCAGCATCGCATCGTCGGCGAGTGGCGTCGACGGTGCATAGCGTCCGTCCTGCAACGCCACCAGTGCTTCGTAACTGACTTCCGGACGGCGCAGCAGATCGGCCAGGGAATACTCGTGCTCGATAGCCTTGCCGAGCAGCGGCACGGCATCGGCGGCGGGCAGCAGCGTCGGGTTCACCCAGGTGCTCTTCAGTCGCTCTGTTTCACGTGAAACAGCGTCGCGCTTCCGGTTGAATGCATCCCAGCGCGTGTCATCGACCACACCCAGTTCACGTCCCACTTCGGTCAGGCGCATGTCGGCGTTGTCTTCGCGCAGACTCAGGCGGAACTCGGCACGGCTCGTGAACATGCGATACGGCTCAGTCACGCCACGCGTGATCAGATCATCCACCAGCACGCCGAGATACGCCTGGTCACGGCGCGGCGTCCAGGCATCGCGCTCGCGCACAAAGCATCCGGCGTTGATACCGGCCAGCAACCCTTGCGCCGCGGCCTCTTCGTAACCGGTCGTGCCATTGATCTGGCCCGCGAAGAACAAGCCGTCGATGGCCTTGCTTTCCAGCGACGCCTTCAGGCCACGCGGATCGAAGTAGTCATATTCGATGGCATAGCCGGGACGCAGGATGTGCGCGTTCTCCATGCCGCGAATCGAATGCACGAGATCGAGCTGTACATCGAACGGAAGGCTGGTCGAGATACCATTCGGATAGAACTCGTTCGTGGTCAGTCCTTCCGGCTCCAGGAAGATCTGATGGCTTTCCTTGGACGAAAAGCGATGGATCTTGTCCTCGATACTCGGGCAATAACGCGGCCCTACCCCTTCGATGACGCCGGTGTACATCGGCGAGCGATCGAGGCCACCGCGGATGATGTCGTGCGTACGGCTGTTGGTATGTGTAATCCAGCAAGGCAACTGCTGCGGATGCTGTTCTGCGCGACCCAGGAACGAGAATACCGGCACCGGATCAAGATCGCCCGGCTGCTCTTCCATGAGCGAAAAATCGATCGTGCGGCCATCGATACGCGGCGGCGTGCCGGTCTTGAGGCGGCCTTGGGGCAGCTTCAATTCCTTGAGACGCGCCGACAACGACACGGCCGCCGGATCGCCCGCACGCCCGCCCGTGTAGTTGTCCAGTCCGACGTGAATCTTGCCATCGAGAAACGTACCGGCTGTCAGCACCACGGCGCGCGCGCGGAAGTCGATACCGGCCTGGGTGCGAGCGCCGACGACGCGGTCGCCCTCCACCATCAGATCATCCACAGCCTGCTGGAACAGCATCAAGTTCGGCTGATTCTCCAGCCGGGTACGGATCGCGGCACGGTACAGCACGCGATCAGCCTGCGCACGCGTGGCGCGAACGGCCGGGCCCTTGCTGGAGTTGAGAATCCGGAACTGGATGCCGGATTCGTCCGTCGCGGCAGCCATCGCGCCGCCCATGGCGTCCACTTCCTTGACCAGATGGCCTTTGCCAATGCCGCCAATGGACGGATTGCAGCTCATCTGACCAAGGGTCTCGATGTTGTGGGTCAGAAGCAGCGTCTGGCAGCCCATTCGCGCGGCGGCGAGAGCGGCTTCGGTGCCGGCGTGACCACCACCGACAACAATGACATCGAATTCTTTTGGGTAAAGCATGGGACACCTCCTCCGGGAGGCTGGGCGGGAAAAATGCGGGATGCCGAATTATAGCGGCAATCAACTGGCCGTCCCGTGCCCTGCCCCGATGTTTCACGTGAAACATGAGGCCATGGGAGCTAGCCGTCGCAAATGTGTTGTTTCACGTGGAACATCGAATGTAAAAAGCCCCGCACACGGCGGGGCTTCAAAGTATGTTTCACGTGAAACGTACTACGTTAGATGGCTTCGGATATAGGCCGCCACGGTCTGACAGAGACGGGAAAGATCGCGCTGCAGCGACCCGAAACTCGCATTGGGTTGCTTGGTTGCTTCGTCCATGTAGAGCGGGCGGCGGATCTCGATCTGCAAACTGTTGCGCCGCTCCGCCGGTCGGCCGATCTGGGCAATCAACTGGACACCCTTGTAGGGATCGTTGTGCGCCACCGTGTAGCCCATGCCGCGCAGTTCCCGCTCGATCAGCTCAACAATCCCCGGCTCGCACGTCGTGCCATCCCGATCCCCAAGGACAAAGTCCGCCAGCGGATGCGGGCTTTTGATCTTCAGACGCTCGTAGGCATTATTTGGCATCGAGTGCAGGTTCAGATGCCAGAGTGCGCCAAATTGCTCGTACGCGGACTCCACTGCCCGATCCAATGCGGCATGGTATGGCTGGTAGTACCGGGAAATTCGATTCTGCACCTCGGCAACGGAAAGCTGGCGATCATAGATCGGCGTGTCCGCATCGATCCTCCGCCAAACCAGGCCGTACCCCAGCTTCGTTTTCGGTCCCGGTGCAAGCGGCTTGGGCCATGCCGATGCCAGCAGCTCCGGGTCCAGGTCGTCCAGGGTGCGGTTGGGATCGATATAGACCCGGGGAAACGTAGCCGCAATCAATGTGCCGCCAACCTTAGGCACGCCCTGCCAGAGCGCATCGATATGGGTATCCTCGCCACCACGCAGGCGCTGCAGAGGCACCGCAGCGCCGAAGTCGCCCGGGTAGTGGACGCCACTATGCGGAGAGTCGCAGACCAGCGGCAGTGCGTCGCCCTGCGGCAAAGCCAGCGTGAAAGGACCGTCCGATGCGTCGCCGTGAATGGCTTCAAAAGGCTGCATGGTTTAGTCCAGCTTGATATTGGCGGCCTTGGCCACTCGCGCATAGCGAGCCAGCGCCTGCTGGATCTGCGCCTTGAACTGGTCCGGCGTGGTCGGCATCAGCGTGCCGCCCGACTCGTCCACCCGGCGCTTGAACTCAGGCTGCTGCATGGCCTTGTGGATGGCGGCATTGAGCTTGTCGATGATCGGCTGCGGCGTCCCGGCCGGCGCCACGATACCGAACCAGCCACCCTCGCCCATGTCCTTGTAGCCAAGTTCGGCATAGGTCGGCACGTTAGGCAGCTGCGGCGAGCGCTGCGCGCCGAGCAGTGCCAGGGCACGCAGGCGGCCCGCTTTCACGTGAGGCAGCGTGGTCGAGAGGTTGTCGGTAATGGCGTTGACCTGCCCTGCCACCGCATCGTTGAGCGCCAGACCGGCGCCCTTGTACGGCACGTGCAGCAGATCGATCTTGGCCAGCGTCATGAAGTTCTCGATGTTGACATGACCGAGCGATCCGGCGCCCGGCGAGGCGAACGTATACTTGCCGGGATTGGCCTTGGCCAGTGCCACGAACTCTTGCATCGTCTTGGCCGGTACGCTGGGATGTACCGCAAAAATGCTCGGAATCGCCACGACATTGGTCACGGGCGCGAAGTCCTTGATCGGGTCGTAGCCCAGCTTCGGATAAACGGCTGGGTTCGAGCCATGGGTGCTGACCGTGGCCATGCCGATGGTGTACCCGTCCGGCGCCGAACGCGCGACCTGCTCCATCCCGATCGAGCCCCCTGCCCCGCCCTTGTTGTCGACCACGATGGTCTGACCCAACTCGCGTCCAGCGAACTCGGCTACGAGGCGCGCCGACAGGTCGGTGGTGCCGCCCGCCGCGAACGGCACGACGAGCCGGATCGGCTTGTTCGGGTAGCCGGACTGTGCGGCGGCCGGCAGTGCAAGCGTGCCCAAGGCACCTGCGACGGCTGTGGACAACACTGTGGACAACACTAGACGGCGACGCGCGCCGTGGGCTTTGTGGGCTCGGTTCATCTGTGCAAACTCCTCTTTTCTGGCTCTCGATTCGGGGTCCCGAGCGGCCAGTGTCGTTGAGTTTACCGAGCTCGCACAAACGACTATATTGCACGCTTCCATTACCAAAGATCATCTTCGGAGCGCCATGCGTATACGCTCGCCTTCGATGTCCGAGTTGCATGCCTTCGTCACGGCCGCCCGGCTCGGTAGCTTCACGCGCGCTGCGGATACGCTCTGCGTCACGCAAGGCGCCATCAGCCGCGCCATCGCCCGTCTGGAGGCCCACTTCGGCCAGCCGCTCGTGTATCGGAATGCGCACCGCCTGACGTTGACCGAGGCGGGTCGCAGCTACCTGGAGGGGATTGCGGAGCCTCTGGCAGCACTGGAAACCGCCAGCGCGGCGATGTTTGGCGAGGACCGCCGCCATCATCTGACGCTCTCGGCCGTGCCCACGCTGGCCAGCGTCTGGCTGGTGCCGCGCCTGCCGGACTTCCACCGCAAGCATCCGGACATCCGACTGGACTTCGTGCCCTATCGCCGCGACGAGGATTTCTCGGGCGCGAAACCCGATGCCGCATTGCTGACGGGCGAGGCCAGTACGTGGCCGAACTGGCAGGCGGACTATGTGATTGGTCGGGAAATGGTGCCGATCTGCCACCCTGCGCGCGCTCACGCCAGACAGTCTGCCAATCTGTGGAAAACTCCTGCCGACCTGATGGGCGAACCGCTACTTTTCCACACAACTGCCCCCAGGAACTGGCAACACTGGTTGCAGGCCGCAGGCGTACCTGATGCTGCGCCAATGCTCGCGCGCGGATTCGATCAGGTGTCGATTCTGCTGGAGGCGGTAAAGGCCGACATGGGCATCGCCGTTCTCCAGCGATGCCTTGTCAGGGATGCGTTGCAGGCCGGTCAGGTGGTCGCACCGTTCGACCTGCCGGTGACCTTGAACCGGGGTTACTTCCTCTGCGCGCCACGCGAAAAGCGCGACCATCCAGCGCTCAGGATCTTCCGCGAATGGCTGCTGGAACTGGCCAAAAGCGATATCGCTGCCTTGGTCCGAACGTAGATATCCACACTGTGGATATCTTTGTGAACAACATCGTTCTGACGAATGAAAAATGGCGCCACAAGGGCGCCATTATTTTCCATACGTATACGCAGCCGCCGAAATCGAGGTTAGGCGGCCTTCTTCGCCAGCCCCAGATAGGTCTCGATGACCTTCGGGTTGCTGGCGAGATCCGAGGCTTCTCCTTCCATCGCCATGTCGCCGGTCTCGATCACATACCCGTAGTCGGCCACCTGCAGCGCCGCGCGCGCATTCTGCTCGATCAGCAGCGTGGCAACGCCTGTCTGACGCAGATTACTGATGATGTGGAAGATCTCCTTCACGATCAGCGGCGCCAGACCCAGGCTCGGCTCGTCGAGCATCAGCAGCTTCGGTTTTGCCATGAGCGCGCGCCCTACCGCCAGCATCTGGCGCTCGCCACCGGACAGCGTGCCGGCTTCCTGCTTCGCGCGCTCCTTGAGGCGCGGGAACAGGCCGTACACGACTTCCATCTGGTCGAGGTAGTTGCGCTCCCCTGCGCGCTTGCGTCGGAAGGCGCCAAGCTGGAGGTTGTCTTCCACGCTCATCGTGGCGAACAGCTCGCGCTTCTCCGGCACCAGGCACATGCCGCGCGCCACGCGCCCTTCCACCGGGATGCCGGTCATGTCGTGATCCAGGTAGCGCACCGAGCCGCTGGAGGAACCCGTCACCGGCAACGCACCCATGACCGCATTGAGCATCGTCGACTTGCCCGCGCCATTGGGACCGATCACCGTGACGATCTTGCCGGCCTCCACCTTCAGGTTCACGCCAAGCACGGCCTCCACCTTGCCGTAGCGCACGTGCAGGTCTTTCACTTCAAGAATCAGACTCATCTCAATTCCTCACGCTACGCTTCACTCGACGCCGCCGAGATAGGCTTCCAATACCGCCGGATTCTTCTGGACCTCTTCAGGTACGCCTTCCGCGATGCGCGTGCCGAATTCCATCACCACGAGGCGATCGGTCAGGTTCATCACGAAGTCCATGTCGTGCTCGACGAGCAGCACGCTCATGCCCTCGCCCTTGAGCTTGCGCAGCAGATCGGCCAGCGCCTGCTTCTCCTTGTAGCGCAGACCCGCGGCGGGTTCATCGAGCAGCAGCAGCGCAGGGTCGCAGCACAGCGCCCGTGCGATTTCGAGAATGCGCTGCTGCCCCAGTGCGAGACTGCCTGCTTCCATGTACATGCAGTCGGCGAGACCCACGCGTTCGAGTTGCCGTTTCGCTTCGGCGAGGAGTTTCTGTTCCTCCGTGCGATTCAGCCGCAGGATCGCCGCCATCACGCCCCCTTGCGGACGGAAGTCACCGCGCAGGTGTGCGCCGATGGCCACGTTCTCCAGCACCGTCATGGTCGGTAGCAGATGAACGTGCTGGAACGTGCGGCCCACGCCGCGCTTCACGATCTCGCGCGACGGCAGGCCCGAGATCACCTCGCCGCGATAACGCACTTCGCCAGCGGTCAGCGGGAGCACACCCGTGACAAGGTTGAACGTAGTGGACTTGCCTGCGCCGTTGGGTCCGATCAATCCGATGATCTCGCCCGCACGCACCTGGAAGCTCACATCGTTCACGGCAACGAGTCCGCCGAACTGTTTGCGTGCGCGCGTGACATCAAGCACCAGTTCGCCGGCTTCGGGCTTCTGACGCACGGGCAACGGTGCAGCGTGATCGGGTGCCGCAACGGGCGGACCCGATGGCACGAGCCTGCGCAGGAACGGCCAGATACCATCGCGTGCGTACTGCAGCAGCAGCACCATCAGCACGCCGAAGACGATGATCTCGAAGTTGCCGGTGCTGCCAAGCAAGCGCGGCAACAGTCCCTGCAATACATCCTTGAGGATGGTGAGAATGCCCGCGCCAAGCACCGCGCCCCATACGTGGCCCACGCCACCCACCACGGCCATGAACAGGTACTCGATGCCGTAGTTGAGACCGAACGGCGTGGGGTTCACCGCGCGCTGCAGATGCGCGTAGAGGAAGCCCGAGATGCACGCGAGAATCGCTGCCACGACAAAGATCACCACCTTCATCCAGGCGGTGTTCACGCCCATCGCCTCGGCCATCGTGCCGCCGCCCTTGAGCGCGCGAATGGCGCGGCCGGGGCGCGAGTTCAGCAGGTTCTGCATCGCGAAGACGGACAGCAGCACCACCACCCAGATCAGGTAGAACATCGACCGGCCCGACTGCAGGTCGATGCCGAAGAATGACAGAACCGGAATACCGTTCAGGCCATCGTACTTGCCGAGGAATTCGAGATTGCCGAACAGGAAGAACAGCGATAGTCCCCACGCAATCGTCGCGAGCGGCAGGTAGTGGCCTGACATCCGCATTGTGATGAGTCCGATCACGTAGGCCGAGGCCATCGTGATGACCAGCCCCACGAGCAGGCCGAACCACGGCGAGAGTCCGAACTGCGTGGTCAGGTACGCCGTGCTGTACGCGCCCAGCCCCACGAATGCGGCCTGCCCGAACGATGTCATGCCCCCCACGCCCGTGAGCAGCACCAGCCCGATCGCCACGATGCTGTAGAGGCCGATGTAGTTGCCGAGCGTGATCCAGAACTCAGGTGTCGGCAGCACGGGCAACAGCGCGAGCACAAGCACGAAGGCGACGACGAAGATGCGATTGCGCAGCGCGCCGCGCGTCACCGCTGCATGGCCCGATGCCGGTGCGTCACGCATGGTTTTCTCCAGCGGTTTGTCAGTGAGCATCGTCATCGCTTACTCCTCTTCCTCGACGTGCTTGCTCGTCAACGAACGCCACAGCAGCACGGGAATGATCAGGGTGAATACGATGACCTCCTTGAACGCACTCGCCCAGAACGACGAGTAGGATTCGAGCAGCCCCACAAGCAGCGCGCCGAGCGCCGCCACGGGATAACTCGCCAGCCCGCCGACGATGGCGCCGACGAAGCCTTTCAGGCCCACCAGAAAGCCCGATTCGTAATACACAGTAGTGAGCGGCGCGATCAGCACGCCGCACAGCGCACCCATCGCTGCGGCCAGCGTGAATGACAGCCGCCCCGCCTGCGTGGTGCCGATACCTACGAGACGCGCGCCGAGACGGTTCACGGCGGTCGCGCGCAGTGCCTTGCCCTGCAGCGTGCGCTCGAAATAGAAATACAGCGCGGCGATCAATGCGCCTGACACGGCCACTACCCAGAGACTCTGTCCAGAGACCGTGAGCGTGCCCACTTCAAAGCGTGCATCCGAGAACGGCGTCGTGCGCGAGCCTTCGGCACCGAACATCACGAGACCCAATCCCACCAGCGCAAAGTGCACACCCACCGAGACAATCAGCAGCACCAGTGTGCTGGCTTCCGCCAACGGTTGATAGGCCAGCCGATACAGCATGGGTCCGAGCGGAATCACGATCAGCAGCGTGAGCGCAACCTGCGCGGCCATCGGCAATGACTGGCTGCTGTACTGCTGCACGAGCAGATGCACGGCTGCGGGGAAAAGCACGTACTTGCCTGCGAGGATCGCGATACGACGCACGGCGGTAGCGCGCAGGTCGGGGCTACGCATCACGGTCACGCACTCGTAGATGAACGTGAGCACGCCCATCGCCAGCAACAGCCATGTGGTCTGCGGTGCGTGGCCGGCCTGTATCGCAGCAAGCGTCAGGGCACCGTAGGCGACGAACTCGCCCTGGGGAATGAAGATGACGCGCGTCACCGAGAACACCAGCACCAGTGCCAGTGCCAGCAGCGCGTAGATCGCGCCCGAGGTGATGCCGTCCTGCGCCAGAATGGCCGCAATCGAAAGGTCCATTGTCTCCCCGTTTTTCGTGGGTGTTTATATGCCGTGAATCTACGTGGATCCGCGCCGTCAGCATAGCGGCCGTCACGCATGAATACTGTGAATTCAGCGAGGCAAGAGAAAAAAAGGGCGCATGGTTGTCCATGCGCCCCCGTTGCTGCGCCTACCCCGCGCGTGCTCCTGCCAGACGTCTGGTTCGCCGGCTTACTTCTGCAGCTTCCACTTGCCGTCGACGATCTGCACCATCACGCGTGCGCGCTGGTCCATGCCGAGGTGGTCGGTGGAGCTCATGTTGATGATGCCGTGCGAGACGGGCAGATTCCTGGTTTGCTCCAGTGCATCGCGCAGTGCCTTGCGGAATTCCTTCGTGCCGGGCTGGCCCTTCTTGAGCGCTTCGGGAATCGCGTTCTGCAGCAGCAGGCCCGCATCCCATGCATGGCCGCCGAACGTGGACACCTGTCCGCCGAATGCCTTCTCGTAGGCGGTCTTGTAGGTCATGGCCGGCTTCTTCACCGGATTGCTGTCGGGCAGTTGCTCGGCCACGAGCAGCGGACCAGCGGGCAGCAGCGTGCCTTCGCAATCCTTGCCGCAGACGCGCAGGAAGTCGGGGTTGGCTACACCGTGGGTCTGGTAGATGCGGCCCTTGAACCCACGCTCCTTGAGCGCCTTGGCCGGCAGCGCGGCGGGCGTGCCCGAACCCGCGATCAGCACGGCATCCGCGTTGGCGCCCATCAGCTTGAGTACCTGGCCCGTCACCGAGTTGTCAGTGCGCGCAAAGCGTTCGTTGGCCACCACCTTGATCTTGCGCATCTCCGCCACCTTGGCGAATTCCTGCGCCCAGCTTTCGCCGTAGGCATCCGCAAAGCCGATGAACGCCACCGTCTTCACGTTGTTGTTCGTCATGTCTTCGGCGATGGCCGTTGCCATGTGCGAGTCATTCTGCGGCGTCTTGAAGACCCACGCGCGCTTGGCATCCATCGGCTCGATGATGCGGGCCGATGCAGCCATCGAGATCATCGGCGTTTCGCTCTCGGCCGCGATGTCCACCATCGCCAGCGAGTTCGGCGTGACGGTGGAACCCACCACCACGTCCACCTTGTCTTCGCTGATGAGCTTGCGCGTGTTCTTGACCGCCGTGGTCGTGTCCGTGGCGTCGTCGAGCACGATGTACTCGATCTTCTTGCCCGCGATTTCCTTCGGCAGCAGCATGAACGTGTTCTTCTCCGGGATGCCGAGCGATGCGGCAGGCCCCGTGGCCGATACCGTGACCCCGACCTTCACCTGGGCGCTGGCCGTGCCTGCAAAAAGGCTGGCGGCGGCAAGAGCCAGCAAGCTGGCGCGCTTGAACGTCATTGCGTGTCTCCTTCTGTTCCAAAACGGAAAAAGGCATCCGTCGGCTTCCGGCCGGCGGATGCCCTCAGTTTTTGTAGCGGCCCTGCTTGCTTGCGCGCGGGCTCTTTTGTCGGATGCAGCGCTGGCATCCGTATGCCGGAACATAGTCTCGTCCCGTGTTTTCCCGTCCTGCGCGTGTTACCCCGGATGGCGCAGTGTCATTCCCCGACCGCGCGGTCGGGAATGCGAATCGAGTCTAACACAGCGATTTGCGTCGAAAAGCGGGATTAACCCGCAGCAGCACGGGCGCAACACCAAGGGTCCGGAGACAGGTCTTCTTAACGCAGGAACGCGTCGTAGGCCGTCTTGAGGATCAGTGCGCTGACCACCACGATGAAGACCTTGCGCACGAAGCGGCTGCCGTGGCGCAGCGCCAGCTTGCTGCCCACCTGACTGCCCGCCACGTTGGCAATCGCCATGATAATGCCGAGCTGCCACCACACGTGGCCCTTTGACGCCAGCAGCAGCAATGCTGCCAGATTCGTGGCGAGGTTGACCACCTTCGACGATGCCGAGGCATGCAGGAAGTCGTACCCGAACACGCGTACGAAGATGATCATCAGGAAGCTGCCGGTGCCGGGGCCGAACACGCCATCGTAGAAGCCGATTGCAGCGCCCGTGAGCAATGCCGCCAGACGCTCGCGTCCACCTGTCAGTGACGGCGCATGCTCCGTGCCGAGATCCTTCTTCGCCACCGTATAGGCCAGCAAGACGAGCAGCACGAATGGCAATGCGCGGCGCAACGGCTCGGCGGGAATCATCGTGAGCGTCCATGCACCGGCCATCGCAAAGATGAACGCGGCGATCAACGCAGGGCCTGTGGCACCCCAGTAGATCTTCACCCGGCGCGCGTAACGCATCGTGGCGTTGAAGGTACCGGCCATCGAGGCCACCTTGGTGGTACCGATCAGCGTGGCCGGCGGCATGTTCGGATACGTGGAAAACAGCGCCGGCACCTGCACGAGACCACCGCCGCCCGCCACGGCATCGATCAAGCCCGCGAGAAACGCGGCCACGGCCAGAAAAGCAAACTCCATCGTGAAACCGTCAGAGAGTAGTTGGGTAAAGAAGAACGCGCTCTAGCCGAGCCGTTTTGCCGTCGGCACGAGGTTGCGTACCCACATCCCCGAGGCATCCGGTCCGAAGCCTTCAGCGGGCCGCGTGGCATCGCTGGTGAGTCCCGGTGCTACGGCGATGGCTCGGATGCCATGCGCACGGCACCAATCAGCGAGTTCGGCCAGGCAGGCCGCCAGCCAGGCGTCCGCCGCCATGGCGGGAGCCCACCACTCGGCGACCATGGCCACGCGTCCACCCACTCCGCCCACCGACAGGCTGTGGACCAGCGAGACCGGCAGCAGGCAATCGAAAGTGTCTTGCACCACATCAGTGCCGCCAAGCAGACATATTCCCTGCCCACCCTGCGCGAGCAATGCGTCGAGCGAGAGCCGCCGCGCGCGGGCCTCGGGAACCGTCAGCGGCGCACGGGTCGCCAGCCAGGCTTCGATGGCGGAGGTGTCGACGCCGACACCCGGACGTACCCAGTGCTGCGCGGGGAGCTTATCGGGAAAATCAGGGGATGCGGAGGGATCGGACATGGCAGGCCAGGAAGCAGGCCGGCATTGTCGCATGGGGGCTGGCGGGCGGTCATGCCGGAGATGCATGGGCTGCACCTGGCACACCTGCACGTGGCGGACACATGATCTCGGACAGACGATTTCGATCGACTTCCGACGGGTTTTTGAACGCCAAAAATGAAAAAGGCGTTGCCGGGGATCACCCAACAACGCCTTTTTATCTATTTGGCTGCTGCTACCCGACACCGGGTGCGCGCCTGTCGTCTCCTCGCTTCCGCCTCCAAGTAACCTGCGAAAACCGTATATGCAATGTAACGAACCGGTGCGTATGAAACAAGTCAGCAATAACCCTAGCCCCAAAATCGGGCATGTCGCCCGATCTCCACTCCGGAGCCTTGCTACTTCTTGCGGCTCGTGAGCGCAATCAGTTCGCCCATGATGCCCCGGCGGAACGTCAGCACGCAGATCACAAAGATGACGCCCGTCACCATCGTCACCGATTCGCCCAGTCCGTTGAACCAGCCGATGCCGGTCACGTTTGCCAGGAAGGTACCGATATCGCCAAGCTTGTTCTCCAGCGCCACGATCACGAACGCGCCGACCAGCGGACCCGACAGCGTACCCAGGCCGCCCACCAGTGTCATCAGGATCACCGAGCCCGACATCGACCAGTGCACATCGGTCAGCGTGCCGAAGCCCAGCACCAGCGCCTTGATCGAACCGGCCAGCCCCGACAGCGCGGCCGAGATCACGAAGGCCAGCAGCTTGAAGCGGTCCACGTCGTAGCCGAGCGAGATGGCACGCGGCTCGTTCTCGCGGATGGCCTTGAGGATCTGGCCGAACGGCGAATGCACCGTGCGCACGATCAGCGCAAAGGCGAGCACCACGATGACCAGCGCCACGTAGTACAGCGTCATGTCATCGGCCAGCGACAGCACGCCAAACAGCTTGCCGCGCGGAATGCCCTGCAGCCCGTCTTCGCCTCCCGTGAATTTCGCCTGGAGGAAGAAGAAGAACAGCATCTGCGCCAGCGCCAGCGTGATCATCGAGAAGTAGATGCCCTGCCGACGAATGGCCAGCGACCCCACCACGTATCCGATGGCCGCGCCCGACAGCGTGCCGAACAGCAATCCCAGCTCCGGCGTCACGCCCCAGACCTTCATCGCGTGTCCTGCTGCGTAGCCCGCGCCGCCGAAGAAGGCAGCGTGGCCGAACGAGAGCAGACCCGTGAAGCCGATCAGCAGGTTGAAGGCGCACGCGAACAGCGCGAAGCACAGCACCTTGAGCACGAACACCGGATAGGCACCGGCCAGCGGTGCCACGATCAGCCCGAGCAGCAACAGGCCGTACAGCACCTTCTTCTGCATGCCCGTGCCTTCCTTGAATCCCTTTGCTTCCACTGCCACGGCAGTTTGTCCCGTCGGTCCGCTCATCACTTTTCCCTCCCGAACAGCCCGGCCGGGCGCAGCATCAGCACGATCACCATGATGACGAACACCACCGTTGCCGATGCTTCAGGATAAAACACCTTGGTCAGCCCTTCGACCACCCCGAGCCCCAGGCCCGTGAGGATCGATCCCATGATCGAACCCATGCCGCCGATCACCACCACCGCGAACACCACGATGATCAGGTTCTGGCCCATCAGCGGCGAGACCTGGATCACGGGTGCGGCCAGCACGCCGGCAAACGCGGCCAGCGCCACCCCGAAGCCGTAGGTCAGCGTCACCATCAACGGCACGTTCACACCGAACGCCTCCACCATCTTGGGGTTCTCGGTGCCGGCGCGCAGGTAGGCGCCGAGCTTGGTCTTCTCGATAACGAACCACGTGGCCAGGCACACCACGATCGACGCCACCACGACCCACGCGCGATAGTTCGGCAGGATCATGAAGCCCAGGTCCGTGGCACCCTGCAGCGCGTCGGGCGGCGAGTACGGCAGGCCCGAGACACCGTAGATCGAGCGGAACACACCTTCGATCACCAGCGTGATACCCAGCGTGAGCAGCAGGCCGTAGATGTGATCGAGCTTGTAGATCCAGCGCAGCATCGTCTTCTCGATGACGATACCCACCACGCCCACAACCAGCGGCGAGAGCAGCAGCATCACCCAGTAATTGAGTCCGGCGTATTCCATCCCCGCCCAGGCGAGCACCGCCCCGAGCATGAACAGTGCACCGTGCGCGAAGTTGATCACGTTGAGCAGGCCAAAAATGACGGCCAGCCCCAGGCTCAGCATCGCGTAGAAAGCGCCATTGACCAGCCCCAGCAGCAGCTGGGACAACATGGCGGGTAGTGGGATTCCAAAGATATCCATGGACGTCGATTGCCTGTTGGTGTCTCCCCTCTTCCACTGAGTGGGGAGGGGTTGGGGAAGCGGGCCGGCGGTTCAAATTGCCGCCATCGGCGTTTGTGACGCTGGCCCTCTCCCCCTGCCCCTCTCCCGTCGCGCGGGAGAGGGGAGCAAACCATCGCGGTTCGCTTGCTGCCTTACTTCTTCAACATCGCGCACTTCGATTCGGCCACCGTCGTGAAGGCCTGGTCACCCGGGATCGTTGCAGCGACCTTCAGGTAGTCCCACGGCTTCTTCGAATCGGCCGGTGCCTTCACCTGCATCAGGTACATGTCGTGCACGTAGCGGCCATCGCCACGGATCTGACCCTTGCTGTAGAAGTCGGAGAGCTTCATCGACTTGAGTTGCGCCATGACCTTGTCTGCGTCGTCGGTCTTGGCGGCTTCCACGGCCTTCAGGTAGTTGCTGACGGCGGAGTAGTCGGCGGCCTGCAAGCTGCTCGGCATCTTCTTCATCTTGCCGAAGAAGCGATTCGCGAACTTGCGCGTGTCGTCGTTCATGTCCCAGTACCAGCTGTCGGTCATCAGCAGGCCCTCGGTGTTCTTCAGGCCCAGGCTGTGCACGTCGTTGATGAACATGAGCAGACCGGCGATCTTCATCGTCTTGGTGATGCCGAATTCCTTGGCCGCCTTGATCGAGTTGATCGTGTCGCCGCCGGCATTCGCCAGGCCCAGGATGTCGGCCTTCGAGGCTTGCGCCTGCAGCAGGAACGACGAGAAGTCAGATGCCGACAGCGGGTGGCGCACCTGGCCCACCACCGTGCCGCCATTGGCCTTGACCACGGCGGCGGTGTCGGTTTCGAGCGAGTGGCCGAACGCGTAGTCAGCGGTCAGGAAGAACCACTTCTTGCCGCCCTGCTTCACCACCGCGCTGCCGGTGCCCTTGGCCAGCGCCACCGTGTCGTACGCGTAGTGCACCGTGTACGGCGAGCACTCTTCGTTGGTCAGGCGAGCCGTGCCCGCGCCGATATTGATGTAGACGCGCTTCTTCTCCTGCGCCACCTTGTTCATGGCCAGTGCGGTGGCCGAGTTGGTGCCGCCCAGCAGCATGTCCAGGCCCTGCTGGTCCATCCACTCGCGCGCCTTGGACGCAGCGATGTCGGCCTTGTTCTGGTGGTCGGCGGAGACCAGTTCGATCGGCTTGCCGAGCACCTTGCCACCGTGATCCTCGATTGCCATCTTGACCGCTTCGAGACCACCGGGGCCGTCGATGTCGGCGTACAGGCCCGACAGGTCGGTGATGTAGCCAATCTTCACCGTGTCATTCGTTACCTGCGCCGAAGCGCCCCCTGCAAACGCACCAAAGACAGTTGCCGTCACTGCGACAGCCAGCTGGGTCATCTTCATGTTTTGTCTCCTGAGTTGTGGCGGCGCGCTCACGCCATCCATTGCTGCATGTCGTCGACAGTGCGACTAAAAGTGCGATCGCTTCACCGGGCGGTGTTGCGAATCAGACCCCAAGCAGTTCATTGAGCACCGGCATCTTGGCCTGCAGCTCATTGGCCGCAAAGCGCTCGACGATGGTGCCGTGCTCCATCACGTAGAAGCGGTCGGCCAGCGGCGCAGCAAAGCGGAAGTTCTGCTCCACCATCACCACCGTGTAGCCCTTCTTCTTGAGCATCAGGATCATGCGCGCCAGTGCCTGCACGATGACCGGCGCCAGCCCTTCCGAGATTTCATCGAGCAGCAGCAGGTTTGCGCCGGTGCGCAGGATGCGGCCGACGGCCAGCATCTGCTGCTCGCCACCGGAAAGACGCGTGCCCTGGCTCTGCTTGCGTTCCTTCAGGTTCGGGAACATCTCGTAGATCTCGGCCTCGCTCATGCCCTGGCTGGATCCTTTCAGCACCGGGGGCAGCAGCAGGTTTTCTTCGCACGAGAGCGACGAGAAAATCGCGCGCTCTTCGGGGCAATAGCCAATGCCGTAGTGCGCAATCTTGTGCGTGGGCAGGTTGATGGTTTCCTTGCCATCGACCTTGATCGATCCCTTGCGTGCGCCGGTCAGCCCCATGATCGCGCGCATGGTGGTGGTGCGGCCTGCGCCATTGCGGCCCAGCAGCGTTACCACTTCGCCACGATTCACAGTGAGGTCCACACCATGCAGGATGTGCGATTCGCCGTACCAGGCGTGCAGGTCCTTGATCTCAAGCGCGGGAACGTTGGATGCGTTCGTGGACATATCAGTGCGCTCCCTGCAGTTCGGCGTCGGCGGTGCCCATGTAGGCTTCCATCACGCGCGGGTCCTTCGACACTTCGGCGTACGGACCTTCGGCCAGAATCGCGCCACGCTGCAGCACCGTGATCTTGTCGGCAATCGACGAGACCACGTTCATGTTGTGTTCCACCATCAGGATGGTGCGGCCAGCCGATACCTTCTTGATCAGTTGCGTCACGCGATCCACGTCCTCGTGGCCCATGCCCTGCGTCGGCTCGTCGAGCAGCATCAGCTCGGGTTCCATCGCCAGCGTGGTAGCGATCTCCAGCGCGCGCTTGCGGCCGTAAGGCAGGTTGACGGTGACGGTCTCCGCGAATTCGGTGAGACCGACCTGATCGAGCAAGTCCATCGCACGTGCATCGAGCACATCGAGCGAGCGCTCGCTGCGCCAGAACTGGAACGCGGTGCCGAGTTGACGCTGCAACCCGATGCGCACGTTCTCGCGCACGGTCAGGTGCGGGAACACGGCGGAAATCTGGAACGAGCGAATCACGCCGCGCCGCGCAATCTGTGCGGGCTTCTCGCGCGTGATGTCGATACCGTTGAAAAGAATGGTGCCCGTGGTGGGCTCCAGGAACTTGGTGAGCAGGTTGAAGCAGGTGGTCTTGCCCGCGCCGTTCGGCCCGATCAATGCATGGATCGAGCCGCGACGTACGCGCAGATTGACGTCGCTCACTGCGGTGAACCCCTTGAATTCCTTCGTGAGGTTCTTTGTTTCCAGGATGATTTCCTGAGTCATAGTCTCCTGCCCGCCCTCTTGCTACGATGCCGGGTTGTGCCCGGCAACTGACAATGGTTCGAACTCCGGCGCTGTCGCCATATTTGCCGCGTTGTAGTGGTTGTGATGAACGGCGCGGCTGCCGTAGATAACGATGCGCCAAGTGAAGACTCAGGCACCGTATACCGGCAACTATTGTGTGCGCCTGCTGCGTCGCAAAACATCGGGGTTTGCACTAGGCGTAATACATTCGCCACGTGGCGCATAGGCGACGTGCGGCCCTGTACCGACGCCGCATGCGGGGCTGCCGCCCATACGACGCCGTGTATCGTGGAAGACCCTTATAGGGCGGCTACGCCGAAACCGGGGTGACGATTTCCGGCGAAATTGCTGCGCCGCTCGCACGCGCCTTGCGATCCGCGCGAATCATCTCGCTGGCACGCTCCGCGATCATGATCGTCGGGGAGTTGGTGTTGCCCGATGTGATGAGCGGCATGACGGAGGCATCGACCACGCGCAGCCCCGCAATACCGCGCACGCGGAGCCGGTTATCCACCACGGCGGCGGGATCGTCAGCGGCGCCCATGCGGCACGTACCCACTGGATGGAAGATCGTCGTGCCGATGGCGCCAGCGGCTTCGGCCAGTTGCTCGTCGGTCTGGAACGCGGGACCGGGCAGCCACTCCTGCGGCTTGTAAGGCGCCAGCGCGGGCGATGCCACGATGCGGCGCGTGAGCCGGATCGAATCGGCCGCCACCTTGCGATCTTCGTCGGTGGAGAGATAGTTGGGTGCGATGCGCGGTGCGCGCCGGAAATCGGCGTCCTCGATATGCACGCTACCGCGCGACGTGGGACGCAGGTTACACACGCTCGCGGTGAAGGCGTTGAAGGCATGCAGCGGATCACCGAACTTGTCGAGCGACAGCGGCTGCACGTGGTACTCCACATTGGCGCGCGCCTGGCTGTCGTCGCTGCGCGCGAACGCGCCCAATTGCGACGGCGCCATGCTCATCGGCCCGCTCTGGTTGAAGGCATATTGCAGGCCGATGCCGAGCTTGCCCCACCACTTCGACGCCTGCGTGTTGAGCGTGCGCACGCCATCCACCTTGATGACCGTGCGCAGTTGCAGGTGATCCTGCAGGTTCTCGCCCACGCCCGGCAAGGCATGGCGCACGCGGATGCCCAGCGCCTGCAGGCGCTCCGGCTGGCCGATGCCGGACAACTCCAGCAGTTGCGGCGAATTCACGGCCCCAGCGGCCAGGATCACTTCCTCGGTCGCTTGCGCCTCCGCCGGCTTGCCACCGCCCAGGTATTGAACGCCTGTGCAACGACGGCCATCGGGGGTATCGAACGTCAGCGCACTGACCTGCGCGCCGGTCACGATGGTCAGGTTGGGCCGCTCGGATGCCTTGCGCAGGAATGCCTTGGCCGTGTTCCAGCGGATGCCGCGACGCTGGTTCACCTCGAAATAGCCCACGCCGAAGTTGTCACCGCGATTGAAATCGTCGGTGCGCGGAATGCCCGCCTGCTCGGCGGCATCGATGAATCGTTCGAGGATGTCCCAGTGCAGCCGTTGCCCCTCCACGCGCCATTCACCACCCGCGCCATGGAATTCGTTGGCCCCCCGATGATGATCCTCGCTGCGCTTGAACAGCGGGAGCACGTTCTCCCAGCGCCAGCCGTCATCGCCGGTGAGGCTGGCCCATGCGTCGTAGTCTTCGCGCTGGCCGCGCATGTAGATCATGCCGTTGATCGACGAGGAGCCGCCCAGCACACGCCCGCGCGGATAGCCCAGCGACCGGCCGTTCAGGCCCGCCTCTTCCGCCGTGCGATACAGCCAGTCTGTACGTGGATTGCCGATGCAGTAGAGATAGCCGACCGGAATATGGATCCAGTGATAGTCATCCTTGCCGCCTGCTTCGAGCAGCAGCACCTTCACGCCTGGGTCCTGCGTCAGGCGGTTGGCCAGCACGCAGCCGGCGGAACCGGCCCCCACGATGATGTAGTCGTACGTCTCCATGTCCCCTTGCATCCTTGCAGGCCCTGAGGGCCGTGGCTGTCATTGTCGGAATGCCGGAGATCATCGCACGACTTTCACCGCGCGGGCGTCAGGGCTTTACCGGAACCTCCAGGTGGCGGCCCAGCCATTCGTCCAATGCGGCGAATACCTCGCCACGCAACGGCTGCGTCTCGTTGAAGATCTCGTGGTAGCCGGTATCGAACCAGTGCATCTCCGCAACCCCTTCCGGAATGCCGTCGAAGAACGTGCGGCTGCCCTGCGGATCGACAATGGTGTCCGCGCCGCCGACGAGCATCAGCGTGGGGACTTCGAGCCGCCCTGCATCGCCCTGCGCCTGCGCCATGCCGCGCAGGAACGATTCGAGCACACTGGCGCTGATGGTGCCCTGCACAAGCGGATCGTTACGGTAGTCGCGGACGACTTCGGCGTCATGCGACAGCATGCGTGCATCGATGGGATTCGGCACGCGCATACGCGGCGCCAGTGCCAGCAGCACGCGCTGCAGCGTCAGCATGGTGTTTGACAGCTTCAGTGCGAGCGCGGGTGACGAGAGGATCAGCGCACGAATCGGGCGCACACGCGCCGTGGCGAACTGCGCCGCGACGAGTCCACCCATGCTGTGGCCGAGCACCATCGGCAGCTCATGCCACTGGCGCTCGGCGGCATCGTAGATTTCTGCCAGGTCATCGACGTAGGCCGTGGGGCCGGGGACCACCATGCGCGGACCGCCACTGGCACCGTGCCCACGGTGGTCGTAGGCACGTACGCGCAAGCCCCTTTCGCATAACGCAGCCGCAACGTGGTCATAGCGCCCGCTGTGTTCGGCCAGGCCGTGGACGAGCAGGACGGTGCCGAGAGGTTCTGCGGTAGCGGGAAGCCATGTACGGACTAACAGTTCGGTGCCATCGCGCATGCGTTGGCGGGATTGGGTGGCGGTCATGCGTGGGTCTCCCGAATTGTTTTTTGATCTTTTGTTTTGCTCCCCTCTCCCGCGCAGTGGGAGAGGGGTTGGGGGAGAGGGCTGGAGGTTCTGCTTGCCTACCACCTCGAAATTTGAACCGCTTGCCCTCTCCCCCGCCCCTCTCCCGCAAGGCGGGAGAGGGGAGAAAACCAATAGCGAGAGATACTCAACCTTCCCTACCCATGACACCCCGCCCTTTCCATATCCGACAAAATCGGACAATCCGGCCTGTCATCACCGGAACACGCTTCCGCCAAAGACTTCAACGTATCCCGCATCGCAGCCAGCTCGGAGATCCTGACTTCGAGATCCGCCACGTGCTTCAACGTCAGCGCTTTCACATCGGCGCTGGCCCGTCCGCGATCGTGCCAGAGCGATAGCAGTCCGCGGATCTCGTCGAGCGAGAAGCCGAGATTACGGGCGCGGCGCACGAAGCGCAAGGTGTGCACGGCGCGTTCGTCGTAGCGGCGATACCCGCCATCGCTACGCGGCGGCGCATCGACCAGGCCGATAGACTCATAGTGCCGGATCATCTTCGCCGACACGCCGGATGCCTGCGCGGCTTCGCCAATATTCATCGCGATGTCTCCTTGTCGATCTCCGGATGCCAGCGGCGCAGCAGCAGCGCATTGCCCACCACACTGACGCTTGAGAACGCCATCGCCGCGCCTGCCACCACGGGATTCAGCAGCCCCGCCGCAGCCAGCGGAATGCCCACCACGTTATAGACGAAAGCCCAGAACAGGTTCTGACGGATCTTGCGTACGGTGCGATGCGAAAGCGACAGTGCATCGGCCACCAGCGACGGGTCGCCACGCATCACCGTGATACCGGCTGCATGCATCGCGACATCGGTGCCCGTGGACATTGCCACACCGACATCGGCAGCGGCCAGCGCGGGGGCATCGTTGATGCCGTCACCGACCATCGCCACCACGGCGCCGCCTTGCTTGAGTGCCGCCACACGCGCGGCCTTGTCCTGCGGCAGCACTTCGGCCTGTACTTCATCGAGTCCGAGCAACTCGCCCACACGCGCCGCAGCGCCGGCGTTGTCGCCCGTGAGCATGACGGTGCGAATGCCTGCATCGCGCAATCGTGCGATGGCCGCTGCAGCACCGGGCTTTACAGCATCGCCGAATGCCACGAGTCCGAGCACGCGCGATGCCGCCACGTCGATCAGCCACGACACCGTGCGACCTTGATCGCGCAATCGATCCGCTTGCGCACCGAGCGCACCCGCGTCTGCGTGTAGCGACACACGCAGCCCTTCGCTGCCGAGCTGAAGTGTTTGTCCATCGACCACGCCTGCGATGCCACGTCCCGGCAACGCGTGCACATCGGTGGCAACAGGCACCGCAATGCCGCGCGTACTGGCCATCGCCATCACCGCACGCGCCAGCGGATGTTCGCTACCGCTCTGCAGCGCGGCGAGCTTCGCGAGTACGACCGCGTCATCGCCATCCACAGCATGCAGCGCCACAACCTCGGGCTTGCCGACGGTCAGCGTGCCGGTCTTGTCGAAGGCGACAACAGACACGCGATGCGCCAGTTCCAGCGCCTCCGCATCCTTGATCAGAATGCCTGCGCGCGCACCCGCGCCGGTGCCAGCCATGATCGCGGTTGGCGTGGCCAGACCCAGCGCGCAAGGGCACGCGATGACGAGCACGGCCACCGCGTTGAGCAGCGCGGTGCTCCAGTCATGCGCCACCAGTCCCCACCCGAGCAACGTGGCCAGGGCGATGCCAAGCACCACGGGCACGAAGACCGCGCTGACGCGATCGACGAGTCGCTGGATCGGCGCCTTGGCGGCCTGCGCATGCTCCACCATGCGGATGATCTTCGCGAGTACGGTCTCCGCGCCCACGGCCACGGTACGCGCTATCAGCAGCCCGTCCTGGTTGATGGCGCCGCCTGTGAGCCGATCACCGGTCTGCCGGACGACGGGCACCGGCTCGCCGGTCAGCATCGATTCATCGACGTGGCTGCTGCCTTCGATCACTTCCGCATCGACGGGAATCCGTTCACCGGGCCGCACCACGATATCGTCGCCCACGCGTACCTGCGCCAGCGGCACGGTCTGCTCCACACCGTTGCGACGGACCTGCGCGGTATCGGGACGCAACGCGGCCAGCGCGCGGATTGCCTCGGCGGTCTGGCGCTTGGCGCGCGTCTCCAGCCACTTGCCGAGCCGCACCAGCGTGATGACCACTGCCGCGCTCTCAAAATAGAGATGCGGCATGGTGTCGCCCGCCGTGAACATCTGCCAGAGGGAGAGTCCATAGGCAGCCGATGTACCCAGCGCCACGAGCAGATCCATGTTGCCGGCCCCGGCGCGCACCGCCTTGTAGCCGGCCTTGTAGAAGCGCCAGCCGAACACGAACTGCACCGGCGTGGCCAGCAGCCACTGGAACCAACCGGGCAGCATCGCGTGGATGCCGAACCATTCGAGCACCATCGGTGCCACCAGCGGCAACGACAATGCGGCAGAGATCGCCACCGGCCATGGGCCCGACCAGAAGTCCGCGCGCTGCGTCACCGTACCTTGCGCGGCGATGGTTTCCACCACCGGCTGCGCGCCGTAACCCGCGTGCGTCACGGCATCGGCCAGCACGCTGGCATCGGCAGCACCGCGCAGCACGGTCACCGTGGCGCGTTCCGTCGCCAGGTTCACCTGGGCATCGACCACCCCCGGCACGGCGCGCAGCGCGCGTTCTACGCGGCCTACGCACGATGCGCAGGTCATGTCGGCGATATCGAGTGCGATCTCGTCATGCGGCACTTCGTAGCCGGCCGCGCTCACGGCTTGCGCCGCCGCAGCCAGTGCCGCACCGTTGTCGGCCTGGAGGGTGGCCTGCTCCGTGGCGAGGTTCACGGCCACGTCGCGCACACCCGGCACCTTGGCCAAAGCGTTTTCCACGCGCCGCACGCATGACGCGCAAGTCATGCCTTCCACGGGAAGGCGCCATTCGGAGGGGTTCAGGGAGGAAGCTGGCGTGGTCATGGAAGCGGACTCAGGGCATCGGCAATACAGGCACTGTGGACCTTACCACCATTGGAAGGTCAAGGTTTTCACGCAATGCACGCCCGCGTTGCGCTGTCCCTTATCTTCCCCTTGCGCTTCCCACGATGGGAAGGTTCATACTCCAGTCCGAGATCGTTTCTTTCCTCCCCATTTCAAGGAGTTTCCATGATCCAGTTCCAGGTAGAAGGCATGTCCTGCGGCCATTGCGTGAGCGCCATCACCAAGGCCGTGCACGCGGTGGACCCGGCTGCACAGGTCAGCGCCGATGTGCCCACGCAGGCGGTCAAGGTAGAGTCCGCCGCAGACCGATCGGCACTGCAGCAGGCGATCGAAGGTGCGGGCTATCCGGTTAAGAGCGCCGCATAACGTACAAAGGGCACCCCGAGGGGTGCCCTTCTTCACTGCTGGTCCCCGCAGGGGATCAGAAGCGGTAGCCGACGTTCAGGAAGGTCACGATCGGGTCGATCTTGATCTTCGTGTGCGACTCGACCTTGGCGCCGTTGGCCAGCGTGGTCGTGAAGTTAGCCGTCGTGGAGATCGGCACGTACGACACCGACAGACCCACGAACCAGTTATCCGTGACAGCGTAGCTGGCACCGATGTTGAACACCGGATTCCAGGACGACTTGGCCGTGGCGGCCATTGTCGAACCCGGGCCGAATTCGCCCTGAACAAAACTCTGGTTCGTCACGGTCTCGCCCGTGAACCACGTGTAGTTCACACCGATACCGACGTACGGGCGGAATTTCGTCTTGGCATCGAAGAAGTGCCACTTCGCCACGATGGCCGGGCTCCACTGGCGCACCGTGCCGAGCTTGCCGTACTTCTCGTAGCCACGGTCACCGCTCACGTCATGCTTCGGCGGCACACCCAGCACAAACTCGGCCGAGATGTTGTCGGTAAAGAAATGCGACATCGTCAGGCCCAGCGTATCGGCCGAATCGATCGTGGCACCGGTGTTCTGGCGCTGCAGACCACCCGTCGGGCGACCGGCGACGGAATCGATGGTCAGAAATTCGGAATGCCCCTGGGGCATCACCCGCATCCAGCCGAAGCTGACGATGTTACTGCCCGCGGACTGGGCCTGTGCGACGCCAGCCAGTGCCATGGCGGCGCCTGCCACCAGCATCTTCTTATAGATCTTTTTCATTGTTCCTCTTGCTCCATCCTCTTTGAATACAACCACTGCTGGGTCGCATTATCCTGCGCGGCCCGCGCAGCCTGTTTCAAACACGGAACGGGATCATAGAAGAAATGCCCTAAAGGCAGGGTTAACCCAAAACAGCGGGTGACCAATTAGGAGTTTTCCGAAAGAAAGCGACGCGTCAGCGCAACGGTTCTGTTTCAAAACTGAGAAACATTACCCACAACATGGCTATTTTGATGAGTCAACGGCGCTGCCCAGCACGCACGCGGCGAGGTCCCACAGCGCATAGCCCACACTCTTGAACACCAGCGGGCTGCCGGCCTTCGTCCGCAGCGCCTCGCCCTGCAGAATCGCAGTCTGGAAGGGCTGCACGTCGTTCCAGTCGATACCGGCCTGCAACAGATCCCCGGCTTCGTCCTCGATCCCGAACAGGGTGTCGGCCAGCAGACGGCCACTGGCTGCGGCGGCATGGCAGAGCTGTGGGGGCAGTTCGCACATGTCGGGGCGGAAAGCGCCGACGCCCGCCACGAAGTGCCGGTCCGTCCAGAGTCCGCTATCGAGATCGGGCAGCACGGCGGTCCGGCTCGATGTCACCGTGACCACCATCGATACGCGCGGCAGCACTGCAGCCACCTCGTCGATCACCTCCGCCTCCACGCCTAGCTCGCGCGCATGGTCGGCCAGTGCCTCTGCTTTGGCCCGTGTCCGAGACTGGAACCACACCTTGCGCACCGGCAGTCCGGAGACGAAGGCTTCGAGGTGCGTCTCGGCCTGCACGCCGGCGCCGACGATCAACAGTTCGCCGTCCGGCACCGGAGCGAATTGTTGCGCAGCCAGCAATGACACCGCAGCGGTGCGGCGACCCGTGACCGTGGGTCCGTCGAGCATGGCGATGCGCTCGCCGGTATGGGCATTGGCGACGAGCACTTCGCCGAGGATCGTCGCGAGTCCGCGCTTTGGATTGTCAGGATGCACCGTGATGTTCTTGGTCATCACCAGGTCGCGGTTGCGCGCCGGCATCACCAGCAGCGTGCCAGCACCGTGCTGTGCATCGCCAATGGGCAGCGCGATGCGTGGTGGCGCCATGGCCGTGCCATCGCGCAACTCGCCAAGCATGGCGGCGATGGCCTGCGCCAGTTCGGGATACGGCAGACGGGCGGCCGTGGCGGCGGCATCGAGCGGCTGGAACGAATGGGTCATCGGAAAGCCTTGCAGGTCACGTCAGGAGGCGAGCATTGTCGCCGACACCAGCGACAGGCAGGTTCAACGCCGCGCAGAGACCTTCTGCGGCACGGCCTCCTTCACGCTGGCACCGCGCACCTCGATGCCGATGTCATGAACGACCTTGCCTGCGGCATCCACCAGTTGTACACGATGCCGTCCCGGCCACGGCAGCCATGCCACCTGCCCGCCGCGGCCCAGGGGCTTGCCATCCATTCGCCAGCTCACCGCATTCGCAGTCTGACCGGTCAGACCATCGGCATGGAACCAGACGCGTTGCGCAGCAGGCGGAATATCCGGATCGAGCGCGAAGATCGTGCCGTCGGCGGGGCTTGCGATGGCTGGCGCGCTCTGCGTCTTGCCCGTGGAGCCCACGCGGATCTGGCTGACTGCCGTCCCCGTCACGAAGACTTCCTCGCGCGCCGGTTCGAGATTGCCGTCGAACGTCAGCGCCACACGCTCCACGCCCGCAGGCATCGTGGGTGCCTGGCTCGGCGTGCTGCCATGCAGGGCCTCCATGACCTCGTGCCAGACCGGCGCCGCACCCGACACACCGGACACGTCATGCATGCTCGCGCCGCTGGCATTGCCCACCCACACGCCCACGGTGTAGCGCTGCGACCAGCCTACCGCCCAGTTGTCGCGCATGTCCTTGCTCGTGCCGGTCTTCACCGCCGTCCAGAAGCGCGTGGTCAGCGGACTATCGAGTCCGAACGTGCGCGCTCGCGCATGGCGATCCGACAGCACATCGCCAATCACGTACGCCGAGGCTGGCGACATCACAGTGCGCGGCGCAGCGACCGTAGTGGACGTCATCCGCGCAGGCGAATACGCCCCCGCATTCGCGAAGCTCCGATAGGCATTGGTCAGCGACAGCAGCGATACATCGGCACTACCTAGCGCGAGGCTATAGCCGTAGTAATCGCCCGACTGCGTCAGCGGCAGACCGAGCGCAACAAGCCGGCGATGAAAGCGATGCGGCGTGACCATGACGAGCGTGCGCACGGCCGGCACGTTCAATGACGCACCAAGCGCCGCGCGCAGGCTCACCCAGCCCGCATAGCGATGATCGTAGTTCTGCGGAATGTAGAGGCCACCGCCTGTGGGCAGATTGACGGGCCGGTCATCGAGCAACGATGCCGCCGTCAGCCTGCGTTCCTCGATGGCCTGCGCATAGAGGAACGGCTTCAACGTGGAACCCGCCTGCCGCAGCGCCGCCGCGTGATCGACCTGCGCCGCCGCCGACAGCGCGCCCGACGATCCCACGTAAGCGAGCACGTCGCCACTGACGTTGTCGATGACGACTACCGCACCGTCCTCGACATTGCGGCCCGACAGTTCACGCAGATGTCGCTCGAGACTGTTCACGGCCACGCGCTGCAAGTTGGCATCGAGCGTGGTGGCGATGCGCGGTGGCAGTGGGTTGCCTGCCGGTGTCATCGCACGGGTTTGCGCGATCACGGCACGCGCCAGGTGCGGCGCAAGATTGCCACGCCGCGTCGCCATGCCGTCGCCAGGCAGGCTAACCGCTTTCGCGAGCATCAGCGCCGTGAAGCCTTCGAGTCCGTCGCACTCGCGCGGCTGCTTCATCTCGCGCAGGATGCCGCACGCGCGCTTCGATACCTGTTGTGCGGAAGCATTGGGGCTGCGCACGAGCGCCACGGCCACCGCCGACTCCCGCGCATCAAGTCCGCTCGGCACCTTGCCGAACAGCGTCTGCGACATCGCCGACAAGCCAACGAGTTCGCCGCGAAACGGTACGAGGTTCAGATAGGCTTCGAGAATCTGGTCCTTGCTCCAGCCGCGCTCCAGCGACGAGGCACTGACCGCCTGCCCCATCTTCTGTCCAAAGCTGCGGCCACGACCCGCGCGCAGATCCTCATCGAGCAGCCCCGCGAGTTGCATCGTCAGGGTGGAGGCGCCACGCGTGCGCGTGTTCCACAGATTGGCCCACGCGGCAGCAGCCACGCCCTGCCAGTCCACGCCGCTGTGCGCATAGAAGCGCCGGTCCTCGGACATCACGATGGCCGTACGCAGCGCTGGCGATGTATCGACCAGCGTGACCCAGTCGCCCCGACGTGCCTTGAAATCGTCGCGCACACGCGCCACGGTTTCTCCATGCCGATCGGTCACGACGATATCGGCGCTGCGCCAGTTGTCGCGTACCTCGCGGAAACCAGGTACGGCGTGGGCCGTAACCGCCGACATCAGCAGGCAGGCCGCAGCCACAAGGCGGATACGAGAGCAGAGGCGCAACTTCAGCATGTCATCTTTGCTCGCCACACTCGCTGCAGACGCTGCGTTCGCGCGGTCCCGATACCAGGCCCGCCACCAGCAACACCTGCGCAATCGCATAGGTCCACCAGATGCCGAGCTGATACGTATCGAATGGCGAGAGGAATTTCGCCATGCCGATCATCGCGTCCGACGCCACAAAGAACAGCGCACCGATCGCAGCCAGCGGCGTGGGCAATCTCGCCATCAGTGCCGAACACGCCATGATCGCGACGATCACGATATAGGCGCTCACGGCCACCCTCAGTTCGCCAAGGTTCGGCCAGAACCGGCCCAGCATCGCACCCGCAGCACCGAGCACGATGCCGCAACCGACCAGTCGATGCGGACGCAGATCTTCGATCAGCGGAATGAAAATCCGCATGTAAGCCATATGCGCCAGCAGGAACGCGCCGAGTCCGCCCAGGAACGAAATCCGCAGCCCCGGTAGCGCCAGCAGCAGATCGCCAAGGGCGGAGAACAGCAGCGCCGTGACGAGCCAGCGCCGCTCCTGCTTCGGCTGATGGAACCACGCCGCGCGCGCCAGCAGCAACGCCATCGCCGCCTTCCATAGCGGCTGATAGGCAATCCTGCCCGTCAACGGCGCGCCGGCCGGCAGGTCCAGCGAGACCTGGAAGAGCAGCAGTCCATAGGTGATGCCGGCCAGTGCGCCCACCAGCCACCATTCACGCACGCGCGGGGGCATCCGCATGGTGATGAAGGTCACTTGCCAGCTCCTACAACGACCTTCTGGTTAGGCGTTTCGCCAAAGACATCGGGCGCGTACATGGCTTCCACACGCGATGGCGGCAATGCAAACTCGCCAACATTGTTCAGCCGCACCGTGTACTCCACCTGCAGCGCGCCCTTCGGCACATAGCTGAAATATTCGCGATACGCCTCGGTCGTGCGCTCGGTGAAGTCGGACCATGCCTTCTTCTCGTCGCGCGTGGCAATCACCGAATCACGGCCCAGGCCGCTGCCGAGGATCGTGGCGCCAGTGGGCACCGGATCGCTGACCACCACCCACGTCATGTCGGACTGTGCATCGATATCGAGCTTCACGCGGTATGTATCGCCGCGCGACCACTTGCCCGCCACCGCCTGCTCCACCGGTGTCACGGTGCGGCGCACACGATAGCCCGCCGAGACCGGTTCGGTCAGCGGCACCGCCGCCAGTGCGCGCACCGTGGCCCACGGACGGCCCGTGCCCTGCTGCTCCACCTGCAGCGCGCCGAGTGCGGGGTTGCCTGCGGACGTTGCCGGCCACGGCAGATCCACCGCGCCGCTGGCCACGCCTTCGGTCTGCTTCGCCTTGCTCCAGTCGAACGTACGCGTGGCATCGCCGAGCGTGGCGCGCGCCGTGCCCGCCACCGGTGTTTTCTCGTAGACCTGCGCGTAACGCTTGATCGCCAGCACGCCCCACGCATTGGCCGTGGTGGTCATCCATGCACCGCGCGTCTGGCGGCCGAGCAGGCCCGTCACAAGTTGCGGTACATCGTCCTTCCACGTGGGCAGCTCGGAAGCCAGCGCCAGCAGCTTGGCCGCGTTGACATCGCCGCCCTGCATCAGCCACCACCAGTTGTCGCTGCGTTCAGTAGAGAACACCAGCCGCGTGCCCTGCACTGTCAGGCGACTACGCAGCAGTTGCGTGGCATCGGCCATGCGCTTGTCGCGCTCGGGAACGTCCTGCATGCGGGAGAGAATCGAGAGCCAGTCGATCAGCGCCGCAGTCGGCCACTGGTCAGGCAGGATCTGGATCGAGCCGAGCATGCGCGCCTGTGCGCGGCCGCTACGCGACAACGCTTCGATGGCGGCGAGCTTGCGCACGTCGAGATCCATCGATGCCGAAGCCGGCGCCCAGCGCGGCGGGGTGATGCGTCCTTCCACGAACGCGATCAGTCCACGCTCCATCTGCTCGCGCTGCGCATCGGGAATGCGCATTGGCAGGCCAGCACGCGACGCCTCGTTGGCAATCGTCAGCAGATACGCGGTCAGCACCTCGCTGCCCGATTGCCCATCGCTGCGCAGCGGGAAGTAGGAAGCCAGCCCGTTGGTATCGAGATACGACGGCAGTTGCGCCATCAGTGCATCCCATGCCGATGCATCGGCCAGACCCAGGGACTTTGACGTACGTTGCTCCAGGCAACTGAACGGATAGTTGCGGAACCACTCGCGCACGCCCGGCATGCCACCTGCCAGCGACGATTGCAGCGAGACCTGCATGCCACCACGCAACCGGCCCGATGGATCGGCCAACGCGCCAGCAGGCGCCTGCACCGGCACGGACAGGTTCGGCGTGAGCTGCGCGAGCATCGCCTGCTGCACCGTCACCGGCACGGCGGGCACAATCTGCTGCGATACCTTGAGCTTGTCAGTGGCACCGCCGCCACCCTTCTCGGTAGCGGCAACTTCCCAGAGGATCGTGCCGCTGCGAGAGTACGCGAGCAGCGCAGGCGCGGTGATATCCCAGTTGACTTCGCGCGCTTCGCCCGCAGGAACCTGCACCGTTTGCGTAGGCAGCGTCTGCGCATCGACCAGCGTCGCGCGCGCCGTGGCCTCGACCGTCATCGCGCGCTGCGTGGTATTGCGCAGCGTGAACATCGCACGGTACTTGTCGTCCTCGCGCACCAGCAGCGGCAGGCCCGAAATCATCTGCAGGTCCTGCGTCGCGGCAATCGATGCACTACCCGTGCCGAAGCGGTTCACGCCGAGGTCCGCCACGGCCACGATGCGGAAGCTCGTCAGCGAATCATTGAGCGGCACCTCCAGCGTGGCCTTGCCTTCCGCGTCGAGCTGCACGCGCGGATTCCAGAGCAGCAGCGTGTCGAACAGTTCACGCGTCGGACTCTTGCCGCCGCCACCACCGGCCGGCACCGCCTTGCGGCCATAGTGGCGTCGTCCGATGATTTCCATCTGCGCCGTGGACGTTTCCACGCCATAGCTACGCCGCTGCACCATCGCATCGAGCAGGTTCCAGCTACCGTTCGGCATCAGTTCGAGCAGCGCCTGATCCACGGCGGCCAGCGCCACTTCGCCATTCGCTGCGGGCTTGCCATCGGGCAGCTTGACCTGCACCACCACGCGCGCCTTGCCGCGCACCGGATACGTCGCCTTGTCAGGCGTCACCGAAACATCGAGGCGATACGCTTCACTGCCCACGCGGATCTCCGCGAGGCCCAAGCGGAAAGCCGGCTTCGACAGATCCACCAACGGCGACGGCGCCACATACTCCTTGCCCTCGCTGCGGAACGCACGCCACCAGTCCAGCGGCTGGCGCCAGCCCCACGAGAAGAACGAGTACCACGGCACTTCACGCAGGCGTCCGCGAATGCTCAGGACCGATACATACACGTTCGGTCCCCACTCCGGCTTCACCTTGAGCTTGATCGTCGGATCGCTGCCGTTGAGTTCGACGACCTGCGTTTCCAGGATGCCTTCGCGCTCGATGGCCACCAGTGCCGTCGCGCGGCGGAACGGCATGCGCACCTGGAACACGGCGGTGTCGCCGGGCGCATAGCTCTTCTTCTCGGGCAGTACATCCATGCGGTCGTGGTTCTCACCGCCGAACCAGAGTTCACCCTGGCGCGTCACCCACACCGTGGTGGCCGCCTGCGCCATGCGGCCATCGGCATCGCGCGCATTGGCAATCAGTTCGACTTCGCCGGCCTGCGAGAGCGCCACCTCGCAGCGCGCCCTGCCCTGCGCATCGGTGCGCGCTTCGCACACCACGCCGAGGTCCTTCGTCTCGCTACGGTTGTCGTAGCGGTAGAAGCCGCCCACTACACGCTTGCGCGCAGATGTGGTGATGCGGGCACGCGCCTTGATCTGCACGGGCGAGTCCGCAATCGGCTTGCCTTGCGTATCGACCACCACCGTCTGCACCGCCAGCTTCTGGCTGACCGATACCCAGCTTGCCGCGCGAATGCCCACCACCACGGCCGAGGGCCACAGCGAGACGTTCTGGCGCAGCGTCTGGATCTCGCCGTTCGGATCGGCAAAGCCGGCTTCGAGCACGAGGTCGCCCGGCGTGGTCACCTTCGGCAGATCCTTGATCGTGACCTTGCCGTTGCCGTCCTTGTCGAGCGTCATCGGCAGCTTGTCCGCCACGAGCTTCTCGCTCTCGCGTGCACTCTCGCTGTCCTGGTCTTCTTCCTCGTCGCCGCCGCTGCTGCTCGACTGCTGCTGCGCACGCGGCGGGTTGAACGAGAACTCGTCGTAGTCCGCAAAGTTCACGGACTTGCCGCGCAGCAGTGCGGAGACACGCACCGGCAGGCCCGCCGCACCACCACCGTTCAGGTAGTGGATCTCCACGCCCACCGGCACCTCGGTGGGCGCCACCAGTGCGTTGCCCTTGATCTTCGGGTCCTTGGTGATCGACAGCGAACCCGACATCACCGGCAGGCGGAACGCTTCCACACGGAAACTGCCGCTCTCCAGCGTGCGATTGTTCGTGTAGACCAGCGCCACGTCATAGACGCCGAGCTTGGCCGATGGCGGCACCTGGAACGTGTTCTCTGCACTACGCCCGCCCGTCGCGGTATTGCGCCACGCCAACGGCATCTCGTACTTCTGGCCGCTGCCCTGATGCGTGATCACCAGCGTCTCGGGCATGTCCTTCGGCAACGTAAAGCCCTGTGCGGTCTCGTTGCGGATCAGGTGCTTCATCGACACCGTCTCGCCAGCACGCACCAGCGTGCGATCGAAGATGGTGTGCGCGCGAACCGTCTGCTTGGTGCTCAGGTCCGTGGGCACGTTGAAGCGCCAGTTCTCGATGCCGCGCGTCCAGTCGGACATCACAAACGCCATGTCGGCCTTGCCACGCGCCTGCGGATGATCGGCGGCGATGCGTGCGGACACGAAGTAGCCATCCATGCCGTTGGCGCAGTCCTTGTGACGGCGATCCGGCAGCTTGGCAAAGCGCGCCACGCCCGTGGCATCGCTGACACCTTCGCCCAGCAGTTCGCCATCGCAGTTGCGCACTGCAAGCCTGGCATTGGCCACGGGCTTGCCATCGTCAAGCGTGGTGACCCACGCCATGCCGCTCATGTCACCTTCACCCTCACCGCGTGCGAGCTTGAAATGCACGCCGAGGTTGGTCACGAGCACGGCGGTCCGCACGTACATCGGCGCCTTCTTGCCGAGCAGCGCTTCACCCAGCATCGGCGACGCGATTTCCACGACGTGGAAGCCGGGCTCCGGCAACGGAATGCCCACCACTTCGAAGGGGCGCGGGTTGGTGTCGGTCGACTTGGGAATGGCGAGTGTCCTGGCGCCGTTCACGCCGTTGAGCAGCGACACCGCACGGGTTTCCACAGCCGGTGCATCGCGCGGGCTGCGCACGCTGTACGGCGCCTGGCCGGTGCGGATCGCTGCGATCTGCTCCTTGGTCCAGGTGTTCTCGTGCATGCGCTTGACCATGCCGAACCAGCGCAGGATGGCGCCGTCGTCATCGACCTTGAGCCGCGCCACGGTGCCAGCCTCGGCACGCACGGACAACGTGGGCAGGTCTGCCTCGACGTTGCGCAGCGTCACGGGCAGCAGCGGCGGAAAATCATTGGGCGACTTGCCGCGCGGCACATCGGCAAAGCGCTCCACCACGCCGAACGGTGCGGCAGCGAACTTGGCCAGCGGCGGCAACGTGGCCGTGGTCAGCTTGATCGGGAACAGGTCGGCATTGGCGAGCGCGCGGCCGCTTTCGTCCTTGAGATCCTTTGGCGCTTCAATCGTCAGACTGGCCTTCTCCGCGAACGGCCCCTTGAACTGCACCGACGAGACGGGTGCATCGGCAGCCTCGTCCGGATCGAAAGCGGGCTTCTGCGGACCCGATGGGCCTTTGAGCACGATGCCTTCGGCCAGCTTGCGTGGCACCGGCGACGAGAACGTGACCGTCATGGGCCGCAGCGGTGTGCAAGGTGCCTCGGCACGTTCGCGCTCGCAGGTGAAGCCCGCGGTAAAGGGTTCGCGCACGGTGAAGTCGAAGCGACGCGCCGCAGTGGTGGCCAGCCCCGATGGCGTGGCAATGCCGGCGTCGAGCACCAGTTGCATCCGCGCGCCGCCGGGCAGCCGCTGCTGGCAGGCCAGCAGGTGGATAGCGTCACCCTCGCGCTTGGCCACTTCCTTCCAGTGCAGCGCCTCGATGACGGTATCGCGATCCTTGCCGGTCAGCAGCCGCACGGGGATGCGCTCGCCAAGACCTTCGGCCTGGCACCACGCATGCTGGCGAATCGAGCCCGCAGTGGCCGCACCGTTGAAGCGCAGCGCAAAGACCTGGTCTTCCTCGACCTCACCGCCCGAGGGGCGGGCCGACACGACAATCGGGCCGCCCGTCTCGAACTTGTATTCGGTCTTGCCGGCGAAGTCCTTGCCGGCCACGCTCTTGAGTCCGCTGCTCATCCGTACCGTGCAGCGCACACCGGGCGGCAGGTCGCGTTCGAAGTCGTAGACCCAGTTCGTGGCGTTGACCCAGCGGCCGGAGCCGCCCACGCTGCCGCCTGTGCAGGAGACCGCGGCAGGCGGAGCGGCCTTGAGGTCGCCCATCGGCACCATTGGCTCGTCAAAGCGGATCGCCACCTGGCGGACCTGCGGGTTCACCCCTTCGGGCGAAAAGCGCGTGACCTGCGCCGCCGTGGCGGCCGGCGACCACGCCAGCGCACTCAATACCAGACCTGCGGCGGTGGCGCGTGCCACCGTGGCGATCTTCCCGATCATGCTGACTTCTCCGGATTTTTGGCTCCGGGCGAGGGTGACACGCGCCGATGCCAAGCGCAAGCCTCGGCACATTTCGGCAGAACTACATTCCGGGTCAGCGCAGATGCGACAGCGGCAACGCCCCCTCACGCTTGAGGGCCGTCAGGACGATATTCGAACGCACGCTTTCCACACCGGGCACGCGCATGAGCCGTTTCATCGTGAATTCGGCCAGCGTGGGCAGGTCCGGCACCACCACGCGTACCAGGTAGTCAGCCTCGCCGGCCACGGTGTAGCACTCCTGCACTTCTTCAAGCAGCAGGATTTCCTCCTTGAACCGCTCGATGATCGTGTCGCCATGGTGGGCCAGCTTCACACTGATGAAGACCAGCACCCCCAGCCCCAGCGCCTGTGGCGACAGGTTGACCCGATAGCCGGTGATCACGCCATCGGCTTCCAGCTTCGCGAGCCGCCGCCCGACCTGGCTGGGCGATAGGTGGACGCGCTCGGCCAGTTGCTGGTGGGTGGAGCGTCCGTCGCTCTGCAGCGCCGTGAGAAGCGCCAGGTCGTAGGGGTCGAGGTCGGTGGGGCTCATGGCGCGCAGGAATTCCGCATGACGAATCGAAGATGTGCGGATTATATGCATCGACATCGCAAAAATCACTGCTTTTGCGGCCAGTCCGCGCGCTTGCATGGCTAGACTATGCGTAAAACCCGCATCGGAGACACCCCATGAACCTTTCGGCCGCCACGACCGAAGCCGCAACGGAAGCCAGCTTTGCCGGCACGATGACCGCGAAGCTCCAGGAACAGTTCGAAGCCGGCCTGCTGTCCGGCCAGGAACTGCGCGCCGACTTCACCATCGCCCAGCCGGTCCACCGCTATACCGAGACCGACCATGCGATCTGGCGCAAGCTGTACGACCGCCAGGCGTCGATGCTGCAAGGCCGTGTCTGCGACGAGTTCCTGCAGGGTCTGGCCACACTCGGCATGGAACGCGACCGTGTGCCCGAGTTCGATCAGTTGAACGAGATGCTGATGCGCGCCACGGGCTGGCAGGTAGTGGCAGTGCCGGGACTGGTGCCGGATGAAGTGTTCTTCGATCACCTGGCCAATCGCCGCTTTCCGGCAAGCTGGTGGATGCGCAAGCCGGAGCAGCTCGACTACCTGCAGGAGCCGGACTGCTTTCACGACGTGTTCGGTCATGTGCCGCTGCTGATCAACCCGGTGTTCGCGGACTACATGGAAGCCTACGGCAAGGGTGGCCTCAAGGCCGCGCGGCTGGGTGCGCTCGACATGCTGTCGCGCCTGTACTGGTACACCGTGGAATTCGGCCTGATCCAGACGCGGGACGGTCTGCGCATTTTCGGCGCGGGCATCCTGTCGAGCCAGGGCGAATCGATCTACAGCCTCGACTCCGCCAGCCCGAACCGCATCGGTTTCGACCTGCACCGCATCATGCGCACGCGCTATCGCATCGACACGTTCCAGAAGACGTACTTCGTGATCGACGATTTCGAACAACTGTTCGATGCCACGCGTCCGGATTTCACATCGCTGTACGCCGAACTGCGCGCGCTGCCGACGCTGGGCGCCGGTGACATCGCAGAAGGCGATCAAGTGATCCAGGTGGGCAACCGCGAAGGCTGGGCCGATAGCGACGACATCTGAACCGCCGTACCATCGTCTTTTATCCTTTTGATCGAGCCCGACATGACACCCCTTTCCCAAGAGGCACGCAAGCCTCTGCTCGCTACCCTGCCCGGCTGGACCCCGGTCAAGGACCGCGACGCCATCCAGAAATCGTTCAGCTTCGCGGACTTCAACGCCGCGTTCGGCTTCATGACCCGCGTGGCCCTGCGCGCCGACAAGGTGGATCACCACCCCGAGTGGTTCAACGTGTACAACCGTGTTGACATCACGCTGTCCACCCACGACGCCAACGGCCTGACGCAGCGTGACATCGACCTTGCGCAGTTCATCGAGAAGGCTGCTGCGGGGCTGGTGCGGTAGACGATCTGCAACAATCGCGACTTTCGTAAAGCTGCGATTTTCACCGTTCCCTTGTCTCGATATCGTCGCGCTCCTGATCCGGCGTGTGACGATTCCGTGGATGCAACGTCCACGGTCTGAACTGATTCCTGTATGTCGCGCCGATCCTCTTTCGGAGCGAGTCGGTGCGGGACAACGGGAACGGTCGGAAACATCTTCTACAAAATGCAGGGCGTTTGGCGATAGGTACTCTGCTCGCCCTGCCCCTGCTTGCCATGGCGCAGACTGCGCCTACCCTTCCCCAACGCGACACCCAGGAACAACTGCGGCAGCAGGAGCGCGAGCGCGCCCTGCGTGAGCGCGAGGAAGTCTCACCCGACGCCAGACTGGAAGCACCTGCGGTTGCCGCTTCCGAACGAATTCCGGAAAACGAATCGCCCTGCTTCCGGATCGACCGCATCACGCTGACAGGTGATGCGGCAGAGCGATTCCACTGGGCTGCGAATGCGGCCAACGCATCGGATGTTTCCGACGATCCCGCCATCGGCCGATGCCTGGGGTCGCAAGGCATCAACGTTGTCATGGCCCGTGTGCAGGACGCCATCGTCCGCAAGGGCTACGTCACCACGCGCGTACTGGCTGCGCCACAGGATCTGAAGACGGGCACGCTGACGCTGACCGTTATCCCCGGCCGCATCCGCGACATCCGCTTCAGCGAGGATTCCAGCACGCGCGCGACGCTATGGAATGCGATGCCCGCGCATCCGGGTGACATCCTGAACCTGCGCGATATCGAACAGGCGCTGGAGAACTTCAAGCGTGTACCCACGGCCGAGGCCGATATCCAGATCACGCCCGCCGAAGGCCCTGACGCGCAGCCCGGGGAGAGCGATCTCGTCATCCGCTGGCATCAAGGCATGCCGTTCCGCATCAGCGCCACAGTGGACGACTCGGGCAGCAAGCAGACCGGCAAGTACCAGGGCAACGTCACGGTGTCGTTCGATCACTGGTGGACACTGAACGATCTCTTCTACGCGAGCCTGAATCACGACCTGGGCGGCGGCGGTGCAGGCAGCAACGGCACGCGTGGCTACACGGTCCATTATTCGGTTCCCTATGACCGCTGGCTGCTCGGCATCACTGCCAGCGGCAACCAGTATCACCAGACCGTATTCGGCTACAGCCAGAACTATCGCTACAGCGGCGAAAGCCGTAACGCCGATCTCCGCCTGTCTCGGCTGCTGTATCGCGATGCCTCGCGCAAGACCACCGCCTACGCGCGCGGCTGGGCGCGTGGCTCCGGCAACTACATCGACGACACCGAGGTGCGGAACCAGCGCCGCCGCACGGCGGGCTGGGAACTCGGCCTCGCACATCGCGAGTTCCTCGGGCATGCATCGCTCGACACCAACCTCGCCTATCGACGCGGCACCGGCGCGATGGCCTCGCTGCGCGCCCCCGAGGAACGGTTCGATGAAGGCACGTCACGTCCGGAAATCCTGCTTGCCGACGCACAACTGACCGTGCCCTTCGTGCTGGCCGCACAGCGCCTGCGTTACACGGGCGCCGTACGTGGCCAGTGGAACTTCACGCCGCTGGTGCCGCAGGACCGCTTCTCCATCGGCAACCGCTACACGGTGCGCGGCTTCGATGGGGAATCCACGCTGATCGGCGACCGGGGATGGTTCGTGCGCAACGAGCTGGCCCTCTCGCTGGCCGGGAGGGGATTCGAACTGTATGCCGGTGCGGACTACGGGCAGGTCAATGGACGCAGCGCGGCGTACCTCGTGGGCACGCAACTGGCCGGTGCCGTGATGGGCATGCGTGGTGGGTATCGCGGCCTCCATGCCGATCTCTTCATCGGCAAGCCCCTCTACAAGCCAACCGGCTTTGTCACCGCCAGCACGACGGCGGGCTTCAACGTGAGCTGGTCGTACTGAACCGCCACGCGCATTCCTTTCTCGGAAATGGGTCAATGAACAAGCGTCTGTACCGCATCGTCTTCGTGCTCGGCCAGGTCTCACTGGTCACCACTGCCACCGCACAGATCGTCGCGGACCCAAACGCACCGGGCCAGCAGCGGCCCACGGTCCTGACCGCGCCCAATGGCACGCCGCTGGTCAACATCCAGACCCCGAGCGCGGCCGGCGTGTCGCGCAACGCTTACAGCCAGTTCGATGTGCAGGAACGGGGCGCCATCCTGAACAACGCCCGCCAGAACGCGCAGACGCAACTGGGCGGATGGGTGCAAGGCAATCCGTGGCTCTCGGGCGGCACGGCACGCGTGATTCTCAACGAAGTGAACAGCAGCAACCCCAGCCAGTTGCGCGGCTACACGGAAGTGGCCGGTGACCGCGCGCAAATCGTGATCGCCAACCCGGCGGGCATCACGTGCGATGGCTGCGGCTTCCTGAACGCCAATCGTGTGACGATGACCACTGGCACGCCCATCGTCAACGGCGGGAGCCTGGAAGGCTATCGCGTACGTGGAGGCGGCATCGACATCACGGGCGCCGGCCTGGATGCCAGCCGCGTGGGCTATACCGATCTCCTTGCGCGTGCCGTGCGCGTCAATGCCGGCATCTGGGCAGAGGACTTGAAGGTTGCGACAGGTGCGCACGATGCCGATGCCACGTTGGCCTCGATCACACCGGCGAGCGGTTCTGGTTCGGCACCGGCCTACGCACTCGATGTCAGCGCGCTCGGCGGCATGTACGCGGGAAAGATCGCACTGATCGGCACGGAACACGGCGTTGGCATGCGCAATGTCGGGCATATCGGCGCACAGGCGGGCGAACTGTCGGTGACCAGCGATGGCCGGTTGGAGAACACCGGTGTCCTGCAAGCGATGAGCGATGCGCGCATTGCCGCGGTGGGCGTGCGCAATGCCGGCACGATGATGGCCGGCGCCACGCTGGCAGTCACCGTCGGTGAAGCCATCGACAACCGGGGCGGTGCCCTGTACGCGGCCGACAACGTCGAGCTACGTGGCAGCACCGTTGCAAACGGTGACGATGGCTTCGTCGCGTCGTCTCGCGGCAGCATCGACATCGCCACGCAACATGCCGTCGACAACGCAGGCGGCACGCTACAGGCCGCAAAGGGACGACTCGGCATCTCGGCATCGACGCTGCACAACGTGGAAGGTTCGGTGCTCGGCGCGGATGTCGATATCGATACGCGCAGTGGAGAACTCGGCAATACCGCTGGCAGGATCGCCGCGCTCGATGGAGCGCTCGATATCCGCAGTGGCGCGCTCGACAACAACGCTGGGTTGCTGCAGGCATCCGTGGCACTGCATGTCGATACTTCGGGACAGGGGCTGACCAATGACCTCGACGGCCACATCGGCAGCGCCGGAAGCCTTTCAATCGCGGCTGGATATCTCGAGAACGCAGGCACGATCGTCGCCGATGGGCGCGCGGACATCGACACCGACTGGATAGGGAACAAGGGCACGGTACAGGCGCATGGACTGGTGTTGCGTACGACGTACATCGACAACCTGCTGGCCGGGGTGATCGAGGGTGGCACGACCACCATCGTGGCGCGCAACACACTCTTCAATGAAGGCCTGATCGATGGCGGCTTCACGCGTGTGGAGTCCGACTATCTATACAACTTCGGCTCAGCCCGGCTCTACAGTGACCGACTGGCCATCCAGGCGAGACAGCTGTTCAATAACAAGCATGTCGACGACGACAAGGCCAGCACCCCCACCATCGCCGCGCGCGAGCAACTCGATATCGGCGCAGGCGAGATCATCAATCGCGACCAGGGGCTGATCTTCAGCGGGGGCACGCTCAACATCGGCGGCGCGCTCGACGAGGATGGCTACGCCACAGGACGCGCCGACTACCTCAGCAATACCAGCGCCACGATCGAATCGCTCGGTGACATGTCGCTCGCCACGGAGTCGCTGCGCAACACCGACCACAGTTTCCGTACCGAGCGGGTACAGGTGGGCGATTCCGTCCGCAGACAAACTGTCCAGCCGCAGAACGATCCGAACCAGTACGACCTCGACACGCTGCAATGGGAATCATGGAGCCGTGCAGGCCGCTATCGCGGCAAGGCCGACGCCGACTCCGCCATCGCCGGGCAGCCCATCCAGAACTACACGGACTACGACTTCACCGAAACGCGCTCTGTCGACCGCGTGACACAGAGCACACCGGCCATCATTCGCGCGGGCGGGTCGATCGATATCGATGGCGAGGACCTGCTCAACGCCTACAGTCAGATCATGGCCGGCGGCGCGCTGACTGGGGAGGCGGACAAGATCGAGAACCGCGATGCCGTGGGTTACGAGGTGATCCGGCGCGTTGGCACCAGCCAGTACACATATGGGCGATGGCGCGGCGGCGTGCGGCGCTACACCACTCGCGAGCGAGATCCCAGGATTGCTTACACGCCCGCCGACGAGTATCGCGCGTTCGACCTGGGCCTGGCGGTCATACGTGCAAACCACCAGGGAGAGGACAGCGGCAACGGCATCGAGGGCCGCCGTGCGAATGGCGACACCCGTGTACGCCTTATCGACATCGCCACGACCGGCAGCGACGATCCATCAACAGTCCGCACCATCGACTTCCGCCCCGAGATTCCGTCGGGCAGCCTGTTCCGCCCAGGCAGCGGCACCCACCTGATCGAAACCGATGCGCGATTCACCGACTATCGGCAATGGCTATCATCGGACTCCATGCTCGATCAACTCGGCATCGATCCCGAGATGATCGAGAAACGTCTGGGCGACGGCTTCTACGAACAGCAGCTCGTGCGCGAACAGATCGGGCAGTTGACCGGCCGACGCTTCCTCGACGGATACCGCAGCGACGAAGCGCAATACCGCGCGCTGCTCGCCAATGGCGTCACGGTGGCGCGCGACATGCAATTGCGTCCCGGCGTCGCGCTCACCGCTGCGCAGATTGCACAACTCACAAGCGACATCGTGTGGCTCGTCGAGCAACGCGTCACGCTACCCGATGGCACCACTGCCACCGCACTCGTGCCGCAGGTCTACGTCCGCACGAAACCGGGCGATCTCAAGGGCGACGGCACGCTCATCGCCGCCAACGTGGTCGACCTGTCGCTGCGTGGCGATCTCTCCAATACGGGCACCATCGCCGGGCGCCGCGCCATCCGGCTCGTTGCGGAGAACGTGCAGAACCTCGGCGGCCGCATCACGGGCGACGCGGTCGGGGTGCAGGCGCGTGAGGATATCGAGAACACGGGCGGGACGATCGATGCAGGCTCTGCGCTGCGGGTTGTGGCTGCGCGTGACCTGCGGCTGGCCTCCACCACTCGCAGCAGCGAGACACAGTCGGGCCAGAACACGTTCAGCCGTACCAACGTGGATCGTGTGGCGGGTCTCTACGTCAGCAAGCCAGGTGCCACGCTCACGGCGCTGGCGGGCCGAGACATGGTGCTCGACGGTGCACAGATCTCGAACACGGGCAAGGCAGGCAAGACCGTCATCGCAGCAGGCCGCGACCTGACGCTTGGCACCGTTCGCGTTGGCGTGCAGGAAGACAACGTGCGCAACGCGGGCAACGCCCTGCGTCAAGGAAGCACGCAGGAGATCGGCACATCGATCCGCACGAACGGCGACGTCACCCTCTCGGCGGAACGCGACCTCCGCGCGCGCGCCGCGCAGGTGACGAGCGATGCGGGCGCGCTGCTGGCGGTGGCGGGTCGCAACACCACGCTCACGGCTGGCGAGAACACCAGCAACTGGAGCGAAGACCGCGATCAACAGCGCAGCGGTCTGCTCGGATCGTCTCGCACCACCACGCGCGACAGCCTGCGCGAGACAACGTCGCTGGCCACCACGTTCAGCGGCAGCACCGTCGAGCTTCATGCGGGTCAGAACATCGACATCACAGGCAGCAATGTCGTCTCCGATCTCGGCACCAGGGTCGTGGCCAGGGGCACGCTCTCGATCGAGGCAGCGCAGAACACCACCACCGAGAGCCACTTCAAGGAAACGAAGAAGAGCGGCTTCCTCTACAGCGGCGGCACGGCGTTCACCATTGGCACGCAGCAGCAGAACAACGACGCACGCAGCACCCGGACTACGGCAGCGGCGTCCACCATTGGCGTGACCCAAGGCGATGTCACGCTGATTGCCGGCGACGCCTATCGGCAAACAGGCAGCCATGTGGTGGCGCCCAAGGGCGACATCGGCATCTTCGCCAGGAAAGGCGAGATCGTGGAGGCGCGCGAGGCGAGCCAGAGCACCGAGGAAAGCCGCTTCCGGCAATCGGGGCTGACCATGGCGGTGACCGCTCCTGCCATCGCGCTCATCGAAACCGCGCAGCAGATGAAGCGCGCAGGCGGCAATACCTCGGACACCCGCATGCAGGCACTGGCCGGCGCCACGACCGCACTGGCAGCGAAGAATGCGGCCGATGCCGTGATGGCCGATCCGAGCAGCGGTGGCGGTGTTGGGCTCTCGATCACGGTGGGCAGCAGCCAGAACCAGAGCCGCACCACCAATCGGGCGGATGTGGCAGCGCGCTCGACCGTCGCGGCAGGCGGCAACGTGCGCATCATGGCGACGGGCAACGGCCAGGATTCGGAACTGACGATTCGCGGCGCAGAGGTACGCGCGGGAGAGGACCTCCATTTGAAGGCCGAGGGCAAGGTGCACTTGCTGGGCGCAGAAAACGTATCGGACATGCGCCGGCAGAGCAAGAGTTCCAACGTCGGCATGGGGGTCGGGTTTCAGGCAGGCCAGGGCGGCACATCGTTCGGCGTGACGGCCAGCGCGAGTGGCTCGCGCGGCAAGGGCGAAGGCACTGATCGCACGTGGACCCATTCGCGGGTCGATGCCGGCCAGACACTCAAGATCGAATCGGGCGGCGATACGGAGCTGAATGGTGCCGTGGCCCGCGGCCGGATGATCGATGCGGACATCGGCGGCCATCTCCAGATCGGCAGCCTGCAGGACATCCACGACTACAGGAGCAAGGACCAGAGCGCGGGTGGCAGCGTCACGGTGGGTGGCGGCTTCTCCGGCAGCGCGAACATCGGGCAGCAGAAGATCGACGGCCGCTATGCCAGCGTGACCGAGCAATCGGGCCTGAAGGCGGGCGACGGCGGATTCAACATCCGCGTGAAGGGCAACACATCGCTCGATGGCGGCGTGATCACCTCGACGCGCAAGGCAGCGGAAGAAAAACTAAACCGCCTCGACACCCGCACGCTGACCACCGGCGACATCGACAACAAGGCGAGCTACACGGCCAGCAGCGTCAGCATCGGCGGCGGGTTCGCGTCGAAGGGGAGCAGCAAGCAAACAGGCGGCGACGATGGGAGCACTCCGGGGAGCACTGCAGGCGGCGTCGACACAGTCGGCACGAACCAGCAGGGGCAAGCCGCCACGGGCGGCGACAAGGTGCCGGGCAGCAGCCTGCCATCGATGGGCGGATTCAGCGCCGCGCCACCCGTGGCCATCGGCGCCAAAGGCAAGTCGAGCAGTACCACGCACAGCGGCATCAGCGACGCCGCCATCACCATTCGCGATACCGAGGCGCAGCAGGCGCTGACAGGCAAATCGGCTGACGACACGCTGGCCGAACTGAACCGCGATGTCTCCAGCGAAGTCGACGGCAGCAACGCGCTCAAGCCAATCTTCAACGAGAAGGAGATCAAAGCCGGCTTCGAGATCGTCGGCGCTTTGCAGCGGGAGACGGGGGCGTTTTTGAATAATCGGGCGAAGGAGGCCGATGCCATCAAGCTCGCGCGCGACAAGGAGACCGACCCTGCGCGTCGCGCAGAACTCGACCAGCAATACGAAGACGCCGCCAAGTGGGGACCAGGCGGCACGTATCGACGCATCACCACGGCACTGACCGCAGCCGCAGGCGGCAACGTCACCGGATCAACCACGCAGTTCGTGCAAGGTGCAGCAGTCGGCTATCTGCAAGGACTGGGCGCCACGGGCGTCAAACAGATCGCCGCCGGCATCGGCGACGGCACCCCGGGCGCCGAATCCGCACGCGCCGCCCTGCACGCCATCGTCGGCTGCGCAGGCGCGGCAGCCGCAAGCCAGTCATGCAGTGCTGGCGCGATGGGCGCAGCGACCAGCTCGGTCGTTGGCTCGCTGATGGCACCCGCTGATGGTCTGACGAACGAACAGAAGCAAGCCCGCCTCGATGCGATGCGCAGCCTCGTGGCGGGCATCGCCAGCGTCGGCGACATCGACGCCGGCACTGCGGCCAATGCGGCGACGATCGAAGGGGAGAACAATCAGTTCGCGCCGCGTCCGAATCCACAGAACAACGGCGGCATAGTTGGCGGCGGCGGAAAAACAGGGCAGCCCCTCGATCCTTTCAAAACCCCAGCCCGGCCCGCCGATCCGGGCGAAGCCACGGTCATGGGGCAGCCCGACAAGTCGGGCGCCAACGGCGCCAAAGTGCTGATCCAGCCGGTTTGGGATCTGCTGGAAGACGGGGTAGAGCGGGTCAAGAACCCGCTCTATATTCCGCTGAAGGTGGTGGAGGGGTTGGGGGCGATATTTAGTGAGGGCAAATCGGGGCAAGATGCACCTCGATATGCGCCTACCGAAAAGCACGCTCGTGGTGGTTGGGGAACACCGATGGATCTGGACGACCGCACTGCCCAGGAAGTCTTGAACAATTCGATCCAGGATGGAAAGCAACGATATGGAATTAAGGATGGAAAAATTTATGAGTTTCAACCCGACAATGTCGGCGGCTGGCATGGTTATCCCATCCCTGGCAAGGAAACTTCGGCCGATGTCCTGAGGGAATTCGTTCGTCGAGGGGACCTCAGCAAATCACAGTACGGAAAATCCAGGAAAGGAAAATGATAAATAAACTACGCTTGAATTTCGATGCCATCCTTGGTGCATCCCCGAAGCAACTTGGTTTCAATGAGGATGCACAACTCGGGTCGGTGCAGTTGGCAATAGTGATGCCATCGCGTCATGAACCCGTGGAGGTAATGACAGTAAATTGGGATATTTGCGCGCCCCTGACATGGCTTAGAGAAAACAAGAAATATCTGCTGGACGAAGATATACCGCCATTCATTGAATGGGGAGGGTCAATACATCATTCCATTGAAAAATTCTGGGACAGAGAGGATTTCAGCGACGCCGAGGAAGATCAGAACTTCAACTATAGGAAGCGACATGAACTCTGCTTCGCCTTTCGGGGCATCCAAATCCCTACCATCTACATCGGGAAGGGGATAGACGGCTGGGAAGTATCAGGCGTGCGTGAAGAAACGCAATTTTTTTACCGTGTCGATCTGCCCGAATTTTTTGATGATTTGGATAAGAAATTTCCGTCTACCGAAGATGACCAAAAAATTAATTATTAAGGTAGGTTCATAAGATATGAGTAATAATAATGAAATGCAGAATAAATACCGATCGACATCCACGATTATTAACATTTGACGATGCGTTTTCGGAGCATGGCCTTCGCACGATCAAGGGCGGTGGCTATGCGGACCTATCAATCGGACTTGTAGAATGGTTGTCGGATGTCACTTTTCGAGACAACAAACTACATCATTTTTCGCTGTGCGTTGACGATGCCTGGAAATGTATCTCAAATCTCAGTCCCAATATGAGATTCTGGTTAGTGGGCGGCGATCTTAGTTGGCGACCAAACGATCGCATCGCTAGATACAAGCGACCGACTAGAGATCCTGAGATTCAGAGAATGCTCAGCGGAAACCCAGATGATGTAATCGAGCTACTACTGGAAAAGCAAAACGGCTTGAAATACTCGCTCGCCGTTCGAATACAGTATGAAAAGATTCGAGAAATGATTTCATTTTTTTACCAATCCAATTTCTCGTTCCTGGTTGCTACGAACTCATCACCCGATTGGTATAACGTGCTGGGGAAGGGAATCCCGTCGAAGGACTGTTGGAGCAGATGCGATGAGTTCGCTGCGACCATCATCAGAGCAGGAGGCTTCGTAATACGACGGGTTGGTTTTTTTGATGATCTTGAAATTGGGGTGCAGGCGCTAGCCCCGTCGGGCTTAGTCCAACAAGTTCGCGCCAATGCAGAAAAGTCTGGACATATCCGGACTGCCCCATCGAAGACGTCCATGTGATAGATCGTTACCAGATCAACTAAGTCGCCGTTCCTAGATCCAAAGAGGCAGTTCACCACGTCCAGCTTCACTGCCCTCCCCATC
>NZ_SCMX01000038.1 GCF_005503625.1 Cupriavidus sp. 2SB | reverse complement strand
GGACCCCGATCCTGCCGCCGCCCCTGCCCCGACCGCTCCTGCCTTGGACGCTCAGTCCGAAGTGCCTGCGCCCGTCACGCCGATTCCGTCCGCCCTGGCAGGCGCCGAACTGGCCGAAGCCAGCCCGCCGGACCAGCAGCAGTTCGTGGACTGGCTGCGCGCCGTCGCCCCGTACATCCACACGTTCCGAGGCAAGACCTTCGTGATCGCCTTCAGCGGCGAACTGGTCAAGGCCGGTGTGCTCAACGCACTGGTCAACGACGTGGCGCTGCTGCACGCGATGGGCATGCACGTAGTACTGGTGTTCGGCTCGCGGCCGCAGGTGGAAGAACAGCTTGCGCTGCGCAACGTGCAGTCGCAGTACGCCGATGGCGTGCGCATCACCGACAACGCGGCGCTGGAATGCGCCAAGGAAGCTGCCGGCGAACTGCGCCTCGACATCGAGGCCGCCTTCAGCCAGGGCCTGCCGAACACGCCGATGGCCGGCGCGCAGCTCTCTGTGATTTCCGGCAACTTCATCACCGCTCGGCCAGTGGGCATCGTCAATGGCGTGGACTACCAGCACACGGGACTCGTGCGCAAGGTGGATGACGAATCCATGCGCATGTCGCTGTCGCACGGCAAGGTGGTGCTGCTGTCGCCACTGGGCTTCTCGCCCACCGGGCAGGCGTTCAACCTGTCGATGGAAGATGTGGCCAGCGCCACGGCCAGCGCGCTCAAGGCCGACAAGCTGATCTACATCACCGAAGTGCCAGGCGTGCCCGATGCCGTGGGCAAGCTGATGAAGGAGATGTCGCTGCGTACCGCCATGGAGCGCCTGCAGAACAATCACCTGCCGCCTGACGTGGCCTATTACCTCCAGCATCTGGTCAAGGCGCTGCGCAACGGTGTGCCGCGTGCCCACCTGATTCCGTTCGACCTCGATGGTTCGGTGCTGCTGGAACTGTTCCTGCACGATGGCGTGGGCACGATGGTGTCCGATACCGATCTGGAAAGCCTGCGCGAAGCCACGCTCGACGACGTGGGCGGCATCCTGCAACTGATCGCCCCGCTGGAAGCCGATGGCACTTTGGTGCCACGCGGACGCCACCTGATCGAGCGCGACATCGACAAGTTCTCGGTCATCGAGCACGACAATGTGCTGTTCGGCTGCGCCGCGCTCTACGAATTCCCGCGCGAGAACATGGGAGAGATGGCCTGCCTGACCGTTTCCTCGGAAGCGCAGGGCACCGGCGACGGCGAGCGGCTGCTCAAGCGCATCGAGCGCCGCGCCCGTACGCTGGGACTCGAGCGTCTGTTCGTACTCACCACGCGCACCGAGCACTGGTTCCTGAAACGTGGTTTCGTCCACGCCAGCGTGGACGACCTGCCCGAAGACAAGCGCAAGCTCTACAACTGGCAGCGCAAGTCGATGGTGCTGATGAAGAAGCTGTAACCCCTGGTACGACATAACAATATGCGCCGCAGGGACATGGGCAGCCGCCGCTGCCCCGTCCCGCGAGCTTGGCTACAATAGCGCCCACACGAAAGAAGGAGTCCCACATGGCCCGCATGGTCCAATGCGTCAAACTGAACAAGGAAGCGGAAGGTCTCGACTTCCCCCCGCTGCCGGGCGAACTCGGCAAGAAGATCTGGCAAAGCGTCTCGAAGGAAGCCTGGGCCGGCTGGCTCAAGCACCAGACGATGCTGATCAATGAAAACCGCCTGAACATGGCCGACACCCGCGCGCGCCAGTACCTGCTCAAGCAGACCGAGAAGTATTTCTTCGGTGAAGGCGCTGATCAAGCCATGGGTTACGTGCCGCCGCCTTCGGCTTAAGCGGTTCCGCTCCCGCTACTGGTTTGCTCCCCTCTCCCGCACGCGGGAGAGGGGAAATATTCCACCTCCCGCCGCTTCGGCAATCCATTCCCCCCACCCTGTCTTGCCCCCTACTCTGCGCTGACGACGGCGCACTGCGCGCTGCGTTCACAACCAGGCGGAGGCAGGAACCATGGCAATTCTTTTCGACATCAAGGTGGAGAGCGGCGCGTCGCAGTGGTACGGCGTGATCTCGATCTCGAATATCCGCAACAGCGACGGCACGGCCGTCAGGGTCGAGCACTTCCTCGGATTGAAGTTCCGCTCCCCGGCAGCCGTGCAGCCCACCGACTTCAATCTTCAGTTGCAAAGCTGGCGGGCCACCACGGCCCGGACCCAGAACGATCAGATCGACGGACAGCACTGGAACGTCGAGGCGGAGGTCGGCCTCGAATCCGCCTATACGTTCGCGGCAACGGACAAGGTGCAGATCGGCATCAACGGCGATCTGACCGGCGACGATGTCGAGACCTACTTGTCGTCGTTTGCTCTGGCCGCCGATGCATTGCCCAGTACCAACGGCACGGTGCGCATCCAGACGGCCTCCGCTCCCGACCCCGCGCTGTACTCCGTGGCGCAGACCGTTACCTTTACGGAAGGCTCGCAGATCCATGCGCGGGCCGTGTCGCCGGGCACGACCACGCCTATTTCGTTGCCCAGTGGCAACTACCAGGTGTCGGTGAGCCCGCTCGCCAACCACACCTATACCGTGGTGGCCAATGCGCAGGTGCATCCCACCAGCATCGCGCTGTCAGCAGGTGGCACGGCCGCGCTCGTCATCGACTATGGCCCGGCCCAGCACTATGCCCGCCTCGACCTCGCCGTCGGGCCGATCCCCGTTCTGGACGATGAGGAACTCGACATCAGCGTGGTGGTCCGCAACACCGGCGAGGTCCTGGCCGAAGTTGGCTTGGCTCCCGACAACATGCTGCCGCTGACTGGCCTGCCGACGGCGGGTGCGGTGGATGTGAACGCCAGGACGATCAGCCTGAACAACGTGCGCTACAGCTTCCCATCCAAGCTGCGCAACCTGACCGCATCGGTGGAAGCGGTCGTGTTCACCGAGGCCGAGATGACATCCACCGCAGTGGACACCGGTGGTTATGTCACGCTGCCGGTATTCATCACGTCCGACGTGGCCGTGGCGACGCCGCTCACCGTGCGGCTCGTGGCACCGAACATGACCTACAAGCAGGACTTCCACCTGCTGGCGGGCACGCATATCTACGACTTCGCCGTACCGGCGCAGCCCCAGCACTACGACGTCGAGGTCTCGGACTTCATCATCGACGGCACGGTCCACAACGTCTTCACACCTGTGCAGGCGCTGGTACTGCCCAACGGCACCTCGCGGCTGACCATCGACGTGGCCAAGGGTGCCAACCTGAACGTGCGCGGCTTTCCCAGCTTTCTGAGCTTCGGCGGCTGCGCTGACCTGACGCCGGGCAATGCGGCGGATTTCGTGGCCGCGCGCGCATCGTCGGTGTTCAAGTACGCGGGCTTCGACGGCGCGGGCGATGCCAACGTCTACCTGACCTCCGACAACCAGACCACGGCCACGGTGCTGCTCGCACGCGATGTGGAGCGGCAGATCGGTGGCGGGCACAAGGTGTTGCCGGTGATCGTCTCGTACACATGCAACCTGTCGCTCGGTGACACGCCCACGCAACTCGCCAACAAGCAGGGCCTGGCGCACAGCTTCGGCAACCTGATCCTCTCGCTGAATCTGGTGAACGAGCACATCGATGCCGATCACCCCGTGCCTGCTGGCTACGTCATCAACCCCGACTTCCTGGGCGCGTGCCAGCAAGGCGGATTCGGCCCCGAGTACGCCATGCCCGTGCGCGAGCCACTGCGGATGGCGCTCGACCACTGGAACGTGGCGGCCACCATTCCCTCGCACATCGAGGAAAACATCCGGGGCTATGTGGCAGCGGTGAACTGGCTGTTCCGCACCATCGCCCCCGCTGTGACGTACGGCTGGCAGGTCAACCTCTGGGGGGTGGGGGCGTCGGAGTGGATCTACTCGTCCGATGATGCACCGCGCCTCAACGCGCTGGAGACAGCGGCCTTCATCCGCGCGATGCGCGTCCACGAAGGTCCGGACGTGCCGGACTTCCTGGCCGTGGACCGCTACGAGGCCGACGATTTCACGATCCGCAGCTACGCCAACGGCTACTGCTACTGGACGCACGAGTGGGAGCGATTCTTCGACTTCTGCGCTGGTCTGAGCCGCGACCTGAAGTTTCCGATCATGCCGTGGCAGGTTCCGGCCAGCCATGCGCCGCTGGTCAGCGATGCGGTCAACGTCGACTTCGACACCCAGAACTGGGGCACGGGCGGCACCTACATCTTCGGCGACGCTGCCATTGGCTCGGACTATCACAACATCCACCCAAGGATTGTCGCGCTGCAATTCCCCCAGGCATTCCACTGGGCAATGGGCAGCACCGCCGAAGACATGTTCAAGCGCTCGGAGCCGTTCGACGTCAGCGTGCCCGCCTATGGCGACTTCCCGTATCGCGGCATCTTCACAATGCTGCTCGGCGGCGGCGCGACGACGGGGATCATCTCGACGGTGGGCGACGACACATCGTTCGTGCGTGACAAGCTGGCGGCCTATATGAACAACCCGATCAGTTTTATGGCGGACAAGGTCGGGCAGGATGCGCCTAAGGTGCTGCCGCGGGTGAAGGCACGGCGGAAGATTTGCCGGTAGGCATTTGATTTCCCGCCGGTCCGCTCCCCTCTCCCGCGTTGCGGGAGAGGGGCTGGGGGTGAGGGCCGGAGGTTCTGCTTGCCGACCACATCGCAATTTGCACCGCATGCCCTCTCCCCCGCCCTCTCCCAGAGGGAGAGGGGAGAAAACCGAAAAGGGAGAAAAGTACAAGTCTTTCACCTAGTTCTCCCGACCTAGTTCCACTCACCTATCCCATTCCCCTTCCCCTCCTCGCCTGACGAATAGGCGTGGGCCCGGCATCGGCCTACTCTGGCATCACTCTTCAAAGTGACTCCGGAAACGGCTATGTCTTCAGCATCGCACCCTTCTTCATCCGCAGCGCCGGTCCCTCCCGGGGGCTGGATGACCCTCTGGTCCAGCACCTTCGCCTTCACCATCTGCTTTGCCGTCTGGATGATGTTTGCGGTGCTCGGCATCCCGCTCAAAGCCGAACTGGGCCTTAGCGATACCGAGTTCGGCCTGCTGGCAGCCACGCCTGTGCTCAGCGGCTCGCTGGTGCGTGTGCCGCTCGGTATCTGGACGGATCGCTACGGCGGTCGGATCGTGTTCTTCGTGCTGATGCTGCTGACGGTGGTGCCGATCTGGCTGATTTCTTATGTCCACACGTTCTGGCAACTGCTGGTGCTGGGACTATTCGTCGGGCTGGCCGGCGGCTCGTTCTCGGTGGGCACGCCCTACGTCGCACGGTGGTTCCCGCGTTCGCGGCAGGGTCTGGCGATGGGCATCTTCGGCGCCGGCAACTCGGGGGCCGCGCTGACCAAGTTCGTGGCACCAGTACTGATCCTCGCGGCCGGCACCTGGGAAATCGTGCCGAAGGTGTACTCCGTGGCGATGCTCGTCACCGCCGTGCTGTTCTGGGTGTTCTCGCGCAGCGATCCTTCGCACCGCTCGGCCTCGGCCACGAGCTGGCGCGCACAGATGGCGATGCTGCGCGATCCACGCGTGTGGCGCTACTCGCAGTACTACTCCGTGGTGTTCGGCGGCTACGTGGCGCTGGCGCTGTGGATGACCAAGTACTACATCGGCGAATACGGCTTCGACATCAAGACCGCTGCCTTCCTGGCCGCCTGCTTCTCGCTGCCAGGCGGCGTGCTGCGCGCGATCGGCGGATGGATCTCCGACCGCTACGGCGCGCATCGCACCACGTGGTGGGTCATGTGGATCAGTTGGGTGGCGTTCTTCCTGCTCAGTTATCCGAAGACCGATTTCACGATCTACACCGCCACCGGTCCGCAATCGTTCCACATCGCGCTGACGCCCACGCTGTTCACGATCCTGATGTTCGTAGTGGGCATCGCGTTCGCCATCGGCAAGGCATCGGTCTTCAAGTTCATTTCGAATGACTTCACGCACAACATCGGCGCGGTATCCGGGGTGGTGGGCCTGGCCGGCGGGCTTGGCGGCTTCATCCTCCCGATCATGTTCGGTGCACTGGCCGACCTCACCGGCATCGGCAGCAGCTGCTTCATGTTGATGTACGGCACGGTCTGCGTAAGCCTGGTCTGGATGCACTACAGCCACCGTGGCGAACGTTCTGCACCCTCAACCCTCATTCCCCAACAATCATGACCAGTTCCGTACTGACCCGCTGGGAGCCCGAGAACGCCGTGTTCTGGCGCGCGGAAGGCGAACGCATCGCCTATCGCAATCTCTGGATCTCGATTCCCGCACTGATGCTGGCGTTCGTGATCTGGATGCTCTGGAGCGTAGTGGCGGTCAACCTTGACCGCGCCGGCTTCCAGTTCAGCAAGAACCAATTGTTCTGGCTCACGGCCTTGCCCGCGCTGTCTGGCGCCACGCTGCGCATTTTCTACTCGTTCCTCGTTCCAGTCTTCGGCGGACGGCGCTTCACCGCCATCTCCACCGCCCTGTTGCTGATCCCGGCGCTCGGCATCGGCTTTGCCCTGCGTGATCCCTCGACAAGCTACCCCACACTGCTGGTGCTGGCCCTGTTGTGCGGCCTGGGTGGCGCGAACTTCAGTTCGTCGATGGCCAATATCAGCTTCTTCTTCCCCAAGGCGAAGAAAGGGCTGGCAACGGGATTGAACGCGGGTATCGGCAATCTCGGCGTATCGGTGGTGCAGTTCGTCACGCCGCTGGTGGTGTCGCTGGCCGTGTTCGGTGCGCTCGGCGGTGAACCGCAAACCCACACCGCCAATGGCGTATCGCAAAGCCTCTGGTTGCAGAACGCCGGCTTCATCTGGGTGCCGTTCATTGTGGTGGCGTCGCTGGCCGCGTGGTTCGGCATGAACGATATCGCCTCGGCACGCGCATCGTTTGCGGAGCAGGCCGTGATCTTCCAGCGCAAGCACAACTGGCTGATGTGCTGGCTCTACATCGGCACGTTCGGCTCGTTCATCGGATTTTCTGCCGGACTCGCGCTGCTCACCAAGTCGCAGTTCCCCGGCATCAATCCCACGGCTTACGCATTCCTCGGCCCGCTGGTCGGCGCGCTGACGCGCCCGGTGGGCGGTTGGATTTCGGACAAGCTTGGCGGGGCGCGCGTCACGCTGTGGACTTTCGTCGGCATGATTGCCGCCGTCTGCGCGGTGCTGGCCGCCCTGCCCCACGACGGCAACGTCGGCAACTTCCAGGCATTCCTGGCTGCGTTCATCGTCCTGTTTGCACTGGCGGGCGTGGGCAACGGCTCCACCTTCCGCATGATTCCGGTGATCTTCCTGACCGAGCGCCAGCGCGCCGCCGCCGGGCGTGGCGACGCGGCGCAAAAGCAGGCGCTGCAGGACGCGGGCAAGGAGTCCGCTGCGGTGCTCGGCTTCTCAGGTGCAATCGGCGCCTACGGCGGCTTCTTCATCCCCAAGAGCTTCGGCACATCGCTGGAGATGACCGGCACGCCCGATGCCGCGCTGTATTGCTTCATCGCCTTCTACGTGAGTTGCGTACTCGTGACGTGGTGGTACTACGCCCGTCGCAATGCCCCCATGCCCTGCTGAGTGCAAGTCACCCCTTCCAGGCCCCACAAAACAAAGCAAGTCGGAGTACATAAGACATGTCTCACTTTCTGGATCGATTGAAGTTCCTGTCGCGGATCAAGTCCACGTACGCGGATGGGTATGGCACCGTGGTCAACGAGGACCGCAAGTGGGAAAACAGCTATCGTAGCCGCTGGCAGCACGACAAGATCGTGCGGTCCACGCACGGTGTGAACTGCACCGGCTCGTGCTCGTGGAAGGTCTATGTCAAGAACGGCCTGATCACCTGGGAAACCCAGCAGACCGACTACCCGCGCACCCGCCCCGACCTGCCCAATCACGAACCGCGCGGCTGCCCGCGTGGCGCGTCGTATAGCTGGTACGTCTACTCGGCCCAGCGCGTGAAATATCCGATGATCCGGGGCCGCCTGATGGAGATGTGGCGCGAGGCGCGCAAGACCATGGACCCCATCGCCGCGTGGGCATCGATCAGCCAGGACCCCGAGAAGGCCGCGCGCTACAAGAGCGTGCGTGGCCAGGGTGGTTTCGTGCGCGCCGATTGGAACACCGCCACCGAAATCATCGCCGCCGCCAACGCGTTCACGGTGAAGGAATACGGCCCCGACCGCGTGATCGGCTTCTCGCCCATTCCTGCGATGTCGATGGTGTCGTACGCCGCCGGTGCCCGCTACCTGAGCCTGATCGGTGGCGCCTGCCTGTCGTTCTATGACTGGTATTGCGACCTGCCACCGGCCAGCCCGCAGATCTGGGGCGAACAGACGGATGTGCCCGAATCTGCCGACTGGTACAACAGCACCTACCTGATGGTCTGGGGTTCGAACGTGCCACAGACCCGCACGCCCGATGCGCACTTCTACACTGAGGTCCGCTACAAGGGCACCAAGACCGTGGCCGTGTCGTCGGACTTCGGTGAAATGGTCAAGTTTGGCGACATCTGGCTCGCGCCCAGGCAAGGCACAGATGCCGCGCTGGCCATGGCGATGGGTCATGTCGTGCTCAAGGAATTCCACGCCAACGGCAAGTCCGCGTACTTCCGCGACTACATCCGGCAATACACCGACATGCCGATGCTCGTGGCGTTGCGTGACCAGGACGGGACGCTCGTGCCCGACCAGTTCCTGCGTGCATCGCAGCTCGACGGCAACCTCGGCGAGGCCAACCAGCCAGACTGGAAGACACTGCTGATCGACGAGACCACTGGCGACATCGTCGCACCCAATGGCTCCATCGGCTTCCGCTGGGGTGAAGGCGCCCACAACGGCGGCGAGAAGGTAGGCCGCTGGAACCTGGAGATGAAGGATGGCGGCACGGGGCGCGACATCATGCCGCGCCTCTCGCTGATTGGCCATGACGATGAAGTCGTCGAGGTAGGTTTCCCCTACTTTGGCGGCGAACACGCCGACCTGCTGACGCGCCGCGTCCCGGTGCGCTGCCTGACGCTGGCCGATGGCAGCAAGGTCCACGTGGCCACGGTCTACGACCTGCAAATGGCGAACTACGGCGTGGATCGGGGGCTGGGCGGCCCGAACGTGGCAACGTCCTTCGACGATGACGTACCCTACACCCCAGCCTGGCAGGAGAAGCATACGTCCGTGCCGCGCAAGCTTGTGATCCAGGTGGCGCGCGAGTTCGCCGACAACGCGGATCGCACGCAAGGCAAGAGCATGGTCATCGTGGGTGCCGCACTGAACCACTGGTATCACAACGACATGATCTATCGCGGCATCATCAATCTGTTGATGATGTGCGGCTGCGTGGGCAAGAGCGGCGGTGGCTGGGCGCACTATGTGGGCCAGGAAAAGCTGCGGCCCCAGTTCGGCTGGGCACCGCTGGCGTTCGGCCTCGACTGGTCGCGTCCGCCGCGCCAGATGAACGGCACCTCGTTCTTCTACAGCCACACCAGCCAATGGCGCCACGAGAAGCTCGGCGTGGACGAGATCCTCGCGCCCACCGCCGACCGCAAGCGTTACGAGAACCTGTCGCTGCTCGATCTCAACGCGAAGTCCGAGCGCATGGGCTGGTTGCCCTCGGCCCCCCAACTGGGCCGCAATCCGCTCGACGTAGTGGCCGATGCGCGCGCCGCCGGCAAGGACCCCATCGCCCATACCGTCGAACAGTTGAAGTCCGGCACGTTGCAATTTGCGTGCGACGACCCCGACAACCCCGCCAACTTCCCGCGCAACATGTTCGTCTGGCGCTCGAACATCCTGGGCAGCTCGGGCAAGGGCCACGAATACTTCCTCAAGTACCTGCTCGGCACGCAGAACGCCGTGTTCGGGGATGAAAACGACGCGATCAAGCCGAGCGAAGTCACCGTGCGTCCTGCCGCCGAGGGCAAGCTCGACCTGTTGACTGTGCTCGACTTCCGCATGAGCACGACCTGCCTGTATGGCGACATCGTGCTGCCCACGGCCACGTGGTACGAGAAGGATGACTTGAACACGTCGGACATGCACCCGTTCATCCACCCGCTGTCCGAAGCCGTGCAGCCGTTGTGGGAAAGCAAGACCGACTGGGAAATCTACAAGGCCATCGCGGCAAAGTTCACCGAGATCGCCGGCCTGTATCTCGGCACACGCGAGGATCTGGTCTGCACGCCACTGCTGCACGACACCCCGGGCGAACTGGGCCAGCCCTTCGAGCCGAAGGACTGGAAGCAAGGCGAATGCGACCTGATCCCGGGCAAGACCGCACCGTCGATGACCGTGGTGGAGCGCAACTACGCGGACATCTACAAGAAATTCACATCGATCGGGCCGCTGCTGGACAAGCTCGGCAATGGCGGCAAGGGCATCAATTGGGACACGAAGCACGAAGTGGGCGAGATCGGCCACCTCAGCAAGACCGTGACCGAGCCCGGCGTGAGCCAGGGCCGGCCGCGTCTTGAGACGGCCATCGACGCTGCCGAAATGATCCTGACCTTCGCACCCGAGACCAATGGACACGTCGCGGTGAAAGCCTGGGAGGCGCTGTCGAAGATCACGGGTCGCGATCACACGCATCTGGCCGAAGGCCGCGAGCACGACAAGATCCGCTTTCGCGATGTGCAGGCGCAACCGCGCAAGATCATCTCCGCGCCTACGTGGTCGGGCCTGGAATCTGAGGAAGTCAGCTACAACGCCGGCTACACCAACGTGCATGAACTGATTCCATGGCGCACGCTGACTGGCCGCCAGCAGTTCTATCAAGACCACCGGTGGATGCTCGATTTCGGCGAAGGTGCATGCGTCTACAAACCGGCCATCGACACCAAGACCGTGAGCCCCATGCTGGGCCGCAAGCCGAACGGCAACCCCGAACTCGTGCTGAACTGGATCACGCCGCACCAGAAGTGGGGCATCCACTCCACGTACTCCGACAACCTGCGCATGCTGACGCTGTCGCGCGGCGGTCCGCACGTGTGGATCTCGGAAACCGAGGCCAAGGCCAACGGCATCCGCGACAACGACTGGGTGGAAGTGTTCAACGTCAACGGCACCCTGACCGCTCGTGTGGTGGTGTCGCAGCGCGTGCCGCAGGGCATGTGCTTGATGTACCACGCCCAGGAAAAGATCGTGAACGTACCGGGCGCCGAGACCAGCGGCATGCGGGGCGGCATCCACAACTCGGTGACGCGCGCCGTCACCAAGCCCACGCACATGATCGGCGGATACGCGCAGTTGGCTTACGGCTTCAACTACTACGGCACGGTAGGCAGCAACCGCGACGAGTTCGTGATCCTGCGCAAGATGAACAAGGTGGACTGGCTCGAAGGTCCGCGAAAAGAAGATCCCTCCCCCCAAAACAAGGCAAGGAAGTCTGAAGGAGCCCCGCAATGAAGATCCGCGCACAAGTGGCCATGGTGCTGAACCTCGACAAGTGCATCGGCTGCCATACCTGCTCCGTAACCTGCAAGAACGTATGGACCAGCCGCGAGGGCGTGGAATACGCCTGGTTCAACAATGTCGAGACCAAGCCCGGCGTGGGGTTTCCAAAGGAATGGGAAAACCAGGACAAGTGGAACGGCGGCTGGAAGCGCAACGCCGACGGCAGCCTGACGCCGCGCCAGGGCGGCCGCGCGAAGATTCTGTCGAACATGTTCGCCAACCCAAACATGCCGCAGATCGACGACTACTACGAGCCGTTCACCTACGACTACGAGCACCTACAGAAGGCGCCGCTGGTAGAAACGCCGCCGACGGCGCGCCCGGTCTCCGCCATCACCGGCAAGAAGATGGAGAAGATCGAATGGGGTCCGAACTGGGAAGACGACCTCGGCGGCGAGTTCGACTCCCGCAGCCGCGACAAGCTGTTCGACAACATCCAGAAGGACATGTACTCGACGTTCGAGAACACGTTCATGATGTACCTGCCCCGGCTGTGCGAGCACTGCCTGAACCCGACCTGCGTGGCGTCGTGCCCGTCCGGCTCGGTCTACAAGCGCGAGGAAGATGGCATCGTGCTGGTGGACCAGGACAAGTGCCGCGGCTGGCGCATGTGCATCTCGGGCTGCCCGTACAAGAAGATCTACTTCAACTGGCAGAGCGGCAAGGCCGAGAAGTGCGTGTTCTGCTATCCGCGCATCGAAGCTGGCCAGCCTACGGTCTGCTCGGAAACCTGCGTCGGACGCATCCGCTATCTCGGCGTGATGCTCTATGACGCGGACCGCATCGAGCAAGCCGCGTCGGTGGAAGATACACGCGACCTGTACCAGTCGCAGCTCGACATCTTCCTGGACCCGAACGATCCCGCCGTTCAGGCCGAGGCGCTGCGCCAGGGCATTGCACAGAGCTGGCTCGACGCCGCGCGCAAATCGCCCGTCTACAAGATGGCCTGCGAGTGGAAGGTAGCCTTCCCGCTGCATCCCGAGTACCGCACGCTACCGATGGTCTGGTACATCCCGCCGCTCTCTCCGATCCAGTCGGCCGCCGAATCCGGCTTCATGGGCATGAACGGTGTGATCCCGGACGTCAAGAGCCTGCGCATCCCCGTGCAATACCTCGCCAACCTGCTGACGGCCGGCGATGTGATGCCTGTGCTGTCGGCGCTTGATCGCATGCTCGCCATGCGCGCGTACAAGCGCAGCCAGTCCGTGGATGGCGTGGAAGACCTGGCGGTGCTGCGGCAAGTGGGCCTGACGCCGGCCCAGGTCGAGGAGATGTACCAGATCATGGCCATCGCCAACTACGAGGATCGCTTCGTGGTGCCTTCCGCCCACAAGGAAATGGCCGAGGACAGCTTTGACGAGAAAGGCAGTTGCGGTTTCAGCTTTGGCAACGGCTGCTCGGGCGGCACTTCGGACGGCACGCTGTTCGGCAAGAAGAAGCCACAGCCGGAAGTCGCCTACGCAGACCTGCCTACGTCGCGCCGCAAGGCGCTGGCCACCTGAACCGGGAAACGAAGATGAAAATTCATACCGTACTGAGCGCCCTGCTCACCTACCCGGACGAATCGCTGCTCGACAGCCTCGACGAGATCGAGCAGTGCCTGGCCGAGTGGCCGCAGGCCCGCACGTTGCTGGCCCCGCTCACCGACCTGTTGCGCAGCACGTCGCTGATTTCGCTGCAGGAAAACTACGTGGCCACCTTCGACCGCAATCCGTCCCACTCGCTGCACCTGTTCGAGCATGTGCATGGCGAGAGCCGCGATCGCGGCCAGGCAATGGTGGACCTGTTGGAGGAATACCGACGCGAAGGCTTCGACCTCGTCACATCCGAATTGCCTGACTACGTACCGCTGTTCCTGGAGTTCCTGGGCGTACTCGCGCTGGATGGACGAGAGGCACACGCCGAGCAGTTGCTAGGCGACGCCATCCACGTGCTCGCTGCAATCGGTGATCGGCTGGCGCGCAACGACAGCCCATATGCGAGCGTGTTTGCAGTGCTGCGCACGCTGACCGATGTTCAACCACAGCCGCAGGAAGATCCGCCCGTGCGGGATATGGACGAGGCCATGGAGATGTTTGGGCCGGGGGCGGATGGTGTGGAGCCGCTGCTTGGCCCCGGCTCGGGTTCGCTCCCCTCTCCCTCGTGCGGGAGAGGGGTTGGAGGAGAGGGAAAGCATGTCGCCACTATCCAGTTCCTCGCAAAGCCACCGCCGGCCCTCTCCCCCGCCCCTCTCCCGCACGCGGGAGAGGGGAGAAAACAATCGGAACTCGCCTCTCAATCGTAAAACCAGAGAAGAAACATCATGAACCTGGTCAACCAATTCCTCTTCGGCGTCTATCCGTATATCGCCGCTGCCATTTTCCTGTTCGGCAGCCTCGCGCGGTTCGAGCGCGAGCAGTACACATGGAAGTCCGACAGTTCGCAGGTGCTGTATCGCGGCAACCTGCGCGTCGGAAACATCCTGTTCCACGTCGGCATCATCGGGCTGTTCTTCGGCCACCTCGGCGGGTTGCTCACGCCCGTGGCGGTCTGGGATGCGCTCGGTGTCTCGCACAGCCTCAAGCAAGCCGTGGCAATGACAGCCGGTGGCGTGATGGGCACGATGTGCCTGGCCGGATTGCTGATCCTGCTGCACCGCCGGCTTACCAATGCCCGCGTATCCGCTGTCACGCGCACGGGCGACAAGGTCCTGCTGCTGTGGCTGCTGGTGACGCTGCTGCTGGGGCTCTCGACGATCTTCGCCTCGGCCAGCCATATGGACGGCCACATGATGTTGCAGTTGATGACCTGGGCCCAGCATATCGTCACGCTGCGCGCCGATGCCGCAAGCTACATTGCCGATGCCCCGCTGGTCTTCAAGGCTCATCTGTTCATGGGGATCTCGCTGTTCGCGATCTTTCCGTTCACCAGGCTTGTGCATGTGTGGAGCGGCTTTGCGTCCGTGGCCTACCTTGGCCGCGCGTGGCAGCTGGTGCGAAGTCGATAGCTCATGCACACGATCGAACGACTCCTGAAGGGTTTCGAGCGTTTCCAGCAGCATTACTTCGAGGACGCGCCAGCGCTGTTCGATTCCCTCCGCAGCGGCCAGCATCCTCAGACACTTCTGATCGGCTGCAGTGATTCGCGCGTCGATCCCGGCCTGCTGCTGGGCTGCGATCCGGGCGACCTGTTCACCGTGCGCAATGTAGCCAACCTCGTGCCGCCCTGCCACGAGACGGAGGCCGGGCGGCTGCATGGCGTGTCCGCCGCCATCCAGTTCGCTGTGGAACAACTCCGCGTAGAGCGCATCATCGTCATGGGGCACGGCGGCTGCGGCGGCATTCGCGCACTGCTGGCGCGGCCCGATCCCGAAGAGGCCGGCAGGATCGATGCCGGTCAGGACTTCATCGGTCCCTGGGTGCGCATCGCCTCCCCGGCGCGGCGCATGGTCGAGCAGTCGCTTTCCCACGCAACGGCGGAACAGCGCCAGCGCGCCTGCGAGCAGGCCGCTATCCTGGTTTCGCTCGGCAACCTCGAATCGTTTCCGTTTGTACGCGAAGCGTGCGGGCGCGGTGCGCTGACGCTGCACGGCTGGTACTTCGACCTGCAGGCTGGCGCGCTGCTCGCGTACTCGGCGCGTGCCGACAGCTTCCTGCCGCTGGTGTGCCCCTTACGCCGGACGTCACCCGTTTGCGGGTGATGCCCGGGACACGATCCAGATGCGTCATGGCAGAAATCGCTCCGGTTTGCGTTGGATTAAGGTCCAAGCCCGTTTGCCGTGACACGCTCCACCCATTCCGCCCTGCCGCCAGCATGGTGCCTGCACCGGCGAGCAAACCGGTGGGGAGACAAGGCGGCCACAAGGGCGGCCGTCGAACAATCCCTACCGGAACGGACTCATGAATCAACATTGGCTGAAACTTGCCGGGCGCAATCTGGTGCCCATTGTCCAGGGCGGCATGGGCGTTGGTATTTCCGCCCATCGCCTGGCGGGTACCGTGGCTGCCCACAACGGCATGGGCACGATTGCCAGCATTGACCTCCGCCATCACCATCCGGACCTGATGGCTCAACTGCACAAAACCCGCGACAAGACGCAGATCGAAGCCGCCAACCGCATCGCGCTGGACCGCGAAATCGTCGCGGCCCGCCAACTCGCCAATGGGCGCGGCGCCATTGCGGTCAATGTGATGAAGGCAATCGGCTCGCATGCCCAGATGGTCAGGCAAGCCTGCGAAAGCGGCGCCGATGCCATCGTCATGGGGGCTGGCCTGCCGCTGGACCTGCCAGAAATGGCTGCGGACCATCCCAGAGTTGCACTGATTCCGATCCTCTCCGAAAGCCGCGGCATCGGTCTGGTGCTGCGTCGGTGGATGAAGAAAGGACGCCTGCCCGACGCCATCGTCATCGAGCATCCCGCCCATGCTGGCGGCCATCTCGGCGCAGCCACGATCCAGGACCTCGGCGATGACCGCTTTTCGTTCTCGCGCGTGCTGCGCGAGTGCCGCGAGCTGTTCCAGACGCTAGGACTGGCCTGGGAGAGCATTCCCCTGATCCTGGCCGGTGGCATCAATACGCACGAAAAGGCCAAGCATTGGATCAGCGAAGGTGCCTCGGCTGTGCAACTGGGCACAGCGTTCGCCGTCACCGAGGAATGCGACGCGCATCCAGCGTTCAAGCAGGTGTTGGCCACCGCCACACCGGACGCGCTCCAGGAGTTCACCAGTGTCGCCGGTTTGCCGGCCCGTGCGGTGCTGACGCCATGGCTGGCCCGCTACCTCGCCAGCGAAACCCGTCTGCAACGCCGCGCCAAGGCACGCGATTGCCTTGAAGGCTTCGATTGCCTGCAGAACTGCGGGCTGCGCGACGGCATCGCCAAGATCGGCCAGTTCTGCATCGACCTCAAGCTGGCGCAGGCCGTACGCGGCGATGTCGAGCGCGGCCTGTTCTTCCGCGGCAAAGGCAAGCTGCCCTTCGGCGAGGCGATCCGGCCCGTGGCCGACCTGATGCACTACCTGATGACGGGCGAAAAACCAAAGGATCTGGAGGTTCCCGTCGCTCCCGCCGCGCTCGCGGCCTAGTCACTCGATGCTGGTGTCTGGCAGGCGTGGCGGCAACCCACCCTGCCGGCGCATCGCAAGCATGCAGCGCATAGCGCCGAGCAACTGCATGCCAAGCCAGGCACAGGCCAGCGCAAAAAGTACCCCTCCCACCCGCGCCATCGGACCTGGGGCGACCGGCAATGCGAGCAACGCGCCGTAGGCCGCCAGCATCAACCCCGCCTGTCGCCGCTGCCGCGCCGGCGAGATGATTTCCTGCATCACCGGCACCCGCGCGCGCAGCGGCAGCAGCCGTCGCAGATGCAGCCAGACCAGGAATGGCACGATCTTGCCGAGCATCGCCGTGATTGGCAGCACACCCCCTCCCACCATTGCCAACACGCCGATCCACCATGCCGTGGCGGCCGGCATATCGCCCGGCCATAGCAGGATCAGAAAGGTAAGTATCGCGGCCAGCAGCATGCTGGCGATGGCGACGATCCAGAGCAACCAGTGTTGATCGTGCCGTCGTCGGGCACGGAGTACTGCAATGAGCATGGATGTCGCCAGCACCCCCACCAGCGCGAGCCACACCAGCAAGGCCCCGACAGCCCAGAACCCTGACGGGTTGACCGCCAGCGCCACGCTGAACACGGCCAGCGGCAGCCAGTGCAGCCATGGCAAGGCCCCGGCGACACGGCGATGCAGGCGCCGCGCCTGCCAGAACATCGGCAGCACTTTTGCCGACACTCCCGAAACCAGGGCCCCCAGCCAACCGCCGAGTCCCCATGCCACGTGCAGCGGCAGAATCTTGTCGAGCGGCAGCGTCCACATCCCACCGAGCATTCCGGCCAATGCCATGCCGGCTGCGACGGTCACCAGCAACGGCACACCGATACCCGCCAGCGTGCGCGTGGTCGCATCGACCCGTTCGACCCGGCGACCGGCTGCAAGCAGCAAACCCGCTACCAGAGCCAGAAACAATGCGGCCACCGCCGCCCAGCGAAGCCCCTGCGGGCCAAGACCAAGAAACCCGACCGCGAGCCCGCAGGCAACCGTGGCGCCGCACAGTGCAACAAATGGCGAGGCAAAGCGGCTACCCGATACGGACACTCGCGCCACCACGGGCATCATCTGAAATAGCGCTCCGACCATCACCGGCAGCAGCATCCCGAGCGCCAGCGCATGAACGGCAGCGAGCGCCAAAGGCGCGAATCGGTCCGGCAGGCCATCGACGGGTCCGATCGCCAACAACAGTCCCGCCAAGGCACCCAACCATGGCGCCGGCATCAGGCAACCGAACACCACCGCCGGTCGGGGTGCCTGCGCGTAATCGAGATCTACCGCCTTCATTGTTCTCCTCGCCTGCCTTCGCGACGTGATACACCCTCGAAATTTTGGGACGTCCCCCCTATAACGCCGTCGTCGCAACCTGCCATTTTCTTGATCTAGCGCAGAAGTATTGAGGCAGCAGGAGCGGAAAATCGACAACCAGGTTGCGCCCGCCCCCTTCGATTTGCGCCAACCCGGCCCCATGCCAGAATCAGAACCCCGCCACTTCCCGCACGAGACTTCCCGCCCTGATGGCAGCCCCCACATTGGCGGGCAGCCGCCCCTGCCAGACACCGCCCATGTATCCGAGACGGTTCGCCTGACGCCGCCGCGCTATCGGTTGTCTACACGCATCATCCTGCTGTCGCTGGCATCCCTGCTGGTCGTGCTGACAATGATTTCGGGGACCCTGTATCTATCCTGGAAACTGGAAGGCGCCGGTGCGGCCATCAATGATGCCGGCAGCCTCCGGATGCGCGCCAACCGCATCGCCATCGAACTATCGCTCGCGGTCGCCGATGAGCCCAACGCGCTGGCCACCGAGATCCAGGCGATGGACCACACGCTCGCGCAGCTACGCCAGGGCAATCCGGCACGACCGCTGGTCCTCCCCAATGAACCCGCCATGCGGGCACAACTCCGCGCCGTACAGGCCGACTGGGAGCGCCACCTCAAACCACTGGCCGTGGCGGGCACCCCTTCCCAATACATCCACGCACTACCCGCCTTCGTGGATCGCGCGAACAAGCTAGTCGGACTGATCGAGCAGAATAGCGCCCGCAAGACAGACCTGCTGCGCCTCTCCCAGGTGATTCTGGCGGCCATCGCCTGCGTGGGCACCGTGGCTGTGATTTACCTGCTCTACCTGTGGATCATCCTTCCGGTACTGCGACTACAGGATGGCTTGCGGCGCATGGCCGCACGCGAGTTCTCGCTGCGGCTGCCCATCGAAACCCGTGACGAGTTCGGCACGCTGAATGCCGGCTTCAACCGGATGGCGGCCGAACTGCAAAGCCTCTACCAGGATCTGGCCGCACGTGTCTCGACCAAGACCGCCGAGTTGGCACGCCAGAATCGCGATCTCGAAACGCTATATGACATGGCGGCATTCCTGAACCAGGCAGGCGACGAACAGGCGCTTGCCAACGGATTCCTGGAGCGCGTCACGCAACGATTCAATGCCGACGGCGGTACCGTGCGCATCGTCGACGCACGCCAGGGCAAGCTTCATCGCGTGGCGTCCACCGGACTGTCCGCAGAACTGGCCGACAGTTCGCACTGTGCCGAGATCGAAGCGTGCCACTGCGGTTTTGCCACGCAGGTCGGCAGCATCGCCATTGCCGATCTGCGCCATACGGCGCCTCGCCACAAGATTGCCGATACGCTGTCCCCATGCCGCCGCGAAGGTTTCCTGTCGATGGCAGCCTTCCGGCTCGACACGCTGCGCGGTCCGGTCGGCACCTTCACACTCCATTTCCGCACGCCGCGCGAATTGCCGCCGTCGGATAGACAACTGCTCGAAACCATGGCTCAGCATTTGGCCACCGCACTGGAACATGTGCGGCTGTCCGCCAGCGCACGTCAATTGGCCGTGGTGGAAGAACGCAATCTTGTGGCGCAGGGGCTGCACGACAGCATTGCGCAAGGCCTGAACTTTCTGAACCTCCAGGTCCAGTTGCTCGATGATGCCGTGGAACGCGCCGAACATGACGAAGTGCGCGAGATTGTCCCGCTGCTGCGCCACGGCGTGGAAGAGAGTTACCAGGACGTACGCGAGTTACTGAACAACTTCCGCTCGCGATTGACCACGGGCGACATGCGTCCGGCCATCGAGGAAACCGTGGCCCGCTTCCGGCGTCAGTGCCGCACCGAGGCCACGTTGAAGATCGACGACCATGGCCTGCCGCTTCAGCCGGAACAGCAGTTGCAAATACTGTTCATCCTGCAAGAAGCGCTGTCGAACGTTCGCAAGCATGCGATGGCGGAGCACGTCACCATCTCCATCGAACATGGCCGCGCGTTCCGGCTTGTGGTGCAGGACGAGGGTGACGGCTTCGATGCCGCGCGGCTCGACGTAAGCGACACCTCCCACGTCGGCCTGCACATCATGAGAGAGCGCGCGGCGCGGCTCGGTGCCGAGTTGACCATCGACGCCCGCCCCGGGTTGGGCGTGCGCATCGCCCTCACGCTACCGCACGCGGCCGACGCGGCGCCATCCCCCACCTTCACCCCGTTCATTCCCTTGCGCCGACTCCAGGAGCCTGCCTCATGACTATCCGCATCCTGCTGATCGACGACCACACGCTGTTCCGCTCTGGCATCCGTGCCCTGCTGCAGCGGCAGGCCGATTTCGAGATCGTCGACGAAGCTGCCGACGGCGTGGAAGGGATCAAGCGCGCCAAGCAGCACCGGCCGGATGTGATCCTGCTCGATCTGAACATGCCGGGTCTCTCGGGACTCGACGCGTTGCAGTTAATGGTGGAAGACCTCCCGGACAGCGCAGTCATCATGCTGACTGTTTCGGAGGAAGCCGAAGAGTTGGCTACGGCGCTGCGAAGCGGTGCGCGCGGCTACCTGCTCAAGAATATCGAAACCGAGGCGCTGACCAGCGCGATCCGCCGCGCGGCGGCAGGCGAACCGGTGATTTCCGAAGCGATGACGGCCAAGCTGGTGCAGCAGTTTCGCGCGCCGAGTCCGCCTGCTGCCGCGCCGCGCGCCGCCGACGCGCCATCACTGACCGCGCGGGAGCGCGATATCGTGCAAGGGCTGGTACGCGGGGAGATCAACAAGGAAATCGCGCGGGATCTGGGCGTGGCCGAGAGCACGGTCAAGATTCACGTGCAGAACATTCTCAAGAAGCTCAACCTCGCCAGCCGCGTGCAAGTAGCGGTCTATGCGGTCGAACATGGCATCGCTGCCACCTGACCGCATTGGCGCATGGTTCGACCGCCGGGGCGATCAGTAGTCCGATCGCTTGACGCCCTGCTCCGTGCCGAGCAGCAACACATTGGCGCCACGCAGCGCGAACAGGCCCACCGTCACCACACCGGGCAACTGGTTGATGCGCTGTTCCAGTGCACGCGGGTCTTCGATCTTGAGGCCGGACACATCGAGGATCACATTGCCGTTGTCGGTCTTGTAGATGCCGCCTTCCTTCGTCATGCGCAGCTTCGGCTGACCACCGAGGACGGCCATCTGGCGCGCCACGGCTGCACGTGCCATCGGGATCACCTCGACCGGCAGCGGGAAGTTGCCCATGACCGGCACGAGCTTGCTGCCATCGGCGATGCAAACAAATCGGTCTGCCACCGAGGCCACGATCTTCTCGCGCGTCAGCGCACCGCCACCACCTTTGATCATCGCGCCCGAGGCATCGATCTCGTCGGCACCGTCCACGTAGACGGGAATGCTGTCGACTTCGTTGAGATCGAGCACCGTGAAACCGTGCTGCTGCAGGCGGCGCGTGGAGGCTTCCGAGCTCGACACAGCACCCGAGAAGCGCTCCTTGAATGCCGCCACGGCGTCGATGAAGAGATTGGCGGTGGAGCCGGTGCCCACGCCAAGCACCGCGCCCTCGGGCACTTCCTGCTTCACATAGTCGGCGGCGGCTTGCGCGACTTGCGCCTTGAGTTCATCCTGCGTCATGAAAACAGCCTGCGTCTGGGGGAAAACGCGTAGTGTAGCGGATCGACGTGGCTGGTTCCTGTTTGCCGCGCCAGATATTGCCCCGTTACGCCTCGCCGTTACAATGCCTCATTCCCGGGCGGATTCCCCGCCCCACTCTTCCAGACGGACACAGATCATGACCGCGCTCGAACAGCTGAAACAGATCACAACGGTGGTTGCCGATACCGGCGACTTCCAACTGATGAAGCAGTACACGCCCCAGGATGCGACCACGAACCCCTCGCTGATCCTGAAGGCCGTGCAGAAGCCCGAATACCGTCCGCTGCTGGAGCAGGCCACGCGCGACCATCACGGCAGCGCGGGGCTCGAAGCCGTGATGGACCAGTTGCTCATCGCCTTCGGCTGCGAAATCCTGGCCATCGTGCCGGGCCGCGTGTCCACCGAGGTCGATGCCCGCCTGTCGTTCGACACCCAGGCCACCGTCGACAAGGCACGCCACCTGATCGGCCTGTACGAGCAACGCGGCATCGCCCGCGAACGCGTCCTCATCAAGATCGCCTCGACCTGGGAAGGCATCAAGGCTGCCGAAATCCTCCAGCGCGACAACATCCGCTGCAACATGACGCTGCTGTTCTCGCTGGTGCAGGCCGTAGCCTGCGCCGAAGCTGGCGCGCAACTGATCTCCCCGTTCGTCGGCCGTATCCTCGACTGGTACAAGAAGCAGGCCGGCGACAAATGGGACGCCGAAGCCAACGCCGGCGACAATGATCCCGGCGTCCGCTCGGTGCGCCAGATCTACGACTACTACAAGAAGTTCGGCTACGCGACCGAAGTGATGGGCGCCAGCTTCCGCGGCACCGGACAGGTCCTGTCATTGGCCGGCAGCGACCTGCTGACGATCAGCCCCGACTTGCTGGAGCAACTCGCTGCCAGCAACGCCACCGTCGAGCGCAAGCTCTCCGTCGAACAAGCGCAAGCCGGCAACATCGCCCGCATCGCTGCCGACGAAGCCGCCTTCCGCTGGCAACTCAACGAAGATGCCATGGCCACTGAAAAGCTGGCGGAAGGCATCCGATTATTTGCGGCGGATGCGGTGAAGCTGGAGAAGCTGGTGGGGGAAATGGCGGGCTGATTTGCCCCGAAGACTAGCAACTACTGCTGGTGTGCTCCCCTCTCCCATGCAATGGGAGAGGGGTTGGGGGAGAGGGCCGGAGATTCTGCTTGCCGACCACATCGCAACTTGAACCGCTTGCCCTCTCCCCCGCCCCTCTCCCGCTCGCGGGAGAGGGGCGAAAACAGAGAGGCCAGGTCAAATAACTAAGACCACAACGCCGGCAAACACTCCCCTGCCGCCGCTGCCAAGACCACATCTGCCGTCTCATCCAGCGCGGAAGGCTGCGGGTTGACCACAATCACCTTGGCACCATGCTCACGGGCCAGCCCCGGGAGTGCTGCCGCCGGATACACCAGCCCCGACGTTCCCACCACCAGACAGAGGTCGCAGTTTTGCGCCGCATGATCGGCACGGAAGCGGGCGACGCGCGGCAAATCCTCGCCGAACCAGACCACACCAGGACGCATCATCGCGCCACACAGCGCGCAGTGTGGCGGGTCACCCGGGATCGGAGGCACCGTATCGCAGCGGCCACAGGTATCGAGCCATTTGTTGGCGAAGAGATTGCCGTGGAGTTCCACGACGTGTTCGCTGCCGGCCTGCTGATGCAAGCCGTCGATGTTCTGCGTGACGAGCGTGATCGATTTCGATTTGTCACCGGCGAGCGCCGCCAGCGCATAGTGCGCCGGGTTCGGCTTTGCGGCCGATACCAGTTCGCGGCGATGTTGATACCACTGCCAGACCAGCGCAGGCTGGCGCCGGTAGGCTTCCTCGGTCGCCAGTTCCTCGGGATCGAAGCGCGCCCAGAGTCCGGTCAGGGCATCGCGAAACGTGGGAACACCTGACTCGGCGGAGATACCTGCGCCGGTCAGGACGAAGATGTTCCGCGCGTCGGCAATCCACGCGCGAGCCTGCGCCAGCAGGGCGGCGTCGACGATCATGTCAGCGTGGCAGGCGACGCTGGCGAACGGCTTCGTACAGGCACACGCCGCTGGCCACCGAGACGTTCAGGCTTTCCACGCCACCCGCCATCGGGAGCGATACCAGGTCGTCGCAGGTTTCGCGCGTCAGGCGGCGCATACCTTCGCCCTCCGCACCCATCACGATGGCCGTCGGACCCTTGAAATCCACGTCGTACAGCGACTTCTCCGTGCCATCGGCCGTCCCGATCACCCAAATGCCGCGTTCCTGCAATTCGCGCAGCGTGCGCGCCAGGTTCGTTACAGTGATGTAGGGCACGGTTTCCGCGGCACCGCTAGCCACCTTGGCGACGGTCGCGTTCAAACCAACGCTACGATCCTTCGGCGCGATCACGGCATGGGCACCGGCACCATCGGCCACGCGCAGACATGCGCCCAGGTTATGCGGATCAGTCACACCATCGAGAATCAGCAGCAGCGGCGTGCCTTCGATGCCATCGAGCAGTTCGTCGAGGTTGAGTGCGAGCGACACATCTTCGGCACGCGCCACCACGCCCTGGTGGCGATCGGTACCAGCCATGCCACGCAGGCGGTCGCTATCAACGGGATGAAGCGTGACGTTAAGACTCTCCGCCAGGCGGATGAAGTCCTGCATGCGTCGGTCCTTGCGGTTCGCTTCGATATAGATGTCGGACACACTCTGCGCGCTCTGGCGCAGGCGTGCTTGCACGGCATGAAAGCCGATCAGGAGTTTGTGTTTAGCCATGGCGCGCATTGTACTCGCCATGGCCTCACTCAAACTGGCTTTTGGGCGACCGGAGTGGTCGCCCGCCATGTCACCGCTTGCGCGGTGTGCGGCTGGTCTTGCTGGCCGTCTTGGCCGGATGCTTGGCAGTCGCCTTGCGGGCGGTCTTCAAATGGCCGGGCTTCGGCTTGGCTGCCCGCTTGGCAGGTTTGCCGGCCGGCGCCTTCGCCGGTGCGCGTCCGTGAGATGTATGACCGACATGCGCATCGCGCGGCTTCAGCGGCGTGATCACGGCTTCAAACACAGGCTGCTCTTCGATCACTCGGTCGAGCGTTTCGTCGAACGACTCTTCCGGCTTGGAAGTACCGCCCAACAAGGCCGCCAGCTGACGCCCCTTCTTGCGCGCCGGCACGGCATGCGCCGCGGGCACGCGCGGCGGCTCCGAGACACCGGCACGGCCACGCAATGTCTTGGCCGATGGCTCCTGCACCAGGCGGAAGTCGATCTTGCGCGCATCGAGGTCCACGCGCGACACCTGCACGCGCACCCGATCCGTCAAACGGTAGCGAATGCCAGTCCGCTCGCCGCGAAGTTCGTTGCGCGCCTCGTCGTACTGGAAGTAATCGCTGCCCAGTTCCGTCACGTGTACCAGCCCTTCCACATACAGCTCGTCGAGCTGGACGAAGATGCCGAACGATGTGACCGCGCTGACCGTACCGGCATAGTCGCTGCCGAGCTTGTCGCGCATGAAGTAGCACTTCAGCCAAGCTTCCACATCGCGCGATGCCTCGTCGGCACGGCGCTCGTTAGCCGAGCAGTGCAGGCCGAGTTCGTCCCAGATGGCTTCGTTGCGCTTGGCACGCGCGGCGGCGTTCGCGGCGCGCTTCTCAGCGTCGGCGGCCTGCATGCGGCGAGCCTTCGGCGAGATCTGCGTATTGAACTCGGTGCCCGGGCCAAAGGCCGGTTGGTACTTCGTATGCGCAAGAATCGCCTTGATCGAACGATGCACGAGCAAGTCCGGATAGCGCCGGATCGGACTCGTGAAGTGCGCATAGGCTTCATATGCCAAGCCGAAGTGGCCAATGTTGTCCGGGCTGTAGACCGCCTGCTGCATCGAGCGCAGCAGCATGGTCTGCAGCATCGGCGCGTCGGGACGGGACTTGATCTTGTCCATCACCTCGGCGTAATCCGATGCCTGCGGCTTGTCTCCGCCACCCAGCGACAGCCCCGAAGTCTTCAGGAATTCCCGCAGATTCTTGAGTTTCTCTTCACTCGGGCCCGCGTGGATACGGTATAGCGCAGGATGCTTGAAGCGTTCGAGGAAGTCGGCTGCGCAGACGTTGGCCGTCAGCATGCACTCTTCGATCAGGCGGTGCGCATCGTTGCGCGTGCGCGGCAGAATCTGCTCGATCTTGCCCTGCGCATTGCAGACGATATAGGTCTCGGTGGTGTCGAAATCGATGGCACCGCGTTCGCGGCGAGCCTTCAGCAAAACCTGGAACAGTTCGTACAGGTTCTGCAGGTGCGGCACAAGATCGGCACGCTTGTGCGCTTCCGTACCCTTGGTGTTCGACAGGATCGACCAGACCTCGTTATAGGTCAGGCGCGCCTTCGAGTGCATGACCGCCGGATAGAACTGGTAGCCCTTGAGCTCGCCCTTGGCCGTGATCACGGCATCGCAGACCATGCAGAGACGATCCACCTCTGGATTCAGCGAGCACAGCCCGTTCGACAGCTTCTCGGGCAGCATCGGAATCACGCGGCGCGGAAAGTACACCGAGGTGGCACGATCCAGTGCGTCGGCGTCCAGCGGCGTGCCCGGACGCACATAGTGCGAAACGTCGGCAATCGCCACGATCAGGCGCCAACCCTTCGCACGTCCGATCTTGACCGGCTCGCAGTAGACCGCATCGTCGAAGTCCCGTGCGTCTTCACCGTCGATCGTGACCAGCGAGACATCACGCAGGTCGATACGATGATCGAGGTCAGCCTGGCGCACCTCGTCGGGCAGCGCCTGCGCTTCCTTGGCCGCACCCGCCGAAAACTCATGCGGCACGCCATACTTGCGCACCGCGATCTCGATCTCCATGCCAGGATCGTCGATATCGCCAAGCACTTCCACCACACGTCCCACGGGCTGCACGTAGCGGTCCGGCCATTCGGTCAGTTCGACGCTGACGATCTGCCCCACTCGCGCCTTGCCCTGGGCCTTGGGCGGAATCAGGATGTCCTGGCTGATGCGCTTGTCCTCTGGCGCCACCACGAGCACACCATTCTCGGACAACAGCCGGCCAATCACGAAGCGGTTGGCCCGGTCCAGGATCTCGACGATCTGGCCTTCCGGACGTCCGCGACGGTCGTAGCCCACCACGCGCACCTGCGCGCGGTCGTTGTGCATGGCCTTCTGCAGTTCACGCTCGGGCAGGAAGATATCGTCGTCGCCGTCGTCGCGGATCAGGAAGCCAAAGCCATCGCGATGGCCCTGCACGCGGCCGGTCACGAAGTTAGGCTGATGGGCCAGCTCGTAGCGGCCCTTGCGATTGAGTTCGATCTGCCCGTCGCGTTCCATTGCGGCCAGACGTTTCTGGAAGCCGTCATGCTCCTTGCGCGTGACGGACAGGGCCTTGGCGATATCGCCTGCCGAAAGGGGCGACCCCGAAGTTCTCAATACGCCCAGGATTTCTTCCCGGCTCGGGATCGGATAGTTGTTTTGATTCAATTTTTCTGGAAACTATTTGACAATCGTTTTGCGGTCGCTATAATGGCCGCTTCGGTTGTTTCGACACCTGCCCAGGTGGCGGAATTGGTAGACGCACTAGGTTCAGGTCCTAGCGGTGGCAACACTGTGGAGGTTCGAGTCCTCTCCTGGGCACCAAGATTTAGCGAGAAACCCGCAACGCACGTTGCGGGTTTTTTGTTTTTGCGTCGCCGAATCTTTCAAATCCTCTCCCCTCGTTGCTTTGTCCATGGCTCATTTCTGAGTTCGAGCCGTGGATGAGTGTATCAGTTTCAGTGTCGATTCCGGCATTATCTCGCCATCTTTGCAAGTTCGATCGCCGAAAATGCAGCATTTCTTCCTCGCAGCCTGTTGCTACACCGCCCGGCCCCGCTGATGGAAAGGTTGACCCATCGCTGATCTGTAACTACCATGGTTTCACATTGAGATTTCCCCATGAGCACCAGTAGCCGGTTTGCCGTCGCCGTCCATATCCTCACGCTGCTTGCACAGGCCGAGGGTCCGGTGCCATCGTCCATGATTGCCGGCAGCGTGGGCACCAACCCCGCGCTGATCCGCCGCATGATCGGAGCGCTGACCGAAGCCGGGTTCGTGAGCACGACAATGGGCAGCACCGGCGGCGCAATGCTGGCGCGCCCGGCGTCGGCCATCACACTGCTGGACGTGTTCCGCGCCACCGAAACCACGGCGCTGATCACGCTGCACCAGAGCGCGCCCAACCCGGCGTGCATGGTCGGCCGCGAGATCACCGGTGCGCTGCAGGTCGTGGCCGACCGTGCGCAAGCCGCGATGGATGCTTCGCTCAAGGAGATCACGATTGCCAGCATGCTCGGCGAAGTCGAACATGCCGCCCGGCGCCGCAAGCGCTGATTTTTTTACCTCGATATGTAACCACATTGATTACATATCATTCGCTACTATGAAGGAGCCATCATCATGAAGATCGCCATTATCGGCGCCACCGGCAACGTGGGCACCCGCCTGACCGACGAAGCGCTGCGTCGCGGCCATACCGTCACTGCCCTCGCCCGCCAGGCTTCAAAGCTTCCTGCACGCGACGGCGTCGTCGCAAAGGATATCGACGTGAGCAATGCCCAGGTCCTGGCCGATGCACTGCGCGGCAGCGATGTCGTCATCAGCACCGTCCGATTCCTGCAAGCCACGGCCTCGCAGATCACCGACGCCGTCAAGGCGGCGGGAGTGAAGCGTTTGCTGGTGGTGGGAGGCGCGGGCAGTCTCTACATCGCGCCGGGCAAGCAACTGGTCGACACCCCGGAATTCCCGGACGCGTACAAGGCCGAAGCCTCGGCCGGTCGTGACTTCCTGAATGCGCTGAAGAAGGAAACGTCGCTTGAGTGGACGTTCCTGTCGCCGTCGGCCCTCTTCACGCCGGGCGAGCGCACCGGCAAGTTCCGACTGGGCAAGGAGGATTTGCTCGCCACCGCGGACGGCAGCTCGATCTCGATGGAGGACTACGCAATGGCCATGCTCGATGAGATCGAGCAGCCAGAACATGTGCGGGAGCGGTTCACCGTAGGGTACTGATACCTCGATCCGTACCTTGGAGCACCCCTCCGCTGCGCGGGCGGAGGGGTGCCGCAGACTCAGGCTGCCGAGTCGTCGTCCAGCAGGCTGGCGCGCTTGCCGCGCTTGAGCCAGGCCGCGAGATTGTGCGGGCGAAGCGTGTCGTATTCCTCGAACGGCTGATGAATCCATGGGTTCGAAGGCAGGAACGTCACGTGGTAGTTGGGCTCAACCTTGGAGCACGCCTTGTACCAAAGCACCGCCGAGCGCACGTCGGTCACTTCAGGATAGCGCTCCTTCAGGTGGCGACCCACTCGCTCCAGCGTCACACCCGAATCGACGAGGTCATCCACCAGCAGGATTCGCCCTTCCAGGTTGCCACGCGTCATCGTGATGTATTGCGCAATGTCGAGCGTGCCCTGCTGCGTGCCGGCAGCTTCGCGGTACGAACTCGTCGCCAGGATAGCTAGCGGCACATCGAAAATACGCGACATCTGATCACCCACGCGCAGACCGCCTCGGGCCAGGCACAGGATCTGATCGAACTTCCAGCCCGATTCATGCACGTTCAGCGCGAGACGCGCGATCAGTCGGTGGTAGTCATCCCACGAGACCCAGAGGTTCTCGTCATCATTGGTTGGCAGGTTCATGGCAATCTTCTGATATCAGCGGCTTCGTTGGCCGATGGATAAAGCATCGGCCCGCATATCGCGGGCCGAATATCTTCAGTGAGGCCGTGGCGCGGGTGGCGCCACGGTCCTGCACACTGCATTGACCGGGGCTTAGGCCACCAGGTACGGATGGCGCAGCAGGATCGTCTCGTCTCGATCCGGACCGGTCGAGATCATGTCGATCGGGATACCGACCACTTCCTCGATGCGCTTCAGGTACACGCGTGCCTGTTCCGGCAGCGCATCCCAGGTCTTCACGCCAAACGTCGACTCGTTCCAGCCCGGGAATTCTTCATAGATCGGCTGGCATGCGGCCACGGCATCCGAGCCACGCGGCAGGATATCGACCCGCTTGCCGTCGAGCTCGTAGCCCACGCACAGCTTGATCGTTTCCAGACCGTCCAGCACGTCGAGCTTGGTCATGCACACGCCAGACACACCATTGATCTGTACCGAACGCTTCAGCGCAGCGGCGTCGAGCCACCCCGTGCGGCGCGGACGGCCCGTAACAGAGCCAAATTCCTTGCCGACATTGGCCAGACGCACACCCACGGCATCCTGACGGGCAGGGTTATCGTGGTCGTACAGTTCGCTCGGGAACGGACCAGCGCCCACGCGGGTGCAGTAAGCCTTGGTGATGCCAAGGATGTAGTTCAGGCGACCCGGACCGACGCCAGCGCCCGCAGCAGCCGCACCGGCCACGCAGTTGCTCGAGGTCACGAACGGGTACGTGCCGTGATCGACGTCGAGCAGCGTGCCTTGCGCGCCTTCGAACATCAGGTTGCCACCTGCTTCATTCACGGCATACAGCTCGGCCGACACATCGGCGATCATCGGCTTCAGGCGCGGCGCATAGGCCAGCATCTCGTCGAGGATCTGCTGGTAGTCCACAGCTTCGGCGCCCAGGTACTGGGTCAACATGAAGTTGTGGAACTCGACGTTCTCGCGCAGGCGTTCGGCGAAATGCTCCGGGTTGAACAGGTCTTGCACGCGCAATGCGCGGCGGGCCACCTTGTCTTCGTAGGCCGGGCCAATGCCACGACCGGTCGTGCCAATCTTGGCAGCACCACGGCGGGCTTCGCGCGCCTTGTCGATGGCAACGTGGTACGGCAGGATCAGCGTGGTGGCTTCGGAGATGCGCAGGCGGTTCTGCACTTGCAGGCCGGCGCTTTCCAGTTCCTCGATCTCACGGAACAGCGCTTCGGGAGACAGGACCACACCGTTACCGATGTAGCAGACGGTACTGGCGCGCATGATGCCCGAGGGGATCAGTCGCAGGATCGTCTTCTTGCCGCCGATAATGAGCGTGTGGCCAGCGTTGTGGCCGCCCTGGAACCGCACCACGCCCTTTGCGTGGTCGGTAAGCCAATCGACGATTTTTCCCTTGCCTTCGTCACCCCACTGGGTTCCGATCACGACGACATTGCGTCCCTGGCTTACTGCGGATGCGGACATGTTGAATTGGTCAGAAGGTTAAAAACGTATTCTACTCTCGTTGCCGGACGGTTCCCGGTTTTCGGGCCCCTCTCGGACAGACGTTTACCGCCCTTCGCGGGCGATAATAGGCCGCCGCGAGCAGCAAACGTCATTTTGAGAGCACGGAAAACAGGCCGGCAGGACATGCCGGCCCGGCGAAAAATCAGCGGGGGACCACCACCCAGGCGTCGCCCTGCCGCTGAAGCTGACGGTCGCAGTTGAACTCATCGAGCTCGTGCGTATGACCCGGCAGCGACTGAATCACGATCTCGCCAGCGGCGCGCAGCGTGGCAATCGTCGACCGCAATGCGGGATCGGCGTCCCACGGCGCAAAGATCGCCAGGGCGCGGACCTCGACTGGCGACAACGCCGCCACCTCACGCAGATCAAGCGAAAAACCGGTAGCCGGCCGGGCACGGCCAAATGCCTCGCCTACCTTGTCGTAGCGGCCGCCACGTGCAACGTAGTTCGGCAGGCCAGACACGTACGCGGTGAACATCACGCCGCTGTGATAGTGATAGCCGCGCAGATCGGAAAGGTCGATGTTGACGCTGGCACCACGGACCTGATTGGCCAGCGCCGCCAGTTCGTCCAACGCACGGCCAATAGCAGCATTGGACGGCAACGTCGCGCGCGCGCGCTCGATGACTTCCACGCCGCCATATAGCGTCGGCAACGCCAGGAGGGCATTGCGCTCGGTGTCTGGCAGTCCCTGCGTCAACTCGCGCAGCGCGGCGACGTCCTTGGTTTCCAGTGCCGCGAACATTGCATCCTCGATTTGGCGCACCGACGGCAACGCCGAGAGCAGCGCTTCGAGAATGCCAGCGTGGCAAAGGTCCAGCCGGATATCTGTCAGGCCCGCCACTTGCAGCGCAGCCAGCATCAACTCCTGAATTTCGACGTCAGCTTCCAGGCCCGCATGACCATAAATCTCGGCGCCGATCTGGATCGGCTCGCGCGTGGCATGAAAACCAGCCGGACGTGCGTGCAGGACATTGCCCGCGTAGCAGAGGCGCGTCACGCCAGGGCGATTCAGCAAGTGGGCGTCGATGCGGGCCACCTGCGGCGTGATATCGGCACGCAAGCCCATCGTACGGCCGGACAACTGGTCCACCAACTTCAGCGTGCGCAGATCCAGGTCATGGCCCGTACCGGTCAGCAGCGACTCCAGGTACTCAAGCATCGGGGGCATGACCATCTCGTAGCCGTAGGTACGAAACAGGTCGAGCATCCGGCGGCGCAGCTCTTCGATCTTGCGCGCTTCCGACGGGAGCACGTCGGCAATGTTTTCAGGCAGGAGCCAGCGATTGGACATGGGGTCTCTTATATCAAAAACCTGGCTGGCGAGCTGCACGCCCTCCAGCCGGACAAAACCCCGGACGGACCGGGGTTCTGTCGCATATTGCTTATCCGGGCACTTCCAGCACCCGGGGCGCGATGTACGCGCTACTTCTTGCCGCCGGACGGGGCCGGTGCGGCATTGCCACCCGACGACCGCATGTAGCGGAAGAAGTCGGAATTCGGCTCGAGCACCATGACGTTGCCCTTGTCGCGGAACGTGTTGCGGTAGGCTTCCATGCTGCGCCAGAACTGGGCAAAGTTCGGATCCTTGCCAAACGCATCGGCATAGACCTGCGAAGCCTTGGCATCGCCCTCGCCCTTCACCACCTGCGCGTCGCGATACGCCTCGGCCAGCACCACTTCACGCTGACGGTCGGCATCGGCACGGATTTTCTCACCTTCCGCGGCGCCCGTCGAACGCAGTTCGTTGGCCACGCGCTTGCGCTCGGCCTCCATGCGGCGATAGACAGACTCGCTGATTGCAGGCAACAGGTCCACGCGCTTCAGGCGCACGTCCAGAATCTCGACACCCACAGATTGCGCGTACTCCGCCATCCCGGCGCGGATGTTCTGCATGACCTTGTCACGCTCACCCGCCACGACATCGGTCACGGTGCGCTTGCCGAACTCCTCGCGGGCCACGGCATCGATACGTTGCGTCATGCGATCCTGCGCGCCGCGCACATTTCCACCAAAGGCCACGAAGAACTTGCGCGGATCGGTAATGCGCCACTTGACGAACCAGTCCACCACCATCGACTTCTTTTCGGCGGTCAGGAAACGCTCGTTTGCCGCGACGTCGATCGTCTGGAGGCGGCGATCCATGAAGACCACGTTCTGCAGCGGCGGCGGCAACTTGAAATGCAGGCCAGGCTCACGCACCACCTGCTTGATCTCGCCGAACGCGAAGACCACGGCGTACTGGCGCTGGTCCACGACGAACAGCATCGACGATGCGATGGCCAGCAGGATAAACAGGCCAATGACGAAGGAAATCAGTCGGTTCATGACGGGTCTCCTTAGCGTACGTCGCGGTCGCGGTTACGCATCGCTTCGCGCGAGCGGATATCCGTCGTACCGGCATCCGGTACGGCCGGCGCGTTGGTGCCCGGCGCCGCGGCAGGCGCCGTCGACGATTGCACCTGCGACATCAGCTTGTCCAGCGGCAGGTAGAGCAGATTGTTGCCGCCCTTGGCATCGACAAGGATCTTGTTCGAGTTGCTGTAAATCTGCTGCATGGTTTCCAGATAAATACGGTCGCGCGTGACCTGCGGCGCCTTCGCATACTCGGTCTGCACCGAGCGGAAGCGCGACGCATCACCCTCTGCCTGCGCCACCACGCGGGCACGATAGGCTTCGGACTCTTCCTTCAGGCGTGCCGCCGTCCCCTTGGCGCGCGGCAGGATGTCATTGGCATAGGCTTGCCCTTCGCTGATCGCGCGCTCGCGATCCTGGCTTGCCTTGTTCACATCGTCGAAAGCGGCCTGCACCTGCTCGGGCGGCTGCACGCTCTGGACGTTGACTGAGATCACGCGAATGCCGGTCTTGTACGAAGTCAGGATCGACTGGATGGACTTGGCCAGCCCCTGCGCAATCTGTTCACGGTTCTCGTAGAGCACCGAATCCATGCGGTTGCGGCCCACGATCTCCCGCACCGACGTTTCCGCGGCCTGCGTAACCAGTTCCTCGTCACCGCCACGGTCGGTCTTGTTGAAGAACAGATATTCGCTCGCGTCCTGGATGTCGTACTGGACCGTGAAGCGGACGTCGATGATGTTCTCGTCCTGCGTGAGCATCGACGAGTCCTTCAGGTTGCTGTCCTTGATCGACGTCGAACGCCCGACTTCCACGGAGCGCACCGCCGACAGGTTCACGATCTCGGCCGACTGGATCGGCCACGGCGCGCGCCAGTTGATACCGGGGCCCGTCGAATACTTGAACTTGCCGAACTGCAGGATCACGGCCGTCTGGCCTTCCTGCACCATGAAGAAGCCACTCGCCAGCCAGATGCCAACCACTGCGGCAACGATCACGCCGATGCCAATGTTCGAACCCTTGCCCGGCGGACGCGAGCCGAAGCCATTGCCCTGGCCGCCACCGCCATTGTCCTTGCGGCCAAGCAGGCCGCTCAGGCGACGGTTGAAGTCGCGCCAGAGTTCATCGAGATCGGGCGGGCCGTCCTGCTGCGGACGCTGGTTCTGCTGGCGGCCTTTGTCCTTGTCATCATCATCCTGCCCATCGCGGCCCCAGCGGGGATCATTCAACGAGAAGATGGCGCGCAGGCGAGGCCAGCGCGCAGACCGCGCCGGGCGGCCGGCTGGCACGAGGTGCGAGTCAGGATTCCGAGGGAACAGGGGCATGTAGAGCACGGGTCCGGGAAAGTTTGAACAGGGGGATTCTAGCAGTCATCTCGATCACTTTTGCTCAGAATCCCGCAATCAGGGGCTGATTATCATCGAATTGTCATGCAACGACGGTCAGCGCGGGACGTCAGGCTCCTCGCCACCGTCTTGCCGGGGCTCGTCGGCCACCTCTGCGGCGTCGTCGAAACCATCACCATCCCCAGCCACCGCGCCTCCCGGCACGCTGTCGAGCCGGGGGTCGTATGGGGCAGGATCGGCAGGCCGCGCAGCCAGCCACTGGGCCACTTCGACGATCGATTCACGCAAGGCGTCGAGGCCCATGCCCTCACGCGCGGACAGGAACACGCGCGTCGGTACCCCGTCCTCGTTACGCTCGACGCGCGGCCCCTGCTCCCGCAATTCCGGTGCCGCGTCGATCTTGTTCATGATGACGATCTGCGGAATGTCCGAAGCGTCGATTTCCGCAAGCACGCGGTTGACCTGCTCGATCTGCTCATGACGCACTGGACTTGAGGCGTCCACGACGTGCAGCAGGAGGTCGGCATGCACCGTTTCATCCAGCGTGGCACGGAAGGCCGCCACGAGCTGCGTCGGCAGATCCCGGATGAAACCCACCGTATCGGACAGCACTACATTCCCGAAGCCGTCCAGGAACAGCCTTCGCGACGTGGTATCGAGTGTCGCGAACAGTTGATCCGCTGCATAGGCACGCGCCTTGGTCAGCGCATTGAACAGAGTGGACTTGCCGGCGTTGGTATAACCGACCAGCGAAATGCTGAGTGTATCGTTGCGCGCGCGCGCGCGCCGCTGCGTATGATTCTGGCGCTGCAGGCGGGCCAGATCGGCCTTGAGGCGCTTTGCGCGCGTATCGAGCATCCGGCGATCCAGTTCGAGCTGACGCTCGCCCGGGCCACCGCGCATGCCGATACCACCCTTCTGGCGTTCCAGGTGGCTCCATGCGCGGACCAGGCGCGACGCCTGGTATTGCACCTGGGCAAGCTCCACCTGCACCTTGCCCACGTGGCTCTGCGCTCGCTGCCCAAAGATGTCGAGGATCAAGCCAGTTCGGTCGATCACATGCCGACCCAGGAAGCGCTCCAGATTTCGCTGCTGGGCGGGACTCAATGCGTGGTTGAACACCACGATGTCGGCATCCAGTGCATCCGCTGCTTCCTTGAGTTCCTCTGCTTTGCCCGATCCGATGAAAAGCGCAGGGTCCGGACGCGAGCGCTTGCCCGTCAGCGTGTGAACGGGCATCGAGCCTGCCGTGCTGGTCAGCAGTGCCAGTTCGGAAAGACTCTCCTGGAAATCGTGCTTGCCGAAATCCACGCCGACTAGTACGGCGCGCGACGGCTCGGTGTTGGTAGTAGCTTTGGATTGCAAGCGGGTGGACGCTGGGCGCCGGAAATTACGATTGTTGAGACAACGACTGACCAGACTCGGGCAGAACACAACACCCGGTTGCCATCAGGCACAGGGGCGGTTTCGAATGCTTTCGGGAGTCGGCGGGAGATGATGCAGCCCGGTCACTAACGCTATAGCCAGGGTGGCCAGGACGGGCAGAGAGCAAAGGCGGGAACAGGCAATGCAACGGCCGCATGCGGATGCCGCGGCCGTTCATGCGCGAGAAGAAAAGATCAGTTCTCGGTCGAATCATCCACACGGAAGTTGACGGCACGGGCCGGCACGACAGTGGAAATCGCATGCTTGTAGACCATCTGCGTCACGGTGTTACGCAGCAGGACGACATACTGGTCAAACGACTCGATATTGCCTTGCAGCTTGATGCCATTGACGAGATAGATGGAAACCGGCACGTGCTCTTTGCGCAGCGCGTTAAGGAACGGGTCTTGTAGCAATTGCCCTTTGTTGCTCATGGCACACTCCAAATTTATAGATTTAGTGATGGATCATGGGGACGAAAGTCCCCGGTTCAAGTCAGTTGGCGCAAAAACGCGCCAGAAAAAAGATCAAAACGGTACCAATCTGGCATCAACGCGCAGGGCTCCCCCTGCTACCGTGAATTTAGCCGCAGTTCCAAACGAACGCAAACGAAAACTTGGCTGAGGGCACGGCACCCTCCCGACTCAATCCTTCGAGTCCGCGTACGGGTTTTTGTTCGATCTGAATTCGATGCGCAAGGGCGTGCCCTTGAGCTTGAACGCCGTCCGGAAGCGGTTTTCCAGGTAGCGCTTGTACGTGTCTGTCACGTTCTGCAGCGCATTGCCGTGAATGATGACGATCGGCGGATTGGAACCGCCCTGGTGTGCGTAACGCAGCTTCGGGCGCGATACGCCGGCACGCTTCGGCTGCTGGAATTCCACCGCTTCGTTCAGTACGCGCGTCAGTTGCGGCGTCGGCAACTTGATCATCGCGGCAGCGTAGGCATCATCCACCGAGCGCAGCAACGCGCTGATACCGGTGCGTTCCTTTGCGGAAACATAGTGCACATTGGCAAAGCTCAGGAACTGCAGCTTGCGCTCCAGATCGTGCTTCACGCGGTCACGCGCGTGCCCGTCGAGACCGTCCCACTTGTTGACGCCCACAACCAACGCACGGCCCGATTCGACGATAAACCCGGCGATGTGCGCGTCCTGCTCCGAGATGTCCTGCTGCGCATCGAGCAACAGCACCACCACGTTGGCATCCGCAATCGACTGCAGCGTCTTGACCACCGAGAACTTTTCGATGGCTTCGAACACTTTGCCGCGCTTGCGCAGGCCAGCGGTGTCGATCAGCGTGTAGGGCTTGCCGCCACGCTCGAACTCCACGTAGATGGCGTCGCGCGTGGTGCCCGGCATGTCGAATGCAATGACGCGCTCTTCGCCGATCAGTGTGTTGACGAGCGTGGACTTGCCGACATTCGGCCGTCCCACGATCGCGATCTTGGTGCCGCGCTGGCTTCCGTCATCTTCCTCGGCCAGTTCCGGACGCTCCTGTACCGCGATTTCCAGCGCCTCGTCCACGAGTTCGCGGACGCCGTCACCGTGCGAAGAGGAGATGGCATACGGATCGCCCATGCCAAGTTCATAGAAGTCCGCCGCCACCGACGTGTACTTCATGCCCTCGGCCTTGTTGATCGCCAGCATGATGCGGCGGCCCGTCTTGCGCAGGTAGTCGGCAATCACGCGATCCTGGGGGGCCAATCCAAGACGGCCATCCACCAGGAAGATGACAACGTCCGCTTCGACCACGGCCTGGCGCGTCTGCTTGGCCATCTCGGCCACGATGCCTTCCTTGGCCACGGGCTCGAAGCCGCCGGTATCGATCGCGATAAACGGACGTTCGCCGATACGGCCCTCACCATAGTGACGGTCGCGCGTAAGACCCGGCAGGTCGGCGACGAGTGCGTCGCGCGAGCGGGTCATGCGGTTGAATAGCGTCGACTTGCCCACATTCGGGCGGCCGACGATTGCAATAACTGGTTTCATGCAAATAAACGGGAACAGGGGGCGGGCGTAGCACGCCGTCCCCCAGCAATTCCGGAGTCATGTTGATCCAACAACCACCGCGCCTGAGGCACGGCTGGCCGCTCTTCCTGTCGAGCGGATGCGGGGCATCTGCCCCAATCCGCTATTTACCTGGCACGACCAGGGATCATGCTACCGGATTGGCGCCACCCGTGCGACAGGGGCACAGGCGGACTTGTGTACGCAGGCGATCAGTTCGGCACGAAACCGAATACATCGCCGTCGCGCGTCTGCACCACCAACGTCGCGCCGGCCACGACCGGGGCTGCGGTGACGGCGCTGCCGTCAGTCTTCATCCGCGCCAGCACAGTGCCGTCCTCACGCGAAAGGAAGTGGACATAGCCCTCGTAGTCACCTACCACCACCGAGCGGCCCAGAGTCGTTGGCGCGCCGAGGCTGCGGTAGCGCAGATCCGTGTTCTTCCAGCGCTCATTGCCGTTCTGGCGATCGAACGCATAGACGGTAGACGATTCGTCGCCAGCAAACAGCGACGTTTCATCCTGCGCCAAACCGCCCGGCGAAGAGAAGTCCTTGCCCCACTGCGGCTGGCCGTTGGCCAGTTCGAGGCAGGCCACGCGGCCCTGGAACGTCGTGGCGCATACCTGGCGACCGTAGACAGCCGGCATGCCGGTCACGTCGTTCAGGCGTTCGATTTCCGACACGCCCTTCGGATACGAGACCGTGCTTTCCCAGCGCAGCACACCGTTGCCCGGGGCCAGCACGCCGAGCTTGCCGCCCGGGAAGCCCGTCACAATGCCGTCGCCGGCGAACACCATGCCCATGGCAGCCCGCAGGTTCAGAGGCGATTGCGAGCGCTGATAGATCCAGCGGCGTTCGCCAGTCCCTGCATCCAATCCGATCAGGCGCGTATCCGTGGTACGAACGACCACGAGCCCGTTGCCGACCAGCGGAGCCGACAGGACCTCGCCATTGATCTGCTTCTTCCAGATCTGCTTGCCGCTCTTGTCGAACGCGTAGATGGCGCCCTTCTCACCCGCCACCGCCGTGGTCTGCCCATCGGTGCCCGGACCCGAAGTCAGGTCGATATCGGTCTTGGCCTTCCACAGTGTCTGGCCGTTGGTGGCATCTATCGCCATCACCGAGCCGCTCTTGCCCGACACAAACACGACGTTGCCGGCGGACACAGGCGCCATCACATACTGGCCACCCTTGCCCACATCGGCCTTCCATGCCTGCTTGACCGAAAGCGTTGCCGAGATCGGCTTGAGTTCCGTCGGCGGGTGCTTGTTTTCCTTGCCGAACAGCGAGCAGCCCGCCAGAAGGCCCAGGCTAGTGCCGGCCACGATAGTGCGGGTAGCGGCTGTACGAAGCAATGACGTCATAGGGTGCGATCCTGAATTTTTGAAAACTATCAGCGGTCCGCGGTCCTCGCTCAGGCCGCGCCCAGCGCGTCGAGCTTGAACTGGATAATCTGGCGCATGCCACCCTCGGCGGCACCCAGCTTTTCGAGTGCCTGCTTGTAGGCGGTACGCGCTTCTTCCCGCTTGTCCTGTGCGGCCAGCAAATCGCCACGACGATCGGCGAACAATGCCGCGTATTGCGCCGGCTCGTCCTTCAGCAGCGCCAGACCCTGGTCATAGGCTTTCTCGTCGAGCAGCACACCCGCCAGACGCACGCGCGCCAGCGGCGCATAGTCATCACCACCGTGGTCGATCGCCCACTGCAGTTGCGACTTGGCGCCAGCCAGATCGCCGGCGTCATACAGTACCTTGGCAGCGGTCAGCGCGCTCATCGGACCATATGCGGTACCGCCGAACTTGCTTTCGAGATCCGTCGCTGCGCGCTTGACGCGATCGGCGTCGCGCGCCTCGGCAGCCTTGGTCACCTGCTCGTAAAGCAGACCCGCGTCCCGCGCCTGCGTGCGTTGCCAGTAGTTCCAGCCGGCCCACGCTGCAAATGCGAACAACCCGGCGATCAGCGCCCAGGTTACCGTGTTGCCGTATTGCTTCCACCAGGCCTTGAGGGTCTCAAGCTGTTCCTGTTCTTCCAGATCGTAAGCCATGTCGAGTCAGTTACCCGCATTGGTTAATATTGACGCGGCCGCTTTCCGTCAAGGTCAGCGGCCGCGGTACGAAGTCCGACGGTTGTCTTACTGCTCGTCGTCCTCGTCGTCCTCTTCATCATCGAGCGCATCCACCATCCTCGCGATGATGAACTCGACCAGTTCCTCTGCCGGCACGCTGGTCTGCGGGCCCCCTGCCGCAGCGTCGCCGCCACGCAGTTGCTTGACCTGTACGAGACCAGCGGCAATTTCGTCGTCGCCAATGATAACGGCAAAGGCTGCGCCACTCGCATCGGCACGCTTCATCTGCGACTTGAAGCTACCGCTCTTGCCATCCGGCGTGGCATGCAGGACGACATCGAGACCCGCATCACGCAGACGCTCGGCCGCGATCATGGACTGCAGTCCGGCAGCTTCGCCTTGGTGCACCATGTAGATGTCGCAGCCAACCGGGTCGGGTTGCAGCTTTTCTTCGCGCAGCAGTTCGATAATCCGCTCGATGCCCATGGCCCAGCCACACGCTGGAGCAGACTTGCCGCCCATCTGCTGGATCAGCGGATCGTAGCGACCGCCGCCGGCGATCGTGCCCTGCGCACCGAGCTTGTCAGTGATCCACTCGAACACCGTAAGATTGTAGTAGTCGAGGCCACGAACAAGACGCGGATTGATCTTGAACGGAATATTGTTGGCCTTGAGGATACGTTGCACGCCCTCGAAGTGAGCCAGCGATTCCTCGCCCAGGAAATCGACCAGCTTGGGCGCGTTGGCGGCCATCTCCTGCAACGCGGGATTCTTCGTATCCAGCACACGCAGCGGGTTCGTGTACAGGCGGCGCTTGCTGTCCTCGTCGAGAATGTCCTGGAACCCTTCAAGGTACTTGATCAATTCCTCGCGGTGCGCGGCGCGCTCGTGCGCCTGTCCCAGCGAATTCAGTTCCAGGCGTACACCAACCAGGCCCAGGTCATCCCACAGGCGCTGGCACATCAGGATGATCTCGGCGTCGACATCCGGACCAGCAAAACCGAGCGCTTCCGCGCCAAGCTGGTGGAACTGACGATAGCGACCACGCTGCGGGCGCTCGTGACGGAACATCGGACCCGTGTACCAGAGGCGCTTCGGGCCGTCATACAGCAGGTTGTGCTCGATCGTCGCGCGCACAGCGGCAGCCGTGCCTTCCGGACGCAGCGTCAGATTCTCGCCATTCAGCGCATCGGTAAAGGAGTACATCTCCTTCTCCACGATGTCAGTGACTTCACCGATGCCGCGGACGAACAGCTGGGTATGCTCGACGATAGGCGTGCGGATCTGCTGGTAGCCATAGGCACGCAGCATGCCGCGTGCGGCATCTTCGAACATTTCCCACAGCGGGGCGTCGGCGGGCAGCATGTCGTTCATGCCCTTCACGCCCTGCAGTGCCTTGGCGGCCTTCGTCTTGTCTTCGCTCATGTCTTCTTGGTAGTGGCAGCGTTACCTGGCGCGTCACGCGCTCAGGCCACGGCTTCCTGTTTTGCCTGCTTTGCGCCCGGGCCATAGTGCGAGCGGACATATTCGTCCACGATCGCCTGGAACTCCTGGGCAATATTCTCTCCGCGCAGCGTGCGGACCTTGACGCCATCGACAAACACCGGCGCGGCCGGCGACTCGCCCGAACCCGGCAGCGAAATGCCAATGTTGGCGTGCTTGCTTTCACCGGGGCCGTTGACGATGCAGCCCATCACGGCCACGTCCATCTCTTCGACGCCGGGGAACTCGGTCTTCCAGAGCGGCATCTGCTCGCGCAGATAGCCTTGGATACTTGCCGCCAACTCCTGGAACGTCGTGCTGGTCGTCCGGCCACAACCCGGGCACGCAATAACCATCGGCGTGAAGTTGCGCAGCCCCATCGTCTGCAGGATTTCCTGGCCGACGTAGACTTCCTTCTCGCGCGCAGCACCCGGCTCGGGCGTCAGCGAAATACGGATCGTGTCGCCAATGCCCTCCTGGAGCAGAACCGACAGCGCTGCCGTCGATGCGACGATACCCTTGCTGCCCATGCCGGCCTCGGTCAGCCCCAAGTGCAACGCGTAGTCGCAACGGCGGCCCAGTTCACGATACACGGCGATCAGTTCCTGCACCTGCGACACCTTGCACGACAGGATGATCTGGTCGCCCGGCAGGCCGATTTCCTCGGCCTTTTGCGCGGACTCGATCGCCGACGTGATCAGCGCCTCGACCATTACGCTTTGCGCGGCCCACGGCTGTACACGTGCGGCGTTCTCGTCCATGACGCGCGCCAGCAGGTCCTGGTCCAGGCTGCCCCAGTTCACGCCGATCCGCACGGGCTTGTTGTAGCGGCACGCCATCTCGATCATCTCGGCGAACTGCTTGTCGCGCTTGGCGCCCTTGCCCACGTTGCCGGGATTGATACGGTATTTCGAGAGCGCCTGGGCACAGTCGGGATAATCGTGCAGCAGCGTATGACCGTTGTAGTGAAAATCGCCCACCAGCGGCACGTTCACACCCATGCGGTCGAGTTGTTCGCGGACCGACGGCACGGCGGCTGCGGCTTCCGGCGTGTTGACCGTAATCCGGACGATCTCCGAACCCGCACGTGCGAGTTCCTTGATCTGGATGGCCGTGCCGATCGCGTCGACCGTATCCGTATTGGTCATCGACTGGACGCGCACTGGCGCGCCACCGCCGATCGTCACGATGTTGTCACCCCAGACAACACTGGCCTGGCGCGAGTTGCGACGCGGCAGCGGACCCGGCATCACCGGTTGGAAAGCGTTCTGGTTCATTGCATTACCACCTTCATCTGGCATGGCTCGTTGCGCCGCCCGGACCGCATTACTGCAAGGTCAGGCGCGCCACATTGTTCCGATTGGCGGCCTGGAGGTCCACCGGCGCGCCATTGTGCGCCATCGACTCCACGCCCTTAACATTTCCGATGATCACCTTGTACGGACCACCCGCGCCGGTACCGGTCACGGTATCGCCGGCCTTGCCGGTGCCCCCAATGATCACCTTGCCCGAGCGGTCGCGCACTTCGAACCAGGTATCGGACGAGAAGCGGATCTGCACGGCACCCGTGCCGGTACTCGCGGCAGCCACAGGGGCTGGTGCCGATGCGCCAGTGACGGAGGTGGCCGACTTATCCTGTGCGAGGGCCGGGGCGGGAGCCAATGCTCCACCCGTTGCCAACGGCATGCCGGAAGCCGTCGTTGCAGGTGCCGGCGTTGTCGCTATTGTGGCAGCAGTGGCAGCACCTGCCGGCTTGGCCTGCGCTTCCAACGCAGCGGCAGATTCCGACGGTGCCGGCGAATCGTTACCGACCATGACGGGCGGCAGCGCGGCAGTCACCGTGCCGTCGCCATTGCTCTGCTGGGCGGTCGTATCGTCTGTCGATGACGTGGCCGGAGCCGGTGCTTCCGTCACGGCCGCACTGCGTGCATCGAGCCACGCCTTGACGTGGTCATAGCCAAAATAGCCACCGACGCCCACCAGCGCAATGACGCAAAGCAGCCAGAGCCAACGTCCGCCCGCGCCGCCGGTCTTTTTGCCGAAACGCTTGCGGTCGTCGAACGTCTGGTTGAGGGCACCCTCATGGCGACGCGTGATGCCGGTCACGGGCGTAGCCTGTGCCTGCGCATGATAGCGACCCAGCAAGGGATCGATATCGATCTGGAGCGTACGCGCATACGCACGCATCACACCCTTGGCGAAGGTCACGTCCATCAGACTCGACACATCGCCGGACTCGATCGCCTGAAGCTTGTTCGGTGCCACTTTGAGGCGAGCACCCACATCTTCCAGCGAGAGGCGCTGCGCCTCTCGCGCGTCTTTCAGTTGTGCCCCGATTTCGCGGGCGACGGCCTCGCGGTCGGAGTCTGTCGCGCCGCCACCAACGTTCCGGGTAGTCGTGGCCTGGCTGTCGGCGCGCTCTTGTTCATTCATCCCAAGCTCCTCTCTCGTATGCGGTCAACTCGCGCGAATCGGGGAAGCGGTTGCGCAACTCCGCAATCAGCTTGCTCTGCGCCTGATCGTCGCCCTGCCGCCGGGCAATACGCGCACCCAGCCAGAGGGACTGCGCGCTGACGAAACGGCTGCCGTTGACGCGGCCGATATATTGGTTGGCCTGCCTCATGTCCCCGCGCTGAAAATTCAGCTGCGCAAGATTCATGAGCACTGACGGATCGTTGCGGTCATATCCGTAGGCCGTCTGCAAATTTTTTTCCGCACCGGCCAGGTCGCCGCTGCGCATTTCGCATGAACCGAGCGCGGTCAGCGGCTTTACGGGTCCATTGGCCGACGGTGCCTGCACCGCGCGCTGCAGCGTTGCTTTCGCTTCCGGGTAGCGATGAGCCTCGCAGAGGAACAGGCCGTAGTTGTTCAACACGTCCGCGTCGTTGCTGCGCATGTTCAGGGCCGTGCGGAAGCTGTCCTCGGCCAGCGCGTTCTCGCCCATACCCATGTAGATCAGCGCACGCACATGGTAGGCGTCCACACTCGACGGATCGGCATTGATCGCCTGCTTGACCTCGTCAAGCGCCACCGGATACTGGCGCGCATCGAGGTATTGCGTCGCCAGGCGCAGCCGAATCGCGGAACGCTTGTTCGCGGTAGTCTGATCGGAAGCGGTCTTGATATCCTGCGAGGGTCCCTGGGGCAAAGTACAGGCGGACAACATCAACAGCCCTGACAGGGCAGCGACAAGCAGACGGATCATGCAGGACGAGCCTCCCGAGCGGCGCCGGACGGCACCGGAACCAGTGGCGTGATCTTGCCGAACTTGCCCCGCTCGGCCAGACGAGTACGATCCATGACCTCGCCAGCCAACTGACCACAGGCGGCGTCGATATCGTCGCCACGGGTCTTGCGGATCGTCGTTACAAGGCCCGCGTCCATCAGCACCTGGGCGAAGCGGCGGATCTGCTCGTTGTTCGAGCGCTTCAGCCCCGATTCCGGGAACGGGTTGAACGGGATCAGGTTGAACTTGCACGGCACGTCGGCCACAAGCTTCAGTAGTTCCCGCGCATTCTCGACGGTGTCGTTGACGCCATCGAGCATGCAATATTCGAAAGTCACAAAATCTCGCGGCGCGAATTCGAGATAACGACGGCATGCCGCCATCAAATCGGCCAACGGATATTTGCGGTTCAGCGGTACCAGCACATCGCGCAGCGCGTCATTCGACGCATGCAGCGAGACGGCCAGCGCCACGGGCAGGTCCTTCGACAGGCGATCCATCATCGGCACCACACCCGACGTGGATAGCGTCACGCGCCTGCGCGACAGGCCGTACGCGTTGTCGTCGAGCATCAGCCGCATGGCCGGCACGACGGCGTCGTAGTTAAGCAGCGGCTCGCCCATGCCCATCATCACCACATTGGAGATGACACGGTCATCCTTGGGTCCGCGCCCCAGTTGCTCGCGCATCGCGAATTCGGCCATCCAGAGCTGGCCGATAATTTCGCCGGTGGTGAGGTTCCGGGAAAAACCTTGCTTGCCGGTGGAACAGAACCGGCAATTGACGGCGCATCCGGCTTGCGAAGACACGCACAGCGTACCGCGCGTGTCCTCGGGGATGTACACCGTCTCCACCGCATTGCCGGCACCAACGTCGATCAGCCATTTGCGCGTGCCGTCAGTGGACAGGTTGTCCGTGATGACGGCAGGCGCGCGGATCTCGGCACGCGTCGCGAGCTTTTCGCGCAGCGACTTGGCGAGATCCGACATGCTATCGAAGCGGCTGGCACCGAACTGGTGGATCCAGCGTTGCAGCTGCCGCGCACGGAACGGCTTCTCGCCGAGCTCTCCGCAATAGCGGGTGAGCGCGTCCGCGTCGAGGTCGAGCAGGTTGACGAGATCGGTCATGACGGCAGTTTCCAACTTTGCTACAGGTTCAGTCGTGATGTCAGAAGACAATCAACGGCTGTAAACGTTCATACCCGGGAAGAAGAAAGCCACTTCCACGGCAGCCGTTTCAGCGGCGTCCGAGCCGTGCACGGCATTGGCGTCGATGCTGTCGGCGAAATCGGCGCGGATCGTGCCCTTTTCAGCCTTCTTCGGGTCGGTGGCGCCCATCAGGTCGCGGTTCTTGAGGATGGCGTTTTCGCCTTCCAGAGCCTGGATCATGACCGGGCCCGAAATCATGAAGTCAACCAGATCCTTGAAGAACGGGCGTGCTGCGTGGACAGCGTAGAACTGCTCGGCTTCGCCGCGCGACAGTTGAACCAGCTTGGCTGCAACAATCTTCAGGCCAGCGGCCTCGAAACGGGCGTAGATCTGGCCGATAACGTTCTTGGCCACAGCATCCGGCTTGATAATCGACAGGGTGCGTTCGATCGCCATGAAAAACTCCGAAAAATGAAGGGGTTACAAATGGATTAAACGTGCAATTCTAGCACGACCGGATGGCGGATTCGAGCGCGCCTGGACATGGCCATCAAGGCACGCGATAAATCTGTGGGGCACTACTATAAAAAGCCTTGTAAATCACATTACATTCGTGAAATGAAGGAACAGTCGCCCCGCAGTTGCGTCAAAATGTTGACGTTTTCGGAGATCAACTACGGGTGGGGGTATTTGTCAATACAAAGCCCCTTGCAAAAGCCCCAACGCGATGCCACATTGGCAGCGTGCTGTCGGGTAACCCCGGCGCCTCACATACTTGATGACAGGAGTCACCATGAACAACAAGCTGAACAGTTACGGATTCGGCACTAGCGCGGGCGCTGATGTTGCAGTCCGCAACCGGGTCCTTCGCAATACCTACTGGCTACTGGCCATCTCGATGGTGCCGACCGTGCTCGGCGCCTGGATCGGGGTCGTCACTGGCTTCACCGCACTGATCTCCGGCAGCCCGATGCTGTCCGCCCTGCTCTTCCTGGGCGTGGCGTTCGGCTTCATGTTTGCGATCGAGAAGACCAAGAACAGCAGCATGGGCGTGGTCCTGCTGCTGGCGTTCACGTTCTTCATGGGACTGATGCTGGCGCGCATCCTGAGCCTGACGCTGTCCTACTCGAACGGACCGGCGCTGATCATGTACGCGTTCGGCGGCACGGCTACCGTGTTCGCAGTAATGGCGTCGATCGCTACGGTCAGCAAGCGCGATTTCTCGGGCCTGGCCAAGTTCCTGTTCGTCGGCGTCATTCTGCTGATTCTGGCAAGTCTGGCCAATATCTGGCTGCAATTGCCGGCGCTGATGATCACGCTGTCGGTCATTGCTATTGCCATTTTCTCGTTGTTCATCCTCATCGATGTGCAGCGGGTGGTCAACGGAGGCGAGACGAACTATGTGACGGCGACGCTGGCGATCTACCTGGACGTCTACAACGTCTTCGTGAACCTGCTGGCGCTGCTGGGTATTGCCGGCGGCAATCGCGACTGATCGCGACGCTGCAACAACGAAAAAGCCGCCTTGGTGACAAGGCGGCTTTTTTCATGGGCTGGCGCTGGAATCAGTTGCGCTCGAACACGGCGATAGATTCCACATGCGAGGTATGCGGGAACATGTTGACGACGCCCGCACCCTTCAGCGTGTAGCCTGCCTCGTGAACCAGCAGGCCCGCATCGCGGGCGAGTGTAGCGGGGCTGCACGACACGTAGACGATGCGCTTCGGCAGCACATCGCTGCCGGCCTGGTGCAGTTCGCCAAGTGCCTTGCATACCGCCAGCGCACCCTCGCGCGGAGGATCGACCAGCCAGCGGTCGAAGCGGCCCAGCGCGGCGATATCCTCGGCAGTTACCTCGAACAAGTTGCGGCAGGCGAACGACGTCTTCTGCGCCAATCCGTTGTATTCGGCGTTGGCCAGCGCGCGCGTCGTCAGCGCCTCGCTGCCTTCGATTCCCATGACGGACGCGCCCTGTGTAGCGAGCGGCAGCGTGAAATTGCCGATGCCGCAGAACAGGTCCAGCAGGCGGTCTGTGGGCTGGGCATCGAGCAGACGCAACGCGCGCCCGATCAGCACGCGATTGATCTGATGATTGACCTGCGTGAAATCCGTAGGCCGGAACGGCATGCGGATGCCGAACTCCGGCAGCGTATAGGCCAGTTCCTGCTCGGCCGGATAGAACGCGTAGACGGTGTCCGGACCCTTGGGCTGCAGCCAGAACTGGACTTCGTGCCTGTCTGCAAAGGCGCGCAGCAGATCTTTATCGGCATCGGTGAGCGGTTCGAGAATGCGCAGCACCAGCGCCGTTACCTCGGCACCCATTGCCAGCTCGATCTGCGGCATGCGGTCGCGGATGGACAGGCCAGCCACGAGTTCGCGCAGCGGCACCAGCATATTCGACACCTTCGGCGGCAGGATTTCGCAGCGCGTCATGTCGGCCACGAAACTGCTCTTGCGCTCGTGGAAACCCACCAGCACGCCGCCCTTCTTGGCCACGTATCGTACGGTCAGGCGTGCCCGATAGCGGTAACCCCAATCCGGCCCGGCAATCGGGCGGAACACCACGTCGGGCTTCACCTTCGACAAATGCCAGAGATCGTCTTCGAGTACGCGCTGCTTGATGGCGAGTTGCGCACGCGAGTCCAGATGTTGCATCGAGCAGCCGCCGCAAACGCCGAAATGCTGGCAGCCGGGATTCACGCGCATCGACGATTGCTGCTTCACCTCGACCAGGCTGGCCTGCTCGTAGGTGGGCTTGCGTTTGAAGCTACGGTAACTGACCGTTTCGCCGGGCAATGCGCCCTCGACGAAAATTACCTTGCCCGGGGTGCCATCCTCGTTCACCAGGCGGCCGACGCCGCGCGCCTCCATATCGAGGCTGCCGATATGGACAACGGGAGCGGATGGTGGGGTGGACGCGGGCGTGGATGCGGCGGGCGCAGCACCCGGCTGTTCCACGAGAGCGGGCTGGGAAGACACGGCTTGAGACACCTGAGGGACCTGTCGTATTGTTTTGCGAAAGCGCGATTGTAGTCCAGTCACGGCGCTATCACGACGTAGCCAACCATACAGGCGAGCAATGGAACTGATTTCCTGGAATATCCAGTGGGGACGCGGCGCAGACGGCCGTGTCGACCTTGCGCGAACGATACGCACACTACGCGAGATGGCGGATGCCGATGTGCTCTGCCTGCAGGAAGTGACGCGAGGATTCACCGAGATGCCCGGCCAGCCACAACACGATCAGGTGGCCGAACTGACGGCGCTGCTGCCCGGCTATCGCGTCATTTTCGCCCCCGGTGTTGACCGTATGCATGGAGACGGGACGCCACGACAGTTCGGCAACGTCATTGCTACCCGCCTGCCCGTAAATCAGGTGTTCCGCTACGCGCTGCCCTGGCCCGTGGATCCAGAGGTGCCGTCGATGCCGCGCGTCGCGCTCGACATCACGGTGCAGGCCGGCGCTACCCCGCTTCGCGTCATCTGCACTCACCTCGAGTACTACTCGAAGATCCAGCGCGAATCCCAGGCCGACGCGTTACGGCGATGGCATGCCGAGGCATGCGCGCACGCGCGCACGCCAAGCCGATCGGAGAAGAAGTTCGGCCCGTTCACGCCCGAGCCGCGACCGACGGAAGCCATCCTGTGCGGCGATTTCAATGCCAAACCCACAGACATTGCCTATCAGCGCATGCTGGAGCCGTATACGGATGGCACGGTAACTTGGAAGGATGCCTGGTGCCATGCGCATCCAGGCCAGCCGCACGCGCCGACTTGCGGCCTGTTCGATAAGGAACAGTGGCCCGAGCCACCGTTCGCCTGCGACTTCATATTCGTTACCGAAGACCTGCTGCCGAAGTTGGAACGTTGCGAAGTCAACGCAACGACCGATGCGTCCGATCACCAGCCCATCCACCTGAGCCTGCAACGTTAACAGGCAGCCACGGCATCCGGTTCAATCGTCGTCGTCCGCCTCCGGCGCCATCGGCTGCAAGCGGAAGGCACGCAGATATTCCATCCACTGCGCGCCCGGCAATTCGGCCAGCGACTCCTGCACCAGCGACACTTCCATGTCAAACTCGCGAGGGGTCAGGCCGCCGCGCATCAACTGGAAGCGGCAGTACATCAGGTAGGTGTTGACGACGTCGGTCTCGCAGTAATCCCGGATTTCGTCGAGCTTGCCGTTCTGGAACGCCTGCCAGACCATGCTGCCGTCCATGCCCATCTTGCCTGGAAATCCGCAAAGCTTGGCGAGATCATCAAGCGGCGCGCTGGCCCGCGGCTGGTACATCGCCAACAGGTCCATCAGGTCCAGGTGCCGCATGTGATAGCGGCTGATGTAATTGTTCCACTTGAAGTCGCGGCTATCGTCTTCGCGACCCTCGCCCATCTCCCAGTAACGCGGCGCGGCCACGCCGTGGACCAAGCCGCGGTAGTGCAGCACGGGCAGGTCAAAGCCGCCTCCGTTCCACGACACGAGTTGCGGACTGTAGCGCGCAACCAGTTCGTAAAACTTCTGGATGAGTGTGGCTTCACCATCCTCGAGCGTACCCAGCGATCCAACGTGGAACACTGCCGATCCGTCGCGCTGTGTCCGGCGCAGCACGCACGAAATGGCGGCAACGCGCTGCAGGTAATGCGGCAGGAAATCGGAGCCGGATTTCTCACGGCGGGCAGCAAACGCATGCTCGGCGACTTCGGCGTCGCTCATCGATGCGGGATGGTCATGCAAACGGCGCAGGCCGTCGACATCGGGAATCGTCTCGATGTCGAATACCAGCACAGGGGTCATAAAACGGCGTCCTTGCGTACACCTTGCGAAGCGAAATGCCGCTTGAGCTTGACGAGGGCTTCCTGCTGGATCTGGCGCACGCGTTCGCGCGTCAGCCCCATTTCCTCGGCCAGCTCTTCAAGCGTGGCCGGCTCGATGTGGTTCAGGCCGAAGCGGCGCTCCACCACATAGCGATGCTTCTCGGACAGGCGAGCCAGCCAGAGTTTCATCAGGCCCTCCAACTCACGGTGCGCCACCTCCTGGTCGGGGGCGGCGTTGTGCTCATCGGAAAGGAAGTCGAGCAGGCTCGATCCCGGGTCGAGATCGAACGGCGTATCGAGCGAGGTGGTGTGTTCATTAAGTGCCAGCACGTCCTGCACTTCGTCCGGGGTCTTCCCGAGGAGATGTGCAATGTCTTCAAGGCTGGCGTCGCGGCCATCAGTGCCACCTTTTTCAAGATGACGCTTGGCGCGCAAGACCTGATTCAGTTCACGGATCACATGCACCGGCAAGCGCACAGTGCGGGCCTGATTCATGATCGCGCGCTCGATGCTCTGGCGGATCCACCATGTGGCGTACGTCGAGAAACGGAAGCCACGCGTCGGATCGAATTTTTCGATGGCGTGCATCAGGCCAAGATTGCCCTCCTCGATCAAATCGAGCAGCGGCACGCCACGATTCAGGTAGCCCTTTGCGATGCTGACCACGAGGCGCAGATTGCGCTCGATCATTACTTGCCGGGCAGAGAAATCACCGCCCTTGGCCAGCGTCGAGAAATGCAGTTCCTCGGGTGCCGATAGCAGCGGCTTGATACTGATGCGGTTCAGGTAATGCTGCACCGTATCGGCAGCCAGCTCCGTGTGGAGCACGGTCTTGAAGTCGTCGGGCTCGGGCGCAGCAGCTTCGCGGCCCTCTTCCTCGTCTTCTTCGGATTCCTCGTCGCCATCGTCCTCGTCATGATCGGCGTCGTCGGCCTTCACGTCGGCAGTACGGGAACGCGCGCGCGAACTGGCACGGATGGGCTCGTCGGCGACAGGCAGCATATCGGAGGCCGGATCGACTGCCGGCACGCTGGTGCCGTTCTCCTCGTCAGCCTGTACTGCCACGCCAGCTTTTCCTTCCGGCTGCGTTGGACGACGGGTCCTGCTGACAACTCCGGATGAAACAGTTTTCTGGCGTGGCATGAAACCTCACTGTGGCGGCAGATACCGCATCGGATCGATCGGTTTTCCGTTCTTGCGAACCTCGAAGTGCAGCTTGACCCTGTCAGTATCACTGTTACCCATTTCGGCAATCTTCTGGCCTTTTTTGACCATTGACTGCTCTGCCACCAGTACCTTGTCGTTGTGACCGTACGCGGTGAGATACGTGTCGTTGTGCTTGATGATGACAAGATTCCCGTAGCCGCGCAAGGGGCCTACGTGAATCACCCTACCCTCATCCGCAGCCAGCACCGGATCACCTTTTTTACCGGCGATATCGATGCCCTTGTTGCCCTTGTCGTCAAATTTACCGATGAGCTGGCCGGTGGCCGGCCATGCGAGGCGGATGTCTCCCGCAGGCGCCGAAGCAGCGGCTGCGGGCGCGGCCGGAGCCGGTACCGCGGCCGGGGCGGCTGCCGCAGGTGTCGACGAGGCACTCATCGGCGTGCCCACGGGGCGCGTTGCATCGATCGGCTGTGACTGCACGGTGCCCGGTGTCACCGGAATCGTGGCGACGCCCGGCGCAGCATTGACATCGGCGCTCGGCGGCACCACGCGCAACAGTTGCCCGACTTCGATCTGGTTGGCGTTGCCCAGGTTGTTCCAGGTGGCCACGTCACGATACGACTGGCCGTTTTCCAGTGCGATACGGTAAAGGGTATCGCCACGCTTGACCCGATAGTAGCCAGGGGGCGCTGGTTCGGTGGAAGCCGAGATCTGGGTACCGCCACCACCGGTGGTACGGTCCACCACAGGGGCGGGCATGGGGGAATTGGCGCAGGCGGCCAGCATGGCCGCGCAGGCTACGACGCTCAGGCGTTTTCCGACGCGTGCAAGGGAATCCGGATTCACGGTGTTGTGCATATTTCGACTCAGATGGTGCCCGATTTTAAAGGCACAAAGAAAACGGCTTCAAGCGCAGTCCGGTGAAATCGATGCCGATTGAGGCGCTCGATCAGCAATAGTTGCTGCGTCACCGTCTGTCCTGGCGCGCCATGGCCAGATGACACCACGGGCGCAATCAGACGTCCGCCGATGGCGAGTTGTTCCAGCAGGGCCTGCGGCACCTCCATGCCCGCCGCAGCGAGGATGATCGAGGAAAACGGTGCCGCCTGCGGCAGGCCCAGCATGCCGTCCCCGTAATGCAGGCGGATGTTGGGCACGCGCAGCGGCCGCAGGTTGGCCTTGGCTTGTTCGTGTAGCGGACGAATGCGTTCGATAGAGAACACTTCCTGCGCCACCAGACTCAGCACGGCCGCCTGATAACCACAACCGGTGCCGATTTCCAGCACCCGCTCCAGGGGCTGGTCTGGCGTCAGTCCTTCGCGCAGCAGTTCGATCATTCGCGCCACCACCGATGGCTTGGAAATCGTCTGCTGGTGGCCGATCGGCAGCGCGGCATCCTCGTAGGCCTGCGAGGCGAGCCCCGGCTCCATGAAGAGATGACGCGGCACCGTGGCAATCGCGCCCAGCACGCGCTCGTCGCGAATGCCACCGGCGCGCAGCCTTGCGGCCAGCGCACCGCGCGCACGATCCGATGCCATGCCGCCGCCGCCCGCCGTGGCCGCCGATGCGCGCGCCTCCACCGCACTGCCGGGTGGCGGAGGCGGTGCGGGCGGCGCCGCAGGCTTGCGCGGCTTGACCGTGGCCGGGGCCGGTGCAGCCGCGCGCTTGCCTACCGCGGGGAGTCCGGCGGTACGTGCGGGCGCAGGCTTGCGTTCGACCACGGCATCGAGCGGCAGCGGAAAGCGAGGACGGCGCGGCGTGGAACTCATTGCGGGGACGACAACGAAACGGAAATGGTTGCGGCAACGTGCAGGGCAGCCGCGCGGCGATCGCAGGGAAACGGGTAAAGCGCGCAAGGCGATGACACGCTTACCTCAGCCACTGTTCGATTTGTTCGAGCTGGCCGCGATGGGTCAGGTCCAGTTGCAGCGGGGTCAGCGAAACATAGCCGTTGGCCGTGGCATGGAAGTCGGTGCCCTCGCTCGCATCGCGTGCGTCACCGGCCGGGCCGATCCAGTAGATCGGATCGCCGCGCGGATTGACTTGCTGGATCACCGGTTGCGACGGATGGCGCTTGCCGAGCCGCGTGGCGCGATGCCCCTGGATATGCTCGTAGGGCAGGTTCGGGATATTCACGTTGAGCAGGAACGGCTCGCGCGGCGGTTGCGCAATCACGCGTGCCACGATTTCGCGGGCTACGCGCGCCGCAGCGTCCAGATGCTCCCAGCCATGATGGACCTGGGAAAACGCAATCGACGGAATACCGAACAAGTAGCCTTCGATGGCGGCGGCCACGGTGCCGGAATACAGTACGTCCTCTCCCATGTTCTGGCCCTGATTGATGCCTGAGACCACGAGATCGGGCTTGTCCTCAAGCAGGCCGGTCAGCGCCACGTGCACACAATCGGTAGGCGTGCCGTTGAGGAAGCGGAAACCTTTCTGCACGCCTTCACGCGCCTCATAGACGGAGAGCGGTCGCTGCAACGTCAGCGAGTTGGATGCGCCGCTATGGTTCTGCTCCGGCGCGATCACGGTCACGCGAGCCAGCGGGGCGAGCGCGGCGTGCAGGACGGCAAGCCCTGGCGCAAGGTAGCCGTCGTCGTTGGCGAGAAGGATATGCATGGCCGCGATTGTACCTGAGCGAGGCGCCGCTGGCGGCACTGCCAGGCACCTTGAAATCGCTTGCAGCAGCCCTATCATGCGCGCCCCGAATAGGGGTCATGAAGCGATTTCCTGCACAGAACGACCGTGCTTTTCTTGCGCTACACTTGCCCGGCCACGACCACATTACCAATGGAGACAACATGAAAGCCGTCCTGTGCAAAGCCTGGGGCCCGCCCGATTCCCTTTCACTGGAAACGCTGCCCGATCTCGTACCGGGCGATGGCGAAGTCGTCATCGACGTGAAGGCCGCGGGTGTGAACTTCCCCGACGTGCTGATCATCCAGAACAAATACCAGGCCAAGCCCGAACTGCCGTTCTCGCCCGGATCGGAATTGGCCGGCGTGGTCAATGCGGTCGGCGCCGGTGTGACACATGTGAAACCGGGCGACAAGGTTATTGCCTACCTCGGCAATGGCGCATTCGCCACGCAGGCCAAGGCGCCCGCCAAGGCCGTGGTGCCCATGCCGCCGGGTATCGATTTCGACGTCGCCGCCGCGTTCACGCTGACGTACGGCACCTCGCACCACGCCGTGGTGGACCGTGGCGAACTCAAGGCCGGTGAGACGATGCTCGTGCTGGGCGCCGCTGGCGGCGTCGGGCTCGCGGCTATCGAAATCGGCAAGGCGATTGGCGCGCGCGTCATCGCAGCCGCCTCCACCGACGAGAAGCTCGCGGTCTGCAAGGAGCACGGCGCGGACGAGGTCATCAATTACACGACCGAGGACCTGCGCGAGCGCATCAAGGCGCTGACCGATGGCAAGGGCCCCGACGTCATCTACGACCCGGTGGGCGGCGTGTACGCTGAACCCGCCTTCCGTTCGATTGCCTGGCGCGGCCGCTACCTCGTGGTGGGCTTTGCAAACGGTGAGATTCCGAAGATCCCGCTGAACCTGGCGCTGCTCAAGGGCGCTTCGCTGGTGGGCGTGTTCTGGGGCGACTTCGCGCGTCGCGAGCCGAAAGCCAATCAGGCCAACATGGCACAGATGCTCGGCTGGATGAAGGAAGGCAAGATCCGCCCACACATTTCGGCACGATATCCGCTGGACCAGGCACCGCAGGCGCTGAAGGATATGGAAGCGCGGAAGGTGACGGGGAAGATTGTTATTAATCCGTAAGGACTACATTTGCTCCCCTCTCCCGCTCGCGGGAGAGGGGTTGGGGGAGAGGGTCGGAGGCTCTGCTTGCCGACCTGTCGCGATTTGACCTGCTTGCCCTCTCCCCCGCCCCTCTCCCACTTCATGGGAGAGGGGAGCAAACAAACAGCGGGATCCGGCTTTTCAAAGCTTCTCCGTCTCCCCGCTCTTCGGCTGCCACTTCATCAGCCGCTTTTCCACCACCGTCACCATCCAGTCGAGCACCAGCGCGCAGGCTGTCAGCACGACGATGCCGGCGAATACGGTGTTGATGTCGAACGTCCCCTCAGCCTGCAGGATGAGGTAGCCCACGCCGCGCGCCGATCCCAGATACTCCCCTACCACCGCGCCCACGAATGCCAGTCCCACCGAGGTATGGAGCGACGAGAACACCCAGCTCGTGGCGCTTGGCAGGTACACGTGCCGCAGCAGTTGCTGGCGATTTGCACCGAGCATCCGCGCATTGGCCAATACCACCGGACTGACTTCCTTCACGCCCTGGTACACATTGAAGAAGACGATGAAGAACACCAGCGTCACGGCCAGCGCCACCTTTGACCAGATGCCCAGCCCGAACCAGACTGCGAAGATCGGGGCCAGGATCACGCGTGGCATCGAGTTCGCGGCTTTCACATAGGGATCGAGCACCGCCGACGTGAACGGACTCAGCGCGAGCCACAGTCCCACGCCGAGACCCGCCACCGTGCCGATGCCGAACGCGAGGACGGTTTCAAGCAGCGTCACGCCCAGATGGATATAGATATCGCGCTCGACCACGAACCAGGTCCAGATGCGCTTGGCCACCATCAGCGGCTCGCCGAAGAAGAACGCCACCTGCTCCGTGCGCGTGGCCAGATGCCAGATCAGAAGAATTGCTACGAGAAGGAGGAGCTGCCAGACGCGCAGCATGCCTCGGGAATCGGGACGGAAAGCCATGTCGTGATGGTTATTGCTTGTTTGTCGGCTTGTTTGTTGGAACCCTCAGGCCACCTTGCGCTGCTGCGCGTAACCCTTCAGCACTTCCTCGCGCAGCACATCCCAGATGGCGGCGTGCAGGGCCACGAAGCGCGAATCGTTGCGCACTTCGGCCACGTCACGCGGACGCGGCAGATCGATCGCGAACTCGCCGATCGGATGCGTGGCGGGACCGGCCGATAACACCACCACGCGGTCGCTCATGGCGATGGCCTCGTCGAGATCGTGTGTGATGAACAGCACGGCCTTGCGCTTGGCCGCCCAGAGATCGAGCACCTCGTTTTCCATCAACTGGCGCGTCTGGATGTCGAGCGCCGAGAACGGTTCGTCCATGAGGATGATGTCGGGGTCCATCACCAGCGTCTGCGCCAGGCTCACGCGCTTGCGCATGCCGCCCGATAGCTGGTGCGGATAACGATCACCGAAGCCGCCAAGACCCACGCGGCGCAGCCATTCTTCGCCCTGCGCCACCGCTTCCGCACGCGGCACGCCGCGAAACTCCAGACCGGCGATCACATTGTCGAGCGCGCTGCGCCAGGGCATCAGCGCCTCGGACTGGAACATGTAGCCGGCCCGCGTGTTGATACCGCGCAGCGGTTCGCCGAACACGCGCACTTCGCCGGAAGAGGGTTCGAGCAAACCAGCCGCGACGTTCAGCAGCGTGGATTTGCCGCAGCCGGTGGGGCCCACGACGGAAAGAAACTCGCCGGGCTGGATCGACATCGTGACATCGCGCACGGCGGTATAGCGCTGCGCACGGTCTTCGCGCGAGACGAAGGTGCAGGTCACGTTTTCAAGGGAGAGTGCGGGCGTGCTCATGGAGACAATGGCGCAAAATGCTTCGCCCGCCGGACGAAAAGCCGTGCGGCGGGCGACGGGAGCATCCGGAACGTTATCCGAATGCCTCGACAGAACTTACTTGTACTTGGCGTTGGCCTTCTGCACGAACGCGTTCGTGAAGGTGTTGTCGAGCTTGATGGCCTTGCCCTTCAGTTCCGGATCGAACTGCTGCAGCGTGCTCAGCGCCGTCTTCGGACCATCCGCGGGCATCGTGCCGTCCGGCGAGATCGCTTCCTTGACCTTTTCCCACGCGGAGAGATACAGCGCGCGATCGCCCAGCAGGTAGCTTTCCGGCACGGTCTTGACGATGTCCGACGGGCCCGCCTTCTGCAGCCACTTCAGCGCGCGCACCATGGCATTGGTCATCGCCTGCGTGGTATTCGGGTTTTGCTCGATGAACTTGGTCGATGCGTAGAGGCAGCCCGACGGCATGTTGCCACCGAACACGGCCTGCGTTTCCTTGAGCGTGCGCGTGTCCGAGGCGATCTTGACCTCGTTCTTCTGCGTCAGCATCGAGATCACAGGATCGAGATTCGCCATGGCGTCGATCTGGCCCGAGCGCATCGCGGCCACCGCACCGGCACTGGCGCCCACGCCGATGAACGACACGTCCGACGGTTTCAGCCCGGCCTTGGCCAGCACGAAGTTCGCCATCATGTTGGTGGAGGAGCCCGGCGCGGTCACGCCGATCTTCTTGCCCTTCAGGTCCGCAATGGAATGGAAGTTCGGCATCGTCTTGTTCGATACCACCAGCACGATCTGCGGCGCGCGGCCCTGCAGCACGAACTCCTGATACTGCTGGCCTTTGGCCTGCAGGTTGATCGTGTGTTCGTAGGCGCCCGACACCACATCGGCGCTGCCACCCACCACGGCCTGCAGTGCCTTGGCGCCACCGGCGAAATCGACGATTTCCACGTCGAGCCCTTCTTCCTTGAAGTAGCCCAGGCGCTCGGCAATCGTCAGCGGCAGGTAGTAGAACAGGTTCTTGCCGCCCACCGCGATGGTCACCTTGGACTTCTCGGGCTTGCCCTGCGCGAAGGCATTGCTGCCGAACGTGAACCAGCCAGCCAGGAACAGCGCCAGCGCGATCAGCAGTTGCTTCCAGAATTTTTTGTCGTACATCGTTGTCTCCTGCATCTTTTACTTCTTTTGCTTCTTCGTCTTTCGCACCGACGCACAAAAGCCGGGACGCCGCGAAGCGGCTCCCGGCGATGCTACCGCCCTCGGACGCGATCCCACATCGGGATCAACACCTAAACGTCCAATGTATGGACATGGGCGTCACTCGGCCTTGATATCCGCCGACTTGATGACCTTGCCCCAGCGCTGCAGTTCGGCCTTCTGATACTGGTCCAGTTGCTGCGGATTCATGTAATGCGCCTCGGCGCCCAGTTCTTCGGCCTTCTTGCGGAACGCATCGGACTTCATGATCTTCTCGATCTCGGTCGTCAGGCGATCAATGACAGGCTTTGGCGTGCCGGCCGGCGCATACATGGCAAACCACGACGATACGTCGAGATCGGGGTAGCCGGCCTCGGGCGCCGACGGTACATCCTTGAGGCTGGCGATACGCGTCTTGCTGGTCACCACGAGCGGACGCAGTTTGCCTGCGGCGATATGGCCCATCAGTGGCGGCGGCGTGGTCATCGTCATGTCCACGTTGCCGCCCAGCAGGTCGGTCAACGCCGGGCCAGTGCCTTTGTACGGGACGTGCGTGATCTGGATGCCGGCCATCTGGTTCAGCAGCTCGGTGGATACATGCTGCAGCGAGCCATTGCCCGACGACGCGTAGTTCAGCTTGTTCGGATTGGCCTTGGCGTAGGCAACCAGTTCCTTGAGCGACTTGACTGGCAAGCTCGGACGCACCACCAGTACCTGCGGCGCCGACAGCAGGTTGGCTACGGGCGCGAAATCCTTGACCGGGTCCCACGGCATCTTGGTCAGCAGCGGCGTGATCACGTGGAAGCCGGAGTACTGCACCAGCACCGTGTAACCGTCCGGCTTGGCACGCTGCACGGCCTGCGCGGCAATGCTGCCGTTGCCGCCCGGCTTGTTGTCGACCACGACGGATTGGCCGAGCGCCTTAGACAGGGGCTCGGAGATCAGGCGCGCGGCGAGGTCCGTAGTGCCGCCGGCCGAGGCCGAGACCACGAGCATGATCGGGCGGTTCGGGTAGGAACCGTCCTGGGCGTAAGCAGTAGCGGTGTAGGTCAGGCCGAGCGCTAGCGCGGCGATAAGAGTGCGTTTCATGGGTTGTCTCCGTTGTTGTAGTGGGGGACTCTTAAAATCTCTAATGTGTTTTTTCTCCCCTCTCCCGCACACGGGAGAGGGGAGAAAACCAGAAGCGGTCGATCAATCCATCAATCAGCTCTTCGCAAAAAACTCCGCCATCCATCCAGGCGGCTGGTGCGTGCGCAGCCGTGGCCCTGCGCTCAACAACTGGCTGGTCACGTCACGCTGAACCAGTTCCGACACGCCGCCGACCACGCCGAGCAGGCGATCGAGATCGATGCCGGTGTCCACGCCCATCGACGCGAACATATGCACGAGTTCTTCGGTGCTGACATTGCCGCTCGCACCGGGCGCGTAGGGGCAGCCGCCCAGACCGCCGGCTGCGGCGTCGAAGCGCGTCACGCCGGTCTGCCACGCGGCCATGGCATTCGCCAGGCCCATGCCGCGCGTGTTGTGAAGGTGGATCGTCAAGCCAGTCTTCGGCAGTTCCCGCTGGAAGCGCTCGCACAACGCGGCCACCTGATTCGGATAGGCCATGCCGGTGGTATCGCACAACGTGATGCCAGCCGCGCCGGCTTCGGCAAACCCGTGGGCCAGGGTCATGACCTCGGCCTCGTCCACTTCGCCTTCGAACGGGCAACCGAACACGGTGGACAGCGACACGTTCACCGGCACCCCAACCTTCCCGGCTTCCACGATCATCGCCAGCAACTGCGCTTTCGACTGCTCGCGCGTCATGCGCAGATTGGCGCGGTTGTGGGTCTCGCTGGCCGACATCACCAGATTGACTTCATCGGGACGGCACGACAACGCGCGCTCCAGGCCACGCAGGTTTGGCACCAGCACCGTATAGGCCACGCCCGGCACGCGTTCGATCTGGTGCATCACCGCCTCGGCGTCGGCCAGCGCGGGAATGGCGCGGGCCGAGGTGAACGAGGTGGCCTCGATGCGCGCGAATCCGCAATGGGCCAGTGCATCGACGAAGGCAACCTTGCCTTCAGTCGGCACGATGAACGACTCGATCTGCAGGCCGTCGCGCGGCGCCACATCGTTGATTTCGATCTTCGCGGGTCCGGCCAGCGGATAGCGATTCTGAATGTTGGCGCTCATGCGATCACTCCCCGGGCCCGCAGGTCCGCAATGGCTGCCGCATCAAAGCCGGACTCGGCCAGCACGGCGTCGGTATGCTCGCCCAGCGTGGGCGCGCGGTCATGGATGGCGCCCGGGTTGCCGGACAGCTTCGGGATGATCCCCGGCACCTCGACGCTCAAACCCCGTGCAGACGTAACGGTTTCGATCACGCCGCGCGCACGGTAGTGGGGATCTTCGGCGATGTCCTTGACGGTGTAGATCCGGCCAGACGGCACGTCCGCGCCGCGCAATGCATCCAGTGCGGACGCCACGGTTTGCGTTCTGGTCCAGGCTCCGATGGCGGCATCGATCTCGTCCACGCGCTTCACGCGGCCATCGTTGCGAGCCAGGTCCGGATCGTCGCCAAGGTCGTTGCGGTCCATCAGCGTCATCAGCCGCTTGAAGATGGCATCGCCATTGGCGGCGATCAGCACGTAGTCCCCACAGCCGCACAGGTAGGCGTTCGATGGGGCGATACCGGGCAGCGCGCCGCCAGCCGGCTGGCGCACGGCGCCGAATGCGGAATATTCGGGCAGCAGGCTTTCACTCAAGTTGAACAGCGATTCATAGAGCGCCACGTCGATGACCTGCCCTTCGCCGCCACGCGCATCGCGCTCGTACAGCGCCAGCAACACGCCAAGCGCACCATGCAGGCCGGCGATGGTGTCGCCCAGCGACAGCCCAGCGCGCACCGGCGGCCGGCCCGGCTCGCCGGTCAGGTGGCGCAGCCCGCTCATGGCCTCGGCCACGGCGGCGAAGCCCGGTTCGTCGCGCTTCGGGCCGGTCTGGCCGTAACCGGACACGCGCACCATGATCAGCTTGGGATTGGCGGCGTGCAGGACATCCCAGCCCATGCCCCATTTCTCCATCGTGCCGGGGCGGAAATTTTCGATCAGCACATCGGCCTCGGCGGCCAGCTTGCGCACCAGCGCCTGGCCTTCCGGCTGGCGCAGATCGATGGCAATCGATTGCTTGTTGCGCGACTGCGCCTCCCACCAGACCGAGGTATCCTCGTGGATCATGCGCCACTTGCGCAGCGGATCGCCCTGACCGGGCGGCTCCACCTTGATGATGTGAGCGCCAAAATCGGCCAGCGTCTTGGCGGCGAATGGGCCGGCAATCAGTTGTCCCAGTTCCAGGACACGAATGCCATTGAGAATCTGTTGTGCCATGTTGGGGAACGTCTCCGTTAAGCTGACCCGTCGGGGGATTGTCGTCGTGGCTTTGTTTCGACGGAGTGTGCCCCGTTGCGCAGTGACGCGGAATCGGCAATCCGGAAAGCGGGCTATCTCGGAATGCGAAAGATTCGGGAATACCCTGCCCGGCAACGCTCAATCTCCGGGCCCGCCTGCCGTTACTGGGGGATTGGGGTTCACGCGGCAACCGTGTCGATCTCTCCCTTCCTCGCTCTTCCCGCGCCGAAAACAATCGACGGCACAGACGCCATGGACATCGCCCGCCTTTGCCGGACCCTCAGCGCCGCCGCGCTGCTTGCAGTCGCGACGCTCGGCACCGCCCCGCCCGCCAGCGCGCAAACCCGCGTGGTGCTGTACTCCGAAGCGGGTCAGCGGCCCCTTTCGTACGAGGAAAACGGCGCGCCCAAAGGCGACTATATCGACCACTTCATGCGCGTCGCGAACCGGATTCCGGGCTATCAGGTCGAGATCCGATTTGCCTCGTGGGCACGCACGGTCGAGGAAGCGAAGAACGGCAACAGCGCCGGCATCCTGGGGGTGTATTACCGACCTAAAGAACGGCCGTACCTCAATCATTCGAAGGCGTTCTACGCCGAAGAGGTGGCCGTACACTGCAATCGAGACGCCATCGAGGGCCGCACCTTCCACCACTATCCCGATGATTTCGCCGGACTCCGATTCGGCAACCAGCGCAACTATCTGGCGCCCGGCCCGCGCTTCTTCCAGATGGTGAAGGAAGGCCGCATCACGATGGTGGAGGGGCACGAGTTCCAGGATCTGGTCAAGAAGATGCTGGTCGGCGAAATCGACTGCGTGGTCAACCCCAGCATCGTCATCAAGGAAGCGCTGCGATCGCTGGAAACGCGCGGACTACCTGAGCGCATGCGCTACAAGTCCCGGCGCGCCCTGGTCATCAAAACCGAGACCGTGCACATAGGATTCAGCAAGAAGTACGAGGAAGCCCATCCGGAATTGGCGAAATTCCGACAGCTGTTCAACCAGGCGGCGCCTGAATAGAATGCCGCACTGACTCGCCCGAACCGCTGGACCCGCTGGACCTTGCCAGGATCTTCGCCCCATGCCACCGCTGCCCCCGGTTCGTTCGATCCGGACCCGGATGATCGTGCTGTTTATTGTTGTCATCACGACAACGCTGGGCGCTTTTGCCTCGCATCGACACTGGCTGCTGCGGCAGGATCTTGAGCAACGGTTCGAACGGACCCGTGCCGATGTGCTCGAAAGCCTCGCGCAGAGCCTGGCGGAACCCACCTGGGCCTTGAACGTCGGCATCCTGCGGACGCGGCTCGACGCCACGCTGATCCACCCTGAAGTCGTCGAAGCCTGTGTGTTCTCGCCGGACGGGCAGGAAATCTACGCCGCTGCGGGCCGACCCGCATCCCCGAGCGAAGAGCCGTGTGCATCGGCGGGTGCCGATGACCTGCTTGACCGCGTCGTCATCTACCCGCCCGATGGCATCGATGCCACGCGGCGCGAGGTCTCCATCGGCAAGGCGGTGGTTCGGTTCAGCCGCAGGCCCATGGATGGAACATTGCGGGCGGCGATGATCCAGGGCGTGACCGAGGTGGCCGCCATCGACGTGGTGCTGGTGTTGCTGCTGACGTTCGGCCTGCGCATGATCTTCGTCCCCTTGGAGCGCCTGCAGCGCGCCCTGTTCCAGCTTGCCTCGCGTCACGAGGAAGAACCCGAGGAACTCGCCAAACTGGGACGTCAGGAGTTCGACAGCGTGATCGATGGCTTCAACCAGGTGCTGCGCAAGCTCAAGCTGATCATCGCGGAGCGCACCGAGGCCGAGCTGACCGTGCGGGCGGCCATCCAGCGCAGCAACAACGCCTTTGCACAGATCCAGGCCACCCAGGCCGAACTTGTCGAGAAAAATCGGCAACTCGAAACGCTGTCGCGTACCGACCAGCTCACCGGCGTGTACAACCGGCGTCGTCTCGACGAGGCGCTGATCGATGCGCTGGCCCACAGCGGCACGGTGTTCTCGATCATCCTGCTCGACGTGGACCGCTTCAAATCCATCAACGACAACCACGGCCACCAGATCGGCGACCGCGTGCTCGTGGACATGGCCCAGCGCATCCTCGACGCCAAGCGTCCCGGCGATATCGTCGGCCGCTGGGGCGGCGAGGAATTCCTGATCATATGCCCCGACACCGACCTCCCGGACGCTGCCGCCCAGGCCGAGGCGCTGCGGCAAGCTATCTCAGCGCAGGATTTTTCGGCAATGGGCGCGATGACCGCCAGCCTCGGCGTAGCCAGCTTCCAGTCGGGGGATACCATCCACGGGATGATTTCTCGCGCGGATCAGGCGTTGTATGAAGCGAAAAGGAAGGGGAGGAATCGGGTGGAGTTTGGGGAGGTGGGGGTTTTGGTGCCTTGATGGTTCGCTCCCCTCTCCCGCGTTAGTGGTGTACAGACCGGAGACATGGGTAACAGGTGTTCGGAGACATGGGTAACACGTGATCTGCGCGTATCACAGTACGCGCAGGTCGAGTTCCCCTATCTCACACCGGCTGAACCAG
>NZ_SCMX01000037.1 GCF_005503625.1 Cupriavidus sp. 2SB | reverse complement strand
AAAGTCGCCATCGTCGGGTGCATGAGGAAGCTTCTGACGATTCTCAATGTCATGGTCAAGACGGGTCGGCCTTGGCAGAACAACCGACCTGCTTGACACGGTTGCTCTCCCGCAAAGCGGGAGAGGGGAGCAAAACCATAGGGAAACGGAAAGATCAAACCCCGCCCGGGTCCCTCTCGATCTCTTCCAGCGTCGCATCCAGCCACTCCACCAGCCTCGCCTCCAGCGCCTGCGTCAACTCACTCGCCAACTGGGCGGTCAAAGGCGCCAGGCGCGCTTGCAACGTGGCTTCGGTGTGGGCTTCCACCACCTGGGGCCATTCGGTGCGGAAACGCATCATCACACGCGTCAGCAGCTCCGTGCGCATCGCGCGCAGATCCTCCTCAGCGGGCACGAATTCTTCCACCTCCGACAGCACGGGTGGCTCGGTATCGTAGAAAGCAGAAATCGGTTCGGCATCGCCGGTATCGCCCACCGCCGTCACCAGACCCGAATCCGGCATGTGCGCGGTATCGATCACGGGGGCTTCCTGACGGGTCGGTTCGGCGAACGGTTCTGCAAGCGGTTCGGTGAAGGCCTCGTCCGGCAGTTCCACCACTTCGGTCAACAGCGGCACGCTGTCGTGCGGAGCCAGCCGCGGAATCACCCGCGAAGTCGTGCGTTCGCTCATGCCGATTCTCCCTTGGCCTGCCCAATGTCATGGTGCGACAGCGGATACCCGCGCTCGCGATAGAAGCGATATCTCTCGCGCCCAGCGTCCCGCGCCTCGGGCGAACTGCCAATGACTTCGATCAGCCGCTCGAAGCTTGCGAACTGCGCCGGCGCCTCGGGGGCAAGGTTCACCAGCAACTGGTGATGCGGCACGCCGTCGAGCGAGGCGGCCAGGATGATGGGCGTCACCGCCGCATTGGGGTTGTCGAGCCCGCAATGCGGCAGGAAGTCCAGCGGCGAGAACGACCACAGCCGCGCATCGAGTTGCGACAACTGCTGCGGCGCGCCGTACACCACCACCTTCTGCCCTGCCCCATAGGCCTTGCGGACCAGGCGGCAGACATAGGCCAGTGTGTCAGGCACGTTGCTGTGAAAATCGATGCGCGTCATTCCGGCTGCCTTGTTGCGATGACGGTGCGCTTAACCTGCGCGATCCATCAGGAACTGCGTCAGCAGCGGCACCGGACGACCCGTGGCACCCTTGGCCGCGCCGCTCTTCCATGCCGTGCCCGCGATATCCAGGTGGGCCCAGTCGTACTTCTCGGTGTAGCGCGCCAGGAAGCAGGCCGCCGTCACGCTGCCAGCCGGACGGCCACCAATGTTGGCCATGTCGGCAAAGTTCGACTTGAGCTGGTCCTGGTAGTCCTCGTCCAGCGGCATGCGCCATGCCGTGTCCATGGCCTTGCGGCCGGCGTCGAGGAGTTGGTCCGCCAGCAGGTCGCTGCGTGCATAGAGGCCCGAGTTCACGTGGCCGAGGGCGATGATGCAGGCGCCGGTCAGCGTGGCCACGTCCACCACCGCGGCCGGCTTGAAGCGCTCGACATAGGTCAGCGCGTCGCACAGGATCAGTCGCCCTTCGGCATCGGTGTTCAGGATCTCGATGGTCTGGCCGGACATGCTGACCACCACGTCGCCCGGCTTGGTGGCGTTGCCGGCGGGCATGTTCTCGCAGGTGGGCACCACGGCGATCACGTTCAGCTTCAGGCCCATCTCGGCCACGGCCTGGATGGTGCCGAGCACCGAGGCGGCGCCGCACATGTCGTACTTCATCTCGTCCATGCCCTCGCCCGGCTTCAGCGAGATGCCACCCGTATCGAACGTGATGCCCTTGCCCACCAGCACTACCGGCGCGGCCTTGGCGGCGGCGCCGTTGTAGTGCAGCACGATGAACTGCGGCGGCTCCACGCTGCCCTTGGTCACGGCCAGGAAGGCGCCCATGTTCAGCGCCTCGATCTGCTTGCGGCCCAGGATCTCGGCCTTGAGCTTGTGGCGCTTGGCAATGCCGCGCGCGGCATTGGCCAGGTACGTCGGCGTGCAGATATTCGACGGCAGGTTGCCCAGGTCGCGCGAGAGTTCCATGCCGTTGGCGATGGCGATGCCGCGCACCACGCCCTGCGTGGCGGCCTTGGCGTCGCCGGACTCCACGGCCAGCACGATCTTGCGCAGCGCCGGCTTCTCGGCCGCAGCGCCACGCGGGGCGCGCTTGAGTTCGGGATGGCGCTCCAGCAGGCGGTAGCCGGCGTCGCGCACGATGGTGATCGTGGTGATCACGGCCCATGCCACGTCGCGCTGCTGCGGCGGCTGGGTCAGGCACCACAGCGCCGATGCCGCGCGCGTGCCGCCCAGGGCACGCATGGCCGTGCGCACCGATTCGGCAAAGGCGCGGTCACCGAACTCGGCTTCCTTGCCCAGGCCCACCAGCAGGACGCGGGCGGCGCCGATACCGGCGACTTCATGCAGCATCAGGTGCGTGCCGCGCTTGCCGTCAAAGTCGCCCAGCTTGACCAGGCGTGCCACCAGCCCCTTGGTGGCGACGTCCAGTGCCTTGGCCACGCCGGCCAGGTTCTGCCCCTCGAACAGGCCAACCACGAGACAGTCGGACTTCGTGGCCAGGAAACCATTTTGGCCGGCTTTGCTCAGATCCAGGGCTTTTGTGCTAAATTCCATCGCGCTTCCTTCAAGGGGCTCGTCGAAAAGAAAGTCCCCATTATCCGCGATTTTCATCCGCGATCTGCCGCCGCCGATCCTGCAAGCTGACAGTACGCGGTCCTGCCAGTCCTTCGGCCCCCGGTACATCGCCCGTTCCGGCCGGAAGCCGGAAGCGATTCCGCATGATCTTCCAACAAGCCCTGCGACGCGAACTCGCCTACACTGCCGGCGCAGTGTTCCTGGTGATGCTGACGTTCATGCTCACGTCGCTCGTGATCCGCATCCTGGGTATGGCTGCCAATGGCAAGGCCAGCCCCAACGACGTGCTGATGCTGATTGGCCTGGCCACTATCGGCTACCTGTCGATCCTGCTGTCGGCCACGCTGTTCATCTCCACGCTGATCGTCCTGACCCGCTGGTACAAGGACTCGGAGATGGTAGTCTGGTTCTCGGCCGGCATCTCCCTGCGCGACCTCGTCAAGCCGGTGCTGCAGTTCGCCACGCCGTTCTTTGTCATGGCGCTGCTGCTCGGCATGTTCGCGTGGCCCTGGGCCAACCAGCAGAGCGCGGCATTCCGCGACCGCTTCCAGCAACGCGGCGTGCTGTCGATGATCGCCTCGGGCCGCTTCATCGAACCCGCCAATGGCAACTACGTGCTGTTCATCGAAGGCATCGACGCCGACATGAAGCACGCACGCAATGTCTTCGTAGCCAACGCCGAAGCCGGCAAGATCGGCGTGGCGCTGTCCCATCAGGGCCAGTTCGAAACCCAGCCCAACGGCGACCGCCTGGTGGTCATGGAAAACGGCCGCCGTTATGCGGGCGTGCCCGGGCAGTTGGACTATCGGATTCTCGAATTCGATAAATACGCGGTGAAAGTGGATAATTCTCCACCCGAAACCGAAGCCAGTCTGCCGGCCAAGAGCCGCGACACCATCGACCTGCTGCGCGACCCGACCCGCGACAACCTCGCCGAATTGCTGTGGCGGGTATCGCTGCCGATCCTGGCGTTCAACTTCGTGATGATTGCCATCCCGCTGGCGTACGTGAACCCGCGCCTGGGCCGCTACACGCCGCTGGTGTTCGCCGTGCTGATCTATCTCACCTACAGCAACACGATCAACCTGGCCCAGGCCTGGGTGCGCTCCGGCTCCCTGAGCTTCTGGACCGCGCTGATTCCGATTCACGTCTTTGTCTTCTGTTGCGCATTGATGCTGTTCCGCTATCGCCAGAACCGTAGCCTGGGAGGCTGGCGCGCCGTGTTCGGCCTGAAACGCAAGTCGAATGGCGGAGGCAAGGCATGAGGGTGCTGGCCGTCTACGAGCGCTATTTCGCTCGGCTGATCTATGGCGTGTTCGCGTTCATTCTGTTCGCGGTGCTGGCGCTGTTCGTGTTCTTCGACATGCTCAACGAGCTGGAGAGCGTGCAAGGCGGCTACACGTCGCTGATCGCGTTTATCCACGTGATGCTGCAGGCACCGACCCGGATCTACGAGGTCTTGCCAATCGCCCTGCTGATCAGTGCGATCTATGTGTTCTCCCAGCTGGCCAGCCAGTCGGAATACACGATTTTCCGGGTGGCCGGGCTGAATACGCGTCAGGCGCTGTTCTCGCTGTTCAAGCTGGCGATACCGCTGGTGATCGTCACCTTCCTGTTCGGCGAGTTCATCAGCCCGGCGGGCGAGCAGTACGCGCAGAAGATCAAGCTGGAGGCCGTGGGCGCCACGGTGTCTTCGGGCTTCCGCTCTGGCGTCTGGGTCAAGGACCGGGACCGCGACACCGCCGCGAATGGCGCTGGCGAAATCACGCGATTCATCAACGTGCAGGGCCTGAAGCCGGACCAGACGATCAATGGCATCACGATCTACGAGTTCGATAAGGATTACCGGCTGCGCGTGATTCGCGTGGCCAAGGAAGGCCGTTACCAGGGCAACCAGGCGTGGCAGCTCAATGACGTGAACGAGACGCGCTTCATCGAACTACGCGACGGCATGGCGCCGAAGCAGCAGGACGCACTGGCCCCTGACTTCCGTGCCGAACAGCTCTTGTTCCCGAGCATGGTGATGCATTCGGAACTGACGCCGCAGATCCTGTCGGTGCTGCTGGTGACGCCGGAGCGGATGTCGACGCTCGACCTGTTCCGCTACATCCGCCACCTGCGCGACAACAAGCAGGACACGCAGCGCTACGAAATCGCTTTCTGGAAGAAGGTGGTCTACCCGCTGACGCTGTTCGTGATGGTGGCGCTGGCGCTGCCCTTCGCCTACCTGCATGCACGCGCCGGCGCGGTGGGCGTGAAGGTGTTCGGCGGCATCATGCTGGGGCTGTCGTTCCACTTGTCCAACACGCTGTTCTCGCACGTGGGCCTGCTGCATACGTGGCCGCCGATTGTCTCGGCGTTGGTGCCCGGCACGCTGTACCTGACGCTGGCGCTAGTTGCGCTGCGCTGGGTGGATCGGCACTGAACATGGGCGCTACCCAGGGGATCATCCTCTTCGGCCACGGCGCACGCGATGCGCGCTGGCGCGAGCCGTTCGACCGGCTGCAGGGCCGGCTGGCGGCGCAACAGCCTGACGTTGCGGTGCGCGTCGCGTTTCTGGAATTGATGACGCCGTCGCTGAGTAATGCGATCGACGAACTGGCGGGTGCAGGTATCGCGCGGATTACCGTGGTGCCGGTGTTCTTCGGCCAGGGCGGCCATCTGCGTCGGGACTTTCCGGTGTTGGTGGAGGAATGCCGGGAGAAGCATCCGGGGGTGGAGATCGTGGCGACGTCAGCCGTGGGCGAAGTGGATAGCGTGCTGGATGCGATTGCGGGGTTTTGTGTGGATGCTATCCAGTTTCCGGGCCGGTCCCCTCTCCCGCCTGCGGGAGAGGGTTAGGGAGAGGGCCTGAGGTGCAATTTGCGACGTGTTAGCGATTCCACCGCCGGCCCTCTCCCCCAGCCCCTCTCCCGCGTTGCGGGAGAGGGGAGCAAACCAGCGGCGGGAATTTCGTCATCGCCAGAAAAAAAAGCCAGAGTCACCTCTGGCTTTTTTCATTCAACCTGTCCGCCTCAAGCCGCCCGTTCCGACTCCACGACTTCCGTCACCCGCGTTCCCAGCGCCTCGCCGATCATCAGCAAACTCGGTTGCACCGGGTCCATCCATCGTGCGGCCTCGCCGGCAGCCATCTGGCTCAGCGTGAACTGATGGCTGCGCTGCTTCGGCGTCGTGGCGGCTTCTACCACCCATGCAGGCGTGGAAGCAGGCTTGCCGCGTGCAATCAGTTGTGCGGCGATAACGGCAGCCTGGTCGCGGCCCATGTAGTAGACGATGGTGTCGGCCTTGACGTCGGCTTCCACATCAATGGCGTCTGCGGCCTTAGCCTGCGTCGCAAACGCCACGCTGCGTGACACACCGCGCTTCGTCAGCGGGCGACCGATGGCGCTGGCAGCAGCAAGAGCCGCCGTGATGCCGGGCACCACTTCATACTCGATACCGGCAGCTTCCAGCGCCTGCAGTTCCTCGTCGGCGCGGCCGAACAGCATCGGGTCGCCGCCTTTCAGGCGCACTACCCGCTCGTGCTTGGTCGCCAGATCCACGATCTGGCGGTTGATGAACAGTTGGGCCGTGGAGCGCTGCCCACAGCGCTTGCCCACCTCGATCAGCTCGGCCTGGGGACACCAGGCCAGCATCTCGGGGGACACCAGCGCATCGTGCAGCACGACCTGGGCCTCGCCCAGCAGTCGTGCACCACGCACCGTGATGAGGTCCGCTGCACCGGGCCCTGCACCAATCAGGTACACCTTGCCCGCACGCTTGCCCTGCTGCCTGTTCATTTCCATTTCCGTCACGCTCGCTGTTCGTCCAGGACGATATCAGGCATACGCACGGATCATGCCCGCCGCCACCGTGTGGTTGGTGGCTTCGTCGATCAGCACGAATGCGCCCGTTGCCGGGTTATCGCCATAGGTGTCGCAAACGATCGGCTTTTGCAGCGAGATCTGCACCGAGCCGATATCGTTCAGGTTGATCTCGTGGCGGCCGGTCTCTTGCGAAAGCGTATGCACGTCGAGCACGCGATCCACCGCCGACACCTTCGCGAACACGCTCGCCGTAGTGTGCTTCAGCACGTACTTGCGTGCCGGGTTCAGCGATTCGTCGTCGAACCAGCACAGGTCGGCGGTCAGCTTCTTGGCCGAAGCTGCCGTGGCGTCCGCTGCCACAAACATATCACCGCGTGATACATCGACGTCTTCCGCCAGGCGCACCGTGATGGTGTCACCAGCGCTGGCCGAATCCGCCGCGCCATTCGGCGTCAGCACTTCAGCCACCACGGCTTCGCGGTTGGCCGGCAACACGCGCAGCTTCTGGCCCACGCGGACCGTACCCGCTTCCACGCGGCCGGCATAGCCGCGGAAATCGTCGGCAGCGGAACCGTCCTGGCGCACGACCAATTGCACCGGAAAGCGCAGTGCGTCATCACCTTCCGGCGCCACGTCCTCGACGGGCAGCGACTCCAGCACCGGCAGCAGCGACTCGCCCTGATACCACGGCATGGCATCGCTGGCGTGCACGATGTTGTCGCCGCGCAGCGCGGAGACCGGCACGTACAGCACGTCCTTCAAGCCCAGTTGCGTGGCCAGTTCGGCGTAGGCAGTGCGGATCTCGTTGAAGCGCTCTTCGCTGTAGTCGACGAGGTCCATCTTGTTCACGGCAACGATCACGTGCTGGATTTCCAGCAGCTTGAGGATCGCCGAGTGGCGCTTGGTCTGGGCCAGCAGTTCGGCGCGGCCATTGGTGACCGTCACGCGCGTGGCATCCACCAGCACGATGGCCGCGTGGGCGGTCGACGCACCCGTGACCATGTTGCGCGTGTACTGCTCGTGACCCGGCGTATCGGCGATGATGAACTTGCGGCTCGCCGTGGAGAAATAGCGATACGCCACGTCGATCGTGATGCCCTGCTCGCGCTCGGCTTCCAGACCATCGGTCAGCAGCGAGAAGTCGATCTGCTCGCCCGCCGTGCGCTTGTTCTTGGCGTTGGCCAGCGCGGTCAACTGGTCGGACAGCACGGCCTTGCTGTCGAACAGCAGACGGCCGATCAGCGTGCTCTTGCCATCATCGACGGAACCTGCGGTGATGAAACGCAGCAGGCCCTGGTGTGCGGATTGGTGTGACATATTCGGTTTCCTTGGCTGCGTCGGCTTAGAAGTAGCCTTCCTTTTTACGGCGTTCCATCGACGCTTCGCTCGTCTGGTCGTCCATGCGCGTGGCGCCGCGTTCGGTGATTTCCGTCACGGCCGTCTCGGCGATGATCTCCACCGGCGAGGCGGCAACGCTGGCCACCGGGCACGTGCAGCTGATATCGCCGACGGTACGGAAGCGGACCGACATCACTTCGCTGACGTCGCCATCCTGCTTCGGCGTGATCGGGGTCACCGGCACCAGCAGGCCGTTCTTGCGCACCACTTCGCGTTGATGCGCGTAGTAGATCGGCGGCAGGGCCAGGTTCTCGCGGGCGATGTATTGCCACACGTCGAGCTCGGTCCAGTTCGAGATCGGGAACACGCGCATCTGTTCGCCTTGCGCCATGCGTGCGTTGTACAGGCTCCAGAGCTCCGGACGCTGGGCCTTCGGGTCCCACTGGCCGAACTCGTCGCGGAAGGAGAAGATGCGCTCCTTGGCGCGGGCCTTCTCTTCGTCACGGCGGGCACCGCCCATCAGCGCGTCGTACTTGTGCGCCTCGATGGTCTCCAGCAGCGTCACGGCCTGTGCGGCGTTGCGCGAATCGGTTTCCTTGCGCAGGCGCACCGTGCCGCGCTTGATCGAATCTTCCACATGGCCCACCACCAGGCGCGCGCCGAGTTCGGCCACGCGCTGATCGCGGAAGGTGATGACTTCGGGATAGTTGTGGCCGGTATCGATATGGACCAGCGGGAACGGCAGCTCCACCTTGCGGTCGCCCAGGCGGAACGCCTTCAGCGCCAGGTGCAGCATGACGATCGAGTCCTTGCCGCCCGAGAACAGCAGCGCCGGGTTGCGGCACTCGGCCACCACCTCGCGGATGATGTAGATCGATTCGGCTTCGAGCCGGTCGAGGTGGTCGTTCTGGACCTGCAGCAAGTGATCCACGTTGGCGGCCACGCCTGCTTCTGCGATGTCGTTCATGATGCCCATGTCGTTATCGGCCTCTTGTCATTCGTTCAATGCTTGATGTTCTGCTCGTGGAGCCCGCACTCTTTCGAGTCCTTGCTCTCCCACCACCACCGTCCGGCTCGCACGTCTTCACCGGCCTTGACGGCCCGCGTACACGGCTCGCAGCCGATGCTCGGGTAGCCCTTGGCGTGCAGCGCGTTGACGGGCACGCTATGGCGCGTCAGGTAGGCCCACACTTCGGCTTCGGTCCAGTCCGCAAGCGGATTGAACTTGGGAATGCCGCGTGCCTCGTCCATTTCCTCATACGGCAGCTCGGCGCGCGTCACAGCCTGCTCGCGGCGCTGGCCCGTCATCCAGGCATCGGCGTGCGAAAGCGCACGGTTCAGCGGCTCCACCTTGCGAATGCCGCAGCAGCTCTTGCGCAAGTCCACGCTGTCGTAGATCGCGTTCAGGCCATGGTCGTGCACGTACTTCTCCACGACTTCCGGGTCCGGCGTGAACTGTTCCACGGTGTAGCCGTAGTGCTCTTGCACGTCATCCAGCACAGCCAGTGTCTCGGCGTGCAGGCGACCCGTGTTCAGCGTGAACACGCGAATGCCCGCGCGCACGGCGTCGCTGCCGCGCAGGATTGCGTCGGTCAGCACCATGTCCTCGGCAGCCAGGCTCGTGGCAAAGCGCGCACGGTAGAACCGCGCGGCGATGCCGGCCAGCCGTTCGGCCAGCGCAAGCTCCTTGGCGTCGAGGGCTTCGATCGAACCGGTGTACAGCGGCATCGTCCACAGCGCTGGGGGGCGCAGCGACGAGACCTGAGGCACAGCGTCGGCCTCGATCACGGGGATCTCGGAAATCGTGCTCATGCCGAACCTTGCGCGGTCACGTCTGCGCGGGCACGGCGGAACAACGGCAGCGGCTCGTCGACCGAAGCCTGATACGCCACCGTGAATTCGGTGAAGCCCTTGATGGCGTCATCGATGTTGCGATCCGCACGCACGGCGAACGCGTCGAAGCCGCAGCGCTTCATGAAGTTCAGCTGGTCGCGCAGCACGTCGCCGATGGCGCGCAGCTGGCCCTTCCAGTGATAGCGTGTGCGCAGCAGGTAGGCCGACGAGAAGCCGCGGCCATCGCGGAACACCGGGAAGTCCACCGCTACCAGCGACACGCGGTCGAACAGCGCCTCGGCATCGCCGGGTTCGTCTTCCGGGGCCAGCCACACGCCGGTGATGGCGGTATCGCGGCCAGCCAGCAGTGCCTCGTTGGCCTTCCACACGGCCAGCGGGAACAGCACGGCGTCACCGCTCTGTGCGGCGGCGGCGATGCGGGCATCGTCGAGCGGCTGCTCTTCGGTGGCGCGCAGCACGGTCCAGTTGTCTTCCACGATGACCGGACGGAATTGGGCCGCGTCATCGCGTTGCAGTTGAATGATCTTTGCCATGTTCAGTCTCTCCGTTCGTCAGGCCGTGGCGCGCTCTTCGCGCTGCTTGTCGGCGTACACGCGTTCCTTGAACGGCGCGATGCCGATGCGTGCGAACGTATCGATAAAGCGCTCGTCCTCGGCGCGATGGGCCACGAACGTGTCGATGATGCGCGACACCACTTCAGGCATTTCTTCCGCGCTGAACGACGGGCCGATGACCTTGCCGATGGCCGAGTCATTGCCCTGTGCACCGCCCAGCGTGACCTGGTACCACTCCGAGCCATCCTTATCCACGCCCAGCACGCCGATATTGCCAACGTGGTGGTGACCGCAGGCGTTGATGCAACCGGAGATGTTCAGCGAGACTTCGCCGAGGTCGTACACGAAATCGAGATTGTCGAAACGCTCCTGGATGGCCAGCGCAATCGGGATCGACTTGGCATTCGCCAGCGAGCAGAAGTCACCACCCGGGCAGGCGATGATGTCCGTCAGCAGCCCGATGTTGGCCGTCGCCAGACCGGCCAGCTTGGCTTCTTCCCACAGCGCGAACAGGTCCTTCTTGCGCACGTCCGGCAGCACGAGGTTCTGCTCGTGCGCCACGCGCAGTTCGCCAAACCCGTAGCGGTCGGCCAGATCGGCCACGGCGTCCATCTGGGCATCCGTCGCATCGCCCGGAGGCGAGACCGGACCCGGCTTGGTCGACAGCGTCACCGACGCGTAGCCCGGCACCTTGTGCGCGCGCACGTTACGGCTCACCCAGCGCGCAAACGCCTTGCTTTCCAGCAGGTGCTTCTCGTACGAGGCATCGGTATCGGCCAGCTTTTCATAGGCGGGCGGCTGGAAGTACTGCGCCACGCGGTCGAACTCGACCTGCGTCAGCGTGCCGGGACCATCCTTGCTGAATTGCCACTCTTCCTCGACCTCGGCCGCAAACTTCTCGGCGCCGATAGCCTTCACGAGAATCTTGATACGTGCCTTGTACTTGTTATCGCGGCGACCATAGCGGTTGTACACGCGGATCGCGGATTCCACGTAGGTCAGCATGTGCTGCCACGGCAGGTCTTCCTTGATGATCGTGCCCAGGATCGGCGTGCGGCCCAGGCCGCCACCGGCCAGGATGCGCAGGCGCGTCTCGCCCTGTTCGTTCTTGTACGCGTAGATGCCGATGTCGTGCATCTGCACCACGGCGCGGTCATCCTTCGTGGCCGAGATCGCAATCTTGAACTTGCGCGGCAGGAAGGCGAATTCCGGCTGGAACGTGCTCCACTGGCGCAGCAGTTCGGCCAGCACGCGCGGGTCCACCGATTCGTCCGGCGTCACACCGGCAAACTGGTCGGTCGTGATGTTGCGCACGCAGTTGCCCGAGGTCTGGATGCCGTGCATTTCCACGCTGGCGAGATCGGCCAGCACGTCGGGCACGCGCTCCAGTTCCATCCAGTTGTACTGGATGTTCTGGCGCGTGGAGAAGTGACCATAGCCGCGGTCGTACTCACGCGCGATATGGGCCAGCATGCGCATCTGCTTCGATGCCAGCAGGCCGTAGGGAATGGCCACGCGCAGCATGTAGGCATGGCGCTGCATGTACAGGCCGTTCTGCAGGCGCAGCGGCAGGAATTCCTCTTCAGGCAGTTCACCCGCCACGCGGCGGCGAACCTGGTCGCGGAACTGCGCGACGCGTTCCTGGACGATGCGTTGGTCGTATTGATCGTACTGATACATGGCGGGGTCCGTTCAGTATTCGTGAATGCTTAGGAAACGAGCTTGATGGCGACCAGCGTGAGCGTAGTCGCGAGTGCGGCGCGCACGAGCCGTTCGGGCAGCTTTCGTGACAATTGCGCGCCAAGCCAGATGCCGGGGATCGAGCCCACCAGCAGCGCCAGCAACAAATTCCAGTCGACGGTGCCAAGCCACACGTGGCCCAGCCCGGCCACGGCCGTAAGCGGCACGGCGTAGGCGATATCGGTGCCAGCCACTTCGGCGGGCTTCATGTGGGGATACAGCAGCAGGATCAGCGTCGCGCCCACGGCGCCCGCGCCGATCGACGACACCGTGACGAGCACGCCGATCACGGCGCCGACTGCCACGGTCGCCACCACCTGGCGGCGGCCATGCAACTGGAAGCGCGGATTGCGTTCGAGCCACGCCAGCATCTGCTTGCGGAACAGCAGCGACACCACGGTCAGCAGCACCGAGACGCCAATCGTCAGGCGGATGGCATGCAGCCATTGCGCGTTCAGCTCACCCGCGCTCTTGAGCACGAGGATGGCGATCACGGCGGTAGGCAGGCTGCCGAGGCACAGGCGGCGCACCACGGCCCATTGCACATGGCCATGCGCGCGATGGGCGATGGTGCCGAAGCCCTTGGTGATGGCCGCGAAGGCCAGATCGGTGCCCACGGCGGTAGCCGGCGAGAAGCCGAACAGCAACGTGAGCAGCGGCGTCATGAGCGAACCCCCGCCTACCCCGGTCAGGCCAACCAGGATACCTACCAGCAGACCGGAGACGGTGAAGGCTAGGGACATCGGGGACTTTTTCTCGACTTGGGCCCGCCTGGGGCGCCAACTTCACCTGGGGCAGGCAAGATGCGGACGCAATTCGGGCAGGCGGGCGTTTAACAAAGTTCGAGAATCGTAATAAACTCGCCTCATATCTCAAACTAATAAGAAGTTGTTTGTTTATACGAGCGAAGTTATATGAATCTCCACCAGTTTCGCTTCGTGCGCGAGGCCGTCCGCCAGAATTACAACCTGACCGAAGCCGCAAAAGCGCTCTACACATCACAACCTGGCGTCTCCAAAGCCATCATCGAGCTTGAGGAAGAGCTGGGTGTCGATATCTTCACGCGGCACGGCAAGCGCATCCGCAGCCTGACCGAGCCGGGCCGCCGCATCCTTGTCTCGGTCGAAAAGATCCTGCAGGAAGTGGAAAGCCTGAAACGCGTGGGCAAGGATTACGCCGCGCAGGACCAGGGCAACTTCACCATCGCCACTACGCACACGCAGGCGCGCTACGCCCTGCCGCGCGTGATCGCGGAGTTCACCAAGCGGTACCCCAAGGTGCGGTTGTCGATCCAGCAGGGCACGCCGGCTCAGATCGCAGACATGATCCTGCACGACCAGGCCGATATCGGTATCGCCACGGAAGGCATCACGCGCGACAAGGCGCTGGTCTCCCTGCCCGGCTACCAGTGGCAGCATGTGGCGATTACGCCAGCCGATCATCCGCTGCTAGAGAAGAAGCACCTGACGCTCGACGATCTGGCCGCCTATCCGCTGATCACGTATGACGTGAACTTCGCAGGGCGCCCCAAGATCGACAAGGCATTCGAATTGCGCCAGCTGGAGCCGGACATCATCCTCGAAGCCATCGACGCCGACGTGATCAAGACTTATGTCGAGATCGGCCTGGGCATCGGCATCGTGGCTGGACTGGCCTTCGATCCCGAGCGGGACCGCAATCTGCGCGCGATTCCTGTGGGCCACCTGTTCGGCACCAATGTCACCCATCTGGCCGTCAAGCAAGGCGCGTATCTGCGCAGCTTCGTCTACACCTTCATCGAACTGTTCTCGCCGACGCTGAACCGCAAGCTCGTGGAGCAAGCGATGTCCGGTGATCACGAGGCATATGAGCTGTAAGCTCACCACACGTACATATATATAAGCAATGTCTCCTGCCCAACCCCTCCCCACCATCCACTGGACCGAAGACGGTGCCGAGCACAGCGCGCTCTGGCGTTCCGAGTCCGGCCTGCCGCCGCCCAAGCGCGTGGTGATCGCCGATGACCAGACGCCGGCCGATACTGCCTACCGGCTGGCGAGTGAAGGCACCGCCCTGCTCTGGCGCGGCGATTTTCAGAACGCGCGCCAGTTGCTGCAAGCCATGGCGCGCCGTGTGGACAAGAAGCCGCAACGCAAATCGCGCAACGCCGACAAGACGCCGGTCAGCATCACCGAATCCTTCCACAAGCACCGCCTGGCCCAATCGCAGCGCGCCCGCACGCTCGGCATGCTGCTGCTGCCGTTCGAGGCAGGCCATGTGGTGCCGCTACGCCGTGCGCCCGACGTGCAGGAAGCCTGCGAACAGGTCTACGGCCCGGCCGATGCGGCTTACGTGGCGTCGATGCGCGAACTGCTCGGCCTGATCGGCGCCTATGAATGGCGAAAGAAGGGAGTCGAGATTCCGATGCTCGGCGAGCGCATTCATCCGTGGTACGGCGTGTTCTCGCCGGTGCGCGGCGAGTACCTTGAACTGGTGGCCAAGACGGCGCTGCCGTCCGATACGCTGGCGTTTGACGTTGGCACTGGCACCGGCGTGCTGGCCGCGTTGCTGGCCCAGCGAGGCGTGCGGCGTGTGATCGGCACCGATCAGGACCCGCGCGCGCTGGCCTGCGCACGCGAGAACATCGAACGGCTGGGTCTCGATGACGATGTGGAAATCGTCGACGCCGACCTTTTCCCCGAAGGCCGCGCCCCGCTGATCGTCTGCAATCCGCCGTGGGTGCCGGCGCGTCCTAGCTCGGCCATCGAGCACGCGGTATTCGATCCGGAGAGCCGCATGCTGCGCGGCTTCCTGACCGGGCTGGCGGCGCACCTGGAGCCGGGCGGTGAAGGCTGGCTGATCCTGTCGGACTTTGCCGAGCATCTCGGCCTGCGCTCCCGCGAGGAACTGCTGGGCTGGATCGATGCCGCTGGTCTCAAGGTACTGGGCCGCTCGGATGTGCGTCCGCGCCATCCGAAGGCCGCCGATGCCGAAGATCCGCTGCACGCCGCACGCAAGGCCGAAGTCACGTCGCTGTGGCGGCTGGCCGCGAAGTAACCCTTTTCAATCGAGTCCGCAAACATGACGACCGTAGCTTTTATCGGCCTGGGCGCGATGGGCGCTCCGATGGTTGGCCACCTCATCCGCGCCGGCCACACGGTGCGCGCCTTTGTACGCCGCCCCGAGGCCGCCGACGCTGCCCGCGCGCTGGGCGCGGAACCGTTCTTCACACCCGCTGAGGCCGCTCGCGGCGCGGCGGTGGTATTCACGAACGTGACCACATCGGAAGACGTGCGCGAAGTCCTGCTCGGCCAGAACGGCGTGATCGAAGGCGCCGCACCCGGCACCATCTGCGTCGACCACAGCACGATCTCGCCGGTGGTCACGCGCGAGATCGCGCAGGCGCTGGCCGCCAAGGGTATCGAAGCGCTGGACTGCCCGGTATCGGGCGGCACGACCGCCGCTCAGGCGGGCACGCTGACCATCATGGTCGGCGGCAAGGCAGAGAACCTGGAGAAAGTGCGGCCGATGCTGGAGTGCCTTGGCAAGACCATCACGCATATTGGTGACAACGGCGCCGGACAAGTGGCCAAGCTGTGCAACCAGATCGCTCAGGTGGTGAACATCCAGGGCATTGCCGAGGCGATGCGCTTCGCAGGCGCGCAGGGCGTGGATACCGGCAAGGTCTTCCAGGCAATGTCCACCGGCATGGCCGGCAGCCGCATGCTCGACCTGATGGGCCCGAAGATGGTGGCACGCGATTTCGCCGCCGGCATCGAATCGCGGTTGCATGCGAAAGACTTCGGCCTGGCGGCTGATCTGGCGGGGGAGTTGGGTATCGACCTGCCTGCGATGCGGGCTACGTCGGCGCAATTGGTCGAGCTGATGCGTCAGGACTGGGGCAAAGACGATACGTCGTCGTTGCTGAAGGTGCTGGAGTTGAAGGGGTAGTTGATCGCCCTGTGTTCACTCCCCTCTCCCGCCCTGATCTTTCTCCCCTCTCCCGCGTGCGGGAGAGGGGCGGGGGAGAGGGCCAGAGCTTCAAGCTCTAACCACGTCTATCGCAGACGAAGCGCCTGCCCTCTCCCCTAACCCCTCTCCCGCAAGCGGGAGAGGGGAATAAACCATCAGCGGGAATCGAAGCTCAAACCCCCGCAATCATCCCCAGCAACGCCCGCGTCAACACACTGTCATCGCGCATCAAATCATCCATCGCCGTGAAATGGTGCTTGCCCGGCAGCGCGATGTCTTCGCGTGCGTTGTCCGGCCATGCGGCGCGGATCAGCGCATTGTGTCGGTGATACTCGCTCGATTCCAGCTCACCCACAGCGGTAATCAATGGCGCGCCCGTAGCCGGCGTCATATAGGCCGGCGAGAGTCGCGCCACGGCCGCTTCGGTCAGTTGCAGATCCGACTGCAAAAAACCCGTGCGACGCAGCGGCTCCATGTCGTACAGGCCGCTGATCGACAAACCACCCTTGATCAGATCCACCGGCAGGTCGGCACCGACGTCCGGCCAGCGCGCCGCCATCAGCATCGCCACCAGATGTCCGCCCACCGAATGTCCGGCCACAAAGATGCGACGCCGATCATGACCGAGCCGCTCGGCCTCGCGATACAGCCATGCCACCGACTGCAGCACCTGGCCGACGATCGTCTCCACGCTGACCGCCGGGCATAGCGCGTAGTTGACCACAGCCACCGACACACCACGGCGCGTGGGCACGTTCGCCACGAAACTATGGTCACGCTTGTCCAGCGCGCGGAAGTAGCCGCCATGCACGAAGACGAGCAGCGGCGGCGGATGATCGTCGTCGAGGGAATTGGCGGGAAAGTAGTCGAGGGTCTCGCTGGCGGCATCGCCGTAAGCCAGATCCTCGAAATACGTGACGGCACCCGCGCGCACCAGCGCCGAATCCGCCGCCCATCGCGCCATATGCACGGCGTTGTCCGGCACGTTGGCGCGGTTGTCATACGCCTGGGCGTAGAACGCGGGGTCCTGCGAAGGCAAGGCGGCCAGCGCGGCAAGGCTGGCGGCTACGGTGAGGTCGAGGGTCGGCTCGGCGGACATGGCACTCGGCTCCGGTAAGAAACACGGCGTGGCCGCATGACGCGGCTGCGCGCTATCCTACCCCAACTGCCGTGACCGCCCGATTGCGCCCGTGTGGCCGACGCAGCGCCCAGCGGTTGTGAGGCGCCCGAAAATCCGGCATAATCCGCGTTTCATCGTCGCGCGACGCCCATTGCGGCCGTTGCCAGACCCAGGCCCGGGTGGTGAAACAGGTAGACGCAGGGGACTCAAAATCCCCCGCCGCAAGGCGTGTCGGTTCGAGTCCGACCCCGGGCACCAAAGCTTTCCGCGCATTTCATAAAAAACCCCGCAAGCACCAACGCTGCGGGGTTTTCTGTTTTCTGCACCCCTCATCCAAACGCCCGATACCTCGTCAACTCGATCCCCGCTTCGTTCAACGCCCGACGGAATTCGTCCGGCTTGAGCAACGGGCTGGCTTCGTTGTAGCGCCACGCCTCGTTGCGGCCTGGGTGGACGGACACCTCGGTCAGTCCTTCGGGCAGCAGTTCGGGCAGGCGCTTGGCCCACATCTCGTCGCCGCTGTCCACGGCGCAGTAGTAGTCGGTGCGCATCAACCCCCAGAACGGGATGGCGAAGACGTTGTTGATCACGCGGCGTTTGCCGTTGGGGCGCAGGAATACGTTCTGCGGACGGCGGACCCAGGTCACGCCGGCGCGGCGCATTTCGGAGCGCAGCGAATAAATGATTGCGGGGAATTTGTGCAGGTGGCCGTGGCTGTCGATGTGCGTGACCTCCACGTAGTTGTCGCGCAGTTCTTCCAGTTGCAGACGGAATTCGCGCCGGATGTCGGCCACCGTCAGCCTGCCCCACATGGCCGCCAGGCGCTGGTCGTCGCTTTCGCGGAAGCTGCCGCTTTCGTCGCATAGCGAATTGGCCCGGTTGGCTGCCGGCGCGAAGCCATCCACGATATTGAAGTGCAGGCCGAACGAAAAACGTTTGCGGTTTTCGCGCGCGTATTCGTAGGCGGCTTTGGAACCCTCGCAACCTACCATGATGGTGGCGCTGGTCAGCAGGCCCGCTTCGAAGCAATCCACCGTGGTGGCGCACGTCTCTTGGTCAAATCCGAAATCGTCGGCATTGATGATCAGGCTGCGCATGTCACAAGCTCCCGGTCTTCCCAATAGTCGGGTTTCGATGGGAATGGAGCTTGAAGCACATCACAGAAAGTTTCTGACCCTGCGCCCAACCAAGCCCCGTTCCAGTGTCGACAAATGCTTTTTTGTTTTTCTTGGCATACATTCAACTACTGCCATACCTGCATGTTGCGGCCTACACCCGTGCCGATATGTGCGGTGCCGCTCGTTGTTTCACGCCCGGTGGAATCCGGATGGACAGACCTTCGCACAGCCCCCGCCGCGCGGTATGTGGTCTGCGCCACGCTGCCGTCGCCGGGTGTCGCCGGGGCATCTGGCGGAGTCAAATCAAACCTTTGCCATGTCAGACATAAACCGCTGGCGAGTGCGGTTGCGCTTGCTTATCCTTCGAGGCTCCAACCAGAACACATCGATACAGGGAACCGACCATGAAGCGACTCCTCGCCAATGCCACCGCCACCGCTGCGGCCCTCGGCTGCGCCGCCCTGCTTGCCGGCTGTGCAGGTGCCAACATGGATAGCCTGACCCAGGCCGGCGGCAGCCTGTTCACGGCCGCCACGCTCAGCGATGCCAGCGTGAAGCAGCTCTCCGACCAGTCCTGCGCCGAGATGGACAAGAAGAACACGCTCGCCGCAGCCGACAGCACCTACGCAAAACGCCTGGTGAACATCATGAGCGGCCTGAAGAACACCGGCCTGCCCCTCGATGCCAAGGTCTATGTGACCAAGGACGTGAATGCGTGGGCCATGGCCAATGGTTGTGTTCGCGTCTACAGCGGACTGATGGACCTGATGACCGACGACGAAGTGCGCGGCGTGCTCGGCCACGAAATCGGACACGTGGCGCTGGGCCACACCAAGGCAGCCATGCAGGTGGCATACACCACGGCGGCGGCGCGCGGGCTGCTCGGCTCCACGGGCAACACGGCGCTGACCGCGTTGTCGTCGTCGCAGATCGGGGAACTGGGCGAGACGTTTATCAATGCCCAGTTCTCGCAGCGCCAGGAGTCGGCGGCCGACGATTACTCGTTCGACCTGCTCACGAAGAACGGGGCCAACCGGCAAGCGCTGGTGACCGCGTTCCAGAAACTGGCCAAGCTCGATGGCGGCAAGTCGAGCATGCTGAGCTCACACCCTGGTTCCGATGCACGCGCCAAGCACATCCAGGATCGACTCAACAGCGGAAAGTGATGGGTAAGTAATGGGTGGCCGCATCGGCCGCTTTGAATCCGCGCCAACTGCAACACCCCAGCCCCGCCCATGCGGGGCTTTTTCTTGCGCGGAGCAGAATAATTGAAGGATTTACGATCCCGTTTAATACGCTGTCAAAAGCTTTCAGTACGCACGTCGCGACCCCACGCTGATAATGGCTCTCGCCTGCCGCACGGCCGCAGGCTTGCCATGAGCCATAGGGAGGCCCGCGTCGCGTCATGCCATCCGTATCCGCCCCGCAGTCCGGCCACGCCGTGAGCGGCCCAGCCTTCCTCGATTCCAATCCTCTCTCCCCGACGCCATTGCGTGGCCGTTTGGCTAGTTGCGCGATGGTCAGCCGCGGCATGGTGCCGCAGTAGCTGTGTCCGGCATGCCCGGCGCCTCGCGCACCGGATCATGCGCCCCCTCATCCGCGTCACGCTTTAAGGAGGTTCCATGGATTGGTTACATGCCATCTTCCAGAAATCACCCGAGTCAGCGCTGTTCCTGTCGCTGGCCATCGGGTACGCCATCGGCAAGATCACCTTCGGGAAATTCCAGTTGGGCGGCGTCGCTGGCTCGCTGCTGGCCGCCGTGATCATCAGCCAGGTGGGCGTGGAGATCGACAACGGCGTAAAGGCCGTGATGTTCGCCGTGTTCATCTATGCGGTGGGCTATGAAAGCGGACCGCAGTTCTTCAACTCGCTGAACCGCAGTTCGCTGCGCGAGATTGCGATGGCCGTGTTCATGGCCGTGGCCGGTCTCGTCACCGTGGTAGTGCTGGCCAAGCTGTTCCATCTCGACAAGGGCCTGGCCGCAGGGCTCGCAGCGGGCGGCATGACGCAGTCCGCCATCATCGGCACGGCGGGCGACGCCATCACCAAGCTAGGGCTGCCGCCTGACGTGGTGAAGACCATGCAGGCCAACGTGGCCATCGGCTACGCGGTGACCTATGTGTTCGGCTCGCTCGGCGCCATCATCGTCTGCGTGAACATCCTGCCGCGCTTCATGGGTTCGGACCTGAAGACCGATGCCAAGAAGATGGAGGCCGCCATGCACGGCGGCCTGCCGCAGTTTGGTCCAGGCCAGGCTGGCGCGCTGCCCCGGCTCGTGGGCCGCTTGTTCCGCGTCACCGGCGCCGCCGGGAAGTCGGTCAAGGACATCGAAGTGGGCGGAGAGGACCTGGTCACGGTAGAGAAGGTCCAGCGCGGCGGCAAACCCCTCGCGTTCGATCAGAACACCGTTCTCGAAGCCGGAGACCTGGTGCTGCTGGTGGGCCGCCGCGACGCGATGGTGCCCACCGCGCTTGTGATCGGCGAAGAAGTGGCCGACGCCGAAGGCATGGGCATGGTCATGCAGACGCGACGCGCCGTGTTCACGCTCAAGGGCATGAACAACAAGTCGGTGACCGAAATCATTGCCCAGGTCGGCCGCGACATGCGCCATGGCGTCTACGTGGAGCGCATCGAACGCTATGACCATCCGCTGCCGATCCTGCCCGACCTGAAGCTGCAGCATGGGGACATCCTCACCTTCTACGGTACGCCCGAAGACACCAAGCGCGCCGTCAAGCACGCGGGCTATGAACTGGTGCCCAGCGAGAAGACCGATTTCGTGTACTTCGGCGCTGGCGTACTGGTGGGCCTGCTGATCGGACTGCTGGTGGTGCGCATCGGCTCCATCCCGCTCACGCTGGGTTCGGGTGGCGGCGCGCTGCTGTCGGGTCTCGTCTTCGGCTGGATGCGGTCCAAGCATCCGATGTACGGCGCGATGCCTACCGCCGCATGCCAGCTGCTCAAGGATTTCGGGCTGGCGGCGTTCGTCGCGATTGTCGGCCTGAACTCTGGCCTGCAGGCCGTGGACACGTTGCGCCAGAGCGGCCTGCAGATCTTCCTGCTTGGCGCCGTGGTCACGCTGCTGCCGCTGTTCCTGACGATGCTGTTCGGCCGCTACGTGCTCAAGTACGACAACGCCGCGATCCTGGCCGGTGCGCTGTCCGGTTCGCGCAGCGCCAACCCCGCGTTCGGCGGCATCCTCGACAAGGCCGAAAGCCCGGTGCCGACCGTGCCCTTCGCCATTACCTATGCCCTGGCCAACGTGCTGCTGACACTGCTTGGCCCACTAGTGGTCGGCCTGGTCTGACCAGACTGCCGATCCCCCTCACTCGTCGATCAATCGAAATCCCAGGAGGCTACACACCATGAGCAAACCGGATCTCTCCAAGCTGGCGAGCCTGTCGCCGTTCGAACTGAAGGATGAACTGATCAAGCTGGCCAGCAGCGACTCCAACCGCCTGATGCTCAACGCCGGACGCGGCAACCCGAACTTCCTTGCCACGGTGCCGCGCCATGGCTTCTGGCAGCTCGGCCTGTTCGCGATGCGCGAGTCCGAGCGCTCGTTCCAGTACATGCCCGAAGGCGTGGGCGGCTTTCCGCGCCGCGATGGCATCGAGGAACGCTTCGATTTGTTCGCACGCGATCACCAGGACGTGCCAGGCGTGAAGTTCCTGGCCGGTGCGGTGTCGTACGTCCGCGACCAGCTTGGCCTGAACGCCGGCGATTTCCTCTACGAGATGTGCGAGGGCATCCTGGCGTGCAACTATCCCGTGCCGGACCGCATGCTCAAGCTGAGCGAGGTGATCGTCGGCCAGTACATCCGCAAGGAGATGATCGGCAACCACCCGTTCATCGGCGACTTCGATCTCTTCGCGGTGGAAGGCGGCACAGCCGCCATGACGTACCTGTTCAATTCGATGCGCGAGAACCACCTGCTCAAGGCGGGCGACAAGATCGCGCTGGGCATGCCGATCTTCACGCCGTATATCGAAATTCCGGAACTGAACGATTACCAGCTTGTGGAACTGTCGATCGATGCGGACCCCGAATCGCGCTGGCAGTATTCGAACAAGGAACTCGACAAGCTGCGCGACCCCAGCGTCAAGGCGTTCTTCCTCGTCAATCCGAGCAACCCGCCGTCGGTGCGCATGAGCGATGAAAGCCTGGAGTACCTGGCGTCGATCATCGAGGAACGTCCCGACCTGATCATCCTGACCGACGATGTCTACGGCACCTTCGCCGACAACTTCGTCTCGCTGTTCGCACTGTGCCCGCGCAACACCATCCTGGTCTACTCGTTCTCGAAGTACTTCGGTGCCACGGGTTGGCGACTGGGTGTCATTGCCACGCATCGCGAGAATATCTTCGACGACAAGCTCGCCAAGTTGCCGAAGGACCAGCGCGATCAACTGCACAAGCGCTATCACTCGATCACCACCACGCCGGACCAGCTCAAGTTCATCGACCGCATCGTGGCCGACAGCCGCACCGTGGCGCTGAACCACACGGCGGGGCTCTCCACACCGCAGCAAGTGCAGATGGTGCTGTTCTCGCTGTTCTCGCTGATGGATACGCCCGACGCGTACAAGCAGGCGATGAAGCGGCTGATCCGTAGTCGGAAGGCCGCGCTGTACCGCGAGATCGGCATCGCGCCCGATGATGCGGTGGACCCCAACGTGGTGGACTACTACACGCTGCTCGATATCGAGCAACTCGGCGGCAAAGCCATCGGACCCGAATTTGTGAAATGGGTGCTGGCATCGGCCGAACCGGCGGAGCTGCTGTTCCGCCTGGCCGAGGAGGCGGGTGTGGTGCTGCTGCCCGGACGCGGCTTTGGCACACGCCATCCGTCTGGCCGTGTCTCGCTGGCCAACCTTAACGAATCGGATTACCAGAAGATCGGCAAGTCGATCCGCAAGCTGTTCGAGGAATATGTGGCGCAGTACAACAAGGCCACGGGCAGCAAGACCGATACGAAGGTCACCAAAAAGTAGTAGTCGCAAGTCTTTTGCCGCAAGCCCGGTGCGGGGCGCCTGCTCCGCACCTTTCCTTCACCTTTCCTTCACCTGCCTCTCGCTCGTCACACTTCTTCCCGGTTTCACCGGGGATGTCTCCCTCGCTGCACAGCTTTCCACTTCCCGCTCGTTCGCAAATCAGAAACATCTCAATTTCGTCATTCAGCGATTTCTGAGGGGGCAGCCGGTCCCTAGACTTCCGCTCGTGACGTCGCCCGGTCTCGCGTCGAAGTCATGCCAACGCCTTCGGACACCATGCCTCACGTTTTTGCGCCATGACCACGACCCTCATATCGTTGCGTCGTGCCCGGTCCATGTTCCCCGCGGCACTTGTCTTTCTCCTTGGGATCTGGGGATTCAGCCCGGGTGCACAGGCACAGCAATGCACCATGTCGACATCGCCTGCAACGATTTCCTTCGGCAGCATCAGTACTGCACGGGATGCACGGGTAGGCGCCGAACTGAGTGAGGTCAGGACGTCGACCACGACGGTAACTTGTCCCGCGAATCTCGGACGTATCCAATGCATAACCGTCGCCGGCCAACGAGAATCCTGCTATGTCCTCCACGGAGGCTTCAGCCTGCGGGCCTACCCGACCCTTCCCACATCGTCCACGGTCAACGACGTATGGGAAACGGGCTACCCCGGTGTCGGCATACGCGTGCGCAGCAGAACTTATGACAATCGCGTGCTTTCCAATGTGAGCAGCGGCAGCTTCCAGAGTTTTCTTCCGAACACCGGCTCAAGACCCGACACCTACATCGCCCAGTTCACCTACCAGTTGATCAAGACGGGGCCGGTCACCGGCACCGGAACAATGCAGGTCGGCAGGCTGTTCCGGCTGGTGAGTGCCAACGGCAACACGAATGTCACGTCGGGCACACTGTCTTCGGTCGGGCTCGGCGATACCACTGTCACAGGGCGCTCCTGTCTTGTGACCACGCCCAGCGTGGATGTACCACTACCCACGATTTCGCGGTCGACACTAGGCAACGTGGGCGATACGGCAGGCAGGACCGCCTTCCGCATCGGCATCAATTGCCAGCAGGATACGAACGTACAGGTGCATATGACGTTGACCGATGCCACGACGCCGGGCAACCGGACAAACCTGCTATCGCTGACGAGCGGCTCCACGGCCCAGGGCGTACGGTTGCGGATCACGAACCCCTCGGGAGACGCGGTACGTTTCGGACCGGACGCCGCAACGACGCTGAACACCCATCAATTTCTGATCGGGCCATCCAGCACGACCGACAATATTCCATTCAGCGTCGACTACGTGGCCACGGGGGAAGTGCAGCCCGGCACAGTCATCGGGATCGCCACGTTCACGATGAGTTACCAGTAGTCCCTGGCGGCACCCCTTCCCAACGAATCTCAGAAAATTCCTAAATTCGTCGATCAGCCATTTCTTGGTCGATCTCCCATCCATAGACTTGGCGATGCCACATCGGATTTCGGTGCGGTACCGCCTCCCCCCCGAGGACGTCCAACTAGATACACTCGATTGCTTTGCATCATGAAATACCTGCTCAATGCGGTTCGTCGCAGCCGCCACGCGATGTCGGCATCACTGTTCGTCGTCCTGGCATGCTGGGGCATCAGTCCAGGTGCGTACGCCCAGATTCAGCCACCGCCGCGGCCGCCGGTATTGCAATGCACGATGTCGACCTCGCCATCGACAATCTCTTTCGGCACGATCAGTGTCGCCCGGGACGCACCCGTCGGCACACCGCTGAGCGCTATCCGATCCAGCGTGACAACGATCAATTGCCCGCGAAACGTATGGCAAGGCAGTAGAAGTGTTGGCTTCTACCTGCAGTATTTTCCACGCGCCGCAGTCTCCACTACCGTTCCCGATGTCTGGCAAACCAACATTCCCGGCGTCGGCGTGCGGGTCATCAGTACGAGTTACGACAACAAGGTACTGTCGGAAATCCCGCTCGGCAGATGGGACGACTTCGCGCCGAATGTCGGTGCAGACAGGTACTCCGGAAGTGCCACATTCACGTACCAGTTGATCAAGACTGGCCGCGTGGACACTGGGGCCATTGGCGGATCGGTGTCGATGGGTGAACTGCTTCAGCTCGTCAGCCATAACATTCCGCGTAACCAGACGTCATCGCCGCCGCTATCGGCTATAGGGATTGGCAACACCACCATCATGTCGAGATCCTGCACCGCCACCACGCCCGCCGTGAATGTCGAGATGCCAACGGTCAACCGCACCGCGCTCGACAGGGTCGGGGACACGGCGGGCACCACCTACTTTCGCGTGGGCGTGTCATGCCAGAACGACGCCAGGCTGCAGGTGCACATGACACTGAGCGACGCCACGACGCCCGGCAACCGCACGGACATGCTGACGCTGACGCGTGCCTCCACCGCCCAGGGCGTGCAGTTGCAAATCACAGGTCCGACGGGTCAGGTCGTGCGCTTCGGCGCGGATAGCTCCGCGGCCGAAACCACCAATCAGTTCGAGATCGGACCTTCCCAGCCGGTCATCGATATGCCGTTCAGTGTGAAATACATCTCCACGGGCGCAGTGACACCCGGCACTGTCACCGGGCTGGCCACCTTCACGATGAGCTATCAGTAGCCCGGCTGCAGCAACCCCACACCAGAAAGAACTCGGAAGACTTCCGATTTCGTTGATTGACGATATCTGTAACAAGCGACGTTTCATAGACTTTGGCCTCATCGCGTCCTGCGGAGTTGGCCTTGTTCAATCCAGTTCGTAGCGGCTGGCTATCCATGCCGGCATCACTGATGATGGCTTTGGGCTGCCTGGGAATGTCCCCAGGTGCGCACGCCCAATATCCGCCGCCGTTGCAGTGCACATTGTCGACCACGCCGACGACGATCACCTTCAATGACATCAACATCGCGCGCGACGCGCCCATAGGTGCGCCGCTAAGCGAGATTCGCTCGAGCGTAACCACCTTCAATTGCCCGCCGAATGCGCCCTGGTGGATGTGGGGCAGGTACCCGGGCTTCTTCCTGCAGATGTATACGCAACGCCCGGTCTCCCTCACCGTTCCCAGTTCCTGGGAAACCGGCATGCCCGGCATCGGGATACGGGTCGTCAGCGTGGAATACGACACGGTCATGTCGTCATTGCGTTCATTTGGACCGAACAACTTCACGCGACGCGTCAACGCGGCCGGTGTCTCCGGCCATGCCACATTCACTTACCAGCTGATCAAGACCGGCTCGATAACCGTCAGCGGACCGCTGTCGATCGGGGAACTCTTCCGGCTGGTCAGCCACAACATCCCGTATGACGTGACATCCCCGACGCTGTCGTCGGTAGCCATCGTCAATTCGAACATCACTGCCAGATCCTGCAGCGTCACCACGCCCAGCGTCGGTGTTTCGATGCCAACCGTCTCCCGAGCGTCGCTAGTCCAAGGCGGCGCTGCGGCTGGCGCCACACCTTTCCGCATCAACATCGCATGCCCGAGCGATTCCCGGGTGCGGGTGTATATGACATTCAGCGATGTCACCACTCCCGGCAACCGGACAGATCGGCTGACGCTGACACCAGACTCCACCGCCCGAGGCGTGCGGTTGCAGATCACGGGACCATCGGGACGGGCCGTGCGCTACGGACCAGACTCCCCGAACCCCCGGAACTTCAATCAGTTCCTGGTGGGGCCATCCGAGACGACCTCGGATATTTTGTTCATCGCGGAATATGTCGCCACGGGCGCGGTGACCCCGGGCACGGTCGTCGGGCTTGCCACCTTCACAATGAGCTATCAGTGAGCAATCCCTGGCTGGCTCAGCGCGCTTCCACGAACCCCAACACCGTCTCCAGCATCTGGCGGATGGCCGGGCGGATGTTCGCGGCCTTGCCCTCGTCGTAGGCAAACGGGTAGATCTCTTCCATATAGGAAGACTGTGTCTGTTCCAGTTGGATGGCGTGGATGCCATCCGCTGGTTTGCCGTATTGGCGCGTGATGTAGCCGCCCTTGAAACGGCCGTTCAGCGCGGCGGTGTGATTCGGCACACCGTTCGCGATCTCGAACAGGCTGGCAGCAAGCGCTGCATCGCAACTCTTGCCATCGGCGGTGCCCAGGTTGAAGTCGGGCAGCTTGCCTTCGAAGAAACGTGGCAGCACCGAGCGGATCGAGTGTGCATCCCACAATGCGATGGTGCCGTGCGCATCGCGCAGGCGTTTCAGTTCTTCCTGCAGCGCGTTGTGGTACGGATGCCAGACGGCGTCGCGGCGCAGCGCGATCTCGGCATCGTCGGGACCATGCGTGCCATCGGCATAGACCGGCGTCTTGTCGAACGTATCGACCGGGCACAGGCCCGTAGTGTCCTGGCCCGGATAGAGATTCGCGTTATCGGGCGGGCGGTTCAAGTCCACCACGTAGCGCGAGTGCGTCGCCATCAGGATCGACGCGCCTAACTCACGCGCGAAATCGTAGAGGCGATCCATGTGCCAGTCGGTGTCGGGCACGGTGCGCGCCTCGGGCGTGAAGCGCGACGCCAGTTGCGCAGGAACATGCGTGCCGACGTGCGGCATCGAGATCAGCAGCGGACGCGTGCCGCGCTGCAGGGTGAAAGCGGGGATATCGGTGGTAAAGGCGGACATCGTATTTCAGGGGCGCTTGGAAATGCTTGGGTGCTGAAAAATTCGTGCGATTCAGTCGGCCAGCAGGCGTGTGCGCGCTTCGGCGAACAACCGTCCGGCCTCGGCCTGGAGCGGATGCGCGCCATGTTGCACGCGACGCACGCCGCCCGTGCGGACTTCCGCAAGTGTCTCATGCCCGTGGCTCGCGAACACATGCGTGGCTAGTGCACGCGGTCCGTCGAGTCCCGCCAGCGCCGGATGCGCGCCATCGAGCACGAGGAAGTCGGCGCGCTGCCCGACTGCCAGTCCCGCCACATTGCGTGCCGCTGCGCGCGTGCCGCCCGCCACCGCATCGAGCCACAGACGGTCCGCCACTTGTGGGTGACGCTCAGACGCCAGCACGTTGCGGCGTTGCAGACCCAGACGCTGGCCGTATTCGAAAGTCCGAAGTTCCTCTGCCGCACTCACGCTCGCATGGCTGTCCGAACCCACGCCCCAGGCGCCGCCCAGTGCAAGGTACGGCGCTGCGTCAAACACGCCATCTCCCAGGTTGGCCTCGGTGGTCGGGCAGATGCCAGCCACCGCGCCGCTCTGCGCCAGCCGCCGCCGTTCCTCCCAATCCATATGCGTGGCGTGGACCAGACACCAGCGCTGATCCACCGGCATGTGGTCGAGCAGCCATTGCACGGGACGCACACCACACCATGCCAGGCAATCGTCCACTTCTTTTTGTTGCTCGGCGATGTGGATGTGTATGGGTGCCATGGCATCCACTGCGTGCAGCGCCGTCACCGCATGCTTCAGGCTCTGCGGCGGCACCGCGCGCAGCGAATGCGGCGCCAGACCCAGCCGCGCGCCATAGGCCGCGCAATGCGGCGCCAGACGTTCGAGCAGCGTGTGCATGGCATCGACATCGTTCAGGAAGCGGCGCTGATCGGCCTGCGCGGGCTTGTCGCCAAACCCGGCCGTCTGGTACAGCACCGGCAGCAGTGTCATGCCAATACCGGCAGCCTGCGCCGCGCGCAGCAAGCGCAGCGACATCTCCGCGCGGTCGGCATAGGGCTTGCCATCGGCATCGTGATGCACGTAGTGGAATTCGCACACGCTGGTGTAGCCGGCGCGCAGCATCTCGATATACAGCTGCGTGGCAATGGCTTCCAGTGCATCGGGCGAGAGCCGCAGTGCGAAGCGGTACATCAACGTGCGCCAGCTCCAGAACGAGTCGCCGCCTGCAGGATCGTCGCCCGGTGCCACGCTACGATATTCGGTCAGTCCTGCAAAACCGCGCTGGAACGCGTGCGAGTGCAGGTTCGGCATGCCGGGCAATATCGGGCCGACGGCGCGTGGCACTGACGCATCGGGTGTCACTCCGGTGTCGACCGATGCAAGCGCACCCTGCGCATCCCATGTCAGCAGCACGTCCTGTGCCCAGCCTTCGGGCAGCAGCGCCCACGATGCAAAGAGCTTGCCATCGTTCATCGATACACCTTGCCTTGCCGCACCACGCCCACGCACGGATTGCGGCCGAACCAGTACGCCAGTTCGGCCGGTGAAGCGATTTGCCACAGCGCGAAATCGGCGCTACGTCCCACGGCCAGCGCGCCGTGACGATCCGAAGCCCCAAGTGCGCGCGCCGCGTGAGTGGTCACACCGGCCAGCACCTCGGGCACGGTCATGCGGAACAACGTACAGGCCATGTTCATCATCAGCAGCAGCGACGTAGTGGGCGAGGTGCCCGGATTGTGATCAGTGGAAATCGCCACGGGCACGCCGTACTGACGCAGCAGTGCGAGCGGCGGCAGATGCGTGTCCCGCAGGAAATAGTAGGCGCCCGGCAGCAACACCGCTACCGTGCCGGCCTCGGCCATCGCTGCCACACCGGCTTCGTCCAGATGTTCGAGATGGTCGGCGGACAATGCCCCATGCCGTGCAGCGAGCGCAGCACCGCCGAGGTTGCTCAGTTGCTCCGCATGCAGCCTGACCGGCAGGCCGTATCGCGCGGCGGCGTCGAAAACTCGTGTGGTCTGCGCGGGCGAGAAGCCAATGCCTTCACAGAACGCATCGACGGCATCGACCAGTTTTTCTTCTGCCAGCGCGGGCAGCATCGCGTTGCAGACGAGATCGATATAGTCATCGGCGCGCCCCGCGTACTCGGGCGGCAGCGCATGGGCACCAAGGAAGGTCGTGTACACCGACACGCCATACGCCTCGCCAAGTTGCCGCGCCACACGCAATTGCTTGCGCTCGGCATCGAGTGACAAACCATAACCCGACTTGATCTCGATGGCCGTCACGCCTTCGGCCAGCAGGGCTTCGAGACGCAGCGCGGCCTGTGCGAACAGCGTGGCTTCATCGGCCTCGCGCGTGGCACGCACGGTGGAGACGATGCCGCCACCCGCACGCGCGATGTCTTCGTAGCTGGCACCCGCCAGCCGCATCGCAAACTCGTCGGCGCGCTGACCGCCATAGACCAGGTGCGTATGACAATCGACCAGACCGGGCGTGATCCAGGCGCCGTTCGCATCATGACGCGGAAGGTGTGCAAGTCCATCGGGCAACGCTGCCAGCGGCCCCAGCCACACAATGCGACCCGCCTCAACGACAAGCGCCCCATCACGTATGGCGCGATCGATGTTGCCATCGGGCAGCAGGTGGCAGTGATGCCAGATGCCGTCGGCAGACGGCGCGTCGGTGCGAGTCATCGTTACGGCTCCATATGCAGGGTCACACGCAGGCATAGCGCGGCAATATCCGTATGCGTCATGGTGAGGGCCGGTGTGCCGAGCGGCAACCATACGCCCTCGCCCTCGGCGAGTTGCATGCCATCGCCATCGTTCCACGTGCCGCGCAATACCAGCAGCAGCGCCATGGCATCGGTGGGTACAACTGTGAACGGCTGGCGTTTCAGGTTGATCTCCGCACGGCACACGCCACGGCGGGTCATCACGTTGAAGTCGCGCGTGGCGCCATCCACCAGCGCGGCATGCACATCGGTATCGCCGGAGAACGCGAACGGTTCACCCACGCGCACGAGCTTGTGGCAGAACGAATCGTCATGCGCTTGCAGATGCACGCCATTGCCATCGAGCAACACGATCTGTCGATCGATGCCGGGGAACGCCGAAAACGGACCATCGGTCGCGATATCGGCCACGCTGATGCGCCAGGCAAAACTGTCCATGCCGGCGCCGGGCGGCCACACCGCAATCTCGCGCGTGGTGCCGCCACCGTTCTTCCACGGCGTGGGAACGATGTCGGCCAGCGCAAACTTCGTCAAGGCCATCAGCGATTCACCATTGGCAGGTCGAGTCCCTTCTCCTTCGCGCAATCGATGGCGATGTCATAGCCCGCATCGGCATGGCGCATCACGCCGGTAGCCGGATCGTTCCAGAGCACGCGCTCGATGCGCTTGGCTGCGGCATCGGTGCCATCGCAAACGATGACCACGCCCGCATGCTGCGAGAAGCCCATGCCGACGCCGCCCCCATGATGCAGGCTCACCCACGTCGCGCCGCCCGCTGTGTTCAGCAGCGCGTTGAGCAGCGGCCAATCGGATACCGCATCGGAGCCATCGCGCATCGATTCCGTTTCGCGATTCGGTGACGCCACCGAGCCGCAATCCAGATGATCGCGACCGATCACGACCGGCGCCTTCAACTCGCCCGATTTCACCATCTCGTTGAACGCGAGGCCGGCGCGATGGCGTTCGTCGAGACCCACCCAGCAGATGCGCGCAGGCAGGCCCTGGAACGCAATGCGCTCGCGCGCCATGTCGAGCCAGCGGTGCAGGTGCTTGTCCTCGGGGAACAGCTCCTTCATCTTGGCATCGGTCTTGTAGATATCCTCGGGATCGCCCGACAGCGCCACCCAGCGGAACGGCCCCTTGCCGCGACAGAACAGCGGACGGATATACGCCGGCACAAAGCCCGGAAAATCGAACGCGTTCTTCACGCCTTCGTCGAACGCTACCTGTCGGATGTTGTTGCCGTAATCAAGCGTGGGCACACCCATCTGCTGGAACGCGAGCATCGCATTCACATGCTTGACGATGGATGCGCGCGCTGCCGCTTCCACCGCCTTCGGATCGCGCTGGCGCAGGTCTTCCCATTGCGCGACGGTCCAGCCTTCAGGCAGGTATCCATTGACGAGATCATGGGCCGAGGTCTGGTCCGTGACGATGTCCGGACGGATACCACCGGCCTGCGCACGACGCACGAGTTCCGGCACGATCTCCGCCGCGTTGCCGAGCAAACCCACGGAGATCGCTTCGCCATTCTTCGTCGCCGTGTCGATCATGGCCAGCGCTTCATCGAGCGTCGTGGCCTTCTTGTCGAGATAGCGGGTACGGATGCGGAAGTCGATGCGCGACTCCTGGCACTCGATCGTCAGCACGCACGCACCGGCCAGCACACCGGCCAGCGGCTGCGCGCCGCCCATGCCGCCGAGCCCCGCAGTCAGAATCCACTTGCCGGTCAGGTTGCCGCCGAAGTGCTGATTGCCCGCTTCGACGAACGTCTCAAACGTGCCCTGCACAATGCCTTGTGTGCCGATGTAGATCCACGAACCCGCCGTCATCTGGCCGTACATCATCAGGCCAGCACGATCGAGTTCGTTGAAGTGATCCCAGTTGGCCCAGTGCGGCACGAGGTTCGAATTGGCGATCAGCACGCGCGGCGCATCGGCATGCGTGCGGAACACGCCCACCGGTTTGCCGGATTGCACGAGCAGCGATTCTTCTTCACCGAGGCGACGCAGGCTGTCGAGGATGGCGTCGAAGCACTCCCAGTTGCGCGCAGCCTTGCCGATGCCGCCATAGACCACGAGATCCTGCGGACGCTCTGCCACGTCGGGATCGAGGTTGTTCTGCAGCATGCGATAGGCCGCTTCGATGAGCCAGTTCTTGCAGTGCAGTTGCGTGCCACGCGGGGCGCGGATTTCGCGCTGGCCGCGCGCGGTGCTGAATTGACGTTCGTTAGCGTTCATGGTTGTCTCTTTCAATATGCGTTCGGTTTTCTCCCCTCTCCCGCAAGCGGGAGAGGGGCGGGGGAGAGGGCAGGCGGTTCAAACACCCGTATTGGTCGGCAAGATCTCGCGTACCGCCTCAGGCCACCCCGCCCCCGCATCACCCTGCACTACCCACTGCTTCATCGCCTCGATATCGGGTGCGAGATAACGATCCGATTCCACGAAGGCCACGCGGCTGCGGATGCGCGCCAGTTCCTGTTCGATCAGCGGCGAGGACTTCAGCGGCCGGCTGAATTCGATGCCTTGCGCAGCGGCCATCGCTTCGATGCCGACGATCACCGCCGTGTTGGCGGCCATCTCGCCGAGACGACGCGCGCCGTACGTCGCCATCGATACGTGATCTTCCTGATTGGCCGAAGTTGGCAGGCTGTCCACGCTCGACGGATGCGAGAGCGACTTGTTCTCGGATGCGAGCGCCGCTGCCGTGACCTGCGCGATCATGAAGCCCGAGTTCAGGCCGCCATCGCGCACGAGGAACGGTGGCAAACCCGACAGTCCCGTGTCGAGCAGCAGTGCCAGGCGGCGCTCGGAGATCGCGCCGATCTCTGCGATGGCGAGTGCAAGGATGTCGGCCGCAAATGCCACTGGTTCCGCATGGAAGTTGCCACCCGACACCACATCGCCCTGCTCGGCAAACACCAGTGGGTTGTCCGATGCCGCGTTGGCTTCGATACGCAGGATGCGCGCGGCGTGAGTCAGGTTGTCGAGGCACGCGCCCATCACCTGCGGCTGGCAGCGAATCGAATACGGATCTTGCACGCGGCCACATGCCTTGTGCGAATCGACGATATCGCTACCGTCGAGCATCGCGCGCACCGCACCGGCCACGGCGATCTGTCCGACTTGACCCCGTGCTTCGTGAATGCGTGCATCGAACGGCTTGACCGACCCCTTGATCGCTTCCAGCGACAGCGCGCCCGCCACGAGTCCCGCCGCGAATGCATCTTCGGCGGCGAACAATCCGGCCAGCGCCAGCGCCGTGGAGACCTGCGTGCCGTTGAGCAGCGCCAGCCCCTCCTTCGGTCCCAGCGTGAACGGTTGCAGGCCCGCGTGCTCCAGTCCTTGCGCGGCGCTGACGCGCTGACCGTCGATCATCACATCGCCCACGCCGATCAGCGTGCAAGACATGTGCGCGAGCGGTGCCAGATCGCCCGACGCACCGACCGATCCCTTGGCCGGGATGCATGGCGTCACACCGTGATTGGCGAGTGCCAGCAGCGCCTCGATCAATTCCGGACGCACGCCCGAGTGTCCACGCGCGAGGCTCACGGCCTTGATGGCCAGGATCATCCGCACGGTATCGGGCGCGAGGTCCGGGCCCGTGCCCACGCTATGCGACAACACCAGATTGCGCTGCAGCTCGGCCAACTTGTCGTGAGGGATGCGCGACTGGGCCAACTTGCCGAAGCCGGTATTGATACCGTAGACCACCGCGTCGGCATCAATGATGTCCTGCACCGTGGCCTGCGCGGCGCGCACCCCGGCCCACGCACTGTCGGCCATCGACAGACGCACTTCGCCACGATGGATGCGGCGCAGATCGTCCAGCGAGACGTGGCCAGGATGGAGGGTCAGGAGAGAGCGGGAATCTTGCGTCATGGTCTGTGTTGTCATGTCAGACGCCTTGTATGCGCCTGTCTATACAGGTTAGTCGAAAATAAAACCTGGGACCAACTTTTGGTTGGCCTCAGGCTACTGTCCTAGCCGAAGGCGGGATTGCCGTCGGCACGAAAACGGCTGCCCAGCCGATACCGGTTGCCCGGATGCAGGCAGCGCACGAAGGTCACGGGCACGCCATGCGTCCAGGTGCGGCGCGTCAGCAGCAGGCAGGGCTGGGTGGGCGGCATCTCAAGCTGCACGGCCTGCTCGGGCGTGGCAGCTATCGCATCCACCACATGCTCCACCTGATCGTAGGGCACGTTGCGCAGCAGGTACTCGCCGGGCTGCGTATCGGAAAAATCCTGCGCGATGAAGTCGGGCGCCGCGCGCGGATTCACGTAGCGGTCTTCCAGTTGCACCGGCACGCCATCCTCGCGATGAATGCAGATCGAGTGATACACCGACTCACCCGTACGCAACTCCAGCGCCGCGGCCACTTCGATCGATGCCGAGACACGCTCCACCAGAATCACATCGCACGCATAGTCATGGCCGCGCAGGCGGATCTCGTCCTGCAGATTCACCACCGACAGCAGCGTGGACTGCGGCTTGTGCTCCGCGACGAAAGTGCCAACGCCAGCCACGCGCACCACCCTGCCCTGCTCCGACAACTCGCGCAGCGCACGGTTGACCGTCATGCGCGATACCGAGAAGCGGTTCACAAGCTCCTGCTCCGACGGCACACGGTCGCCGGGCTGCCACGCGCCGCTCTGGATCTGGGTCGCGATATACGCCTTGACCTGCTGGTACAGCGCAGCGGGACCGTTCGGCGATGCGGGGGAAGGTGCCTGATTGGCGGATGCGTTCATGATGCGTTGGGGTGTCGCTCAGTGCTCCGCCGAAGCCATGGCCTCGGCGCGAATCTCTTCCGTCAGTCGTGCCTTGAGCACGGAAAATTCGGGCGACGTCTTGATCGTGTAATGGCGCGGATGGGGGAAATCCACCGCGATCTCGCTCTTGATCCGACCCGGCCGCGCGGAAAACACCGCCACGCGGTTCGCCATGAAAATGGCCTCGTCGATATCGTGCGTCACGAATAATACCGTCTTGCGATGCGACTCCCAGATGCCAAGCAGCAACTCCTGCATCAGCACGCGCGTCTGGTTGTCGAGCGCACCGAACGGCTCGTCGAGCAGCAGGATCTTGGGATCGTTGGCCAGCGCCCGCGCAATAGCCGTGCGCTGCTGCATGCCACCCGACAACTGCTTCGGGAAGTGCTGCTCGAAACCGCGCAACCCCACGCGCGCGATGAAGAAATCGCTGCGCTCTTTCTGCTCGGCCTCGCTCATGCCGCGCTCGCGCAGGCCAAAGCGCACGTTCTGCGCAATGGTCAGCCACGGAAACAGCGTGTACGACTGGAATACCATGCCGCGGTCCGCGCCCGGTCCGGCCACCGCCTGCCCATCGAGCAATACGCGTCCGCCGCTTGGCGTATCGAGTCCCGCCACAATGCGCAGCAGCGTGGACTTGCCGCAGCCCGATGGCCCGAGGATCGTCACGAAATCGTTGTCGCGTACCTCGAAATCGACGGGCAGCAACGCCTGCGTGCTGCCACCGTTCGGGTTGGCAAAGGTCCGCGATACCTGCTGGATCGACAGCGCGCTCATTTGATGGCACTCCAGGGAAACAGGCGCTGGTTGGCCAGCTTGAAGACGAGGTCGGAGATCAGGCCGATGCAGCCGATGACGATGATGCCGAAGATGATCTGTCCGGTGTTGAGCAGCGCCTGGCTATCCGTGATCATGTGTCCGATGCCCGACGACGAACCGATCAACTCGGCCACGATCACGTAGGTCCACGCCCAACCCAGCACGAGTCGCAGGATTTCCGCGATGTCCGGCGCCGCACCCGGAATCAGCACGCGCCGCACGATACCGCGCGGCGTTGCACCCAGCGTGTACGCCGCCTCCACCAGGTCCTTGCGCGCGCCGCCCACCGTCACGGCCACCATCAGCACGATCTGGAAGAACGATCCGATAAAGATCACCAGCAACTTCTGCGTCTCGCCGATGCCGGCCCAGAGGATCAGCAGCGGAATGAATGCGGACGCCGGCAGGTATCGGCAAAACGACACGAACGGTTCGAAGAACGCTTCGGCTGCCTTGTAGGCACCCATCAGGATGCCGAGCGGCACGGCCAGCACGGCGGCCAGCACGAAGCCGCCGAGCACGCGCCAGACCGTCATGCCGATATCGCCGATGAAGCCGTACTCGGTGAACAGCGCCCAGCCTTCGCGCGCCATCGTCAACGGATCGGCCAGGAACGTGCGCGAGACAAAGCCGCCCAGGGTCGCCATCGCCCAGACCGCAAAGAACAGGACGAAGAACGACAGGCCGAGTACCCAGCGCGCCCGCGCCGACACGGGCACCAGTGGCGACAACCACGGATGACGTGCACGCGGTGCGCGCTCGTTGGACGTGGAGACAATGGGCGCGGGGGCGCGCGTGGTCATCGTCGGCGTAGGCGATTGCGACATGCCTGCCTCCTGCTTACTTGAGGAACCGGGCGTCATAGAGCGCCGTCACGTCGGGCACCTGGCGGATCACGCCGATGTCCTTGAGCACATCGGCCGCTTCCTTGCTGAAGCTGGCCAGTTCTCCCGCGAAGAAGGTCTTGTTGGCGTCCTTGTCCTGCCAGCGCAGGTAAGCGGAAGATTTCGCGAACTGCTCGCCGGTCTGCTTCACGGCCGCACCCATGATCTCGTTGGATTTCGCCGGGTCCTTGCGGATCATCTCCAGCGCTTCGAAATAGCTGTCGACCAGCGCCTGCGCAGCCTTGGGATTGTCCTTGAGCCACTTCGGCGCGCAGCCCAGGGTATCGGTCACCATCGGATAGTCGAGCGTGGTGGCCAGGATCTTGCCCTTGTCCGGGTTGGCGCGCACCGTCGACAGATACGGCTCGTAGGTCATCGCGCCATCGTTCTGCCCGGCCACGAACGCCTGCGCGGCGGCCTGCGGCGACAGCGTGGTCAGCTTCACGTCCTTGAGCGTCATGCCGTTCTTCTTGAGCATCCAGGCCAGTCCGAAGTACGGCGCGGTGCCCGGCGCATCCACGCCGATGGTCTTGCCCTTGAGATCCGCGAACCCCTTGACATCGCCGCGCACGGCCAGGCCATCGGCACCATACGACTTGTCGAGCTGCACGATCTGCGTGATCGGCACGCCATTGGCATTCCACGCCACATGCGTCTCCACCGTAGTGGCTGCGCACTGGATCGCGCCCGACGCCAGCGCCAGATGCCGGTCCTTCTGCGGGATCATCTTGATCTCCACATCGACACCGTTCTTCTTGAAGATGCCGGCCTTCTCGGCCAGCGTCAGCGGCGCAAAACCCGTCCATCCGCTCATGCCGATGGTCACCGGCGTGTTCTGGGCGTGGGCGGCTGTGGCAAATAGCGCGGAGGTAACGATCAATGCGGCGCGGCGGTGCAGCTTCATGCTGTCGGCTCCCTGTGGGCGTCGTTCTGGGTAGTGGGGGTCCCGTCTCCCTGGACCTGACGGGCAATGTACCAGCCTGTATATACAAGTCAAACCCGGGGTTTACCTGAGGACGTGCACCGGAAATGGACGATTGGGCGCAGGGATGCACCAATGTTGTATAGACAGGATGGCTAGACGGAGAGAAGAGCAAGAGCCATGCCTCACAAACCCGCTTGTGTTATTCCCCTCTCCCGCGAAGTGGGAGAGGGGTTAGGGGAGAGGGCGGGAGGGTCTGCTTGCCGACCACATCACAATTTGCACCGCTGGCCCTCTCCCCCGCCCCTCTCCCGCAACGCGGGAGAGGGGAGAAACCACCGGAGATTCAGACCTCAGCGATCAAAAAACGCCGCCACCGTCGGATACCTCAACCTCACCCGCAATTCCCGCTTCAGCCGACCGTTGTCCAGTCGGCGCGATTCGCTCATGAAGCTCAGGAGGTTGGCGTCGATGGTCTCGCGCGCCTGCTGGCGGCTGATGCGAGGCGGGCGTGGCAAACCCTTGCGGTCGGCCACGAGGTCGAAGTAGTCGGCCATGCGCAGTTCCGTGTCGTCGCTGGCATGGACCACGCGCTGGGGACGTCCGCGCCAGAGCGATGCGATCATCGTGCGGGCCAGATCGTCGGCGTGGATATGGCTGGTGTAGACATCGTCCTGGGGCGCCAACGCCGGCGTGCCCTTGTTCAGGCGGGCCACCGGCAAGCGGTCTTCGGCGTAGATGCCGGGAATCCGGACGATGCTGGCGCGCCAGCCCGCATCGCGCCCAAAGCGCCGCACCGCCGACTCCGCCGCCACGCGTCGGCGCGCACGGGCAGTCTGCGGCCGGACCGCGTGGAATTCCTTGACGCGGGCCCCGCCGCGGTCGCCATAGACGCCGGTCGTGCTGGCGTAGATGTACGCCCCGTTGGCGCGGTGGCGCGTGGACGCCTCAAACGCGCGGTGCCAGCCCCGCTCGGGTAGAATGGCGGCCTCGCCGGGACTGGTGCCATAACGCATGGTCCGCGCCCGGCGCCAGGCCGCGCGCCGCAACGTCCCCAGCAACGCGCGCGACCGTGGATCGCCATCGCCCTGACCGGGCGGCGGCGCCAGGTTCATCACGCGACTCGCGAGATGCGCCAGGCGTGACAGCGTGGCGGGCTGATCCAGATCGGCTACCAGCGGCACTGCACCGGCCTGACGCAGCGCGTCCCGGCGCGAGGGCTGAGATGTGACGGCGAACACACGCATCCGCGTGGACAGCAGGCGCAGGACGCGCGTGCCGACGTCACCGCAGCCCACGATCAGCAGGCGCGGACGGCCCAGCCGGCGCCCCTGCCGCGCGTGCCGCACACCCGGGGAAGACAACGCCGCTTGCGGCGACAGAATTTGGTTCATAGACCCGATTATGGCTTATCAAGTTACCGTCATGCCGAGTGGCCACAAGTTCGAAGTGGCTGCCGACGAAACCATCCTGGGCGCCGCGCTGCGCCATAGTATCGGCCTGCCGTACGGCTGCAAGAACGGTGCATGCGGGTCCTGCAAGGGCCGCGTGACCGAAGGCACGATCCACCAGGGCGACCACGCCGCCTCGGCACTGACGGCGCAGGAAAAGACCGAGGGCCGCGCCCTCTTCTGCTGCGCCAACGCCACGTCGGACATCACCATCGAGTGCCGCGAAGTCCACGGCGCCGGTGACATTCCCATCAAGAAGGTGCCGTGCCGCGTCGCCTCGCTGGAGCGCCTGGCCGACGACGTCATCGCCATCAAGCTGCAACTGCCCGCCACCGAGCGCATGCAGTTCCTGGCCGGCCAGTACGTGGAATTCCTGTTGCGCGACGGCAAGCGCCGCAGCTACTCCATCGCCACGCCTCCGCATGAGGAAGGCCCGATCGAGTTGCACATCCGCCACATGCCGGGCGGCACGTTCACGGACTACGTGTTCGGCGCCAAGGAAGGCATGCCGGCCATGAAGGAGCGCGACATCCTGCGCTTCGAAGGTCCGCTGGGCAGCTTCTTCCTGCGTGAGGATTCGGACAAGCCCATCGTCCTGCTGGCGTCGGGCACCGGCTTCGCGCCGATCAAGGCCATCGTCGAGCACGCCGCCTATACCGGCATCACGCGCCCGATGACGCTGTACTGGGGCGGGCGCCGTCCGCAGGACCTGTACATGCACGCGCTGTGCGAGCAATGGGCCCGCGATCTGCCGAACTTCCAGTACGTGCCCGTGATCTCGAACGCCACGGCCGAGGACAACTGGTCCGGTCGCACGGGCTTCGTGCACCAGGCTGTGATGGCCGACCATCCGGATCTGTCGAACCACGAGGTCTACGCCTGCGGTGCGCCAGTCATGGTCAACGCCGCACGCACGGATTTCTCCGCGCAGTGCAAGCTTCACGAGGACGCGTTCTTCGCCGATTCGTTCACGTCCGAGGCCGATCTGCACCCGGCCGGCGCGGCCTAAGCCGGGCCGCGCGCGTTCCGCCGACACAACAATGCCACCCGGGTCTGCCATATTTCGCTTTGACACCCGGGCGCATGCGCCTTATATTGGCCGCCATGAACACCGCCATCATCCGACGCCGCGCACGTACGTTGCTCCCCACCGGGGTGCCGCGCGGCTGACCGCAGATAGCGTCTGTTCAGGTCGACAAGCCACGGGCAACCCCCGTGGCTTTTTGCTTTTCTCCGTCCATCGTTTCATGCCGACCCCAGGAGTCCGCCATGGCATTTGCTGAGTTCCCCGTCCAGTCCCTGATGTACATCACCAACCGTCCCGAGCTGGTCTTCACCGAAGGCAAGGGCTCGTGGCTGACGGACCATAACGGCAAGCGATACCTGGACTTCGTGCAGGGCTGGGCCGTCAACTCGCTGGGCCATTCGAACGAAGGCATGATCGAGGCGCTGGAAAAGCAGGCGCGCAAGCTGCTGAACCCGAGCCCCGCGTTCTACAACGAGCCGATGCTGAAGCTCGCCCAGCAACTGACCGACAACAGCTGCTTCGACAAGGTCTTCTTCGCCAACAGCGGCGCCGAAGCCAATGAAGGCGCGATCAAGCTGGCGCGCAAGTGGGGCCGCAAGCACAAGAACGGCGCGTTCGAGATCATCACGATGGACCACAGCTTCCATGGCCGCACGCTGGCGACCATGAGCGCTTCGGGCAAGGCTGGCTGGGACACGATCTTCGCACCCCAGGTGCCGGGCTTCCCCAAGGCCGAACTGAACAACCTGGCTTCGGTCGAGGCACTGATCACCGACAAGACCGTCGGCATCATGCTGGAACCGGTGCAAGGCGAAGGCGGCGTGATCCCCGCCACGCGCGAGTTCATGCAGGGCCTGCGCGCGCTGGCCGACAAGCACAAGCTGCTGTTCATCGTCGATGAAGTGCAAACCGGCTGCGGCCGCTGCGGCACGCTGTTCGCCTACGAACTCTCGGGCGTGGAACCGGACATCATGACGCTGGGCAAGGGCATCGGCGGCGGCGTGCCGCTGTCGGCCCTGCTGTGCAAGAGCGATGTGGCCAGCTTCGAAGCCGGCGATCAAGGCGGCACCTACAACGGCAACCCGCTGATGACCGCCGTGGGCAGCTCGGTGATTTCGCAACTGACCGCGCCGGGCTTCCTCGACGACGTGAAGGCCAAGTCCGCCTACCTGAGCGAGCAACTGCTGGCGCTGTCGGCCGAGTTCGGCCTCGGCGGCGAGCGCGGTGAAGGTCTGCTGCGCGCACTGGTGCTGGGCAAGGACATCGGTCCGCAGATCGTGGAAGAAGCGCGCGAGATGAACCCGACCGGCCTGCTGCTGAATGCCCCGCGCCCCAACCTGCTGCGCTTCATGCCGGCCCTGAACGTGACCCGCGAGGAGATCGACCAGATGATCGGCATGCTGCGCGAGCTGCTGAAGAAGCTGGCGTAACAAAGAAAAAACCCGCTGCGAAGCGGGTTTTTTTATTGCCGAGAGGTCGACCGATTGTTTGCTCCCCTCTCCCGCAGGCGGGAGAGGGGAGAAACCCAGCGGCAGGGAGCTCACTCCCCCAGATACGCCGCCCTCACCTTCGGGTCATCCAGCATCTGCTTGGCGTCACCGCTCATCGTCACCAGGCCCGACTCCATCACGTAGCCGCGATGCGCAGCCTGCAGCGCCAGGCGCGCGTTCTGCTCCACCAGCAGCACGGTCACGCCCTGTGCGGAGACGGTGCGCACCACCTCAAAGATCTTCTCGACCATGATTGGCGAGAGACCCATCGACGGTTCATCCAGCAGCAGCAGCTTCGGCTGGCTCATCAGCGCACGCGCCATCGCCAGCATCTGCTGCTCGCCGCCGGACATCGTGCCGGCCAGCTGGTTCGCACGCTCCTTGAGTCGCGGGAAGGTCTCGAACATGCGGTCGATGTCAGCCTTGATGCCGGCCTCGTCGTCGCGCGTGTACGCGCCCATCTGCAGGTTCTCGGTGATGGTCATGCGCGCGAACACGCCGCGGCCTTCCGGCACCATCGCCAGCCCCTGCTTGAGCAGCTTGTAGCTGGGTACGCCCTTGATGGATTTGCCCATGTACTCCACGTCGCCGCCCGCCCAGCCCTGCAGACCGGTGATGGCCTTCATGGTCGTGGTCTTGCCGGCACCATTGGCACCGATCAGCGTGACGAGCTCGCCGTCGTGGATCTCCAGGTCCACGCCCTTGACGGCCTGGATGCCGCCGTAGGCCACCTTCAGGCCGGAAATCTTCAGGATCGTCTGTGTCATTTGCTTTGCTCCTGCCTTTCTGGCCTTAGTGCGCCGACGCGCCGAGGTAAGCCTCGATCACGGCAGGATTGTTCTGGACTTCGTGCGGCAGGCCCTGCGCGATGACCTTGCCGTAATCGAGCACGGTCAGGCGGTTGCACAGACCCATCACCAGCTTCACGTCGTGCTCGATCAGCAGGATGGTCTTGCCATCGTTCTTGATCTTCTCCAGCAGGCCGCGCAACTCCACCTTCTCGGTGGCGTTCATGCCGGCTGCCGGTTCGTCCAGCGCCAGAAGCTTCGGCTCGGTAGCCAGCGCGCGGGCGATCTCCAGACGGCGCTGGTGGCCGTACGACAGGTTGCGCGACGTGAAGTTGGCGTACTTGCCAATGCCCACGTAATCCAGCAGGTCGTGCGCCATGTCCTCGATGCCTTCTTCTTCACGACGCACCGAAGGCGGACGGAAGACGGCGCCGAAGATGCCGGCCTTGGTCCGCACGTGGCGGCCCACCATGACGTTTTCCAGCGCGGTCATCTCGCCGAACAGGCGGATGTTCTGGAACGTACGTGCGATGCCGGTCCGCGCCACTTCATGCACGGCCGTGGGCTGGTACGGCTTGCCGCCCAGCACGAACTCGCCGGAATCCGGCGTGTACAGGCCCGTGATCACATTGAAGAACGTGGTCTTGCCCGCACCGTTCGGGCCGATCAGGCCATAGATTTCACCGGGCTTGATCTGCAGGCCCACATCGGACAACGCCTGCAGGCCGCCGAAACGCTTGTTGACCCCCTGAACGGACAGGAGGAAATCGGAATTGCTCATGTTATCCCCCTGTTCAGAAACGGCCCACGCTGCCCGCCCGGCGCACCACCGGACGATCTTCCTTGCGCGGCGACGGCCACAGGCCCGCCGGGCGATACAGCATCACACCCACCAGGGCCAGACCGAACAGCAGCTGACGCAGCACTTCCGCATCGACGATCACATGGCCGAACAGGCCCGTCTGCATCGGCTCCGCCACCACGCGCAGCAGTTCCTGGAAGCCCACCAGCAGGATGCCGCCCAGGATCACGCCCGGGATATGGCCCATGCCGCCCAGCACCACGATGGCCAGGATGTAGATCGATTCCCACAGCGTGAACGATTCCGGCGACACGAAGCCCTGGAACGCGCCGAACACGGCACCCGAGGCACCGCCGAACGATGCGCCCATGGCAAACGCCAGCAGCTTCATGTTGCGGGTGTTGATGCCCATGGCCTTGGCCGCGATCTCGTCTTCACGGATGGCCACCCAGGCGCGTCCGATCCGCGAGTTCTGCAGGCGCAGGCAGACGAACACGATCACGATGACCAGGAACACCAGCAGGTAGTAATACATGAACACCGGCGTGAACTTCATCCCGAAGATCTCGTGCGATTTCGAGAAGTCGAATCCGAAGATGTGGACCGGGTCCACCGCCGTGATGCCCTTGGGCCCGTTGGTGATGTTCACCGGACGGTCCAGGTTGTTCATGAAGATACGGATGATTTCACCGAAGCCCAGCGTCACGATGGCCAGGTAGTCGCCCCGCAACTTCAGCGTAGGCGCCCCCAGCAGCACGCCGAACGTGGCCGCCACGAGAATCGCTATTGGCAACACCAGCCACATCGTCAGGTGGATGCCGTTCGGAAACAGCTGCTGGATCCACTCGAACTGGTTGGCCAGGTGCGGCGAGCCGAGCAGCGCCATGCAGTAGGCGCCTACCGCGTAGAACGCGATGTAGCCCAGGTCGAGCAGGCCGGCAAAGCCCACCACGATATTCAGGCCCAGCGCCAGCATGATGTAGAGCAGCGCGAAGTCCAGCACGCGCACCCAGTAGTTGCCGCCGAACGTCTGGACGAAGAACGGTGCGCACAGCGCGATGACGAGAAATCCCAGCAGGGCTGCCAGGGTCTTGGCCGGGACGCGCGACGGCGCGGCCACGGCTGCGGATTGGATTGGAGCGTTCATGATTCGGTCTCCCCCCTCAGGCGCGGTCGGCCACGCGTTCGCCCATGATGCCGGACGGACGGAAGACGAGCACGATGATCAGCACGATGAACGCAAAGACGTCCTGGTAGTTCGAGCCGAACACACCATTCGTCAGATCACCGATGTAGCCGGCACCCAGTGCCTCGATCAGCCCCAGCAGCATGCCGCCCACCATGGCGCCTGCCAGGTTGCCGATGCCGCCCAGCACTGCGGCGGTGAACGCCTTCAGGCCGGGGATGAAACCCATGTAGAAGTGCGCATTACCGTAGTTCGTCGCCATCATCACGCCTGCCAGCGCTGCCAGCGCGGCACCGATCATGAACGTGGCCGAAATCACGAAGTTGGGGTTCACGCCCATCAGGCCCGCCACCTTCTGGTTCTCGGCGGTGGCGCGCATGGCGCGGCCGAGCTTGGTGCGGTTCACCAGGGCCAGCAGGCCGGACATGACCATCACGGCCAGGCCGATGATGACCATTTCCTTGCCGGTGATGGTGGCGCCAGTAGAGCCGATGTCGATCGGTTCCGAGGGCAGCAGTTGCGGGAACGTGAGCGGGTTGCGCGACCAGATCAGCATCCCCACGGTCTGGAGGATGATCGAGACGCCGATCGCGGTGATCAGCGGAGCCAGGCGCGGCGCATTGCGCAACGGCCGGTAGGCTACGCGTTCAATGGTGTACGAGAGGACTGCACAGACAGGCATGGCGATCAGCGTGGCGATCACCAGCGTCAGCCATTCGGGCAGGCCGGGTGCAAATTTCTGCAGCCCAAGAATTGCCGACAATGCGGTCAGCGCGCCAATCATCAGCACATCGCCGTGAGCGAAGTTGATGATGCCCAGAATGCCGTAGACCATGGTGTAGCCCAGTGCGATCAGCGCGTAGATGCTGCCGAGCACCAGACCGTTCACGATCTGCTGGATAAAGATATCCATGAAAACTCCTGCTTCGGCCCCGCTCCGGCCGGCATGGTGTGGATGCCGTGGATGGGACGGTAATGTGGATGGTAAGGGTAGGTTGTACTCAGTTGCTGGTGTGCTGCCCGCCCTGTTCCATCCATGGTAAGGATGCCGCTAACACGTTGGCGAGACTAAAAAGAACGGCACCGCAATGTCATCACGGTGCCGTTCAGGTGGGCCGGTAAGCCCGGATTACATCTTCACGACGTCGAGGACGGACTTCTTCTTGTCCTTGTACTCGTACAGCGTGATGGTGCCTTCCTTCATGTCGCCCTTTTCGTCAAAGGCGATGTTGCCGATCACGCCCTTGTAGTTCGTCTTGGGCATTTCGGCCAGGATGGCAGCCGGTTCAGCCGAGTTGGCACGCTTCATCGCGTCCACGATCACCATCACGGCGTCGTAGGTGAACGGTGCGTAGATCTGCACCGGTGCGTTGAAACGAGCCTGGTAGCGCTTCTGGAAGTCGGCGCCGTTTTCCATCTTCGACAGGGCCAGGCCTGCTTCCGAGCAGATCAGGTTCGTCACGGCATCGCCAGCCAGTTCGGCCACCTTGTCCGTGCAAACGCCGTCGCCACCCACGATCTTCGAGGTGATGCCCAGTTCCTTGGCCTGCTTGGTGAACGGACCACCGGTGGCATCCATGCCGCCGTACATGATCACGTCCGGCTTCTTGCCCTTGATCTTGGTCAGAATGGCCTTGAAGTCCGTGGCCTTGTCGTTGGTGGCTTCACGTGCCACCACATTCACGCCTGCAGCCTTGGCGGTCTTCTCGAACTCGTCGGCCAGGCCCTTGCCGTAGGCGGTGGCATCGTCGACGATGGCCACGCTCTTGGCGTTCAGGCTCTTGGCGGCGTAGTTGGCCAGTGCCGGACCCTGCTGGGCATCGGTGGCCACCACGCGGTACGTGGTCTTGAAGCCCTGCTTCGTGTAGTCGGGGTTGGTCGACGACGGCGAGATCTGGACGATGCCTGCATCGCTGTAGATCTTCGAGGCCGGAATCGACACGCCCGAGTTCAGGTGGCCCACAACGGCCACGACCTTGGCGTCCACGAGCTTCTGGGCCACGGCGGTACCGGTCTTCGGATCGGCGGCGTCATCTTCGCCCACCAGTTCCAGCTTGATCTTCTTGCCGCCGACTTCCAGGCCGGCCTTGTTCACTTCCTCGACGGCCAGGCGCGCGCCGTTTTCGTTGTCCTTGCCAAGGTGGGCAATGCCGCCAGTCAGCGGAGCGGCGTGGCCGATCTTGACGACGACATCGCCACCACCTGCTGCGGGGGCCGCAGCGGCCGGTGCGGAGGCTGCCGTGTCAACCGGCTTTTCTTCTTTCTTGCCACATGCAGCGACCAGCGCCACAGCGGCCGCGATCGGCAGAATCTTGGCAAACGTGAATTGCATGAGTGATCTCCTAGGATTCACAAAAACAGGGTTTTAGTTACGCCTCCCGGACGTAATCCCTGGACCGCCTTTGATTAGTTTCAATTTGAAACGCGCGCATTGTATCCCCTTTCTTTGAGGATGCAATACGCGACGCAACAACCTGAACCTTTTACCCACCAAATGAGCTAGGGAATTTCCCCAATGCACAGATTGGGGCAATCAAAGCCAACTTGGCGGACCCGTCTCCTTCCCTTTCAAGAATCGTGCCTACAGCGCCTGCAGAGGCGCATTCGGCACGGATGAAGCTTCTCCAGCGCCACCCATAATGCCCGCTTAATTAATTAGGCATTTCATTTCATATATCGAGCAACATCTCTAATGTGCAGAATGCAACGGCGCACCATAATAGGGAAAACCCCAGTCATGGGGATTACCCTGATATTGTTTGGTCAAGCATGGGGTTATTCCGCTATTAATCGGAGAATTCCGACGGTGGAATGCGGGTTTGCGGGGATTTGGACAAATAACCGCGTGCGAAAGCGGCTTTGAATGTCTGTTGTATAGCGCAATAGCGGCGCGCACCGCGTCGGTGCGCGGCATGGGCGACGGGCACGCGCCCGCATCAAACAGTCGTCACACGGCACAGCGCAAAAACAAAAACGCCGCTGGCGGAGGCGCAGCGGCGTTCGTAAGCAGATGGGCGCACGGAGCGCCCTGGCGTGGTCAGGCGCCCGGCGTCAGGTTCGCCAATCCACGCGGCAGCGGGAACGACATGTTCTCCTCGACGCCTTCCAGGGCACGCACGGACTTCACGCCAAACGTGCGCAGGCGCTCGACGATGGCTTGCGCCAGCACCTCGGGCGCCGATGCACCGGCGGTCAGGCCGATACGGCGCTTGCCCGCGACCCACTCCGGCTTGAGCTGGTCAGGATCGTCGACCATGTAGGCCGGCACACCCAGGCGGTCTGCCAGTTCACGCAGGCGATTGGAGTTCGAGCTGTTCGGGCTGCCCACCACGATCACAACTTCCACCTGGGGCACCATGAACTTCACGGCATCCTGGCGGTTCTGCGTGGCATAGCAGATGTCCTGCTTCTTGGGCTCGCGAATCTGCGGAAACCGCGCCTTGAGCGCCAGCACGATCTCCGCGGTCTCATCTACCGACAGCGTGGTCTGCGTGACATAGGCCAGTTGCGTCGGGTCTGCCACCGTCAGCGCCTGCACGTCCTCGACGGACTCCACCAGCAGCATGCCCGCCTCGGACTGCCCCATCGTGCCTTCCACTTCGGGGTGCCCCTTGTGGCCGATCATGATGATCTCGCAACCTTCCGCGCGCATCTTGCCCACCTCGACGTGGACCTTGGTCACCAGCGGGCAGGTGGCATCGAATATCGTCAGGCCGCGACGCGCCGCGTCGGCGCGCACTTCCTTGGACACGCCATGCGCACTGAAGATGACCGTCGAACCGGAGGGGACTTCCTCCAGTTCGTCGATGAAGATTGCGCCCTTCTTGCGCAGGTCGGCCACCACGTAGGCGTTGTGCACGATCTCGTGACGCACGTAGATCGGCGCGCCGAACAGCGCCAGCGCGCGCTCGACAATCTCGATGGCGCGGTCCACGCCAGCACAGAAGCCGCGCGGTTGCGCCATGAGGATCTCCGCATCGGCGGAGGTGGTGGTATCGGTCATGCTGCGTTCCATTGCCACGGCAGACATCAGAGTATTCCGATCAGCTGGACGTCGAACAGAATCGTCTGTCCGGCCAGCGGGTGATTGAAGTCGAAGAGTGCCGCAGTGTCGCCGTATTCCTTGAGCACGCCAGCGTACTTGCCGCCGCCGGGTGCATTGAATTCGACGAGATCGCCGGGACCGTATTCCTCTTCGAACGAGCTGTTCTCGCGCAGCGTGGCCAGCGAGACCCACTGCAGCAGTTCGGGATTGCGCGGGCCGAACGCCAGTTCCGGCGCCAGGCGGTACGTCATGCGCTCGCCCTCGGGCATGCCGAGCAATGCCTGTTCGAGCGTCGGGGCAAACTGCCCCTGGCCCAGCAACAGCGTGGCGGGCTTTTCCTCGAAGGTACTGACAACTTCGGTACCGTTCTCGAGGGAGATGCTGTAGTGAAGCGTCAGGAAGGAATCGACCTGTACGGTCTTGCGTGCGGCGGTGCCGCTGGGGGCCGCGGCCGGTGCAGCAGTTTGCAGAGTCATGTGAGTCAACCAGTCAACAGCCGCCATTGTATGCGACTCCGGCGCTCTGGCGCTGGACATTGCCCGGTTCCCCTATTACAGTGTGGCCCGCATCGCAGTACGCATCAGTCAGTGCGATGTCCAGAACCAGACCGGCTTTCCGACGCACCACTTGCAACGTGATGCTGGCGGCACAGCGCAACAGTCTTCTTCCGAACCCATCGGAAGGCATTGATTCGCCGCTTGTTTCCGGTCTATAATGTTCGTCTTGCTGAATTACCAATCCGCTGCAGTCCGGGCCCGCGCGCCTTTTGTTGATCTGTTGCGAACATTGTCCACGAATAAGATTTAGGAGTGCTTCATGGCACGCGTCTGTCAAGTGACCGGGAAAGCGCCGATGGTCGGCAACAACGTTTCCCACGCAAACAACAAGACCAAGCGCCGTTTTCTGCCCAATCTGCAGAACCGCCGCTTCTTCGTTGAATCGGAAAACCGCTGGGTGAGCCTGCGCGTCTCGAACGCCGGTCTGCGCCTGATCGACAAGAAAGGCATCGACTCCGTGCTCGCAGATCTGCGCGCACGTGGCGAAGTCTAATTAGGAGTACACCATGGCCAGCAAAGGCGGACGCGACAAGATCAAGCTGGAATCGACCGCAGGTACCGGTCATTTCTACACGACCACCAAGAACAAGCGCACCATGCCGGAAAAGATGGAGATCTCGAAGTTCGATCCCGTCGCCCGTAAGCACGTGCCTTACAAGGAAACCAAGATCAAGTAATTGATCCGTGGTATCCAGCCGAAAGCCTCGCATCCGCGAGGCTTTTTGCATTGTGGGGACGCGCTTTCCGAGCCTGCCGCACCCTGCAACCCTTGTCGTACAAGGGAAAGATGTCAGGATTGTGGCAGTCGGGTGTAGACTTCCCGGTCCCCACACGCCCATTCGCCCCAGGCGATCCCCCGCACCATGAACTTCGATGTCGCGATTGTCGGCAGCGGTCTGGCCGGCCTTACCGTCGCGCTGCAACTTGCCGATACCCACAAGGTAGTTATCCTGAGCAAGCGCAGCATGACAGCCGGGGCGAGCGACTGGGCGCAGGGTGGAATCGCTGCAGTACTGGACTCCGGCGACAGTCACGCCGAGCATACGCAGGACACGCTGGTCGCTGGCGCAGGACTCTGCGATGAGGAGGCCACGCGCTATATCGTCGAACATGGCCGCGATGCGATCCAGTGGCTGATCGACCGAGGCGTGCCGTTCACGCGCGACGCCCAGGCCGAACTTGGTTTCCACCTGACGCGCGAAGGCGGCCACAGCCATCGACGCATCATCCACGCCGCCGATGCCACCGGTCACGCCGTGGTCTCCACGCTCACCGAGCAGGCGCGCAAGCATCCGAACATCACGATCCTCGAAGACCAGTTCGCGATCGATCTCATCACGTCGGCAAAACTGGGCCTGCCCGGCAACCGCTGCTACGGTCTTTACGTACTCGACGCGGCGACCGACGAAGTCCACACGATCACCGCCACGCAAACCGTGCTGGCTGCTGGCGGCGCCGGCAAGGTCTATCTCTATACGACCAACCCCGATACCGCTACTGGTGATGGCATCGCCATGGCGTGGCGCGCGGGCTGCCGCGTGGCGAACATGGAGTTCATCCAGTTCCACCCGACTTGCCTCTACCATCCGTACGCGAAGTCTTTCCTGATTTCGGAGGCGGTGCGCGGCGAAGGCGGCCTGCTCAAGCTGCCTGACGGTACGCGGTTCATGCCTGCCCATGACGACCGCGCAGAGTTGGCGCCGCGCGACGTGGTGGCGCGCGCCATCGACTTCGAGATGAAAAAGCGCGGCCTCGATTGCGTCTACCTCGACATCACACATCAGCCCGAATCGTTCCTGAAGGAACACTTCCCGACGATTCACGCGCGCTGCCTTGAACTGGGCATCGACATCACGAAACAGCCCATTCCCGTCGTACCGGCTGCGCACTACACCTGCGGCGGCGTGGTGACCGACACGGCGGGCCGCACCGACATCGGCAACCTGTATGCCGTGGGCGAAACCGGTTGCACCGGCCTGCACGGGGCCAACCGGCTCGCATCGAACTCCCTGCTGGAATGCATGGTAATCGGCCAGGCTGCGGCCGTCGACATCGCTGCGCATGGCAAGGCAGGCGCGCCGGACATCGCCTTGCCCGCCTGGGACGAGAGCCGCGTGTCCGATGCGGATGAGGAAGTAGTGGTGTCGCACAACTGGGATGAGCTGCGCCGGATGATGTGGAACTACGTCGGCATCGTGCGCACGGACAAGCGGCTGGAACGTGCGCAACATCGCATCGGGTTGTTGCGTGAGGAAATTGCCGAGTACTACGCGAACTTCCGCGTGACGCGCGACCTGCTGGAGCTACGCAATCTTGTGGAAGTGGCGTCGATGATCGTGGAAAGCGCGTATTCACGCCATGAAAGCCGCGGATTGCATTTCAGCCGCGACTATCCGGACACCTTGCCGAAGGCGCTGCCTTCGGTGTTGCAGCCGTTGAGTGGGCGAGCGGGACGGGCGAGCCGGCGTTAACCTTTCGCCCCACCAATTGTTTTCTCCCCTCTCCCGCACGGCGGGAGAGGGGAGCCAAAACTGCGGAGGGGAAGAAACTACCTACCCCACCACCCGCAACGAGTAGTCCGTCGCCCTGACATCCTTCGTCAGCGCGCCCACCGAGATACGGTCCACGCCGGTTTCGGCGAACTGGCGGATCGATTCGTAGTTCACGCCACCCGACACTTCCAGCAATGCACGTTCGCGATTGACCGCTACGGCTTCGCGCATCATGTCCACGGTGAAGTTGTCGATCAGGATCGATCTCGCACCAGCCTCCAGCGCTTCCTGCAATTCGGCAATCGATTCGACTTCGACCTGGATCGAGGCATCGGCGCCCAGTGCTAGCGCCGCCTGCACCGCCGCCGTGATGCTGCCTGCAGCGGCAATGTGGTTTTCCTTGATCAGGATGCCGTCATAGAGCGCCAGCCGCTGGTTCTCGCCGCCGCCCACCTTCACCGCATATTTTTGTGCGAGCCGCAGGCCCGGCAGGGTCTTGCGGGTATCGAGCACGCGTGCGCGCGTGCCGGCAATCAGATCTGCATAACGACGCGTGGCCGTGGCGACACCGGAGAGCAGTTGCAGGAAGTTCAGCGACGGACGTTCGGCGGTCAGCAGCGCGCGCGCCGGACCCGCGATTTCGCACACCAGTTCGTCGGGCGACATCCGCGCGCCCTCTTCCTTGTGCCACGTCACGCGCAGCCGTTCGTCCACGGCCATCATGCTGGCCTCGAACCATGGCCGTCCGCATAGCACTGCCGATTCACGCACGATCACGCGCGCCTGCACCAGCTTGTCGGCCGGCACCAGCAGACCGGTCAAGTCACCGGAACCCACATCCTCGGCGATGGCCGCTTTCACATTGGCGTCGAGCGCCAACGCCAGCGCGGGACCGTAACTATCGAAAATCGGATTCACGCTCATGCCGGACCCACTCCCTGGAACAGCGCGCCTTCCGTGGCGAGGTCGGCAGCGGGACGTACATTGGCCTTCTGCGCGGCGGCGAAATCGAGCATGCGGTCGATGCAGACCACCGCCTTGCGGCCGATGACTGGATCGACGTGGATCTCGTTGCGCCCCGTCTCCAGCACTTCCGCCAGATTCGTGAGGGCATTCATCGCCATCCACGGGCAGTGCGCGCAGCTCTTGCACGTTGCGCTGTTGCCCGCTGTCGGGGCTTCGATGAAGACCTTGCCTGGCGCGGCCATCCGCATCTTGTGCAGGATGCCGTTGTCGGTGGCCACGATGAACTCATTGGCATCGAGATTCTGCGCGGCGGCGATCAACTGGCTCGTCGAGCCGATGACATCGGCCTGTTCCACCACGTTGGCCGGCGACTCCGGATGCACGAGGATCTTCGCCTTCGGATGCTCGCGGCGCAGCAGGTCCAGTTCGATGCCCTTGAACTCGTCATGCACCAGGCACGAGCCCTGCCACAGCAGCATGTCGGCGCCGGTTTCCTTCTGGATGTAGCTGCCCAGATGCTTGTCCGGCGCCCAGAGGATCTTCTTGCCCTGCGCATGCAGGTGCTCGACGATCTTCAGGCCGATGCTCGACGTCACCATCCAGTCCGCGCGAGCTTTCACCGCGGCACTGGTGTTCGCGTAGACCACCACGGTGCGATCGGGGTGAGCGTCACAAAACGCGGTGAACTCATCCGCCGGACAGCCGAGATCGAGCGAGCATGTCGCATCAAGGTCAGGCATCAGGATGGTCTTCTCGGGACTCAGGATCTTGGCGGTCTCGCCCATGAAGCGGACCCCGGCCACCACCAGCGTCTGCGCGGCGTGATCGCGGCCGAAGCGAGCCATCTCCAGCGAGTCCGACACACAGCCGCCCGTCTCTTCTGCCAGATCCTGCAAGTCGGCATCGACGTAATAATGCGCAACCAGCACCGCGTTGCGCTCCTTGAGCAGTCTGCGAATGCGGTCCTTCAGCGCGGCACGTTCGTCCGGGGTGATCGCGGGAGGCACTTTGGCCCAGGCATGGGCCACACAACTGCCGCTGGCAGCGCTTTCGGCATCCGTCAGGTTCGGCTTCTCGAACTCGACGGTCTTGATCGTTTGGGGGGTCATCTCTTCACATACTCCTCGGGGCACCCAGTTGCCGCCGCGCTTTGCATCACGCGGTCTATTGCCAACAACATGGGGCGTGCAGCAAAAAGAAAAAGCCCCGCCGAGGGCGGGGCTTTCTAGCCATGACGGGCGTGCTGCCGATTGTATCAGGCGTATCGGCGCAGGCGCAGCGAAAACTCCTGCAGCGCCTGGATGCCACTGGCTTCGGCGCGATGGCACCAGGCCTGCAACTGCGCCAGCAACTGCTCGCGCGTCATGTTCGAGCGGCCCCAGATCACGGCCAGTTCGCGACGCATTTCCACGAACGTGTGCAGCATCTTGTTCTGCTCGGTGATGGTGGCCAACTGCTGACGCTGCGGCACACCCAGCTTCATCTCTTCACGATGGAACCACTTGCGCGCCGGCTTGTAGTGCGTGTATTCCGGCGAGCCGCCTTCCTTGTGCTTGCGCAGTTCGTCGCGGTACGCGGCCTTCAGCGCCTTGGCATAGCGCGCCATCACGTCGTAGCGGTTGGCGATGATGGCTTCCAGCGTGTTGTGGTCCACTTCGCGCGCTTCCACGAGGCGAGCCTTCGGCGGAGTCTTCTTGACCTTGGCCAGGCCAACCGACTGCATCGCGCGGATGTACCACCAGCCCACATCGATTTCGTACCACTTGATCGAGAACTTGGCCGACGTCGGGTACGTGTGGTGGTTGTTGTGCAGTTCCTCGCCACCGATGATGAAGCCCCACGGCGACACGTTGGTCGAAGCATCCTCGCAATCGTAGTTGCGATAGCCCCACCAGTGACCCAAGCCGTTGATGATGCCGGCGGCATGGATCGGGATCCAGAGCATCTGCACGGCCCACACGGTCATGCCGATCACGCCGAACAGCGCGAGGTCGATGATCAGCATCAGGCCAACGCCCTGCCAGCCAAAGCGCGAGTACACGTTGCGCTCGACCCAGTCATTGGGCGTGCCATGACCGAACTTGGCGATCGTTTCCTTGTTCTTGGACTCGGCGCGATACAGCTCGGCGCCTTCCAGCAGCACCTTGCGGATACCGCGCGTCTGCGGGCTGTGCGGATCGTCCTCGGTCTCGCACTTGGCGTGGTGCTTACGGTGAATGGCGGTCCATTCCTTCGTCACCATTCCCGTGGTCATCCACAGCCAGAATCGGAAGAAATGCTGGGCAATCGGGTGCAGATCCAGCGACCGGTGCGCCATGCAGCGGTGCAGGAAAATGGTCACGCCTGCGATCGTGATGTGGGTCATCACGAGCGTGTAGATCACGATCTCCCACCAGGACCAGTTGGCGAGGCCGTTGGCGGCCCAGTCAAGAATTGTGTCGAACAAACTATGTTCTCCGTCGTAAAACGAGTGTTTGCAGCGCGGCACCACTGTGCGGCGCACCTGTCGCGCAGAAAAAAGACTGCAAAATCATCGATTGCGATAGCTTTCTGGCGCGGGCGGAACCTTGAGGGGCGCCAGGCCGAGGCACGAACCGCTGCAATCTGGCGGTTGTCTGGTGTGGAGGTGGCGGATATCGAAAATCGTATACCCACGACAACCCGGCATTCTACCGGATTGGCGCGGAGGGGACATCCGCTATTTCCCCGACTTCGATAACCCAATCTGCCAAATGTTCCCGAAGGTGGCCCAGAGGCTACCTAGCTGGATGCAATGACTGCCGCCGTGGGCAAAGAAGTGTCGTTAAGCACACGCAACTCACGTTGCGGATAGGGAATAGACACGCCATTTGCCTGGAAGGTCCGCCAAATTGCACGATTCATTGCGGATTGGACGCCCAGCTTGCCGTTCTGAGGATCAGCGATGTAGACCGCGAATTCGTACTCGATACCGCTATCGCCAAACATGACGAGGAACGCCGCCGGCTTCGGTTCCGCCAGAACGCGCGGGATATCGGCCGCGCAAGTCTCGAGCAGGCCGATCACAGTCTCCGGGTCGGTCGCATAGTCGGCCTGCACGCGCACCGCCACGCGGACATTGGTGCCCGAGAACGAATGGTTCTGCACCGCCTGGGCGACGAGTTGCTCGTTTGGCACCAGCGTCTCGCCATCGCCGTTGCGCACTACGGTATAGCGCGTGCGGATCTGCGAGACAATGCCTGTGTACTTGTCTACGGTGATCTGGTCACCCAGCGTCACCGAGCGGTCCAGCAGGATAATGAATCCCGAGATGTAATTGCTGGCGATCTTCTGCAAACCCAGGCCAAGACCGACACCCAGTGCGCCACCGAACACAGACAGCACCGTCAGGTCGATTCCCACCAGCGACAGGCTGAGCAGCAGCGAAACCAGCAGCAGCAGCGCCTTGGCCACGCGCGTCAGCACCACCTTGAGATTGGCATCGAGGCTGCGAGCGCGCATCAGACGCTCCTCCAGCCACGAGCCGAACCACATCGCCACCAGTACGGTCAGCAGAATCCAGACCACGCCCATCAGTGCGTCGGCCACGCTGATCGGGTGCTTACCGCCCACCGGGAAGCGCATCTCCTCCATCCAGCGGATCACGTCGGGCAGCACGCCGGTGACGTACAGCGCCATGCCCACCCACACCAGCGTCGTCAGCACTTTCTCGACCAGCACAAGCATGCCGTGCAACTGGCCGTTGGCGGATATCACGCGGCGCAGGACGTAGAAGGCGATATAGAGCGATGTGATGCCAAACAGCGGTACCAGGGCGAGGCGCAGCACGCTGACCGAAACGAACGGCGCCAGCGCAAAACGCGCCACCAGCACCAGCAGCCAGCCGAACAGCGGGAACATCGCCTTTTCGAGACTGACAGCGGCCAGCCGCAGGGCGAAGCTCGCGTCTTCGTGGCGCGATTCCAGACGCCGCACGACGAATCGCGCCAGCAGCCATGCCACGGCAAGGCTGCCGACCAGCACGCCGATCTGCCAGAAGAAGCCCGGCCCTCCGGCATCGTGGATCAGATCGTCGAGCAACTTGCCCAGAACGGAATGCGAGTTCGTCAGCTCGGCCAGCGTGGTAGGGTTCATCGGCACGGATCAGCGTTCAACGGGATATCAACGCGTGCGTTCCAGCACGGCAGCGAAGAAGCCGTCGGTCTGATGAACGTGCGGATAAAGCGCCAACATGCCGCTTTCTGCCGGCAAGTTGGGCACCTCGATCTTCTGTTCGGCAAAGATTTCGGCGGCCGGCACCAGTCGGAAATTCTCGTTCTTGGCGAGGAAATCGCGGACGATGGCTTCGTTTTCCGCTTCGAGCACGCTGCAAGTGGCGTACACGACCCGTCCGCCACCCTTCACGAGCTTGGCGGCTGCTTCGAGGATGGCTGCCTGCTTGGCGGTCAGCTCGATGATCGACTCTGGCGACTGGCGCCATTTCAGATCGGGGTTGCGACGCAGGGTGCCGAGGCCGCTGCACGGTGCATCCACCAGCACGCGATCGATCTTGCCAGCCAGCCGCTTGACCTTGGCGTCGCGTTCCGAATCGATCAGCACGGGATGCACATTGGACAGGCCGCTACGTGCCAGACGCGGCTTCAGGTTGGTCAGTCGCTTTTCGGAAACGTCGAAGGCATAGAGCCGGCCGGTCGAACGCATTTGCATGCCCAGCGCCAGCGTCTTTCCGCCCGCGCCTGCGCAGAAGTCCACCACCATTTCGCCACGCTTCGGTGCCACCAGATGGCACAGCAACTGGCTGCCTTCGTCCTGCACTTCCACGCCACCGTTGATGAACAGCGGCAGCTGGTTCAGCGCGGGCTTGCCCTTGAGGCGGATACCGGCCGGCGCCATTGGTGCGGGCTCCGCGGCAATCCCGGCGGTTTCGAGTTCGGCCAGCGCTTCCTCGCGGGACAGCTTGGCCGTGTTCACACGCAGGTCCAGCGGCGCCGGACGCAGCCAGGCATCGCCGATGGCAGCCGTGAACGGCTCGCCATGATGCGCAACCAGATCGTCGTAAAGCCACTCCGGCAAGTTGGCACGCACGCGCGGCGCCAGGCTCGAGCGTTCGATCGTCGTCAGGCGATCCAGCCACTCGGCTTCATCGGGATACAGGAACGGCGTCAGCACGTCGCGGCCAAGCGTCGAGGCCAGTCCCAGCAGACCAAGGCGGCGGGTGGCGGAGCCTGTGCCGCTTTCCGCAAATTGACCAAATTCGACGCGTCTACGCAACACTGCAAAAATCGCTTCCGCAATGATTCCGCGGTCACGATGGCCAAGTTTGTTATTTTCTCGGAAGTAGTAGCTGACCACAGCATCCGAAGGACGCGCGAACAGCAGCACCTTGCCGATCAGTCGCTCGATGTGCTGCAAATGGAAGGCCTGCAGGCCACCCGGATTGCGCGGGCCATCGGTGCCAGGCTGGCGCGCCATGCGAATCGGGCTGCCCTTGCCCTTGTTGGTGCGGGGGCGCTGGCGATTGTCCGGGGTGGAAGAGGGATTACGACTCATGGCTGTTTTCCTGCCGCTTCGGGCGAGATGGCCATGAACCATTGGGGTTCGGCCGGTTGAACTTGAACAACGCCGTTCTGCAATTGCAGGCGGTCTTCGACAAACCAGCGCACAGCGCGCGGGTAGATGACATGTTCGCTATCGAGCAAACGATCGGCCAGGGACTCGGGTGTGTCGCCTGGCAGTACATCGAGTGCAGCTTGTATCACGATCGGGCCATGATCGAGTTGCGGCGTGACGAAGTGCACGGTCGCGCCATGCAACTTGACCCCCGCGTCCAGCGCCTGGCGATGCGTATGCATGCCCGGAAAACTCGGCAACAGCGAGGGATGGATGTTGAGCATGCGGCCGGCAAAGTGCTCGACGAACTCCGTCGTCAGAATGCGCATGAACCCCGCCAGCACCACGATATCGGGCTGGTACGCCTCGATGGCGTCGCGCATCGCGGCATCGAATGCAGCACGGTCGGCAAACAGCTTATGGTCCACCACGCCTGTGGCGATACCGTGATCGGCAGCGAACGCGAGCCCCGACGCATCGGGCCGGTTCGACAATACAGCAGCCACGCGCGCCGGCCATCGCTCGGCTGCGCAGGCCCGGACGATCGCTTCCATATTGGAGCCACGCCCGGAAATCAATATGACAATATTTTTCATCGCCGCGATTCTACCAAGCTGTGGTGCAAACGCTTGTAAAGCATGCACATTAGGCACTTAATTACCGCGAAACGCGCACGGGACAACGCTTTTGGGGACGTATGCAACAAGAAACACCATGTTGCGACCGATTGTGACGCGCACCCCGCTCTGTTAGAGTGGGCTTTACGTCCACGCGCCGATTTCTAGGAAAACGGTGACAACAAGGGCGAAATGGGAAATTAGACGGGAATACGCATGTCGAACGCTGCACCGACTCTGTTGGTGGTCGATGATCATCCTATGGCTCTTTCCGGCACCACCGCGTTCCTCGCGGAGGTGATGCCCGACGTTGCAGTACATGCTGCCGGTAGCGCCAAGGAAGCTCTCCACTCGCTGAACCAGGGACTCCGTCCCGATATCGTGTTGCTGGATATCTGGCTGAATGACGGCACTGGCTTCGACGCCATGCAGGCATTCAAGACCGTGATTCCCGGCGCGCGCTTCATCTTCATGTCCGCCGAAGCCACGCCCGAGATCGTGGGCCGTGCACGCGCGCTGTCCGCTTGCGGCTTCGTTGGCAAGCACCTCGATGCCAACGCCTTCACGGCCGCCGTGCGAAAGGTTCTGGCTGGCGATACGAGTTTTCCGACCGATGAAGCCTTGTCGGGCCGCTCGCAGGCCTTCGGACCCGCCCACGGCATTCCGGTCACGCCCGCCGAACTGGGCCTGACGCCGCGTCAGGGCTCCGTGCTGGCACTGGTGCTGGAAGGACTGCCGAACAAGGTCATCGCGCGCAAGCTCGGCCTGACCGAGAACACGGTGAAGGAACACGTATCCGCCATCCTGCAACGTCTTGGCGTACGCACGCGCATGCAGGTGATGTCGCGAATGGAGCGGTTCCGCCTGCGCCAGTAAGCGCCGGCTCCTCGTCCAGCGCTTCTCAGACCGCAGTCAGCCAGCGGCGCAGCAGCATGCGCAGGTTGGCGGGGTCCACGGGCTTGGGCAGCACGAAGTAGCCCGCGTCCTCGGCCGCCAACAGCGCCGCGGATTTCAGGTCGCCCGTCAGCAGCGCGCTGCGCGCCTGCGGTTGCGTGGTCTGCCAGCGTTCCAGCAGATCCAGTCCGTTTTCGTTGCCGGGCAGGCGCAGGTCGCAGAAGATGATGTCCGGCTTCAGCCCCTTGGCGAACAACGCGTCGGCCTCCTGCCCGTGCGCGGCACACGCGACACGAATTCCCCACGCCTCCATCAGCGCAATCCACGCCTTGCGGATCTGACTGTCGTCATCGACGACCAGTACCGTGCCGCGCAGCCGATCCTGCCGCGCCTCCTCGGCCTGCGCATTCTTGCGCATCGCGCGCACGCTGGCCACGGTCTCGTCCGGCACGGGCGCCAATGCAAACCAGAATACCGAACCCTTGCCGGGCACCGAACGCACGCCGTAGGTTCCGCGCATCAGACGCACGCATTCCTTGAAGATCGCCAGGCCCAGGCCGAGCCCTTGCGACGGATCGCGCTGCGGATTGTGAACCTGGTAGTACGGCGAGAAGATTTCTGGCAGATGCTCGGGCGTGATGCCCGCGCCGGTATCCCACACCTCCACGCGCACGTGCTTGCGGCGCTGCCGTGCTGTCACCAGGATGCCGCCGCGCTTTGTGTACCGCAGCGCGTTCTGCACAAGGTTGAAGAGCGCCCGGCGCAGCAGTACCGGCTCGGCCATCGCGTAGAGTTCGTCAGGCACGCGCGGCGTCAGCGTCAGGCCGCTCTCGCGCGCATCGGCAGCAAACTGGCTCATCACGTCGTTCACCAGTGCGTTGAGTTCGCACGGCTCCATCGTGGGCAGCACCTTGCGCCCTTCGAGCTTCGACAGATCCAGCAGCGAGCGGAACAGCAGGTCGATGGTTTGCGTGCCGGCGGCCACCTGCTCCACCAAGGGGTGTAACGCAGTTGACTGGTTCCGGGCCCGCAGCGCCTCCACCAGCATCACCAGCGCATGCACGGGTTGGCGCAAGTCATGGCTTGCCGCAGCCAGGAAACGCGATTTCTCCTCGCTCGCATGAAGCGCCCGCTCCTTTTCCTCCTGGAACTGCTTGGCCAGCCGCCGGCTTTCCGATTCCAGCTGGATGGCGCGCACCAGCGTGTGCTGCAGATTCAACGAGTGGCGCGCCAGCATCAGCGCGTAGATCACGAGCAGGATCTGCACGTACCCGCCATGGCCGGGGAAGGCGAAATCGGCCAGCAGGATATTGGGCACCAGGATCGGCACCCCGGCGAAGACAAGGTTCGACGGAATCGGCGATTGGGACGTGGCGCCCCCCGCCAGCACGCCGAGCGTCAGCAGGTAGAGCACGGCGGAGAACACCATCGAACTGGTGTAGAGGTGCAGCAGCGCGGAGCTTCCCCAGGTCAGGCCTGTCAGGAAGGCGATGGCGCGCATGTTGTTCCACCACTTGCGCGTGTGCGCCGAGCGGCTCATCTTGCCGCTGTCGCGTTTGAAGCCTACGTAAAACCAGCTACCGGCGACGGTCAGCACCAGCATGATGGCGCACCAGAGCAGCAGCGCCACCTGGTTGGCTTCGTACCAGAACGTCCAGGCGGTCAGGCCGGGGAGCAGCACCGAGGACGCAATGGCCGTGGGCGAGACCCGATGGACGGTGACCAGCAGCTTGGCCCGAGTTTCGGTGTCCAGCTGCGGTCCGGGGGGCGGCAGTAGCTTGTTAAGCAGCGCGTTCAAGAGTGGAGTGCCCGGTATCGTGGCGACGACAGCCCACTGCAAAAAGCTTCCCGCGAACAGGGTTGGACGGGGGCTGACCGTTGCAGGAATCGTGCGGTTCATGTTCCGAATGGCGCATATCATGCCGCCTTTCTCCGCCTCACGCCATCGCCCGGCGGTGCAATTCGCCATAAATTCGCCATTTTTGGCAGCTTGCCCACACCCCCATCGGCGTCGAGTCGGCAATTCGGCCAGGCAGGGGGCAACGCGGGCCATTCGCCTTATAATGCTCGCTTTCCCTAAAACGCTCGTCCGCCGTCCTCGTGAAAGTCTTCCGCGGCCTGCCCAACGCCGAAAGCCGGGCGCCCTGCGCGCTCACCATCGGTAATTTCGACGGTGTGCATCGCGGCCACCAGTCGTTGCTCGCGCGCGCCCGTGCGGCCGCCGATGCGCGTGGCCTGCCGCTGTGCGTGATGACATTCGAGCCGCATCCGCGCGAATTTTTCGCGCCGGAGCACGCCCCTACCCGCATCGCCCTGCTGCGCGACAAGCTCGACGCTCTGCGTAGCAATGGCGTGGATCGGGTGGTCGTGGAGCACTTCAACGCCCATTTCGCCGCGCAGTCGCCGCAACAGTTCGTCGAGAACGTGCTGTGGAACGGCCTGCACGCGCGCTGGGTGCTGGTGGGCGACGATTTCCGCTTTGGCGCCCGTCGTGCCGGTGACTTCAGCTACCTGAAGGAAGCCGGTCGCGAATTCGGCTTCGATGTCGAGCAGATGGGTTCGGTGTCCGAAGGCGGCATCCGCATCTCCAGCTCCGCCGTACGCCAGGCGCTGGCCGACGGCGATCTCGAACACGCACGCCGGCTGCTTGGCCACGGCTACGCCATCAGCGGGCACGTGATTCACGGCCGCAAGCTGGGGCGCAACCTCGGCTTCCCCACGCTGAACCTCAAGATCTCGCACAAGCGGCCTGCCGTGAACGGCATCTTCGTGGTGCAGGTGCATGGCATTGCCGACCACCCGCTGCCCGGCGTGGCCAGCATCGGCGTGCGGCCGACCGTCGAGGATGCGGGCCGCGTGCTGCTGGAAGTGCATCTGTTCGACGTGAACCAGAACCTGTACGGCAAGCTCGTGCGCGTGGAGTTCATGAAGAAGCTACGCGACGAGGAGCGTTTCCATTCGCTGGACGCACTGACCGCCGCCATCGCCAAGGACGCCGAGGACGCGCGTGCGTTCTTCGGCCTGAGCGCGCCCGAGGCAGGGGGTGGCCGGCGCGACTTCGCCACGTCCGCCACCGACCGAATTAGCTAGCGGCCGGCAGCGCGTGTGCACCTGATGCATCGCCGCCGGACCCGCCCTGCCTCATCCGAAATGACACGCGCGCGGCGCGCTTCCCTGCGCCGCGCCTCACGAATTGCCCCGAGAATCGAACATGTCCGACGACAAACGCGCCAAGCCTGAAAAAAGCAAGTATCCGGTCAACCTGCTGGATACCCCGTTCCCGATGCGCGGCGATCTGCCCAAGCGCGAGCCGCTGTGGGTCAAGCAGTGGCAGGACAAGCAGCTCTACAAGAAGATCCGTGCCGCCCGTAAAGGCGCGAAGAAATTTGTGCTGCATGACGGCCCTCCGTATGCCAACGGCGACATCCACATCGGCCACGCCGTGAACAAGGTCCTCAAGGACATGATTATCAAGGCGCGCGGCCTGACCGGCCTCGACGCGGTCTACGTGCCGGGCTGGGACTGCCACGGCATGCCGATCGAAATCCAGATCGAGAAGCAGTTCGGCAAGGGCCTGCCCGTGCAGGAAGTCCAGGCCAAGGCGCGCGCCTACGCCACCGAGCAGATCGCCCGCCAGAAGAAGGATTTCGAGCGCCTGGGCGTGCTGGGCGACTGGGACAATCCGTACCTGACCATGAACTTCAGCAACGAAGCGGACGAGCTGCGTGCGCTGGGCAAGATCATGGAGAAAGGCTACGTGTTCCGCGGCCTCAAGCCCGTGAACTGGTGCTTCGACTGCGGCTCGGCGCTGGCCGAGGCTGAAGTGGAATACAAGGACAAGGTCGACCTGTCGATCGACGTGGGCTTCCCGTTTGCCGAAGCCGACAAGATCGCCCACGCATTCCACGTGCCGCTGGCCACGCTCGAAGGCAAGCCGGGCTGGGTGGTGATCTGGACCACCACGCCGTGGACCATCCCGTCCAACCAGGCGCTGAACATGCACCCGGAAGTGGAGTACGCGCTGGTGGATACGCCGCGCGGCTTCCTGATCCTGGCGAAGGATCGTGTCGAAGAACAACTGAAGACGTACGCGCTGGAAGGTTCGATCGTTGCCACCGCACGCGGCGATGCGCTGACCGAGGTGCGCTTCCACCATCCCCTGGCAAAGATGGATGCCGGCTACGCACGCACCTCGCCCGTGTACCTGGGCGACTACGTGACCACCGATACCGGCACCGGCATCGTCCACTCGGCACCGGCCTACGGCGTGGAAGACTTCCAGTCGTGCAAGGCGCATGGCATGGCCGACGCCGACATCATCAGCCCTGTGATGGGCGATGGCGTCTACGCCAGCACGCTGCCGCTGTTCGGCGGGCTGTCGATCTGGGCCGCGAACCCGAAGATCGTGGAAGTGCTGCGCGAATCGGGCAACCTGTTCAACTCGCACAAGTACGAGCACAGCTACATGCACTGCTGGCGTCACAAGACGCCGATCATCTACCGCGCCACGTCGCAGTGGTTCGCGGGCATGGACGTGACCCCGGTGGACAATTCGGCAACGCTGCGTGAGACCGCGCTGGCCGGCATCGACAACACCGAGTTCTTCCCGGCCTGGGGCAAGCAGCGCCTGCACAACATGATCGCCAACCGCCCGGACTGGACGCTCTCGCGCCAGCGCCAGTGGGGCGTGCCGATGGCATTCTTCATCCACAAGGAAACCGGCGCGCTGCACCCGAACACGCCCGCGCTGCTGGAAGAAGTGGCCAAGCGCGTGGAAAAGAGCGGCATCGAGGCGTGGCAATCGCTCGACCCGAAGGAACTGCTCGGCGAGGAAGCCGCCCTGTACGAGAAGAACCGCGACACGCTCGACGTGTGGTTCGACTCCGGCACCACGCACTGGACCGTGATCCGCGGCTCGCATCGTGACGAACTGTACGATCCGTCGGCCGACCAGCCCGATGGCCGCCTGGCTGACCTGTACCTCGAAGGTTCGGACCAGCACCGCGGCTGGTTCCACTCGTCCCTGCTGACCGCGTCGATGCTGTACGGCAAGCCGCCGTACAAGGCACTGCTGACGCACGGCTTCACCGTCGACGGCGAAGGCCGCAAGATGTCGAAGTCGGTGGGCAACACGGTGGCGCCGCAGGACATCTCGAACAAGATGGGCGCCGAGATCATCCGCCTGTGGGTGGCCTCGACCGACTATTCGGGCGAGCTGTCGATCTCCGACGAGATCCTGAAGCGCGTGGTGGAAGGCTATCGCCGCATCCGCAACACGCTGCGCTTCCTGCTGGCCAACCTGACCGACTACGACCACGGCAAGCATGCCCTGCCGGCATCGGAGTGGCTGGAAATCGACCGCTACGCCGTGGCGCTGACCGAGCGGCTGCAAAAGGAAGTGCTGTCGCATTACCAGCAGTACGAGTTCCACCCGGTGGTCGCCAAGCTGCAGACGTTCTGCTCCGAAGACCTCGGCGGCTTCTACCTCGACGTGCTCAAGGATCGTCTGTACACCTCGGCGCCTGATTCGAAGGACCGCCGCGCGGCGCAGAACGCGATCTACCACATCACGCAGGCCATGCTGCACTGGATGGCCCCGTTCCTCTCGTTCACGGCGGAGGAAGCGTGGCAGATCTTTGCCCACGGCACCGAGCACACGGACACCATCTTCACGAGCACGTACTACGACGTGCCGAGTGTGGACGATGCGGACAACCTGCTGCAGAAGTGGCACGACATCCGTACGGTCCGCGCCGAGGTCACGCGCCAGCTCGAAGCTGTGCGCGTGGAAGGCGAGATCGGTTCTTCGCTGCAGGCCGAAGTCACGATCGCGGCCGGTGGCCCTGTGCTGGCTGCGCTGCAGAGCCTGGACGACGACCTGCGCTTCGTGTTGCTGACGTCGGCCGCCAAGGTCACGCCGGCTCCCGAAGGCGGTGACCTGCTGGTGACGGTCACGCCGTCGCAGCACGCCAAGTGCGAGCGCTGCTGGCACTACCGCGC